>CAZARU010000114.1:0-21253 GCA_964487605.1 uncultured Polyangiaceae bacterium
GGCCGGGTCGGCGGGTGAAGGTGGCGTCGACGCGGGCACCGGCGGCGCTGCGGGGATGGCGGGCATGGCGGGTGCCCCGGTGGACGGCGGCCCGGACGCGCCCTTTGGACCCGGCTCCTCGCCGGCCTACCCGACGGTGCCGTTCCCGGCCGAGAACCCTCACTCGCCCCAGAAAGCCGTGCTCGGAAAGATCCTCTTCTGGGACGAGCAGATGGGGGAGGACGACACCATGGCCTGCGGGACGTGTCACCGCGGCGCAGCCGGCGGCTCGGACCCGCGCGCGGCCGAGCTCCTGTCCCGGCACCCGGGCGTCGACGGCACGCTCGGCACCGCCGACGACATCCACGGCGCGCGCGGCGTCGTGCGGTGCAACGAGGCCGCGGGCGTGATCACGTACAAGAACGACGCGATCTTCGGCGCGAGCCCCCAGGTCACCAAGCGCAAGCCGCCCACGTACCTCGATGCGATGTTCGCGCCCGACGTGTTCTGGGACGGACGCGCCACGTCCGAGTTCAGGGATCCCGACACCGGGCTCGTCGCCATCGTGAGCGGAGGCGCCCTGGAGAGCCAGTCGGTCGGCCCGCCGCTGAACGACGTCGAGATGGCGTGCGAAGGCCAGACGTGGGCGGACATCCACGCCAAGCTGGCCGCCGCCACGCCGCTCGCGCTTGCCACGGACCTGCCGCCGGACATCAAGGCGGCCGTCACCGGCGCGGACGGAGGCACCAAGACCTACCCGCAGCTCTTCGCCGAAGCGTTCGGCTCGCCGGAGATCAACACGCGACGCATCGCGTTCGCCATCGCGACGCACGAGCGCCGCCTGACCTCGAACCAGACGCCGTGGGATCGCTGGAACGCCGGCGAGACCACCGCGATGACTGCGGCGCAGATCCGCGGCTTTGCGCTGTTCATGGACGGCAACAAGGGCCGCTGCGCGCTCTGCCACGCGCCGCCTCTCTTCACCGACCACACTTTCCGCAACATCGGGTTCCACGCGGACTGGGCGGGCGACAGGGGCCGGGAGGAAACGACGGGGGCCATGGGCGACCGCGGCCGCTTCAAGACCCCCGGGCTGCGGAACGTGGGCCTGCGCGAGGCGCAGGGACTCCTTCACGACGGGATCGGGCACGGCGCGACGCTCGACGCCATTGCGACGGCCTACAACCAGCCGCCGACCCTCAACGGGAACGTCGACACGGACATCTCGCCGCTGGGCCTCAGCCAGGCCGAGCTGGACGACATCGTGGACTTCATGCGCAACGCGCTGACGGACCCCCGAGTGACCGGCGAACTGCCCCCCTTCGACCGCCCGAAGCTCGGCTCCGAGCCCTGACCGCGGCCCGGGCCGCGGCATTCCCGGGCTTTACTCCCCGGGTCACCCTGCTAGATTCCGGCCGTCACTTAGCGCAACCTGCCCCGGTCGCACCCGGGCGCGGATTCGCTTGGCGGAGAGGATCCGGAATGTCGAGCAGGTTCTTGGTGGCCCTGATTGCTGGGGCAATCGGCGCTGCCGCGTGTGGGGGTGACGACAAGAAGCCCACCGGCTCGGGTGGCAGCGCGGGCAGCGGTGGCGCAGCAGGCGGGACCGCCGGCGCCGGAGCGGGCGGCCTGGCCGGCTCGTCGGGCAGCGGTGGCGGACCTGTGGACGACACCCCCCCGACGTTCAATGGCCTCGAGATGGCGATGTCGCAGGGCGAGACCGGCGTCGAGCTCACCTGGTCGGCGGCCACGGACGACACGACCACCGAGGGCCGCATCGGCTACCGGGTATACGAGGCCAACGCGGCCGGCGGCCACGACTTCTCTTCGCCGCGCCTCAAGACGCCGTCCGGGGCGACGCGCGCCATCCTGAGCGACCTCGATCCGGCCAAGGAGTACTTCTTCGTGGTCCGCGCCGTGGACGAGGCGGGCAACGAGGACGACAACACCGCGGAGCGGTCGGCGATGACGACCGACACGTCGCCACCGAAGTTCCCCGGCCTGAGCCGGGTGTTGACGCCCACCTCGCGCTCCCTGCTCGTCGAGTGGCGGCCGGGCAAGGACGCCGCCTTCGGTACGGACCTGACCTACAACGTCTACGTCGGCACCACCAAGGGTGGCCAGTCGTTCGGGTCTCCCACGACTTCGGTCACGGGGCAGACCTCCGTCTTGCTGGCCAGCGGCATCAACCCGGAGGCGCAGTACTTCGTGGTCGTCCGCGCCGAGGACCCGCTCGGCAACGAGGACACCAACACGAAGGAGATCCAGGTCACGACGCCCGAGGGGCGTCCACCATCGTTCGGCGGCGCGCGCCTCGCCGTGGCCAAGGGCGAGGACGCGGTCCTGTACTGGACGCCCGCCGCCGACGGAAACGGCACCGAGCCCGCCAACATCGTCTACGACGTGTACCAGTCGGCCACCGCCGGGGGCCACGACTTCACCAAGCCACCTTTCGACACCAGCAAGCCGGGCGTCGCGAAGCACACGGTCACGGGGCTCGCGCCGGGAGCGAAGCACTACTTCGTCGTGCGCGCGCGCGACGCGGCTGGGAACCGGGACCAGAACACCGTCGAGGTGAACACCACGGTCGGCGGTGCGCCCGACACGACCGCGCCGACGTTCGCGGGCATCCAGGCGGCCACGGCCACCAGCCCCTCGACCATCGTCGCCAGCTGGACCGCGGCCTCGGACGCGCGAACGCCCGCCAAGAGCATCGTCTACGACGTCTACGTCGCGAACAACGCGGGAGGGCAGACGTTCTCCCAGCCCACGCTCTCGAGCACGCCGGGCGCTCTGTCCGCGACGATCACCGGGCTGAACGCCGGAGCGTCCCGTTTCATCGTCGTGCGGGCGCGGGACCTCGCAGGCAACGCCGCTCCGCTCACCATGGAAGCGTCGGCAACCACTCCCGTGAACCCGACTCCCGCGGACACCACGCCGCCGGTCTTCACGGGGACCCCGGCCGTCGTGAACGTGGCGAACTCGCCGGATCTCCTCGAGGTCACCTGGTCCGACGCGACGGACGACACGTATCCGGCGGCCGACGTGCGCTATCACCTCTGCGTTCAGCGCCAGCAGCAGCTGTGCCTGGGCGCCGAGTTCGATCGGCACATCGTCGGGACCACGGCCTTCGGCGTGACGTCTTTCGACGTCTCGGGGCTGCTCCCTCGCACCTCGTACTTCGTCCACGTTCGCGCGGAGGACCGCTCCGGCAACCTCGAGACGGGGAACAACTTCGTCCGGGAGATCACCGCGACGAGCTTCTTCGCCGACGTCCAGCCCATCCTCGTCGATCGCTGCTCGTCGTGTCACGACTACTACAAGGGCGTCACCCAGGTCGTGAACGTCGGCAGCGGCTACATCGAGCCAGGCGTCGGCGTCCTCAAGCTCGTCGAGCCAGGCGCCCCCGAGCGGAGCTACATCTACCGGAAGATCAACCCGCTGAACTACACCGGCGCGCCCTTCTCGCCCGCCACGCCCAACTCTTTCACCGGATCGCAGGAGCCACGCTCGGGCGACGGCCTGCCGACGTTCGATACCCTCACGGGCGCGGAGGATGGCGCCATCCGCGACTGGATTCTGCAGGGAGCCTTCGGCGCATGACCTCACTTCGACGTCTCTTGGAGAACGGAATCAAGATGAACCGCCTGTCAGCACTCTGGACTTGCTCGGCGCTCCTGGCCTCGACGGCGCTCGCCGGCTGCGGCGGGGACGACCTCACGTGCGGCTCGGGCACCACCAAGAAGGGAACGCAGTGCGTCGCCAAGGCGACTGGCAGCGGTGGCGCCGGCGGTGAGGCCGGCTCCAGCGGGGGAAGCGGCGGCACCGGCCAGGCCGGAACCGCAGGGACCGGAGGCAGCGGCGGCGCGCCGATCGTCGACGGCCCGCCGTCGTTCGCAGGGGTCGAGGCCATCGCGCCGGCGACCGCCACGGCGCTGCAGGTGAGCTGGAAGGCCGCCACGGACGACTTCAGCGCGCCCGAGGACATCTCGTACAACATCTACGTCGCCCTCTCGAGCGGCATGCAGAACTTCGGCGAGCCGACGTACGTCGCGCCGAACGGCGCCCGCTCGTTCCTGCTGACGAACCTGGCGCCGGACGAGGTGTTCGTCGTCGTGCGGGCCGTGGACGCGACGGGGAACGAAGACTCCAACAGCGTCGAGATCGGCGGCACGCCCGCCGTGGACACCGCCGCGCCGACGTTCGCGGGGGCGACGGGCGCGAAGCCCGCGGGCTCGACGAGCGTCGAGGTGAGCTGGGACGCGGCAGACGACGGTTCCAACGCCGCCGCGAGCATCTCCTACCTCGTGTACTGGGCCTCGGGCGCCGGTCTCGCCAAGGCGGGGCAGCTGGGCACCATCACCGCGCCGGGGGACACGACGGCGATCGTCTCCGGTCTTCCGGCGGCGGACACGGAGTTCTACTTCCACGTGCGCGCCATGGACGCCGCGGGCAACCAGGACGACAACGACGTGGAGATCGCCGGGAAGACCGGCACGGACGCGAACCCGCCCACGTTCGGAGGATGCGCCGGGGTGGCGAACGTCACGGCGAGCGGCGCCACGCTCACGTGGGCGCCTGCCAAGGACGACGTCACGGCGCCCGATCAGATCCGGTACGCCGTCTACGCCGTGCTCGGCGAAATCGAGAAGGAAGATCCGCTCGGAGACCCAGTTGCGACGTTCACCGGCGGAACGCAGGGCGTCGTCCCCGGTCTCGAGTCGGGCAAGGACTACTCCTTCGTGTGCCGCGCCCTGGACGGCTCGGGCAACGAGGACGGGAACTACGTCATCCGCGTGGCGACGACGTCGCTCGACGGGTCGCCCCCGGTGTTCGCGGGGCTGGCAGGCGTGACGGCGGGAGCGACGTCGCTCGAGCTCACGTGGAGCGCCGGCAGCGACGACCAGACGAACACACCCGACCTGATCTACGCCGCCTACGTCTCGACCACCGCCGGAGGGCAGGACTTCACGGCACCACGCCAGCTCTCGACCCGCGGCGCGACCGGCATGACCATCAATGGCCTGCAGTCGAACACCCAGCACTACGTGGTCGTTCGCGCGCGGGATCAGGCGCTGAACGAGGACCCCAACTCGGTGGAGATCAACGTCAAGACCCTGGTCAGCTTCCAGATCGACGTCGAGGAGGCGATCTTCGCGGAGAACTGCCTCGGCACCGGCTGCCACGAGCCGGGGAATCCGCCCCAGGGCCAGGTGCTGTCGCCAGGCTTCGCCTACGTGAACATCGTGGACGTGCCCGCCGGACAGAACCCGGCGATGAAGCGCATCGACTCGACGTCCCAGGATCCCCTGGACAGCTACCTCTGGCGCAAGATCAACGGCGGTCCGGGCATCACGGGGCAACAGATGCCCCCGCCCGTGACGGGCCGCGTGCTCACGCCAGAGCAGATCGAGACGATCCGGAGCTGGATCGTCGAAGGCGCGAAGAACAACTGAGGGGAGGCCTCGAAACCACCATGTCGCTCGCCAATCGCGCCGCGCTCGTCGCCGCACTCGTCGCCCCCGTGGGCTGCAGTCTCATCAACAAGTTCGACGAGGTCGTCCCGCTCGCGAACGAGGGAGGGGCCGGCACGGGAGCCACGGGCGGCTCTGGCGCCATGGGAGGCAGCGCTGGCAGCACCGCCGGAATGGGAGGGACAGCGGGCGCGGGCGCGGTCGGAGGAGCCTCGGGAAGCGGCGGGTCGTCGGGAGACGGCGGCGCGTCGGGCTCGGGCGGCACCGGCGGCGCGGCCGGCATGGACTCGGGACCACCGCCTCAAGAGGGCGTCGTCGTGGTCGGCGGAGACGGCCTGCTGGACGCCAATCCCAACGCGAAGGTCCTGGTCGTCATCGATCCGAAGACGGGCAAGGAGCTGTCCCGGGAGCGCATGGACGTCCAGGGGGTCGCCTACGAACCTCGCCGGGACCTCTGGTACGTCTTCGAGCGCGTCGCCGGCGCGCTCGACCCCGTGGTCCTCCACGTGAGACAGCTCGACACGGTGACCGGGACCTGGACGCAGGCGGGAGAGCTCGGCAGCTCGGACGGCGGCATCGGGGCGGTGCCGCGGCCCCTGGCCAACGACCCGCTCTTCATCGCGGTGCTCCGAGACCGCATCCTCTACGCCTCGGTATCGTCCGCGGGCCAGAACGGTCTGACCGTCATCGATACCGCGATGGTCTCGGCAGTGAAGATCCACGGCGCGCAGCAGATCGCCTATCCACCCGACGGCGCGGTCGCGATGCTCGCGCATCCCGCCTCGGGGGTCGGAGGCCGCGTCACGTTCATTCAGCAGCCGATGTCGAGCTGCGCCCCGCTTCCCGCGGCCGACGCGGGCGCCGAGGCGGGGACCGGCACTCCCGGACCCAGCGTCTGTAACGTCCAGCTCATGAGCGCGAACGTCACCACCGCTCCCGTGCCCACCTTCGGTACGCCCAAGGTCATCGGGCAAGTGCTTCAGACGGGAGGCTCGGCCGCGGGCGCCCCCGACCACCAGGCGAACGCCGACATCGTGGTCTTCCCGCCGCTGTTCCCGACGCTGATGCCGAACGGCCACCTCAACAAGTACGGCACCCTCGACCACGCACCGCTGCTCACGCCGGATCGCGGCTTCACCGTCGCCGGGCCGCGGATTTCTTCGGCGGACTTCGACCCGTGCTTCGAGGTCGCCCTGGCGACCGAGCTCATCACGGACAAGGCCGTGTTCGCCATCCCGACGCGCATGATGGGGGGGACGCCGGGAACCCCCGCGAAGCAGGCCGTGACGACGGCCGCGCAGCGCGTCGTGTGGGAGCCCTACACGCGCACGGCCATCCGCCCGTTCGACGACAACCAGAACCGCGAGCTCAGCGCGTTCAGGCTCGGCGGCACCGACGTGGCTCCGACCCTCACTCGGCGCGTCGGCGACTGGATGCCGCCCACCGACGTCCGGCCGCGCGTCGTCGTGACGAAGCGTCCGGAAACTCCCGTCAACTGCCCGTAGCCTTGCGCCCGTCACGGGGCGTGGCACCCCTCGGTGTCGTGTCGGCTCGTCCAGCACCCGGCGGCGAGCGCGCTTGCGTGTCGAGGTCGTCGTCGCGCGTGGCGCGCTCGAGGGCGCAGCGCCTCCTCCCGGTGGCGCTCGCGCCGATCACGTCGGCGCTCGTCGTGGGACACGGCACGCCGATGGCGGACGCCGCGCCGATGGCCCAGGCACTGTACGCCTGGGGCAAGTCGGCTTCCGGCCAGCTCGGCGTGGCCACCACGAACGACAGCGTTCCGAACGTCGTCCCCGACTTCGGCGCCATCGCCGACGTGCAGGCCGGCTCGGAGCACACCCTGGCCCTGCTCTCGGACGGCACGGTGTGGGCCTGGGGCGACAACGCGGAAGGACAGCTCGGAGACGGCACGACGACGCTCGGCCTCGCACCGAAGCAGGTGGCGGGCCTGACCGGGATCACCGCGGTCAGCGCGGGCTGGCTGCACAGCCTCGCCTATCGCGCCTCGGACGGGCGGCTGTGGGCGTGGGGCTCGAACTCCTACGGGCAGCTGGGCCTGCCGGCTGGGGCGCCGGCGCAGAGCCTCACTCCGGTGGAGATCACCGCGCCGCCCAACCTCGTCCGCATCCGCGCCTGCCACTTCCACAACGTCGCGCTCGACGCGGCGGCCACGGTCTGGGCCTGGGGCGCGAACTTCTACGGGCAGCTCGGAGACGGCACGACGGTCGATCGCCCCTCGCCGGGACCCGTGCTCCTGGCGCCCGCTCAGTCGGTCACCTGCGGCGCGTCGCACAACGCCGCGGTGGTCGGCGGTCAGGTGTACACGTGGGGGCTCAACAGCTTCGGGCAGCTCGGCGTCGGGCGCCAGGATCCGCCTCGCGCGCCGAACCCGCTGCCCGAGCTCGTCACGGGCTTGACGAGCGTCGTCGAGGTGGCCGGTGGCGGCATCCACACGCTGGCGCGAACGGCGAGCGGGGACCTTTGGGCCTGGGGCTACAACACCGAAGGACAGGTCGGCAACGGCGCCGTGACGCCCGCCGACACCGGCGTGCTGTCCCCCGCGAAGCTCGCGATCTCGAACGTGACGGCGATCGCCGCGGGCTCGATCCACAGCGCCGCCCTCGACGGCGACGGGAACGTCTGGGCGTGGGGCGACAATCTGCGCGGCTCCGTCGGGGACAACCGCACCACCGAATCGCTGGTCCCGAAGCGAGTGATGATGGGTGCCCTCGCGACGCACGTGTCGGCGGGCGGCTACCACACGATGGTGCTCGGGCGGCCCCGGGGGCCCGCGTCGGCGCTCGCCGCGGGGTCCAATGGCAGCGGACAGCTCGGTGACGGCTCGGGCGTGTCCAGTTCGCTCGCGATCGGCGTGGCGCTGTCCTCCGGCGCTCTGCAGATGGCGGGCGGCTCCCGTCACTCGCTCGCCGTGCTCGGGGACGGGACCGTCGCCGCCTGGGGCGACAACGCTTCCGGGCAGCTCGGTGCCGCGGTACCGACCGCCGCGTCTCCAGAGAGCGTCGCCCTGCCCCTGGAACCCGGACAGCGCTGCGTGAGTGTGGCCGCGGGCAGGGAGTTCAGCATGGCGCTGCGCTCCGACGGCACCGTGTGGACGTGGGGAGCGGGTGATCGGGGCCAACTGGGCAACGGCGCGGCGGAGACGGAGCCGCTGCCCGCGATGGTCCCTGGGCTCGCCAGCGTGGTCTCGATCGCCGCCGGGTGGCACCACGCGCTCGCCGTGACCAGCAACGGTGACGTGTGGGCATGGGGCGACAACCGCTGCGGTCAGCTCGGACGTCCCCCGAGCGAAGCGCCGCAAGCGACTCCCGCTCGGGTCCAGGGCGTGTTCTCGATCACGCACGTTGCCGGTGGCGCATGCCACAGCCTGGCGCGGCGCGCGCACGGCCTCGTCTACGCGTGGGGCGACGGGAACCGCGCGCAACTCGGCAACGAGTCGCTCCGCAGCGACTGGCGGCCTGCACGGGTCCCGGCGATCGATCGGGTGACGGCGATCGCCGCGGGCGCTTTCCACTCGCTCGCCGTGCGCGACGGTCGGACGTGGGCGTGGGGCGATGCCCAGAACGGGCAGATCGGCAACGGGTCGTCCTTCAACTACTGGTTCCCGACGGTCGCCGAGGGCCCGGCGGAGACGACCCACGTCGCTTCGGGTGGCTTCCATTCGCTCGCCCTCGATCAGGACGGCACCGTGTGGTCCTGGGGTGATGGCGCGGCGGGACAGCTGGGCGTCGGAGCGCTGGGCGAGGCACCCGTCCCCGTGGTCGTCGGCGGCATGCCGAAGGCCGTGAGCGTTTCGGCGGGGCTCTCGCACACCCTCGTCCTGGTAGAGTAGGGCCCCCGGGCGGCGGAACCGGTAGGAACCTGGGGCCCCTGGTACTAGCCTCGGTGACCCGTGTCGTCCTCCATGGCGGCGTTCGCCGCGCTCACCTGTGTGAGCGTCGCCGTGCTCCTGATCGCGGAGTTCCGCGGCTCGCGCGTCGGCGCGTGGGTGGCCAAGCCGCTCGCGTCGGTGGGCTTCGTGGGAACCGCTCTCGGGGGAGGCGCGCTCGAGTCGAGCTACGGGCTGTGGATCGCCGTGGCGCTGGTCCTGTCGCTCGTCGGGGACGTCGCCCTGCTCGTGCGTGAGTCGCGCCCGGCGCTGCTGGTCGGCATGGCTGCCTTTCTGCTGGGGCACGTGGCGTTCGTCATCGCGTTCCTGACCCGCGGCCTCGACGTCACCTGGGGCGCGGGCGCCCTCGGGGTGCTCCTCGTTCCGAGCTTCGCCGCGGCCCGCTGGCTGGCGCCACATCTGCCGCCGCCGTTCGTGCTCCCCGTGGCGGCCTACACGGCGGTCGTGACGACCATGGCGGGCGCCGCGGTGGGCGCGGCGGCGCACGCGGGAGAAGTGAGCGTCGCGGTGGGCGCCGTCATGTTCTACGTGTCGGACCTGGCGGTCGCGCGCGACGTCTTCGTGGAGAAGACCTTCTGGAACAAGGCGTGGGGGCTCCCGCTCTACTTCGCCGGCCAGCTCGTGCTGGCCGCATCCGTCATCAGCTGACCGCCCGAGCGTGCACCCCGACGAGAACTGTCCGCCGTCACGACACTCGTCCGTGGAGGCTCCCGAGGCGCACCGCCTCGTGCTACCTTCGCGACATGCTTCGCAACGCGCGCGTCCTCTCGCTCGTCGCCGCAGCTGCCTTCGTGGGCCACGCGGCGCTCTCCTGCTCGGCTGGCGGCTCCGCCAAACCCCAGAACACCGGCACCGGCGCGGCATCGGGTGCCGCCGGAAGCGCGGGAAGCGGGGCAGGCGGCCTGATTGGAATGGGGGGCTCCGCCGCGGCGGGTGCATCGGGCGCCGGCGGCAGCGTGATCCAGACGGATGGGGGAGGCGTGGGTGGCGGACCGCCCATCGACGGCGGCTGTCAGGGCATCAACGAGCAGGCGACGAACACGGTGCGGCCGGTGGACATCATCTGGGCGGTGGACACGTCCGACAGCATGGTCGCCGAGCTTCAGGCCGTCGAAGCCAACCTCAACAATTTTTCGTCCTTCATCCTGAATCAGGGCATCGACGTGCACGTCGTGCTCATCGCGCGCGCCGGAAAACCCACCGACGGCAGTCTCTTCAACCCGAATCCCGGCATCTGCATCGGACCGCCCCTGGCCACCGGCGTGTGCCCGGGCGGCTCCAACCCGCCCAGGTATCAGCACGTCGAGCAGGGCGTCGGCAGCAACAGCGCGCTGGCGCAGATCATCGCCCAGTACCCCAACTACAAGCCGACGCTCCGGCAGAACTCGCTGAAGTACTTCGCCGTCGTGACCGACGACGATTCGGACATGACGTCACCGGCGTTCACGACCGCCGTGAACGGCCTCGACCCGGGCTGGTTCGACAACTGGAAGTTCTTCGGCATCTTCTGCCTGGGCGGCTGCAGCCAGTTCCTGGCGTGCGCAGCGACGGGGTCCACCTACAACCAGCTCGTCCAGCAGACCGGCGGCCTCGCGGGCGATCTGTGCGGCGGCAACGCGACGGGGTTCCAGCCAGTGTTCGACGCGCTGGCGAAGACGGTCGTCGACGCGAAGACACTGGCGTGCGACTGGGACATTCCCCCACCACCCGCGGGCGAAATGTTCGAGAAGAACAAGGTGAACGTCCGCTACACCCCCGGTGGCGGCGGCGCCCCGGAGCAGGTCTTCCACGCCAATACGCCGGCGGACTGCGATCCGGCGCTGGGCGGCTGGTACTACAACGACAACGCGAACCCGACGAAGATCCACGTCTGCCCCGCGACGTGCCAGAAGATCCAGACGGACTTCAACGCGAAGCTCGACATCGAGTTCGGCTGCTTCACGGTGCCGATCCCGAAGTAGCGCGACGACGACGGCGCCGCTGAACTGCGCCACCTGCGGCGTCAGTAGGCGCCGGGGCCACCGTACAGCGAAGAGGGACGAACGGCGCGGTACACGACCCACCCCTTGGCATCGTCGGCACGGCCGATCTGCACGTCGAGCGTCGCTCGCGCCTCGGCATCGTGCGTCACCTCGATGACGCGAGCGACCGTGATCCTCGGCGCGTCATGGGGTTCGAGGAGAGCGCCGTGGGTCACGAGCACGGTCCCGTCGCCCGTCGGGATGGCTCCGCCGAGGATCGGCGCGTAGAACGGAACCTCGACGGTCCGGCCGTCGCTCCCGACCGCCGTTCGACCGCGCTCGGGCGCCCACTCCCAGATCTGCTCGGCGCGCCCCACGGAGCCACCCGCCGGATCGGCGTCGATTCGATACTCGACGGCGCGGCTGTTTCGCACGCGCGACGGATCCGGCGGTGTCCCCTGCGGTGGCGCGTCGTTGTCGTAGAGCATGACGCGGGACCCCGGCAGGGGTCGTGCCGCATGCTGGTAGTGAAACCACCTGGCCCCGGCGCCCGCGAGCGCGAAGTCGCCACCCTCCCCGAGTCTCCAGAGCACCTGCCCGGCGGGACCCCCGGCGTCGTCGCGATGGCGCAGCGCCACGACCTGGTTGGCGTGACGAACCGACACCAGGATCGCATTCGCGGCCTCGTCGAGCGCGACGCTGTTGGCGTGCGTCCAGTCCGCCGCGGAGCTCCCGTAGAGGTCACCGTAGAAGTAGTCGTTGAACGAAGTTGACGCCGCCTCGCACGGATCCATGGCGTCGAAGAGCGACCACTCGGACACGACGGCTTCCTGCGCGAGGTCGAGCTCGACCGCGACGTCCCCCACGACGTTGTAGGTCGCGTCGTACGCCGGGCATTCGCGCGGACCGAGCCAGAGGGAGCGGGTGGCCAGTGTGAGGATGCGATCCTCGGCGAGTTCGACGACGTCGTGGTGAAAGGTGTCGGCGGCGATCCGCACCGCGTCCGCGGGTACGTCGGCGAGCACGCCGTTGGTCGGGTGGATGCCGGGCAGGCGCCGCCCCGTGACCGTCAGGCGCTCTATGTGCGCCGGCTGCACCAGCCACCACGTGCCACGGCCATCCAGGTAGACCGCCGTCGGTGCGCCCCCCACCGCTGCGTACCAGACGACGGCGCCGGTACCGTCCACGACCACCAGGTAAGCGACGCCCCCGGGCCGCGCGAACCGATTCTCGACGCGCACGGCCGAGAACGCCGTCAGCCGGAGAGGATCTCCCTCGGCGACGTGAACGTCCACGGGAGGGAAGTCGCTCGGGAGGTCGCCGGCGGTGAACTCCCGCTCGAACACCTGCACGCCGCCGTCGACGTGCCGGACGGAGACGTGGAAGGTGTAGGGCCGAGCCGGCCGCATCCCGAGCGCGTGGAGCTCGCTCCGCAGCGCCGGCTCGGCGGACGCCGGCGCGTCCCACTGCTCCGCTCCGGCGCCCGTGACGCGCAGCGACGCGCGGACGGGCCGGTCGGATTCGACCACCACACGCGCGCTCAAGGTGTTGACCTCGAGGGGCTCCACGAGGATTCGGACGTCGCCCCGCGATTCCCTCTGCGGGTCGGAGCCCGAGCACGACGCGAGGCCACCAGAAGCGACGAAGAGCGCGCGGGCACACCACGCGCGCGACCGGCGCGAAGGGAGGGTCACCGTGGACATCAGACCATCCGGTCGCGCGAGTGTCGAGCCTGCCCGGATCTTCGTCCCCCGCGCGTCACCGCCACGCCAGGCGAAACACGAGGCTCATCGGCGCGGCCAGGTCGGGGTCCACGCTGACCGTGCCGCGCACCCTGCAGATCTCGAAGAGGGAGGCCAGCGAAGCCGCTATCCCGATGCGGTAGGCGTGGCTTCGCATGGCGATGCCGGGCACGTTTCGCCAGAGGAGACTCACGGCGGAGGGACCTTCCCGCCGCACCTCGAGGTCCCCCGCGTTGCGATAGATCACCTGCCAGACGCGCGGCGCGAGCCTCACGATCTTGTCAGGCGACAATCCGAAGAGCCTGACGGCGGAGTCCACCGCCGGACGCAGCAGTGGTGCGTCGACGGTCTTCAGCATCGACCCGAGCGACCAGTCCCACAGCGCCTGATCGCCCGAGACGCGCGCGACGAGCTCGGTCAGCGCGATGTCGTGCTCCAAGGGCAGCCATCCGACGCGTGTGGACCCCTCGACGAGCGCGATCTCCCGGGTGAGCTCCGCACGGATCTTCTGGGAGTGTTCCGGCCCCAGTTCGTCCAGACTCTGCAGGTTCGACTCCATCTGCGCCGCGCGAATGAGCGCTCGATCCTCAACCCCAGGCGTCGATCCGACGGACGCCGCGCGCTTCACGTGGGTGCGCCGAACGGCAGTGGGTCCGGTCGCGCGGGCGGCATCCGGTCACGCAGCTCCTCGCGCAGCTCCTCGCGCCGACGGCGCCGCGCCGGGTCGTCCCAGAGGTTGTCACGCTGCAGCGGGTCCTCGTTGCCGTCGTAGAGTTCCCCTTCGGTCCCGTCGTACTTCGGCACGCGGGTTCCGGCGCTCCAGAGCGCCCAGTAGAGCGGCCAGTCTCCGCCAATCCGGGTCGTGCTCGGGAGGTACTCCGTGCAGAGGAGACCGTCCTTCCAGAGGGTCCGGAGGTGCATTCCCACGGGCGCGAACTGACTGTCGAACGTCGTGATGACGGCGTCACGATCGCCGCCGGGAGCCGTCGGAAGGGCCGAACCCTGCATCCAGTCTGGCGTGGAAACGCCAGCGACCGCGCAGAAGGTCGGCGCGAGGTCGACATGCCCCACGGGCTCGGGGATCACGGCGGGATCGACCCGAGCGCAGGCCGCGGGCTTCCACACGAGCGGGACACGCAGCAAGGAATCGACGTGGTAAGGGCCCTTGAAGACCAGCCCGTAGTCGCCCTGCAGCTCGCCATGGTCGGAGGTGAAGAAGACGTCGGTATCGTCGAGGCGTCCCGCCTTTGCCAGGAACTCGAGGACGCTCCCGCAAGCCTCGTCGATGAGCTCGTTCTCGACGTGAATCATCGCGTTGATCTCGCGAATCTGCCGCTCTTCGAGCCGCGAGGGTACGAAGCTGACGGGGCCGCCTTCGGGGTTTCGGAAGCGACCCTCGTACCAGTCGAGCCAGTGTCGAGGTCGGCGCCGGAGGATCTCGCGGGCCGCATCGGGTGATCCGGGGTGTCCGTCGGGAAGCGGCACGTCGCGGTGACCGGGACGCTTCTCGACTTCCTCGAGCGGGGGATCGAAGGGGTGGTGGGGATCCGGGAAGCTCATCCAGCAGAACCAGGGCTCGTCGGCTGGTAGCGACCGGAGCCACGCCACGGTCCGGCTCGCGATCCAGTCCGTGTGATAGAACTCGCGCGGGATGGGGTTGTGCTTCACCTCGGGCGCGCCGGTTTCGCCACCACCCGCCCCGGTGAGCACCCCGCCGAATCCGCCGACGAGGTCCGGTCGCCGTTGCCACAGCCAGGCGGCGTAGTGGTGACCCCCCATCGGGCCGTGCGTCGCCAGCTCGACGTGCTCGAAGCCTCGCCACGGCCCCGTCCAGCCCTCGGCCGCACAACGATTCTCGAACCACGCGAGCAGCGGGTCGAGGTGGGGCTCGAAGTGCGCCTTTCCTATCAGCGCCGTGCGATACCCGGCCTCCCGCCTCAGGTGCCGCGCGACGCTCGGCGCGTCGTCCGGAAGCGCCACACCGTTGGCGACGACGCCGTGCGTGAGTGGGTGCTGGCCCGTGAGCATCGTGCTGCGCGACGGCATGCACACGACGTTCTGGACGTGGGCGCGGTGGAACGAGAGGCCTCCGCGCGCGACCGCATCGATGACCGGGGTGCGCGCGACCTTGCCGCCATTCACCCCGAGGGCGTCGAACCTCTGCTGATCGGTCGTGATGAAGAGGATGTTGCGGCGACGCGGCTCTCGGCCCGTGACGTCATCGTCTTCGCGCCTCTGGCGTCCGGAGCGCAGGTCCTCCTCGGATTCTCGCCGCCACGCCTCCAGGCGCTCTGACGGGCCGATCAGCGCTCGAACGCGCGCAGCGGCGCGGCGACCGAGGAAGATGCCCCGGAACATCTTCGCGAGCACCGTGCTGGGCAGGCGAACCGGTTCCACCTGAACGAGCCTGGCGGGGCCGTGAAAGAGCGTCAACTCCATCCGCGAACCAGGCTTCGCGCTCGAACCGCGGAGCGTCGCCTGACCGGCGCAGTCGGGATAAGGTCCGCGCCACGAACGATGCTCGACGTCACGACGCCCGGCCCCTTCCTCGACGACCACCACCGAACGCTCGGGGCGGAGCTCGACCGCTTCGTCGCCTCCGACCTCGCGCCGCTGCAGGCCCCGGACACCGACGCCGACGCGCGACACCAGGCGCGGGACTGTCTCGAACGGATCGGGCACGCCGGACTCCTCCGCTTCCTCGAGCCGCTCGACCTCCGCGCAGCGTGCCTGTGCCGGGAGGCGATCGCGGCGGCGTCCCCCCTGGCCGACGAGGTCTTCGCGCTGCAATGCCTGGGGACGATGCCGATGCTGCTCGGTGGGTCTTCCAACACCGAACGATGGCTCGGACCGGTCGTGCGGGGGGAAGCGATGGCCGCGTTCGCGATGACGGAACCAGACGCCGGGTCCGACGTCGCGGCGATGACGACCACGGCGCGCCGCGACGGAGACGATTACGTCCTCTCGGGCGCAAAGACGCTGATCTCGAACGCCGGCATCGCGGACTTCTACACCGTGTTCGCGAAGACCGATGCTGCCGCGGGGCATCGAGGCATCTCTTGCTTCGTCGTACCCGCGGAAGCTCCAGGCCTGGTGTTCGCCGGCCCCATCGTGCTCTCCGCACCCCACCCCCTCGGCGATCTGCGCTTCGAAGAGTGCCGGGTGCCTGCCAGCGCGCTCGTCGGCGCCGAAGGCGCGGGGTTCAAGCTGGGGATGGCCACCCTCGACGCGCTCCGAACGACGGTGGCCGCTGCAGCTTGCGGCATGGCGACGCGCGCCCTCGACGAGGCACTCGCCCATGCGGTGCACCGGCGACAGTTCGGCGGCGCGCTCTCGGAGTTGCAGCTCGTGCAGGCCAAGCTGGCGAGGATGGCGACCGATCTGTCGGCGTCACGCTTGCTCGTGTATCGCGCCGCGTACGAGAAGGATCGCGGCGCAGAGCGCGTGAGCATGTCGAGCGCGATGGCGAAGGTGTTCGCCACCGAAGCCGCGCAACGCATCGTGGACGACGCCGTGCAGATCCTCGGCGGAAGGGGCGTCGTGGCCAGCCACCCCGTGGATCGGCTCTACCGGGCCATTCGGCCACTTCGGATCTACGAGGGCGCCACCGACATCCAGCACGTGGTGATCGCCCGCGCCCTGCTTCGCGCGCGGATCCCGACGAAGGGCTAGGGCTCGCGTCGTGTGGCGACCCGCGCACCCCAGGAAGCACCCGTTGCTTCAGGCCCGGTGGCCCACGGCCAGCGAGGCGGCTACCGCGCGATGGTTCGCGCCGCTGTCGAGCGGTCGACTCCGGCTCGCGCGGCGCACGTGGGTACCCGCCATGGTGCCTTGGCGCGCGACGGAAGACGGATTCGTCACCGACGACGTCGTGGAATGGTACGAGCGTTTCGCTCGGGGAAGGCCGGGAGCCATCGTGGTGGAAGCCACCGGGATCCGGGACGTGAAGAGCGGTCCGCTCCTGCGCATCGGCCACGACCGATTCGTGCCGGGCCTCCGGCGGCTCGTCGACGCCGTGAAAAGAGCGAGCGGCGGCGAAACCAGGCTCTTCATCCAGCTCATCGACTTCTTGAAGATCCATCGCCGGCCGGACCCCGCAACGTACTTCTCGCGCCACCTCGTCGTGACCGACCACCACCGGCGCGCGCTCGCCGAACGAGCCACCAGCGACGAGGGCGTGCGAGCCGTCCTTGCGGAGCTCTCGCCGGGGGAGCTCGAGGTGCTCCTGACGCCGCGCGAGTTCGAAGCGCTGCGGATGGGGTATCGCGAGCGGGTGACGGACCTGCATCTCGACCACGTCCGTGATCTTCCCGCCGTGCTGCCCGACCTCTTCGCCGACGCGGCGGCGCGAGCCGAGGTCGCCGGCTTCGACGGCGTGGAGCTGCACTACGCACACGCCTACACGATGAGCTCGTTCCTGTCGGCGCTGAACGATCGGGCCGACCGCTGGGGAGGCCCCCGCGAGAACCGGGTTCGCCTCCCCCTCGAGGTGCTCGCTCGGGTCCGTGCGAGGGTCGGCGAGCCGTTCGTCGTCGGATGCCGGTATCTGTCCGAGGACTGCGTCGTCGGCGGCAACACCGTAGATGACGCCGCGTGGTTCGGTGCGCGCTTCGCGGAGCGCGGCATCGACTTCCTTTCGCTCTCGCGCGGCGGGCGCTTCGAGGACGCCTCGCAGCCACGCATCGGTGCCGCGGCGTATCCCTACACGGGTCGCAGCGGGTGGGAGTGCATGCCCACGGTCATCGCCGACGAGGCCGGCCCCTTCGGCCGCAACATTGCCCCCTCGGCCCTCATCCGACGCCGAATCCGTGACGAGGGCCGTTCGACTCCCGTCGTGGCGTGCGGCGGCATCGCGACGTTCGACCAGGCAGAAGCGCTACTGGAGGCGGGCGCCGCGGACATCGTCGCCTCCGCTCGACAGTCCCTCGCCGATCCCGACTGGTTCGAGAAGGTGCGCCTCGGCCACGGCGCCGACGTCCGTCGGTGTACGTTCACCAACTACTGTGAGGGGCTCGACCAGATGCACAAGCAGGTGACGTGCAAGCTCTGGGATCGAGTCGGGCTCGACGAACCCGACGTTCGGCTCGCGGCCGTGGGGCGGCGGCGCCTCGTCGCCCCGGTTTGGCGCCACGACGGTTGATCTGGTCGGCGCGCCACGCGCCAAAAGCCCGCTGTGATCGGGCGATTCCAGGCCCGCGGGGTTGACGCGTGGCCCGGGCTGCCGCAAACGGAAGACAACATGTCGCTCCCCCGCACGCTCGCCTTCATCTCCGCTTCAGCTCTCGCGCTCGCGCTCGCGGTCCCGCCAGCCGGCGCCACTGCTGCCTCCGCGGCTCCGCTATGTGGTGGCGGAAAGAAGAAAGAGAAGCCCACCGAAGACGAAGAAGGCAAAGACCCGAAGAAGCGACCCAAGTTCCCGGCCGCGGCAGGTGCAGACGAGGCACTTCCCGAGTGCGGTGGCGGCAAGAAGAAGCAAAAGCCGACCGGGGACGACGACGAGGACGCGAAGAAGCGCCCGAAGTTCCCGGCCTAGTCCGTCGCGCCCAGGAGACGCGCCGCCGTCGCCCGCGGCCCGGTTCCGACGTCAGGAACCGGAGGCGCACTGCGACGTCGCGCGACAGAACCCGGAGCACTCGGCGAAGCCGACCCCACACGTTCCCGTGAGGGAGCAGCACTCGTTGTCGCAGCAGACGGAGCCGACAGGGCAGAGCGAGACCTGCTGACAGCCGTTGTTCACGCACGAAGGCGTGCCGCATCCGGACACCGGGCAGTCGGCGTCACCGCAGCATTCGCCGCACGTGTTTGCGCCGCAGCACATTTCACCGAGTGCGCACGTGCTCGCCGCGACGCACTGGCCCCCCTGACAGGTCGCCCGCGTGCACGACGCAGGGTCACTCTGGCCGGCGCAGTCCGCGTCACCGCAGCATGCCTGGCACGCCCCTCCACAACACCGCTGACCGTTCGCACACGCCGAAACCTGAGCGCACGAGCCGCCCTGGCAGGCACCCACGAGGCAACTTCCCGGAACGCTGAGGTGACCGCAGTCGCTCGGGCCGCAGCAGCTCGCGCACGCGCCACCGCTGCAGCACCTCTGCCCGGGACAGGCCGCCGCGAACATGCACTGCCCGGTCGAGCTGCACGTCTCGATGGTGCACGGGTTGCCGTCGCTGCAAGCGCTGGGGTTGCCCGGCGAGCACTGCACGCAGCCGAGGACCGGATGGCACGACCCGCCGGGGCATGCCCCGTCGTTGGCCGTGTACTTGCACGTACCGGAGGCGCAAGAGTCGGCGGTGCAGGGAACGCCGTCGTTGCAGTCACCGTTGGCGCAGCAGGCGCGGCACCCGACGCCGGCGCAGCACTTCAGTCCGCCGGCGCAGCCAGCGTAGCTACAGCTGCCACCTGCGCACGTGTCCGCGGTGCAGGGGTTGCCGTCGTTGCACTGCGCGTTCGTCGTGCACTGGACTTGCCGCTCGCATCCCACGGCAGGGTTGCACACCTCGCCCGCGGCGCACCGGGACGAGTCGGGTGTGCTCTGGCACGCCCCCCCGGTGCACGACTCCACCGTGCACGCGACGCCGTCGCTGCAGTCCGAGGCCTCGCAGCAGGTGGCACAGGCACCGCCCGCGCAACAAGATAGCTGGCCGCACTTGGGTTGAGACGCGCACTTGCCGTCGGACTGGCACACGTCCGCGGTGCACGGGTCACCGTCGTTGCAGTGACTGTCGGTGCAGCACTCGCGGCAGCCTGCGCTCCCGCAGCACTGCTCGCCGTCGTCACAAAACTCGTGCGAGCACAGCGAGCCCTCGCAAGAGTCCACCGTGCACGCATCGTCGTCGTCACAATCGCCGGAGCCCGTGCACGCGGCTCGCGGCGTGCACCCCACGCCCGCCTGGCAGTACTCGGAGGACGCACAGTCCCCGTCGTCCGGCGGGAAGGAGCACCGCCCGGCAAAGCACCGATCCGCCGTGCACGCCACGCCGTCGTCACAGTCACCGTCCTCGCAGCAGTCGGCGCACGTACCGCCGCAGCACTGCATCCCCGAACCGCAGAGCGCCGCGTTGTCGCAAACGGACTCGGCCGTGCAGGCGTCGAGCGTGCACGGATCGCCGTCGTCACAGTCCGCGGCCTCGGTGCACGGCAGTGGGACTCCGCCGGAACCACCGCTGCCGGAAGCGCCTCCGGCACCACCCGTTCCGGCTCCGGCTCCGGCTCCGGCTCCGGCTCCGGAGGCTCCAGCGCTCGAGTCCGCCGAGAGCGTTCCGCCGGCGGACGTTCCGCCAGAACCGCCGGCCGCGAACTCGTCGCCGCCACACTGCGTCGCCGCGAAGGCGACCGGCCAGCACGCCATCACCAGAACACCGAGCCGCCGAATCGTCATCACGCGAGCCCTCCTGAGCCGACGCTACCGCCGAAACCGAAGCATAGCCGCGCGCGCGCGGGCCGTCACGGAAAGGCCCGACGCGCTCTGCGCAGCGCCCCGTTGCTGCGCGAAGCCGCACGCGCCCGACTGGTGGGGCCCTCTGCAACGCGGTAGCCTGGCAGCATGAATCGTGGGACGGCCGCCTGGCTCGCAGGCACGACGTTCGTGATCGCATCGATGGCCTCGCAGGCGTGCGGCTCCGGGGGAAGCTCCGGGGGTGCGCTGCCCGACGCCTCGACGGAAGGAGCCGGCGGCAGCACGACCGCATCGTGCACGAGGAACGGGGACTGCCCGGCGAAGAGTCCATTCTGCAATCGAGGGTCGGGCGCGTGCGCCGAATGCACGACGGATCGCAACTGTGGCGCCAGCCAGGCGTGCGACGACGGCGTGTGCGACGACGCCACCGCGTGTGCGTCATCCCTCGACTGCAGCGGCGATCGGGTGTGCGACGCGGTGACTTCGGCGTGCGTCGAGTGCGAGTCCGCCAGCGACTGCGCCGCGGACCGCACCTGCAGCACCGGCGTGTGCAGACCGCAGTGCGCCTCCGACAAGGACTGCACGGAGTTCGGCCTCCTGTGCGATACGAACCGCGGACACTGCGCGCAGTGCACTCGCTCGACGGAGTGCCCCGCGGGCTTCACCTGTGACGACGGGGCCTGCTTCCCCATGCGCGGCAGCGGGGGCAGCGGCGGCGATGGCGGCGTAGCCGGGGCGTCGGTCGGGGGCGCCGCAGGCGCAGGTCGAAGGACTTCAGTTCGCCGTCGCATGCC
>CAZARU010000115.1:0-20899 GCA_964487605.1 uncultured Polyangiaceae bacterium
CCAACCCGCGCCCGTGGCTGCGGCACCCCCGCCCCCGACCAGCTACGGTCAGGCGGCGCCAGGCGCCGGCGCGCCCGGCGCCGCGCCGGCCGGGGCCCCGGCGGGGCCTCCGTCCACCGACCGGGAGCAGTCCTGGAACCTCGGGCTGAAGGCCGGCGTCCTGACGCCCGGGTCGGTCTACGTGGAGATCGCGGACCGCGACTTCGATACCCACGCGGGCCCGCTCTTCGTCGCCAGCGTCGACGCGCCGGTCGCAGCGAAGCTCAGCATCGGCGCGTTCCTGCTGCACGCACGACCCACCGTGACGGTTTTCGACGCCGACTACGACTTCAACCTGACGACCGTTGGCGGGACGATCAAAGGCCGGTTCGGCAAGCCGTTCCAGTTCCAGGTGCGGCCGGGGTTGGCGGTGGGCTACACCCTCATCGGAACGGACGAGGTCAACGTCGAGGATGCGAAGGGCCTCGACGTGGGGGCCGTGCTCGAGTTCGTCGTGCCCGCGTCCGACACGATCATGATCCCGCTCGAGGTCGGTTTCATCTCGCAGCCCGCCGGCGGGAACGACCTGACGGATCTCACCTTCGCGCCCATCGTGTACCTCGCCGCGGGCGTCGAGTTCGGGGGCTGAACCTCACGATCCCTCGGACAACGCTCGGCGCAGGACGTCCGGCAGCGGACGCTTGCCCGTGCCGTCGGTGGCGATGGCGACGTACACGATCCGTGCCGTCACGAGGATCTCGGCCCCCCGCTGGACCTCGAACCCCAGCGTGAAGCTCGTCGTTCCGATGCTGGCCACGGTGACGGCGATCTCGATTGCGTCGCGCCACCGTGCGGCCCCCGTCCAGTCCGTTTCCAGGTGAACGAGCTGCACGTCGAACCCGCTCGCCACCATCCCCGCGTAGTCGACCCCGCGATGCTCGAGGAACGCCGTCATGGCGTCGTCGAAGTACGCGACGTACCACATGTTGAAGACCACGCCCTGCTGGTCGACTTCGAGGTATCGGATGGTGACGGGATGCGTGAAGCGCGGCATCGCGGGCGACCTTAGGGCCGTCGGCGGCGGATCCACAACACGAACGGTCCCGCTACCCGACGGGGAGGTGGCGGCCCGTCAGCGGTAGCCCGGCCGTCGCGTGGTCAGCGCCGAGATCTCCTCTACGGCCTTGATGCGCGAGCGCGAAGGGGTCTCGTCGCGCACGGCGCGGCGCTGCGCCGAGTCGTGGCCTGTACGCCGCGCCCAGGGCCAGTAGGGCGTGGGCGGAAGGCGCGCCGGCCTGGCAAGGAAGTACCCCTGCGCCAGGTGGACGCCGAGGTCGCGGACGCAGGCGAGCTCCGCTTCCGTTTCCACGCCCTCCGCGACGACCCGGGTGTCGAGCTCGTTGCAGAGGTTCACGACGTGTCGGACGACCGCCTGCTTGCGCCGATGCCCGTCGATGGCTCGTGTCAGTGTCAGGTCGAGCTTCACCACACTGGGCTCGAGTTCGACCACGCGCTGCAGATTCGAATGCCCGGCGCCGAAGTCGTCGATCACGAGGCGCACGTCCACGCGGCGCCGGAGCTCGAGGAGCACGCTCATGCACAGGTCGAAGTGCGTGAACGCCGCGGTCTCCGTGATCTCGAGGTAGACGTCGTGCCCGTGGAGCACCATGGGGTCGTCGGGCTGGACGAGCCACCGCGCCGTCAGTTCGTCCGGGTGCACGTTCACGAAGAGCGGCGAGTCATCGCACTCCGCGAACGCGACCTCCCTCACGAGTCGTCCCAGAGGCCCGCAGGCCCCCTCGTCCTCGGCTCGCTCGAAGAGGACCGCGGGTGACGTGAGCCCGGGGCGCGAACACCGCGCCAGCACCTCGTGGGCGAGCACCGATCCGTCACGCACGTCCACGATGGGCTGGAACGCGACGCCCATGTCCGCCCGCGTCAGGGAGCTCACGGTGGCAGCGGCGGGGACGGCCAGGGTCGGCCGATGGTGCAGAACGTCCGTTTCTTCGAGCGGCATCGGGCGAAACACGGGAGCGCGAGGGGAGCCTTTCCCCCCGTAACGGCTGGACCCGGAGACCCTTGAGTCCGAAGTCGCCGGGCCACCTGGCGTCCCGGTGACGGCGTCCTGGCCCGTCGCGCAGCCCGTCACGCCGGCGTCCTTGCCAGGCGCCCAGCGAGGGGCAACGCTCGATGTCTCCCGTGGCCCTGCTGATCCCGCTCGTCGTCGCCCAGCTGGTCGCGGCTACGCCGCCCCAGGAGACGTCATCGCTCCTCGCCGTGCATGCGGCGGCCAGCCCTCGCCCGCGGGAGTGCCGGGCCGTCTCGGGTACGGGGCAGGGCGACCGCAGCACGTTCTGGGACGTCGCGCGGACGCCCGCGCTGGCCCGCTACTGTCGGTTGCTCGCGCGCGGCTACTCGCGGCTCTCGTCGGCCCCGGCCGAAGCGCACCAGGCGGCGCTCGACGCCGCCAAGGAGCAGCCCGATCGCGCCGCGCCCGACGTTCTGCGGGGCCGGGCCGCCTTGGCCCTGGGGCGTCACGGGGAGGCGCGAGAAGCGCTCGGTCGGGCCCAGACTCGTGATCCGAAGAGCGTTGCCGATCCCGCGGCGCTCCACGACCTCGCCGTGGCCCACGTGCTCGGGGGCGATCGCGACGGTGCGGCCGCCGCGTATCGGGCGCTCGTGCCGCGTGCGGAGCTCCTGGGCGACGCGAGTCGACAGCAGCGGGCCTACGTGGAAGCGGGCCTGGCCGTCGCCGCGCTGACGCCTCCCGCGCTCGACGAAGCGGGGGCGTTCCTCGGCGAGGCGCGCCGCGTGGGCGCGAGCCCGGGCTTCACACCGTACGTGCTGTCGGCGCTGGCGCTGACGCTGGCGCTGCAGGGGCGTGACGCCGAGGCGGCGGGCGTTGCCGCCGAGGCCGGCGGTCCGTGGGTCCTCGACCGACACGCGACCGATGGCAACGCCATGGTCGTCACCGCTCCTGGAACGCTCGACGCGATGGTCGCGGTGCTCGCGGAGGCCACCGACTCCGACCTCGCCCGTGACGCGTGGCAGCGCTTCCTGGATTCGGCCGGCGCGGAAGCGTCGTGGAGGGAGCGCGCTCGCGAGCGGATGGGGCGGCTCTCGCGAAGAGCGCGGGGCTTGCGATGAGGTTCGCGGTCGCAGCGCTCGTCGTGGCGGTGTCGGTCTGCGACACCGGCCTCGCCGAAGCGAAGCCATCGCTGTGGGACGCGGCTCGGGACCCTGACGTGGCTCGCGAGCACGCGCTGCTCGAGGACGTGGAGCGCCTACTGGACGAGGACGCGGTGGACCTCCTGTTCCAGCCCCAGCTGCCCGACAGGATGCGCGCGCTGGAGCTGCTCCACGCAGCCGGCGGCGCGCG
This sequence comes from uncultured Polyangiaceae bacterium, assembly GCA_964487605.1. Lineage (GTDB taxonomy): Bacteria > Myxococcota_A > Polyangia > Polyangiales > Polyangiaceae > JAJDAH01. The sequence goes on from CAZARU010000115.1 coordinate 3,359, forward strand.
CATGAAAGATCCACGGCTGCGCGTCATCTACGCCGAGTTGCTCGATCGCGAGCCCGTCGATCGCCCGCGGGTGGCTCGCGAGGTGCTCGATGGCGTGGTCGTGGACGGTGTGCCGCCCCAGCTGGCGGGCACGGTGTGGTTCTCCATCGCCATCGCGTCGGCGAAGCTCGCGGACCGCGATCGCGAGGTCGCCGCGTACACCGAGGCGCTGGACGTCTCGTGGCTCCGAGGCTTGAGGGCCACCATCTTCATGAACCGCGGCGAGTCCAAGATGATGGCCGGCAACCTGGACGATGCGATCCTCGACTATCGACGGTCGCTGGAGGTCTCCCGTAGCCCGAAGGAAGCTTCGCTCGCCTACTGGGGACTCGCCGTCGCGCTGGACCGGTCCGGCGATCATCCCGCTGCGCTCGAAGCCGCAGAGAAGGCCTTCGGGACGTTCAGGTTCGCGCTCGACGTCGAGGGGGTCTTCTTCGTTCCCGCGTACGAGGTTCACTATTACCGCGCGCTAGCGGCGATGGCCCTCGCGCGGCGGGAGAAGGTCCCGCAGGACGGCATCGCCAGGTACCAGCAGGCCTCGGCGGACTGGACGGCGTACGTCGCCCACGCGACGGCGGATGATCCATGGGCGCCTCTGGCGCGGCGGCGGCTGGAGAGGTGTCAGGCGGAGGTCGCTCGGCTCGAGAAGGCGACCGGCGGGGGCGGTCGCGCACGGGGTGGCGCAGCGGGGCCCGAGCCGCGCCCGCCGTAGCGGACCGTCAGGCGGCGTGGGAGAGCGGCGGGTCGGGCTCCTCCGCGCGCAGTATCTTCCGGACGCTCTCGGCGTCCTCCAGGGACTCGAGCACGGGTCGCAGGGACGGTCCCCGTTCGAGCTCGCCGAAGGCTCCGCTGGTCGCGACGGCGCGAGCGCGCGGACCGTCCAGGACGAGGAACACGTCGCTGAGTCCGTCCTTCAGGGGATGGTCGATGACGTCCACGATGCAGGGTCGATCGAGGTGCAGCTCCTCGCGGCCGCGCTGGATGAGCACTCGTCGATTCGTGATCAGGTAGCTCGTTCGACGCATCAGGCGGGCAGGTCGGATCACGGTGTCGTAGAGGAGGTAGCCGGCGATCGTGGCGACGACGCCCGCGCCGAGCGCCTGGCCAATGAGCAGCGCCACGAAGGCGGGCGAGGTTGCGGGGAGGCCCGCGGCCAGGAGCTCCGCCATGTTTGGGACGGCTCTGGAGACCATCCGCGCGAGGACCCCGAGGAGGATCACCGCGACCAGCACCAGGGAGATCTCCCGGGACCCGTGGGGGATCCAGGCGCGGAGCGTGGGCTTGGGCCGCGCGGACCACACCACCCGTTCGCCATCGTCCAGGCGCTGCGTGACCGGGCGTTCCCCGAGTCCGCCGGGTGCCGTCGTGGCGACCCCGCGGACGATGGCCCAGACTCGGTCGGGGGCGGCCACGCTCTCGAGGCGCAGCCGGAGTCGGCGCCGAAACACGCCGGTCGGAACGGCGCGCACCAGCTCCAGGTCTCCGACCCCCGCGTGCTTCTCACTCCAGAAAATCCGCGCGAAGGTGATGGCGTTGCGGTCGATGGTTCTCCGAAACGGCGGCCGGTGACAGACGACGTGGCCGGACGTGACGACGTACCGTGCCTTCGACGCCCAGATTCGTGGCCCATAGGTCGTCGCTGCGGCGAGGAGGAACGACCACGCTGCGAAGACCACGAGTCCCGTCGCTCCCACGCCCAGCGCGAGCCCCACGGCGGCGGAGAAGGCGAGCGCGGAGATCCCGACGACGACGAGGAGAGCCGTCATCGCGCGGAACGCGTGCGGCGTTTCGAGCACCTTGGGGCGCCCGATCCAGATGATCTTCTCGCCGAACAGCGAGTCTCGTGCCACTTGCGTCTCGATCTCGGGTGGGGGGAACGGTGCTCGCGGTACCCGTCGGGCCGCGAGCGCCAAAGTGAACGACGGCGCGGTGTCGACCGGCCTCACGGAAAGTTGCAGCCCGGACCGACGTTCGTCCAGCCCGCCAGCGGCACTCAGGGCCGCCGCGGCTGGTTTTTACGACCCCGGGGGCACACCTGTCGCACGACGGCCCGCGCTCGTCGGGTGCGCGCCGCGGTCACTCGGGGGCGACGAACACGACCTCGACGCGCTCGTTGCGCGTGGGCGCGTCGCGCCGGGCGGGATCGGCGACGGGCAACCAGCTCCCGGCTTCGCGGGCGTCCACGGTGGCGGCGCCCGCCGCGCGCAGGCGGTTTGCCACGAGCTCGGCCGTGTTCTTCCCGGTCTTGCGGGGGCCGGCGTGCGCGACGACGAGCACGGGGAAGCGCGGATTGGCCTTTGCCACGGCGGCGAGGGTCGCCAGGGCCTGCTCCGCCGCGGTGGTGAGTGCGTCCCGGTGCACGACGGAGCGCAGCGTGACGACGATGCCTCGATCGTCACGGAGCGGCCGGTGCCCCCCACGACTGAGCTCGGAAAGCAACGTGTCGACCACCGCCGACGCGCCATGTGACGTCGGGCCGGCGCCTCTCCGTGTCAGAGTGAGGATCCGGAGGCAGGCGCTGCGCGCGCGGATGGCCTCGTCGATCGGCGTTGCCTCCGGTCGCGAGGCGAGCTTCTCGTCCAGCGAGTCGAGCTTCTCCATTTCGGCGGCCAGGCCCTCCATACGCGGGTTCAGCAGCTTCGCAGCGACGCAGGAGAGGCGCGCCTGGGTGGACATGGCCCGAGCGGACTCCAGGCGTGCCTTCTCGCGCTCGGGGCCCGTCGGCGCGTTCGGCACCAGCGGCACGGCGTCCAGCGCGACCTTGAGAGAGAGTTCTACGGCGTCGGCCTCCGCGGCCAGGCGCTTCTGCTGCTCGTCCAGATCCGCGAGTGCCTTCTGCGCGCTCGCGAGCTTGGTCTCGGCGTCGCCGAGCGTGCGCTCGGCCGCGACGAGCCGGGTGAGCACCCCGGCGTGCTCGTACGCGGCGAGGGCGTGTTCACCCAGGATCTGCGCGCCGGCAGGGTCGCCGTCGTCGTGCGCCCGGAGGGCCTCGTCGCGCAGGCGCTCAGCCCGCGCGTGGGCCTGGGGCGACTGCTTCTCGGCCTCGCGTGCCGTCGCGCTCTCGCGCGCAGCGTCCACTTCCGACAGCACCCGCGGGCGGGGCGCCGTCGCGCAGGCCAGGAGCAGTCCGCACCCGAGCGCGAATGCGGCTCTCATGGCCCCGCTCCGGGGGCTGGCCCACGCCCCTCCACGGCCTCGAGCTTCTCCCGGGCTCGACCGATGCGGGCGACCGTCTCCTCCAGAAGCGCGCGTGCACGGATGACCTTCGTTTCCGTCTCCGACGCTCGGCGCTGCACCTCCGCGACCTTGTTCTCGGCGGCGGCCGCCCGCGCGAGATCGGCGGCCGCCTGTGCCCACTCTCCGGCGAGGGCCTCCAGCATCGCGCCGTGCTCCTGGTCGCCTGCGCCGCGCGCGTCACGAGCGCGATCGAGTGACCGCCTCGCGTTGCGCAAGAGCGCCGATGCGACCCGCGCGCTCGCCGGCTCTGCCTCGACCCGCTGGACCAGCGCCGTGACGTCCGCGCGCTGGATGGGCGGAGTGGCGGCAGCGACGCCAACGAAGGTGAGGGCGGCCACGGTGAGCCGAAGACCCTGCGAAGCGCGCGCCAGCACGGGCGCAACAAGCCACGACGCGACGTTCGGGTCAAGCGGGGTTGGTTCGACCCGCACGCGACCCGGCGGAGGCGTCGGGGAGTGGGGCGGCAGCTTTCGTTCTCTGGTATAGCCCCGCCCGTGGCGAGGAAGCGTGCGAGCTGGGACGAATACTTCATGGCCATCGCGCGGGAGGTGGCGACGCGCTCCACCTGCGATCGCAAGCACGTCGGTGCCGTCATCGTGCGAGACAGATCGATCCTCGCGACCGGCTACAACGGCTCGATTCGAGGCCTGGCGCACTGCGACGACGAGGGGCACTTGATGGATGGTGGGCACTGCGTCCGCACCGTCCACGCGGAGTCGAACGCCATCGTGCAGGCGGCGCGAAACGGCGTTCGACTGGACGCCGCCCAGATCTACGTCACGGCGTCCCCCTGCTTTCAGTGCTTCAAGATGATCGCGAACGCAGGGCTGTCTCGGATCGTCTTCGGCGAGTTCTACCGCGACGAACGCATCTTCACGTTCAGTGAGCAACTCGGCCTCGATCTCGTGCACCTGCCGTCGGAGCCGGAGGCGGCGCCGTGATCGACCGGCTCACGGTGGCCGTCGTGGCCGGTGGGCCCTCCGCGGAAGCCGAAGTGAGCAGGACCTCGGCGCGCGGCATCAGCGCGGCGCTCGAGCGAGCGGGTCACGTGGCAGAGCTGCTCGAGCTCGACGCGTCGCTGGCAGGGGCGCTCTCGGAGCGGCGCCCCCGCGTGGTGTTCCCCATCGTTCACGGGTTGCTCGGAGAGGACGGGTGTCTCCAAGGGCTGCTCGAAATCCTCGAGATCCCGTACGTTGGGTCGGGTGTGCTCGCGAGCGCCCTGGCCATGCACAAGCCTGCGGCGAAGGCAGCGTTTCGTGACGCGAAGCTTCCGGTCGCCGAAGAGGCCGTCGTTCGGCGAGGCGAGGACCTGGATCGGCTGCCCCACGAGCTGCGCTCCAGGCTCGGGGCTGCCGTCGTGGTCAAGCCGGTCGCCGCGGGGTCGGCGGTGGGGGTCGCCCGCGTCGGAGCCGACGCTCCCGACGAAGAGGTGACGACGGCCCTCGGGCGCGCGCTGGCCGTCTCCGACGCCGCCCTCGTCGAGCCCATGATCCACGGGCGCGAGGTCACCTGCGGCGTGCTGGAAGACGACGACGGATCCCCTCGAGCGCTTCCGCCCACGCTGATCCTCCCGAGAGCAGCGGACTGGTACGACTTCAAGTCGCGTTACGCCGTGGGCGGCAGCGAGCACAGGTGCCCGGCGCCGTTCTCCGCGGCGCTGACTTCCGCCGTCCAGGAGCTCGCCGTTCGCGCGCACCGGGCCGTGGGCGCTCGCGACCTCTCGCGCGTCGACTTCGTGGTGGGCGACGACGACACGCGCGGTCCGGTGACGCTGCTCGAAGTGAACACCTTGCCGGGGTTCACCCCGACGAGCCTCTACCCCGAGGCGGCTGCCGTCGCCGGGATCTCGTTCGACGCGCTCTGCGATCGCCTGGTGCGGCGCGCCTCGGCGCGACCCCGCCGCGCGCGCGTCGAGGTGCTGCCCATGCCATGAGGCATCAGCCGGTATCCGCGTCGTCCCGGTCCAGCGCCGGCGCTTCGACGACGCGCGCCGGGTCGCGGTAGCGATCGCGCAGCCGCGCCAGGAGCTCGTCGCGGTTCCTGGGTGGGTCGGCGGCCGTGGCCGTCACGCGACGTACTCCGCTGTCCTCGCCAGGCTCCCGGACCTCGTCGGGCGCGTCGCTCGCCGTCGGCGACGACTCACCCAGGATCTCCACGGCGGACGGCGACGAATCGCCATCGGCGTCCGGAAGGCTCACCATGGGTGGGCGCGGCGGCTCCGTCGGCGGCCGGGGAAGCGCCTGAGCGGCCCCCGCGCGGTCGATCAGCGCCTTGGAACGGGCATCGAGCCGCTTGAAGCGCACCTTGAGGCCTGCGGGGCGGTCTTCGCGAGCCGCTGCATGGCCGACCACCGTGCCTTCGGCGCGAATGAGCCGCTCGCCGGTACGGAGCTGCACCTCGAAACGCACGAGCGCACCGCTCGCCGCCTCCGGCTCCTCGAGCAGCAGCATGCCCTTCGGCTGTATCGACCAGCCCTCCGCCTCGAGAAAGTCGTCGACGGAGTCGTACGGCCGAACGAGCTTGAGGTGCAGCGGGGAGGTCATTCTGGGCTCCGGGAGCGATCATCAGAGGTACCAGCCGATCCGCGGCGCATCAACCGGGACGTCCGGGCGCTGGGGCGGTGCGCGGGTTCGGCGAGAATCTCGGGGCGAGGTTCGCGCGGGAGCCGCCGCGCCGGGGACGCCGCAGGTCACGTCGCCTTCCCGCTCCGACAGTGGTACCGCCCGCTCGATGGAGTCGCGGCGCAAGGTGCTGATCGTCGGAAGCGGCGGCCGCGAGCATGCTCTCGCGCTGCGACTCCTCGCGTCCGAGTCCGTACGCGAGGTGATCGTCAACCCGGGGAACGCGGGTACGGCCTCGGCGCCCGTCGGTTGGGACGCGACTCGGGTGCTGCGGAACGCTTCCGGTGCGCCCACCGACGTCGTGAAGTCCGAGCGACCGGATCTGGTCGTCATAGGCCCCGAGGCGCCGCTGTGCGAAGGGCTGGCCGATCAGCTCTCTGCGCTCGGCGTCGTCTGCTACGGACCGAGCGCGAGCGCGGCACGCCTGGAGGGGTCGAAGGCGTTCATGAAGGAGTTCGCGCGTCGCCACGGTATCGCCACTGCAGACTTCACCGTCGTGCGTGACGCGGGGGCCGCCCAAGCCTACATCGAGTCCTGCGACGCGCCTCCCGTCGTCAAGGCCGACGGGCTCTGCGCGGGAAAGGGTGTGGTCGTCGCGGAGTCCGAGCACGAAGCCATCGACGCGGCTGCGGCCATGCTGTCCGGGAGCGCCTTCGGCGATGCCGGCCGAACCGTCGTGCTCGAACGACGTCTCTCGGGGGTCGAGGCGAGCGTTCACGCCATCTGCGACGGCGAACGCGCGTTGCTCCTGCCCGTCGCACAGGATCACAAGCGCCTCGGCGACGCCGATCGTGGGCCGAACACTGGCGGAATGGGCACCTACGCACCTGCCCCCGTCGTCGACGGTGCCCTCCTCGCCAGGGTCGAGAAGGAAATCGTCGCGAAGGTGCTCGCCGGCATGGCCGCAGAGGGGGCACCTTTCCGCGGAACGTTGTTCGCCGGCCTGATGATCACGCCGGAGCGCGAGCCGCTGCTCCTCGAGATCAACGTGCGGTTCGGCGATCCCGAGACGCAGGTTCTGATGAGCCTGCTCGAGGGAGACTTCGCGGAGGCCCTCGATGGGGCCGCGCGCGGACGCCTCCGTGACGGCGTGCTCGGGGTGAGTTCGCGGAACGCCGTCTGCGTCGTACTCGCCGCGGCCGGCTACCCGGCGGTCGCGCGCAAGGGGGACGCCATCGTGGGGTTGCCCGAGGCCGAGGGGCTGGACGGCGTGCGCGTGTACCACGCCGCGACGGCGCGCGAGGGAGACCGCGTCGTCACCGCCGGCGGTCGCGTGCTCGGAGTGACCGCGACGGGAACGTCGCTGAGGGAGGCTCGTGACGGTGCCTACGCGGGTGTGGCGGCCATCCGATTCGAGGGCATGCAGTACCGTCGCGACATCGGCGCGCGCGCGCTCTGATCCGCCGCGCGCCGCCGCGGGCGCGCTTGACGTTGGTGCGGACCGAAGCTACGTCGCGCCCATCATGCGTGCGATGAACTTCAATGCAGGCCCTGCTGCGCTGCCGCTCGAGGCCCTCGAGCGAGCGCGCGACGAGTTGCTCGACCTCGACCACACGGGGATGAGCGTCATGGAACACAGCCACCGCGGGAAGGCGTACGAGGCCATCCATCGGCAGGCCATCGGCCTGGTTCGTGACCTCTACGCCGTGCCGGACACGCACGAGATCCTCCTTCTGCAAGGGGGAGCCAGTGGGCAGTTCGCCATGGTCCCGATGAACTTCCTTCATCCGGGACGGACCGCCCGCTACGTCGTCACCGGAACCTGGGCGAAGAAGGCCGCGTCCGAAGCGAAGCTGCTCGGAGAGGTGGCCATCGCGGCGACGACGGAGACGGACGGGAAGTTTCCCCGTGTGCCCCGCCAGGACGAGCTGAAGCTCGATCCCGCGGCCGCGTACCTCCACTTCACGACGAACAACACGATCGCCGGGACCCAGTTTCACACCCAGCCGGATCCGGGCGGTGCGCCCCTCGTGGCGGACATGTCGAGCGACATCATGTGGCGTCCCATGGACGTCTCGAAGTTTCACCTCATCTACGCGGGTGCGCAGAAGAACCTCGGCCCGAGCGGGCTCGTGGTGGTGATCGTCCGGAAGGACTGGATGGCCACTGGTCGCACCGACATCCCCACCATCTTCCGCTACTCCACTCACGCGGAGAACGAGTCGCTCTACAACACGCCGCCGACCTTCTCGATCTACCTCCTGCGGAACGTCCTGGAGGTGGTCGCGAAGAGTGGCGGGCTCGTCGCGATGGAGAAGCACAACCGAGCCAAGGCGAAGGTCGTGTACGACGCCATCGATGCTCGCCCCGACTTCTACCGCTGCCCCGTGGAGAAGGACTCCCGCTCGGTGATGAACATCGTCTTCAACCTGCCCAGCGAGGAGCTGGAAAAGGAGTTCGTCGCAGCGACCGAGAAGGCCGGGATGGTCGGTCTGAAGGGGCACCGCTCCGTCGGCGGGATCCGTGCGTCCGTCTACAACGCGGCGCGCATCGAATGGGTGGAGGCGCTCGCGCAGTTCATGAAGGACTTTCACGCGGGCTGAATCGCGCACGGCGCGTCGGGACGAGCCGGAGCATCCTGGCTCGCCGACTTCGCGTCAGAACGCGATGCCGTCGGTCAGCGCCCGGGCAATGGCGTTGCGCTTCTTGTCGCGGACGACGGTCGCCCCCGACGCCAGAAACGGGAGCGCGACGATCACGGAAGCCGTCCCGACGACGAGGGACGCGATCCCGATCACCCGCATCCCGTCGGAGTCGTTCACCGCGCCGAGACCGAACAGCGCCGCTCCGCCGAGGGTGGTGGGGACTCCCGCGACGAGCAGGGTGCGGCCGATCGTGAGGTCGTCCGCCGATCCCGCGGCGACCCGGATCTTCGCTACCCCCTCGCCGGGCTGGATCGTGAACGCGTTCGACGTCGTCATCCCGGGAGCCCGAACCCGCGCCTCGCGCCCGTCGACGTAGAGCAGGGTGTCGCATGGCGCCCGGCACGCCCGCACCCAGCCGCTGTCGTCCGTCACGCTCCGCAGGTCGAGCCACGCGTCCGGGCGGCTAACCCATAGCCTGACGAACGCCGTTCCCTCCGGCTGACGAGCACGCGCGGGAGGGTGCGTCGCTGGCGGGGCGGAGGGCGGGGGTGCAGCGCCCTGAGGCGGCATCGCGACGGGGGCGGGGGGTGGCGGAGCCTGGACGGGCGCCGCGGCGGGTGGACCCTCGGGGACGGGCGCCGGGCCGTCGGGCGGACCGACGGGCGGCACTGGCACCCCGGGCGGTGGGAACGACGCGGATGGTGGGGTCGCGCCGACCGTCGCCGGAATCCCGACGGTGGCCACGGCGACGAAGCAGAAACCGACGCGCATTGCCGCACACAAGGACCACGCTTTCGCCGGGCCGTCAAAGTACGCGGCTTGACTCGCATCGGCCGCTCGACGTCACTCGTCGGAGCCGTGCGCCCCCTCATCGACACGGGCCCAGGAGCCGAGCGCCATCGACTGTCGTCGGTGTTCGCCGATCGGGTGAGGGCCAACGTCGAGCGTCCCGACCTGGCCCGAGTGTTCGCCCGGATGCGCGGCACGGTGGCCCTCATCGCCCAGGACGCGGGCACGTCGCTCACGCTCCGCTTCGACTTCGGGCGGTTGACCATCCACGATGGAATCGTGGGAGTACCCGACGTGACCCTGCTGGGGGCCGAGCGGGACATCGAGGACCTCGCCGACGCACGCGTGGTGCCGTTCCTGCGCCTACCCCTGCCGGGAAAGCTCCGGATCTACGGGCTCGCGCTCCACCCGCGGCTCGTCTCGCGCGTCATGCGCCTGCTCGCCACCCCGGCACTTTGACGGCGCGCCGCGCATCGGGCTAAGTTGTGGAGTCGTCCGGTGTTTCGGACTGCGCGAGACGGTGACGGTGGTTCGCTTCCGGCTCAGGTTCCTTCTGCAAGAGATCGATCTCGGCGATGGCGAGACGGTCATCGGGCGCAGTCCGACTTGCCACGTCACCATAGAGGACCCCCTCGTCTCACGTCGCCACGCCATCGTTCGAATTCGGGGCGAGCAAGCCGTGGCTCAGGATCTCGGGAGCCGCAACGGGCTTCTGGTGAACGGGCGACGCATCGAGGGGATGCAGACGCTCGTGGACGGCGACAGGCTCCGGGTGGGCACGCAGGAGCTGGTGTTCTGCGTCCTGGGGCCCGACGCCCACCGCCGCGGCACGCGCCCGACCGGGTTTCTGTGTCGCTGCGCCCACTGCAGCGTTCCGTACCCGGCCGAGGCCGGTCAATGTCCTCAGTGCGGGTCCGTCGAACGCCTGGACGACGACACCCTCAGTGGGGTGGTCAGCCGTTCGGAGCAGAACTGGACGCTTCAGCTTCTGCTCGAGGTGCTCGAGCGCGCCATCGACCTGGGCCGCTGGGACGACGTGGAGCGCCTGCTGCACCGCTCGAGGATGAACGTGGAGGAACGGCTCGCTGCCTCCCACGCCGTCGACCGAGGCCAGCTCGAGGTCGTGGCCGACGCGGCCGTGCGCCTGGCGGTCGCCCGGGAGGACGCGCACTGGGCCGCTTGGGTGCTGGACATCTACAACACCGCCGGCCTGGTCCCCGGCGTCGCCCTTTCCGACCGCCTCTCGACGCTGCCTCCCTCGGCGAGGTTGTCCCTGGCGCCCTCCGCCCATCGACTGGTAAAGGGGGTCATGACCCGCGGTGGCCCCAGCCCCGACGAGCGTGAGGGGTTCTCTCGTCTCGAAGCCCTGACGCCCAGGTGAACGAGCGCCGATGGGCTTCCGACTGCGCTACAAGGAGCACGACTTCGAGCTCACCGAAGGCCAGTTCGTCATCGGACGGAGCGCGGAGTGCCAGCTCTCCCTGGACGATCCGCTGGTCTCGCGGCGCCACTCCCTCCTGACCGTCTCGCCCGACGCCGTGACCGTGGAGGACCTCGGAAGCCGCAACGGCGTGCTCGTCAACGACGAGAAGGTCGCCGGCGTTCGCACCCTGGCCCACAGCGACAAGATCACCATCGGCGGCCAGGACCTGCTCCTCTTGCGCACGCGCGAGGTGGTCACGGCAACGGCTGCGCGCAACCCCGCGCCGACCCAGAGGGCCGATGCCTTCGCCCTCCTGGGCGACCTCGCAGAGAAGGCGTTCGCCCTGGGGCGCGGCGAGGAAGCGGAGCGGATCCTCGCCACTCGCCTCGACAACGTCCTGCGGGACGCGGAGCTGGGGCGGACGCCGACGTCCGAGTCCGCCGAGCAGGCGGCGCGCTACGCGGTGCGCCTGGCCGGAGTCACCCAGAAGGCGAAGTGGGTCAGCTACATCTTCCAGCTCTACGGCTTGCTGCGTCGCCCGTGTCCTGCGTCCGTCGTCGACGAGCTGTACGAGGTGCTGCGCAAGGTTCGGGCCGTGGACATGGCCCCCGTGCGCGGCTACCTGGAGGTCATGCGCGCCGTGGACGATCTCGGACCGGCGGAGCGCTTCCTGCTCCGTCGCATCGAAGGTCTCGAGCGCGTCGCGGCCGCCCGGTAGGCGACCGTCAGCGGCTCCACTCGATCGAACACCGGCCGCCCTCGCACGCTGCCCTGGCCTCGTCCGGGTAGACGGGCTCGCATTCCGGGCACCCGACGCTCGTATCGCAGACCAGCTCCTCGAACGCCGCGCGCTGCGACGCGGCGATCGCCAGGAGCCCCTCCTCGCCCGTGGCGCCGCCGCACTCGCAGCAGTCCTTCGTGCGGACGACGCACTCGGCGTCCGAGGTGCAGCGCGTTGCGGAGTGTTCGAGCAGGTCCACGAGCGTGCACTTCGCTGCTGCGCACGTGGCGACCAAGGTGGGATCCTGCGGCAGGTAACAGGTGGGGCAACCGGTGCCTGGGCCGCACGCCTGGACCTCGTACCTGCCGACGTCCACGACGTGGAGCGCCGCCGCGTCCCCACGCGTCGCGGCGCCGCACGTGCCACAGCAGCTCACGGCGCGTACGGTGCACTCCGACGGCTCCTCGCACGCGGTGGGCCCGTCGGCTCCCGATCCGCCGGTGCCGCTCGTTCCCGCGGAGCCGCCGGCGCCCGAGGCACCCGCGCCGGTTCCGGCGACACCGGCGGAGCCCGTCCCCGCCGAGCCGTCGGCTCCGACGTCGCTCGTCGAGGAACCGCCGCAACCCGCGGCGAAGTGCGGGACGAGCGGGACGAGCGGGACGAGCGGGAGCATCACGACGAGCGGCCAGCGTGCGGAGCGCATCTTTCGGCCGGTCGTAGCATCGTCGAGGTCGCTGCGCGACGTGCTCCACGCCGGGCTCGACCCGCCGGGCGGCGGCGCGCTATCGTTTCGCGTTCAGTGGCAAGCCATGGCAAGGACCGCGGGGACTCGAGCCTCACGCTGACGGACTTCGAGCGGCCTACGGCGGTGGACGGCGCGGCCACCATGCACGGGCCGGAGCTCTGGCTGAAGCTGCAGAACCGCGACATACAGCTCCGCCCGGGCCGGCTGGTCATCGGTCGCAGCCCCGACTGCCACCTCATCATCGACGACGGCCTCGTTTCGCGCCGGCACGCCGTCATCATCGTGGGCAGCGAGGGCGCGGTCGTGGACGACCTCGGCAGCGTCAACGGCGTGTTCGTGAACGGCATGCGCATCGCGGCCCCGCGCAAGCTCGCTCCCGGCGACCGGGTCGTCATCGGGAAGCAGGAGATCTCGATCCTGGGGGCACCGCCCAGCAAGCCGGTGGGGGCAGGCCCGGGCGGCAGCGGCGGCTCGAGCGCCCGGGCCGACACCCTCGCGAAGCTTCAGACGGCGGACCAGAAGGCCGGCCCGGCTGCTCGGGACGTCGTCCCAGCTTTGCTCGAGGAGCACTCGTCGGAGGCGACCCACAAGGGCGATGCTCTCGACCTGCTCGGCGGCGTGGCGGACAAGGTGCTGGCACTGGGTCGCGGCACCGAAGCGGAGCGCATCCTCGCCGCCTACCTCGAGAACACCATGCGCGCGGCACGTGCGACGCGGACGGTGGACGCCACGCTCGCGGCGAAGGTCGTCCGCTACGCCGTGAAGCTGGCGGTCGCCACGGGGAAGGGATCGTGGATCGACTTCGCGGTCGAGCTCTACACGATCGCGCGCAGGCCGCTCCCCGCGGAGGTCGTCGACGAGCTCTACGCGGTGCTCCGCAAGACCTCGCCGCTGGACATGGCGAAACTCCGAGGCTACGTCGGCGTGCTTCAGTCGGCCCAGGACCGCTTCGGACCGTCCGAGAAGTTCATCGTGCAGCGCATCGAGGGGCTCGAGCGCCTCGCCGCCCTCAGGTGACGCGAGGTCGGTCCGGGGTTCACCGGGCGGGAGACTTCCCGTTGCGGTGCTTGATGGGTCTGGCGGCCTCGGCCTTCATCGAAGCCTGCGCTCGAGCGCGCCAGTGGCCGGCGGCCGCGGCGATGGCGCCACGCAGCTCCGGATCCGCGACGTTCGCGAGCCTGCGCGCTAGCGCTGCTGGCAGCGGTACTGGGTCGAGGAGCGCAGGGGCGGCAAGACGGCGCCCGGGTAACGGGGGAACGACTTCGCCGACACGAAAGCGAAGCTCGTCGACGTCGAGACCTTCCGCGACCAGCCTCCGCAGGATCGTCGGTGAGAGAAACGTCAGCTCTTGCGCCCACGTGGCATTCGCCACGTGAACCAGGAGCGTCCGTCCGCGCAGCCCGTGGGCCGACGCGCGCGTGGCAATGCGTTCGCCCACCACGCGCTCCCAGAGCTCCGGGGGAACCCGGCCGGGGGCGGCGCGCTTCGCCACGGGTTCGAGCAACGTGCCGAGTGGAGTGGGAGCTCCGTCGGGCGTGCCCCGCGCCGCGCCGCGCCGCGCCTTCGGCGGCCTTTCATTCGGCGGGGTCATGTGCCGTTGTGGGAACCTCGGGCATGGGTTAGGCACGCTGGCAGGATGTTCGAAGTTCGGCAAGAGACGATGGTGTCTGCGGCGCACCAGCTCCGTTTGTCCCCGGGCGAGGGCGAGCGCCTGCATGGCCACAACTGGCGAATCGTCGCCGTCGTCCGTGCCAGCCGGCTCGACCCGCGCGGAATGGTCGTGGACTTCTACGATCTGGAGAGGTCCCTTCGGACCCTGGTCCAGCCGTACGAGCACGTGTTCCTGAACGAAGTGTCGCCTTACGACGACCTGAACCCGACGGCGGAGAACATAGCGAGAGTCGTGGCCGACCGACTTGCCGAGCAGCTCGATGACGAGCGCGTGCGGGTTCATTGCGTGGAGGTCTGGGAGACCGACGCCTGCGGTGCGCGCTACTTTCGCCCGCCCCGCGGAGGGTGACGTGCTCGCGCCACGTCCCGAGCCGTTTCCCTTCGAGGCGGTGCGTGATCTCGTCGGGATCCTGCGCGCGATGTACGCCGTGGCCAGGCGGCAGGGGAGCGGCGAGAGGCGGCTGGCTACCATCAGGAGCGTCGGGGACTCGCTTCGCCAGGCGCTGGACCTCGCCATGGAGCACGCACCCGGGACGCTGGGCCACGCAGCGGCCTGGCAACGCGCCGAGCACGCCACGAAGGCCCTCGGGGATCTGGCCGACGTGACCACGCCCCTCGAACCGATGCTCGAAGCGGCCGGCGATCGTGTGCGCCGGGGCGCTCCGGATCCGGCGAAGCGGGACGCGGCCCGCCGGGCCCGACGCCTGAGATCGTGACGACCGACGACGAGCCTCGGGATCGTCCCGCTCGCCGCGTCGGCGGTGCTGCGGGCGCAGGGATCGTGTTCCTCGCCGCGGGGGCGCTGGGGCTCGTGGGCCTCCCGCTCATCCTCGATCTGACGGGGCCACTGCGGACGCGCGTCCTCGGCTTCACCGGAGTCTCGGTCGCGCTCGGCACGGCGTTCCTCATCGCCGGGCTTCGCTCCCGCTCCCGCTGACGCGACCGCGCCGGACACCCGCTGCTGCCCTCGCTGGTGCCGAAGGAGAGACTCGAACTCTCACGTTCGCGAGGAACGGCGGATTTTGAGTCCGCTGCGTCTACCGGTTCCGCCACTTCGGCTGGCGAGCGGACCCTAGCGCCGGGAGCCCGCCGTCCGCAACCGCGCAGCACGTTTGCGCCTCCGACGGGGATCAGGCGCGGGTCGGCTGCGCCATCGCCACCGAGAGTTCGAGGAGCGTCGGGGCTGCGCGAACGACGGAGACCTGGACGCTCCGGCGCGTCGTGAGCTGAAGGATGGAGCGGAGACCGGCGCTCCCGGTGATCTGGTAGCGCGGGTCGTCGGCGAAGGGCAGGTCGACGTGACGCACCAGCGTGTCCCGCTCGCGCGGCTCGATCTGGACGCGCGAGGGGCCGCGGCGCAGCACGCTGACGACCGCCGGGTAGCTTCTCAGCAGGAACGACGGGGAGGTGATGGCGAGCAACGCGCGGAAGAACCGGTGCGTGCCGCGGCGGACGCACTCCTCCATCATCTCCCCGAAGCGCTGATCGTCTCCCTCCGCGACCACCTCGTGGAAGGCCTCGAGGGCATCGCGAAGCGCTTCCTCGGGGTACCACGAGGAAGGGAGCGGATCGGCCATCACGGCGCGGTGGGCGACGGGCATGGAGGCGACGAGGCGCTTCAGTCGGTCGTGCCCGTGGACGTCTTCCACGTACGCGCGCGCCGTGCAGAAGTACGCGCCCTTGACCTCGCTGGCTCCGCTCACTGCCGTGCCAGGTGTCGCTGGCAGAACGCTCCTACTTCCCGCGCGGCCTCGCGGGCCTCGGGGATCATCACGAGGATCTGGAACACGTGGATCATGTCGTCGTAGATGCGCAGGGTCACATCGACACCCGCGGTCTGGAGGCGGTCGGCGAGGCGCGTCGAGTCGTCGAGCAGGCACTCTGCGGTTCCCACCTGGATGAGCACGGGCGGAAGGCCCGTCAGGTCGGCGAAAAGCGGAGACAGCGCCGCGCCGCCCCGCTCCGCGGCGCCCGCGTAGAACCCGGCGAATCGGTGGAGCCCTTCGGGTCGCACCATGGGATCCACGTCCACCTTCGACCGCAGGCTCTCACCCGAGCCCGTGAGGTCCGTCCAGGGCGACACCAGCACCGCGGCGGCGGGCAACGGCTCGCCCGCGTCGCGGAGCGCGAGCAGCAGCGCGAGCGTCAGCCCGCCGCCCGCCGAGTCACCTCCGACGACCACTTGGCGCGGACTGGTGCCACCCGCGAGCACCCAGCGGTAGGCACGGAGGGCGTCTTCCAGCGCCGCGGGGAACGGGTGCTCCGGCGCGAGGCGGTAGTCCACGGACAGCGCGCGGGCGCCAATCTCGCGGGCGAAGTGCCCCACCAGTGCGCGGTGCGTTCGCGGCGATCCCGCGCAGTAGCCGCCCCCGTGGTGGTACAGGAGGGTGACGTCCTCGGACACGCCGGGTGGTCGCGTCCACTCCGCGGCGACGCCGCCGGCGTCCGTGACCTCGAAGGCCGTCGCCTCGGGAGCCGCCAGGTGGGACGTCGCCAGCTCCATCCCGCTGCGCACCTGTTCCACGGCGACCGTCGTGGGATCGACTCGGGGCATCGCCCGCATCACCTCGAGCACGCGTCGAAACTCTTCGCTCGGCATCGGTGGTTGCGGCGGAGCATCGCCGGGTAGGGAGCGCGTGTAAAGGCGTCGCCGTCACGGGCGGAGGAAGGTGGCGCCCCCGTCCACGCTGGTGGCCATCTCGAGCTGCGAGCGGCCGTGCCCGTCCAGCCGGCGCCAGAGTACGTGGAGAGTGCGGCCCTCTGCGACCAGGCTCACGTCGTGCGGCGCACCGTCGGCCGTGCTCGCCGCAAGTTCCACGGGCGGTGAGAAGCGCCACCCGCTCTGATCGGAGCGCTGCAGCGCGACGCGTCCTCGCGCCACGAACGCGAGGGCGAAGCCATCCTGCGTGCACGAGGCGACCGCGCTGCGCGCCGACGCCGCATCGAACGCCGTCGGAACGTCGATCGAACCCGCCAGGAGCTTGCGCCGGACGGGAAGGTGCATCCTCGGACCCTTCGGGCTCGTCGACAGGGCCCCGATGGGGCAAGCGCCGCACAGGACGTCGCTGCGCTCCCCAGCTTCCACGTCGAAGCGAAAGGGCCAGCCCTGCAGGCGCCCGAGCGCGACCAGCACGTGCTCCTTGGGACCGCGAGCGATGAAGGTCAGCGTGTCTTCGCCGGCGATCCCACAGCGACGCTCGATTTGCTCGGGGATGTCGAGGTCGCCGACCCACGAGACCGGCGTGTCGATCGCCGTCGGCCAGGGTTCGGTCGCCGCGGGGATCACGAGGTGCCGTACGTGTGCGAAGCCGTCGCCTCGGCGCACGACCACCGCCAGACGTGGCTCACCGTCGTGGAAGAGCGCGATCGGATCGCCGGGGGGCAGGTCGCGCAGCACGATGCGGTCCGGTCGCCCCAGATCCCAGACGCGCAGCTTCTGGCGGGCGGATAGGGGGCCCGCCACCGCCGGAACGATCGTAGCGACGGTTTCGGGCGAGCCGTCGCCCCGAACCGAGAGCACGACCGCGCCCGCCCCCACCGGAAGGGGATCGGCCACGACCTCGCCGACGAGCGCAGGTCTGCCCTCCGCTATCGCGTAGACGCGCCCGCCCGCCAGCACGCCGGCCACCCCGTCGCCGCCGAAGAGCGGTGCGGGTGGTCCTGCCGCGGCGCCCACCGGCGCGGGGGCGAGCTCCGTCGCGACGGCGCCC
>CAZARU010000116.1:0-20881 GCA_964487605.1 uncultured Polyangiaceae bacterium
CGGACACGGGGGACTTGCTCGGCCTGTCCGTGGGGCTTCACGCCCGGTGGAGCCTCGGCATGGCGCTGCTCGCCGCGGGCGAGCGCGACGAGGCCCGGCGAGTCTCCCGCCAGGCCCTCGCCGAGGCGGAGGCCCACGGGAGTCGTCTCGCCATGGCTCACGCGCAGACGAACCTCGCCCTGCTCGACGACGACCCCCTGAGCGGTGAGCGCGCGGCGCGGGCGGCGAGCGCGACGTTCGAGCACATCGCGTCCCCGGAGCGGTGGCGCGCAGCGTGGGCGCTCGCCCGAGCCCTCGCCCTGCAGGCTCGTCACGACGAAGCCCTCGTCGTCGCCACGGCGTGCACGGACGAGCTGACGCGAGCGGGTCGCGAGCGCCTCACGCTGCTGCCGACGGCACTCGAGTGGGAGTGCCGGAGCGCGCTCGGCGACGACGAGGGCGCCGTCGCGGCGCTCCACCGCGCGCAGCACCTCTACGAATCGGGTCGCGTCGCCACGGGGATGGTCGCCGAAGCCCTGGAGAGAGGAGCGCTCCACGCGCTCGCGCGACGGCAGCTAACCGTCGCCGCGAGTGCGCTCGCGCTGGCGGCGAGCCAGTGGGCCGCCGTCGGCGACCGGACGGCGGCCGAACGCGTTCGCGAGCAGGCTGCGGTCCTGGAGTGATGACGGACGCCGATTCATCGGCGTCAGCTTGCCTGGTTCACCCCGTCTCGAGCCGCGGAAACCGCGCCCGCGCACTCCTGCGCGCGCTTGCGCGCGCCTGCGCGCGCACCACCGCCTGCCGAACTCGGCCCCGGCGATCGCAGGCAAACGCCCGCGATCCCGCGCGCCGGCAGCGCCGCGCGCCGCCCGCGGCGGGCACGAGCGTTGCTATACTCGAGGGCTCCGTGCGGGCGCAGCCGCGCTCGCCACTTGCCATCCAGGAGCACCAGCATGCCGACACCCACCGTCCACTCTCGTAGCTCGTTCCGTACCGCGACACCGTGGATCGGACTCGCCGTAGCGCTGCTCGCTGCATCGCTCACGGCCTGTGACGGCGACGACGGCGGGGGAAAGAAGGGCTCGGGCGGTACGGCAGGCGCCGGGGGCAGCGGCGGCACGTCGGGCAGCGGGGGGAGCGCCGCCACGCTCGGAGGCCTCGATCCCGACGTGGGAGACACCTTCAGTGCAAGGATCGGCCCGGAGGGAGGAATGCTCGAGACGGCGTCCGGCGCGCTGTGGATCTCCGTCCCGCCGCTCGCCCTCTCGTCGGAGGTCACCGTCACCGTCTCGGTGAAGGACCCCTCCGGGTACCCTTCGGCGAGCGAGCTGCTCGGAGCCGTCTACGAGATTGGCCCGGACGGAACGCAGTTCGCGCGGGACGTGATGCTCTCCATCTTCGTGAACCGGCGCGCGCCGGGGGAGGACGTGCCGACGGTCGCCGTGCTCGACGAGACCCTGAACGAGTGGGTGCCGCTCGAGGGCGCGCAGACGTTCTTCGAGGCAGGAACCGACAACGCCCGCGCGATGGGCCGGACGACGCACTTCAGCACCTACACGACGTGGCACGCTCCCTACAAGCTCGCCAGCGAAGCGTGCCGAGCGCCGCTCAACGGCGGCGCGAAGGGCATCTTCGAGCCGGGCACGGTGTCCGTGTCGAACGCGACGCGCACCGGCGTGAGCACCGGCCCCGCTCCGGGTCCGTTCACCGGCAGCGGGCTCGCCTTCGAGTACTCGTCCCTGTGGCGCGCGGACGCCCCCACGGTGACCATCTCCGGCAAGGGCATGATCGACGGCATGGGTCGATGGGCTGCGTGGCACGACTCCCACGACTTCGCTCGGCCGAAGCCCATTCCGAAGGGCTTCGCGGTCACGAACCGGTCCTGGTCGTTCACGGCCGACGTCGCCACGCTCACCGCGACGGGCTTTCACGCGATCTCGGTGGATGATCCGTGCGTCGGCGCCTACGACATCGGCATCGAGTGCGGTCCCGGCTGCATGGGAACGGGCGGAAGCGGCGGCGCCGGCGGGATGGGCGGCGCCGGCGGGATGGGCGGCGCCGGCGGCGGCGCTCCGGTGGAGTGCCTCGTGGGCCAGACCACGCTGCCGAGGGCGGGGCGCAAGATCGCCACCGCCGGCACGACCGTCTTCATAAGCAGCAACTCGGGCGCGGACGGCGTCACCGCGTACTCCGCCGCTGCTCCCGCGACGCTCACCGAGCTCGACACGCTGACGCTGGCCGGTGGCTCTCAGCCGCCTCTCGCGACGAGCGGCACCACGCTCTTCGTCGGCGAGGGCGCGCAGCTTCACGTGGTCGACGCGGCCGATCCGACGAACCTGGCGATCCTGGGCTCCTACGACGCGACCGCCGACGCCGCGTTCCACGCCCTGCTCGGCAATCCACCGAACCCGAGCGCCATCTACGACATCGCCATCGCCGGCAACCGCGCCTTCATCGGCACCTACAACCGCGGCTTCGCCGCCCTCTCGTTCTCCCCACCGAGCACGCCCACCCGCGTGGGCATGCTCGACGTGGGCAACGACGGCGCAACGGCGCTGACCGTCGACGGCAACTTCGCCTACCTGGCCATGGACCAGAACACCGTGTGCTTTCCGTCGCCATGTCCGACTCCGGATCTCCGCGGCCTGGTGGTCATCGACGTCACCGATCCCACCTCCCCCGTTCGGGTCGGTGACGTCAGCACGGCAGGGGGCGTGCGCGGCCTCGCCAAGCTGGGCAACCACGTCTACCTGGTGGGCGGCAGCGCGAACCCCGACGTCGGGAGGCTGCACGTCATCGACGTGAGCGTTCCGTCGGCACCCACCGTGGCGGCGAACGTGAACCTCGCACGGGGACCCGCGTACGGCGTCGTCGCCGCGAACGGCAAGCTCTTCGTGGCCGGCGGGCTCGCCGAGGGCACGGTGGAGGTGTTCTCCCTGGCGAACCCGGCCGCGCCCACGTCGCTCGAGCTGCGCACGCTCACGGCGACCGGCGGCGCGTTCTCCCTCGCGGCGAACGCCAACCACGGCTTCGTGGGCAGCATCGACCAGGCCTCGACGATCGACCTGCTGTGCCCGTAGCCGCGACGCTCGACGGCGTGCTCGGGTGAAGCGCCGCCGAGTTCGCGCTAGGGTCCTCGCATCGTGCGCGGCGCTGGTGCGGTGTGGGTTCTCGCGGCGTGCGCCGGGTGTGGCGGCGACGCGCGCGGCGCCAGCGGCGGACAGGGCGCCGGTGGTGGACCTGCCCAGGACGCCGGAGCCGACGCGACCGGCGCGGGCGGTACCGCGAGCGGCGCAGCGGGCGGGACAGCAGGTGGGGGCGCGACCGCCGGAGCCGCCGGTGCTCCATCGCCGTCGTGCTGGTCGCCTGGTCTGCGCTGCACCGTGCGCACCAGCAGCGAACCGCTGCGCTGCGAATGCCTCGGAACCCACCAGTGGTCCTGCGAGGGCCCGACGCCCCCCGGACTCCCGGAGCTGACGCCCGATCCCGGCACGGCCTGCGCGACTCGCGACGTCACCTGCGAAACCATCGCGTGCCTCCCCGTGTGCGAGTGCGCCGCGAGCGACAGATGGCAGTGCACCCAGGACGACTGCGCCCCACCCATCTGCCCCACGTCTGCCCCCCACGACACACCGTGCGACGAGTCCCTCCTCGGCCAGGCGTGCCAGTACTCCGGGTTCTGCGCTCCGACGTGCACCTGCGCCCGCCCCGCGCGCGGCGCCGCGCCTCGCTGGTACTGCCTGTCGCCACCGTGCTGATCCGTTCCTGCGCGGCCCGTGCCCGTGCCCATTGCGAACCCGGCGCGAACGAGTAACCTCCCCGCCGCTCCAGCGCCCGTAGCTCAGCTGGATAGAGCGCTAGCCTCCGGAGCTAGATGTCGCAGGTTCGAATCCTGCCGGGCGCGCCAACTCACATCCCCGCGCGAAGCCTCGGTTTTCTCCGCGACCCATCCGTCGGGTCTTGGAACCGAACACCTTCATTCATGCGTCCGACCGGAAGCCGCATGCAACCAGCAGCGCGCGCTCGACCTCGGGCCACCGAGCCTCGGGAAGCGTCGCGACGACCGCACCGAGCCGCTCTTTGCGAGGAGCGACACGTGGTCGAGGTTCACTGCGCACGCGACTGGCATCCCGTCGTCGGGCGTGAGCAGAACCTCCGTGGCGATTCCCCGAATGGTGCGCGTGACGGGCGCGACGATGACCTCGCCGAGCGAGTCAATGACGGGGTCGCGAGTCAGCAGCAGAACCGGCCGCCGCTTGTCCGGCGCGGCGAACGCGTACCAGCGGATCTCACCGCGCCTCACCGAGTTCCTCCCAGCCGCCGGCCTCCCACGAGAGGGGGTCGTAGTCGGTACCGAACTCGTCGGCGGTGGGTGGCTGGTCTCGGTAGGCCGTCACCGCCGAGCGACCGAGCGCGGCAGCGCGGAGTGCGAGGTTCGCCAGGCGCAACTGCTCGTCGTGAGGAAGTTTCTCGACGAGGGGCCAGAGTTCTCGGGCAGTCGTGGGCTGGCTCATGGCGGAACCGTACCACGAGCCATGCGCGCGGCCCGCGGCGAACCCGGGCGCCGGTTGCCTCCGCCAGGCTCGCGCGCCGGTTCGCGCGCATGCCATCGCCTCGAGTCACGCGCCGCGACCGCGCCCACCATCGCGCGTTGACCGCCTCGACCTGGTCCTCGACCGAAACCCTCGCGATTCCCCGCAGCGCCCGCTCGGTCACGTACCGCTCCGGCGTCCCCGGCGGGAGCCCCCGGATCCACGCCTTCACGTCGGGGTGCATCTCGGCCATCCGGATCACCACCCAGTGCCCCGAGCACCCTTGCCAAGCCGCGAGCCGCGCCTCGTTCTTCACACGCCCGGTCTCGATTGTCCGCGTCGTTCACCGCTCGGTCGAGGGCGCCGTGGCGCGCACGACGCTCACGCGCTTTCTGCCGCCCACGGTGATCGACGGCGCCCACGGTGATCCGGCCGTCCTCCTGCGCCCGCGCAGCGGCGCTGCAACCGTCCTCGTGTCGGACATCCGCGGCTTCACGAGCTGGGCGGAGCAAAGGGATCCGGCCGAGGTGCTCGAGAACCTGAGCGAAATCCAGGGAGCGCTCGCCTCGTGCGTGGCCCGCCATCGAGGCACCGTCGACAAGTTCCTGGGGGACGGTCTGCTGGCGGTGTTCGGGCTGCCCGAAGCCAGGGAGGATCACGCGAGCGCGGCGGTCGCGTGCGCGCGCGACATGCTCGCCGAGGTCGACCGCATCAACGCGACGAAGCCTCCCCCTGGCATGTCGCAGCTCCGGATCGGGAGCCCGCCGGCATCGACGGCAATCGCTGGCTACCGAGCGCGGTCGCGAAGTGACGAGGGGCGCCGCGTACGAAACGGCGCGCTCGGGACGAGCGGCATCGCCGCCCCCTCACGCGACCACGGCCATCGCCGCCACTACCCGCAGACCCGCTCGATGTCCGCGCGGGCACGACCGTGGACGCCCTGTGCGCCCGACAGCGCGACACCCTGCGCGCCCATCAGCGCTCCCGATCTCCACGATCGCCCGCTGCGGCCCCGACGTGCCGTTCCCGAAGCGGCCCCGCGAGCCTCGAGCCGACCCCCCGACCGCGACGCCGCGCGGGCCTCCGGCCCTCAACAGCGGCCGCGCGGGCACGCGCGGCTCGTGGGCCGTGGCGAGGAGGAAGTCTGGTCACACCGCGGGGCACTCGCCCTCGAGGCCGTAGTCGTGCGGCCCGACCAGCGCGGCCGTGTACCTCGACTTCGGGCACGACAGCCGCCGAGTCTTGGGTCCGCCCTCCGGATCGCGTTCGAAGTGCAGCTCGAACACGAGATCCACCGCGAACGAGAGCCAGCTCCGTGACGCGTCGAGGGTCTCCTCGACGAGGATCGACGTGATGCCTCGTGCCTCGAGCGCCTGGATGAGACCCACCACGGCACGCCGCCGTTCCACTCCGTCATGCTCGCTTTCGAAAAGCCCGAACGCGTCGATCACGGCGACGGCGATCGGCACGTCGCGCCGCGAATCCTCGCTCACGAGCCGCCACACGGCGTCGATGGACTCGTCCATCGTGCTCGGCGGAGCGGAGCCGCCCCCTACGATCTCCAGATGCTGAACGACGATGTCGCCGGCGACTGCGGGGGTGGCCCCGGCCCAAGGCTTGACCCCAGCCTCGGGCAGGCCGAGCAGACGGGCCTTATGCACCAGCTCGGTCGGAACGGATTCGGTGGTCAGGTAGAGCGCGACAGCTTCTCGGGCCCGCGCGAGTCCGACGGCGAGCGCCGTCGCCAGCGTCGTCTTGCCGGTGCCCGCGGCACCTGCGACCAGGAGGGACGTCGTCGGGGCACCGCCGGGCCGCTTCTCGACGAGCGGGAGCCCCACGGGCCGAAAGAGCCTCTCCACACCACGAACGGGGAACTCGGCGACGCCGTGAATCATGCCGCCTCGACCACGCACGGAGTCTTCGATGTAGGCGCGCCGGGCTCGCTGGATGACCTGGCGCGCACTCCCCGGAGCGACGCCCGCGCTCGGCGCGGCCCGCGCGTAGGGAGCGCGCGCCTCTGCCGTCCGAACGACGCCGTCATCCCTGGTTTCGGTGAGCTGTGCCAGCCCTTGCTCGACGAGCTGGGCGGCGAGGTGGCCCGCGCTGACCTGGCGTCCCTGACCGCTGAGCTCCTTCGCGGTCTGGAGGAGCTTCGCCCAGAGCTCGCTGCTGAACGGGATGTTCCGCTTGATGTCCCAGTTCGGATCAGACGGACGCCCGCCCGACGACCTCAACCGACTCTCCAGATCCGCGCGAAGCGCCAACCATCCCAGCGGTCCGTCACCATCCTGCCCGAGCTCGATCACCCGCTGCGCTGGAATGCCGCGCTCGACTCTCTTCTTCCACCCGGGCTTCCGTCGCTTCTTCATGGGGCGCTCTCCGTGAAATCCGTGATGCCATGGTACGTGCTGCCGATCACGACTCCGACCTCGCCCTGCCGCCCCTCACGGCCCAGCCGCTTCAGAAACCGCACGAGTTCGGCGATCGCATCGTCCGTCAGATCGGCCTCGGCCACGTACGAGACGACCATGCACGTCTCCTCGAAGACCAGCCGTCCACCGCGCTCGTCGTCGCGCCACACTCCGCGCGATGGCGGGAACGCGGTCGCGCCGCGAAACAGGCGCCCCAACACGGTGAGCGCCGCCTCGCGCCAGGCCGCCTGGTCGATGGAATTCCCGTCGCGGTCCACCGCCGGCACGAACACCGTGACGGCCACCGTGCCGAAAGCCGGCCCGGGCCCCAAGAGCCGTCGAAGCCTGCGTGTAGCCAACGGGGAAAGGGTGACACTTTGAGTACAGAAAGACAAACCGTTACAGTACTCAAAGCGACGGAGGTACGGCCGCGAGGCCTGCAACACCTGGTGATTCAACGGGATCTTGCCGGGCGCTCGTGGCGCCGGCGGAGCGCCGGGGAGGCGCTGCGGTGATCGTTCACCAGATCTTCAGGAGGGAGCCCAAGCCCAACCGTGGCGCTACCCCAGCGCCTCCTCGACGACCTCTTCCGCAAACTGCTCCTGCTCGACCCAGAGCCCCGAGGCGAGCACCGCCCGCAGCAGGTCGTGGCAGAGCTCGTCGCGCGAGTCCTCCGCGACCAGGCGCTCCAGGCGCCGACGCTCCGGCGCGCTCAGCGGCTGGCCGAGCGTCGCGAAGCGAGCGTGCGTGGTTCCGTCCATGAACAGCGGCTCCACGCGCGCGCCGGAGCGGCGCCTCAAGCTGCGCAGGATGAGCACGCCGGAGCGATCGAGATCGCCGGAGTGACGGACGGGAAGGCCGAAGCGCGCGAGCCCCGAGAGCACGGCGACGACCGCCCAGCTCGCCTGGCCGCCCGAGCAGAGCACGATCTCGTCGTCCCGGGACCGGTAGAGCAGCGCATCGACGTAGTCGAAGAACGGCGTGAGGTTCTCGAAGACCGTCACCCGGCGTGCCGGCGGACGCTCGAAGGCGGCGTCACGGAGCTGGTGCACGATCAACCGGCTCGCCTCGCCGAGCCGCGAGTGGCGCGCCACGTGATCGAACTCCTCGCCACCCTTGCGGTACGCGAGAGGGCCGAAGCACAGGACCGAAGCGGCGGCTTCGTCGTGGTACACGCCGTTCACCTCGAGAGCGCGCGCGACCTCCGTCGTCCGGTGCGGTGGGACGCCTTGTTCGTCGAGCGCTCGCCGCGTGACCGCGTCGTGGTCTACCAGCGCCGCGCCCACCGCGCGCCACAGGTCGCCCCGCGGCCGAAGGGCCTTGCTGCTGCCCAGAACGCGCGCAGAAAAGTTCTGGATCCGGACCGGATCGCGGATCGTTGGGAGGGCGTCGATGCAGCGCACGACGTCCCGCGCCAGGGCCAGCGCGGCGGCGACACCGTCTCGGAGCGCGCGCCGGGTGAGCTCGCTCTCGGCGTCGCCGAGCCGCTCGAGCTCTGAGGTGACGAACGAACGGCTGCCCGAGCTCCGGGCGGCCGCCGAGAGGTCGGCGAGCCCGGCCTCCAGCTCGGCGCGGAGCGTGCGCTCGCGCGAAGCGGGATCGCGCCGCTCGCGTCCGAGGACATCGTACAGCAGCGCCTCCAGCTCGGCTTCGCCGGAGCGGCTCGCCCTGAGGAAGGCCGCGAGGTCGACGCGAGCTCGCCCCGCGCCGTCACGCCTGACGGCGCGCGCCGTGAACAACCTGGACAGCGCGTTCACCACGGCCGGCGACGCCGCGAGGGTGACCGTACGCGGAAACCGTCCCGTCCTCTCACGCCGCTCGAGGAGGCTGGCGAGCGCCGCATCCAGGCCCGGCGTCTCCGCGAGGAGGGCCGACAGGTCGGGCGGCGCGCTCCGCTCCAGCATGGCGGGTCGATCTTCTCACGAGCCGCGTTGCCGAGTCTCGCGGGCGCTGGTATTCGCGAGCGGGCATGGTCCTGCGCCTGGACGAGGGGGAAGCGAGGGCGCTGCTCGGGAGCGCCGCGCGCGAAGCCTTCGAGCAGGGCGCGGCTCCGATCCTGCTCGACGCGTTCGAGCATCCCGTGGCCGCGGCCATCGTGGCGGAGCGCTCTCCGGCCTACGTCACCGTACTCTTCGGCCTGCTGCTGCTGCGGCGCGACCACGAGATCGAGCCGCTCCACGACGACCTGGAGCGCTTCGTCGCTCCCGCGGCGCGAGCGGTGGACGACACCTGGGACACGCAGACGCTCTCGCGCGACCTCGGGCAGCTCGAAGCGTGGGGGTGTGTGGACCGCCGGGCCGAGCCGCTCAGGATCCGGGGCTACAAGGACATCCGGCGCGAGCGGTTCCGCTACCGCCTGACGGACGACGCCGTCGCCCTGCTCGAGTGGCTCGAGGCGAGGCTGCAGGCGCGGCTCGAGGGACGCGTCGACGACTCGCGCGACCTGATGATCGACGTCCTGGCGGCGATCAAGGAGCTCCAGCGGGTCGCCGTGCAGTGGCACCGGGGCGAGCGTGGAGAGGAGGCGCCCCGCCGCGCGCTGCACCTCGTCCAGACCATCGACGATCGCGCCCACGCCATCGGCGAGGAGCTCCTCGGCTTCCGCGCGAGCATGGTGGCGTTCGCTTCCCGCGCCTACGACCTCGCGGCGCTCCGCGCGATCCTCGTCTGGCTCGACCGCTACGTCGGCGTCTACCTCACGCGCATCGAGACCCTACGGGCCGAGATCGCGGCGCGTCTCGACGACCTCGCGGCGCCACGGCCGCGCCGCGCCCTCGCCGAGCTGCACGCGCTCGGGTCGCGCGAGCGCGCTGAGGCGCCGGCGGTGTTCCGCGCCGCGGGCGTGCTTCGAGATCCCGCCGAGTCCCTGGAAGCCCAGCGCGCGTTCTTCGTCGAGCGCGGCCGCCTGGTGTCGCTCTGCCAGCGCATCGACGAGTCCGCGCGCGGCGTGCTGCGCAAGATGCACCGCCATCTGCGCGAGCTCGAGCGTCGCAGCGCGCGCCTCGCGGATCTGCGGGCCCGCGTGACCGAGATCGCCACGCTGCCGGCTGCCGGGGCAGACTCGCGCCTGTCGGCGTTCGCCAACGCGTTGCTGGGCTCGGCCCACGCGCGCTTCGGGACCCGGCGCGTACCCGAGGCCGCGCGCCTGGCACCACCCGTGCCTCGACGCCATTCGGCACCGGAGAGCCGCCGTGCGCGACAGCCGCTCCGCACGAAGCAGACGGCCCCGGAGCAGGCCCGGGCGCTCCGGGCGCGGCGGCTCGCGGAGCTCTTCGATTGGCTCGAGCGCGAGATCCTCGGGGGGCGTCCGGAGGCGCGCCTCTCCCACGCGCGCCCCGACGGCGACGACGTGGCGCGCCGCTGGCTCGACGTGGCCCGTGCTCGCCACCTCGACCGTGGACGCGACCTCGTCCGGATCGCCGTCGGCGTCGCCGACGCCGAGGGCACGGCCCTTCTCGGCGACGAGCGGCACGGCCTGCTCGCCCCCGACTGCATCGTCTCGCTGCAGCGGCGCGGCACCGGGAGAAAGCCGTGAGCGAGGAGACGGAGCGGCGCACCGGAGCGTTCTTCGAGCACATCGCCAGGAAGCGCGTCCAGGCCGTGCTGAACGTGCTGGTCGAGGCGCCGTTCTTCTATCGGAGCGACGACCCCGAGCTCTTCGCCTTCCTCCGGCGCAACCTGGCCGAGTTCCAGCGCTTCTACGACGAGCTCTACGGCTGGCGTCTCGTCATCGACTCGCGCTGCGCGCGGCTCTACAAGGCGCGGTGGCACAACGGAGCGTTGAAGCCGAGCCAGCACGACGTCTTCGACCTCACCCGTCGCGACGAGTGCATCGCCTTCCTGCTCGTGCTCGAGTTCTACGAGCACCTGCTCGAGGAGCGGAACGCGGGCGTCGACGACGCGGAGCCCCTGCGCTTCGAGTTCGGCGAGCTGTTCTCGTTCGCGAGGACGCGCCTGACCGAGACCCTCGCCGATCAGGCGCCGGACGACGACGGCGTCCGCCGACTTCTGCGAGGTCTGACACCGACGCTGCTGCGCTACCGCTTTCTGGCCGAGGTCCCCCCTTCCCGAGAGGAGCGGAGCGGTCTGGACTCGGACCGCTTCCTCTACGAGTGCCTGCCGGCGCTGCATCACTACGACGTGCGCGTTCTCGGGAGATCCGCGCTGAACGACGCCGTCGCGCTCGGCACAGGTGCCGGCACGTCGGATGGCGCGGAGGAGGCCGAAGGGACCCGGGCCGCCGAGGCGGAGCCGTGAGCGAGTCTCGCCGTGGGCGACCGCCCCACCGGTTCGCGATCCGCCGCGTGCGGCTCGTGAACTTCCACAACCTGGTCGACGAGACGATCGAGATCCGCGACGCGGGACACCTATTTCTGCTCGGGGACAACGGCTCGGGCAAGACCACGGTGCTCGACGCGATCCACCTGGCGCTCACCGGGTCCCTCGAAGTGGAGCTCAACGCCGCCGCGCGGATCGCGGGGGGACGCGACGCCGGCCGGACGCTCCAGGGGATCGTGCTGCGCCTCGACGCGGAGCGCGGTGTCGGGAACGAGGGCGGGGCCATCGCGTACTCCGTGCTCGAGCTGTTCGACGAGACCGAGGGCGCCGTCCTCTGCGCCGGCGTCGGCATCGAGGCGACCACCATGGACGCCGACGTGAACCGATGGGGCGTACTGCACCGTGGACCCCTGGAGGCCGTTCCGCTCGTGGAAGAGCGCCCGGAAGGCAGGCTCCCCGCGACGCGCGAGTCCCTGCGCGACGCGCTGGGCAGGGCGGACGTCCCCGCGCGCATGACCGAGTACCGGAAGCTCCTGGCCGAGCGCCTCTTCGGAGGTGAGACGCTCTACGAGGAGGTTTGCCGCTTCTGGAAGATGGCCAAGGCGTATCGGGAGATCGTCGCGGGGGCGCGCGACTTCGCCAGCCTGTTCTTCCGCCTCCTGCCGGCGCCCGACGAGGAGGTCTACGGCGACATTCTCCGGAGCCTCCACGCCCTCGACGAGCTCGACGGGTTGGTCGAGCAGCTCGAACGTCAGCGACGCTACGCGGCCGAAGTCGCCGCCCTCGTGGACGAGATCCGCGGGCACCGCCAGGACGTCGCCCGCTATGGCTGGCTGCTCACCTTCCGCCGCACCGCCGAGCTGCGCGCGGAGCTCGGGCGAGCGCTCGACGGCGCCGCCGCGAGCACCCTCGAGCTCGAACGCCTGGCCGCCGACGTCACCGTCAGGGAGAGCGACCTCGACCTGGCGCGCCAGGAGCTTCGCGCGGCCGACGCCCGAGATCCGGACGGCATGCTCGTCCGACTGCACGGCGCGCAGGCGCTGCTGGGGCGCGCCGAGGGGGACGTGCAGCGCGCGGACGCCGCGACGCGAGCCCTCGACGCCGAGGCGGCGCGTCTCGACGCGCAGGCCCGTGGGGCGTTCGTCGCCCGTTGCGCGCTCTGGCGGGCGCGAGCCGAGCGGCTGGACGCCGCGGCCGTGGCCGTGAGGAGCGTCGAGCATCCCCTCGGTGCCGTGCTCGCGCTCGCAGGCGCCGAGCGCTCCCACGCCGTCGCCTCCTTCGTCGCCGAACCGCCGCCCCCGCTGCCCGCCATCCACCGCGAAGCCGAGGAGCAGGCGGAGCGCGTGCTCTCGGCGGAGCGGTCGCGGGTGGATGCGTGCCGCGAGGACGTCGCGCGGCGCCGCCACGAGCTCGAGCGCGCGCGGAACGACGTCGACGACCTCTCGGCACGAGCGGAGGAGACTCCGGCGGTCGCAGGGTTCGCGCAGGCGCGGTCCGCCCTCGCCGCCGCCGGCCTCGAGGCGACCCCGCTCTTCGAGCTCCTCGATCCTCAGGCGGGCGCCGCGGAGGGCGACCTCGGGACGCTCGAGAGCCTGCTCGGCGACGGCGCCCTCGCGACGTTCCTCGCAGCGCCGAGCAACCTCGCCGCCGTGCGGGCGCGGGCTCTGCCGCACGACGGCGCGCGCGTCGTGGTGCGCGACGCAGAGGACGCAGTCCTCCCCGCCTGGGTCGAGCGGCTGTTCTCGAAGCGCACGCCGCCGCAGGCGCTGCGCGCCCTCGCGACCCTGCTCTCGCAGGCACCGTCGCTCGGAGAGCCAGCTCCACCGGATGCGCTGGGCGACACCGAGCACCGCGGCGCCGCGATCCGGCCGGGAGGATCCCAGCCCAGGCTGCTCGGCGCCGAGGCACGGCGCCGCGCCCACGACGAGCGCCTTCGCGGCGCGCGCGAGCGCCTTCGCGGCGCGGAGGCGGCGCACGACTCGGCCGTAATGGCGTACCAGGCTACCGCGCAGGGCGTCGCTGCAGCGTCGGAGCTCTTGCACGCGCTCGGGGCGCTACGTGATCGCGAGCTGTTGGAGGCCCATGCGGCGCTTCAGCATCGGATGCTCGAACGCAGCCACGCCTCCGAGCTTGCCCAGGAGGCGCGCACGCGGGCAGAGGAGACCGCGCGTCGGCGGTCCGAACTCCTCGCTGGCGTGGAGGCGCTTCGGGCGCAGGTACGTGGCGCCGGCATCGAGGAGCTGGAGCGGCACCTCGACCGGCTGCGAGAGCGAGAGCGCGCGGCCGTGGACGCCCATCGCGAGGCTCTCACGCTCGAGGCGAGCAAGCGCGCCGAGCTCGACACCGCACGACGGGGCGTCTCCGCCCTCGAGAACCGCATCGGCGACCTCGGCGCCGCGCTGGCGTCGAACGCCGGGCGGCTGCGGGCCGTCCTCGGGAAGTCGGAGGCCGAGCTCGACGACGATGCCCTGGAGCGTCACGTGCGCATCGAGAAGCGCGGCGACCAGTTCAGGAGCGAGCCGGCGATCGAGTCGGCGCTCCGCGATGCCGACCGCCACGAAGGCGCCGGGTGTCGGGAGATCGAGGGCGACGGGTCCCGCGGCGTGTCGAACATCGAGTGGGCGGGCCGCTTCGGCCTCACCTGGTTCGGCGACGAGCTGCGGGTCGAGGACCGGCGCGGAGAGTCGCTCGCCAGCGTCCTCGCCGACCTGGAGAAGAGGCTCGTCGAGCAGCGCGAGGTCGTGAACGAGAAGACCCGCGAGCTCATGGATCGGCTGGTCATGGGAGATCTGGCGCGCGAGCTGCAGGACCAGGTCGAGCGACTGCACCGGACGGTGCGCGAGATGAACGACCTGCTGGAGGGCCTGCGCTTCGGCACGACGCGCTACCAGTTCAAGGTCACGCCCCGCGCCGACGCCGCCGAGCTGGTCGGGCTGGTGCGCAAGCTCAGCGTGCTCGACGAGACGAGCCGTCGGAGGTTCCGCGAGTTCGTGGACGCCCGCCTCGACGAAGTGCGCCAGCTCGACCGCGGCGCGGACGTGCCGGAGCTGCTCGATTACCGGCGCTGGTTCGATTACCGCCTGTCGATGCGCAGCACCGGCGGAGACGACACCGAGCTCACCCGGGAGCTCCGGGCCCTCGGCTCGGGCGGCGAGCAGGGTGTACCGAACTACCTCCTCGTGCTCGCCCTGGCGAAACTGATGTTCGACAACGCCGGCGCGCGCGTCCGCCCCCTGCTCTTCGACGAGGCCTTCTACGGGATCGACGCCGGCAGACGCGACCAGCTCCTGCGCTTCGCCACGGAGCTCGGGATCCAGCTCGTCGTGGCCTCGCCGGACCAGGACGGCGTCTCGCCCTCGGCGCGCCGGACGACGACGCTCTTCCTGGTCAAGGATCCCCAGGGCGACGTCCACCTCGCCCCCTATCACTACTGGAACGACTCCTCCGTCACCCAGACCGCCCTGTTCAACGAGCGACCCGTCGAGCCCAACCCCTCCGAGGCGGTCTGCGCGGTGGGTGAGGGGCGCTCCTGAGCGTCGGCGCGGAGCCCGGGTGATCCCGGCGCCACCGGCCGCCTTCACCGCGCGCGGATCACCGTCACGTCGTAGTCGTCGAACACGGAGTCCGCGGACAGGATCGAGATCCCCTCGAGCCGCGCCTGCGCGATCAGGACGCGACCGAACGCGCCGGAGCAGCCGCGACAGAGGCGTCTTCGCGTCGTAGACGTTGACCGCGGCCATCCCGCGGCCGGCGGAGGTGAAGCGCTCAGAGTTGGTCAGGTTCTTGGTCAACCTGGCGCTACCACTCCCACCTCGCGACCTCGTCGGCGCGTCGTCGTCATCGGCGGGCGTCGCTCGTGCCTCGCCAGCCCCGCTGAAGTGTGACCAACTGCCCGCGTGGAGCCGACTGAGTCCGCATCGAAGAGCCAGGCGCGCCCTCGGCGCAGTCGCCGGCGTCGCCGGATGTTGCGGGGCGTCGGGGCCACGTTCCTGCTCGTCGGAGCGCTCGTCGCGATCCCCGTGGTCGATGGGTGGGCAGCGTTCGGCAAGGCGCCCGCGGGCGACCGGCTCGAGCGCATGGAGAGCTCGCCATGGCACGCGAACGGCGTCTTCGAGAACCCGCAGCCCCTGTGGAACGACGACTGGGGCGCCGCGAAAGCCATGTTCAGCGCCAACGAGCATGGACGCCCCACCGTCACGCCGCCGTTCGTCGCCATCGACGCGAGGCGCTTCCAGCTGGCTCCCGAGTCGGGGCTACGCGTCACGTGGCTCGGGCACTCGACGCTGCTGGTGGAGATCGAGGGGCGTCGCTTCCTGACGGATCCGGTGTGGGGACGACGCTGCTCCCCGGTGACCTGGCTGGGACCGGAGCGATGGTACGAGCCTCCGCTCCCTCTCACTGACGTGCCGAAGCTCGACGCGGTCGTGATCTCCCACGACCACTACGACCACCTCGATCACGAGACGATCCTTTCGATGAAGGACTGGGACACCACCTTCATCGCTCCGCTCGGAGTCGGAGCTCACCTCGTCTACTGGGGTGTCCCCGAGGCTCGCATCGTCGAGCTCGACTGGTGGGAGAAGCGCTCCGTCGGCGGTGTCGACGTCGTCTCCATACCCGCGCGACACGCTTCGGGGCGCCACCTGCTCGACCAGAACCGAACTCTGTGGTCGGGGTACGCGTTCGTGGGGAAGCGACGACGCGCGTTCTTCTCCGGGGACACGGGCATGTTCCCCGGGATCGGCGAGATCGGTTCGCGACTCGGTCCGTTCGACGTCACGATGATCGAGGTCGGCGCGTACGGCCACGCGTGGCCCGACTGGCACCTGGGTCCGGAGCAGGCGGTGCGCGCGCACGTCCTGGTTCGCGGCGAAGTCTTTCTGCCGATCCACTGGGGCTTGTTCAATCTCGCGTTCCACGGCTGGACGGAGCCGATCGAGCGGGTCCTCGTCGCGGCGAAGGGCGCCGGCGTTCGCGTCGCGGCGCCCAGGCCCGGCGAGAGCGTGGAGCCCGCGCGGCCGCCCCCGATCGAACCGTGGTGGCCCGAGCTCCCTTGGCGCACCGCGGACGAGTACCCGATCGTCTCGACGAAGCTTCGGTGACGATCGGACGGCACTCGCGTCGCACACTCGGCGAACGCGATCTTCGGCGTGGCGCCCGGCGTTCTACGGTCACGCCGAGCCGTCCCTTCCCCGCCGGCAAACTGTGGCGGAGTCGCGACGTCATCGGCCGTTGACACTCGGCATCGTGCGGGCGCGCGATGAAGCTTCGGGAGCCGTGGCGCGTCTGTTGCACCAGCAACGCTCGTGAGAACGTCCCCCATCGCAGTCAGTCTCATCGTGCTGTGCGCGAGCGCCACCGCGCGAGGCCAGTGGCGCTCGGATGCCGGCCAGCCCGCGCCCGCTTCGGCCACCGCAGGCGGCACGACGCCCCAGGACGTGGCAAGTGCTCCGGCCGCGTCGTCGGACGGCGACGCGGAGGACGAGCGCGCGGGCACGGAGGGCTCCGTGTTCTACGACCTGCTGAGCCTGCGCGTCGGGTCGTACCGCATTCGCGGAAGCGACGCGGACGCGACCACGGTGGGCTTCCTGTTCGCGGTCGATCCCGACGTGATCGTGACGAGCAACCACGCGACGGGGCGCTTCCAGCTCTACGGCGCCATCGGAGGTGGGACCGACGGCCTCGAGGGCGAGCTCGACTGGAGCTCGACCGGCGGCGTCCGTGGGTACTTCGGCGACACGCACGGACCGTTCGCCCGGATCGGACTCGGCCTGCAGCTCCTGGGGAACAACAAGATCTACCGCTCGTCGTTCGAGCTGCCCGAGGCCCACGTCGGATATCAGTATGCCGGCAACGGGATCGTCGTCGAGGTGGCGGGCACGGCGAGCCTCGTCCTGGGCGGGCGCTACTACACCGGCGATCACGCCGAGCGCCGGATCGACACGGAGCCGGCGGTCGGCGGCTTCGCCACGGTCCACTTCGACGGCTTTCGCCTCCACGGCGCGGCCACCCGGATCTTCGCGCGGCAGACGGGCCCCGGTACGCCCATCGATCAGCTCGAGACCCAGGCGTGCATCAACCCGGTGAGCATCGTCTTCCTCTGCGCCCACGGGAGCTACCACCGAGGCGACGTGGAGCTCCCCGGCGGGGCGTACCGAGAGTCGACCGCGCTCTATCTCGGCGGGACCCTCGGCATCGGAGTCATCGAGGCCCTGCCCTCCGACTGAGCCCCCTCCGGCTCACGGGCACTGGACGATGTCACCGAGCCGTACGGTGTTGACGTCGAGGCCGACCGCCGTGGGCGTCGTGGATCCGATGTCCATGAAGAAGATGTCGTGGTTCGGAGTATCCGACCAGTAGAGGCGGCGCGACACCGGCGCGACGCGGACGTGGTGGGGATAGCTCACGGCCAGGATCCGCTCCGGGTCGGTGAAGTCGAGGTTCGAACGATAGAGCGCGTCCGTGGCGGCCCAGTAGACCTTCAGGCCGATCGGATCGACGGCGATGCCCTCGATGACCTGCCCGACGGTCATCAGCCCCGCGAGCTGGACGTACCCCGTGCCGTCGAAGCCGACGCGGGAGACGGCTTGACCCTCCCCCATGAAGAGCCAGCCTCGCTGCGAGTCGGCGGTCATCGTAAGCGGCGAAGCGCCCTGGTGGATGGTCTGGCTGCTGGTGAGGTCGTCGAGGCTCGTCCGCGTGATCCCCATGGGCCCCTTCCAGAAGATGTTCCTTCCCGCGAGGTCGAGGGCCAGCCTCGGCTGGAACGATGCCGTGAGCGCGGTCTCGACGTTCGAGCCGTCGAGATTGGAACGCTGGACCAGGTTGTCGGTGATGTTGGCCCAGTAGATCTTGCCACCGACCGGGTCGATCGCGACGTCGAGCAGAGACGCCAGCGGGAGCGTGACGAGCGTCTGCGCCCCGCTGCCGTCGAGGTTCGAGCGGACGACGAAGGCGCCGGTCCTCGCGACGTCGATCGTGGCGTAGTACATCTTCGCCGAGCCCGCGGCGCAGCAGCGCTCGTCGGTGAGCCCGTTGCAGTCGTTGTCCAGTCCGTCGCACTTCGTCTCGGCGGCCTCGAACCCCGCGGACGACGCGCTGCACGACCACCCCGAGGCGCCGGAACACGAGGCCGCGAACCCCGAGGCGCACACGCCCACGCGGCTGCACGCGGGGCCCCCGATGGCACCGTCGTCGACGGTGCCGTTCGCGTCGTTGTCGATGCCATCGCAGATCTCGACGCAGGCGAGCCCCTCGTTGGTCTGGCCGTCGCAGTCGTTGTCGATGGCGTCGCAGAGCGTCTCGGTCTTCTCGTAGAGCGGCGACGTGTACGTACACGACCAGCCCGAGGTTCCCATGCACTCGGAGTCGACGCCCCCGGCGCACGCGCCGACGGTGGAGCAGGTCGTGCATTCGGCCAGGTCGTCGTCGATGGCGCCGCTGCCGTCGTTGTCGAGGCCGTCGCAGATCTCCGGCGTGCGGAAGTGCTCGGGCGGACGCAGCGTGTAGATCGCGTTGCCGGGGTCTTCGAGCCGGAGCGTGTCACCGCTGACGCAGTACGGAAGCGACTCGCCGGAGGCGAGGTCGAGCGAATCGACGCCGGTCGTGTACGGCGCGCTCGCCGAGAGACGGAAGGTCCGGTCGAGGGTGCAGAAGCACGTCCCGCCCAGGCACTGCGGGTTGCACGAAGCGCTGGTGAGCCCCGCGGAGATCAGGTTCGACTCCAGATCGCCGCACCGACAGCCGTGGCAGGCATTCGGGAAGTCGACGGAGAAGGAGAGAGCGATCTCCAGGTTCACCTCGGCCGTCGTCGCGTCGAAGGTCGCGGTGCCGGTGGGCGTCGCCTGAAACACCGAGCCGAAGGTCGCCGCGGAGCACACGGCGCGCACGTTGCCGAACAGGCGGTCCTCTTCGACGCAGACGGTCTCGACTTCCCACACCGTGCCCGCGAGGTCGCCGCCGCAGCCGGTGACGGGCGTGCACGCGCTCTGGACGTCGACGGTGCGGGGCACCGGCGCCGCGAGCTCGTCACGCGGGGTACACGTCGGGCCCGCGTCGACCGACCCGTCGTTCTCGCCCGCGGAGCCCGCCGCGCCACCCATCGCGCTCGAGCCGCCGGCCGCGCTTCCGCCGCTGCCGTCGAGCGCCGATCCACCCGCGCCTCCCGCGGCGTCGCTCGAAGACCCGCTCGCACCGGCGCTTCCGCGCGAGCCCTTCGACCCGCTCTCGTCTCCGCCGCACGCGGAGAAGAGCGTCGCACCGAGGCCGATCGCCCCGAGACACGTCGCCGCCGTCGTCCACCGCATCCGTCACCTCGATCCGACGAGGAAGAGTACGCCCTCGCCGGAAGTTCGACCATGGGCACCGTTCGCCCACATTGCTCGAAAAGTCGTCGTCGTGCGTCGGAGGTCACTCAGGGACCGAGGACGCACCCAGGGCAGCGACTCGCGCGTGCGCTCTCGCGTCCAGTGTGAGCCAGGTCCCGCCGAACTCGAGCGCCAGGGCCAGATAGCAGGCGTCGTAGCCGGTGATGCGCTGATCGAACGCGAGCCGCGCGGCACGGCGGGTGAGCCGCTCGTCGAGGCGCACCCTGCGGATGCCCAGGCGAACCGTTCGATCCATGGCGGCGCTCACATCGCGAGCCTGCCCTAGCCGACGACACAGCACCGAGAGCAGCTCGTGGAAGAACAGCTCCGGAACGACGAAACCCCGTGGCTGCCTGACCAGCTGGTGCAACACGGACTCGGCGACGCGATCCGTGGCGTCCCCGTCGGGCGCGAACCACTTCACGGCGATCGACGCATCCACGACGTAGATCACGGCAGCTCGCCACGGAGCTCGCGCACCATGGCGACCGCATCCTTGCGCGTCCTTCGAGCTCGCTGCCGCATCGCCAGGATCTCCTCCGCGAGCTGCGTCCGCTGGGCGGCAGCGACCTTGTCCACGAAGCGCTCCTCGAAATCGCGCAACGAGATGAGCACGGCGGCCGGCTCGCGATTTCGCTCCACCAGGATCGGGTCGCCATCGCGGGCCAACCGCTCGAGCACCTTGCCGAGGCTCCGCCGCACTTCCAGCGCGTTCGTCTTTTTCATGACACCTGAGTGTACACCCAGGTGTGCACCCATCAAGCGCGACGGTGCCGGCGACGCCGATTCCCGCGCCGCGCGGGCCCGGGTTCAGCAGCCCGTGCAGCCGCAGGAGCTCGAGCAACCCTGCAGCGCAGGCGTCGCGCTCCCCGAGCACGCCGCGGAGCAGGCGCCGGTGCCGCACTGGACCTCGGTGCCCGTGCACTCGCCGTCGGCCCCGCAGTCGATGGAGCAGGAGCCGGACCCGCACACGAGGCGAACGTCCCCGCACGCGTCGTTCCCACCCGCGCACTCGAGCGTGCAGGCGTGGGCGTCGGGGCACGTGACCGTCGCCGTGTCGCAGGAGTCCACGCCGTCGCACACGACGCGGCACGCGAAGCCCGCCGGGCAAGTCTGATCCACGCCGTCGCACGCCGCGTCGCCGACGCAGGAGATCGTGCAGGTGCCGCCCTGACAGCCGCCCGTGCACGCGGACGGGCACGGACCCCCCGTGGGCGTCGGATCCGCGGGACAGGCTGCGCCCGCGCCCCCGCTCCCGCCCGGCGCGCCTGCGGAGCCGCCCGAGCCCGCGGCGCCGCCCACGCCTGCAGCGGCC
>CAZARU010000117.1:0-20855 GCA_964487605.1 uncultured Polyangiaceae bacterium
AAGAGCGTCCCGCCCGTGGCCTGCTCGAAGAGGCCGCGACGCTCGGACACGGCGCCCGTGAAGGCGCCCTTCACGTGACCGAAGAGCTCGCTCTCCAGAACCGTCTCGGTGAGCGCCGAGCAGTTGAGCGCGACGAACGGGCCGCGAGATCTGCGGCTGCGATCGTGCACGGCCCGCGCGAGGAGCTCCTTCCCGGTGCCGCTCTCTCCGAGCACCAGGACGGTCGCTTCGGTGGGGGCCACGACGTCGGCGAGCGCGAGCGTCTCCCGGAGGGCGGCGGACGAGCCGATGATCCCGTCGAAGCGATCGGCCACGGCGAGCCGGGACTCGAGAAAGCGTGTGCGCTGCACGAGCCGGCGGTGCGCGAGGGCGCGCTCGAGCGCCGCCGACAGGACGGCGACCGACTCGAAGGGCTTCACCAGGTAGTCCCAGGCCCCGGCCCGCATGGCCTCCACCGCGGAGTCGATGGTGGCGCGTCCCGTCATGAGCAGGACCGGGAGGTCCGGGCACTCCGAACGAAGGTCGCGCAGCAGGTCGAGCCCGCTCGCGCCCGGCAGGTGCAGATCCGTCACGACGACGCCGATCGCGTCCGGCGCCGAGCGAACCTCTGCCAGCCCCTCCTCCGCGGACCCGAAGGCCGAAGGGGCGATGTCGAGCTTCTGAGCCACGCGCGAGACGACGGCACGGATGCCTTCCTCGTCGTCCACGACGACGACACGCGCGCGGGACTCGCCGCTCAAGAGGCCTCCGGAGGGTCGCTTCGACCCGGGTCCCAGCGACCCGGACAGGGTCGAAGTGACCCTCCTGCCTCGCGATCCGTGCGCGCGAGGCTGCTGCAAGTGGCCAGGATCCCTCGACTCCGTGCGTGACGCGGGGACGGTGAGCGGGGCGGCACGCCCGTTGCTCTCTGCCCCACCGCCGAGGAGAGGCACTCATGGAGAACGCAACGCAGGATCGGGTTCGGAACGAGTGGGCACGCAAGCTGGCGCCAGCCGTCGATCGCATCGCGCGGTCGCTCGCGCGCCGAATGCCCGCCAGCGTCGACGTCGAGGAGCTCGCCGGTGCGGGCCGAGTCGGGCTGGTACGCGCGCTGGGCCGGTTCGAGAGCAGCGACGACAGGAGCTTCGAGGCGTACGCGATCCAGAGGATTCGCGGCGCGATGATCGACGAGGTCCGCAGGGTATGCGGGCTGACGAGGACGCAGCTCGCCACCGTTTCGACGCTCGAGAACGCGGAGCGAAGCCTCACCGGCGCACTCGGCAGGCCACCCGAGAGCTCGGAGGTCGCCGCGTCGCTCGGCTGGAACCTCGGCAAGTACCATCATCGGCGCCTGCGCTCGCATCGGAGCTCCAGCGTCAGCTTCGACACGCTGGGAGACGAGGGTCTGCAGATGGCCATGGGCCCCGGCGGCGACGAGCCGCGAATGGAAGAGCTGCTCGACCGGGCCCGTCTGTGGCGCGCGGCGGCCGCGGCCCGGCGCGAGCTCCCACCTCGCCTCGAACGCGTGCTCCGGATGTCGTTCGACGAGGGGATGACCCTTGCCGCCATCGGCGCGCAGCTCGGCGTGACCGAAGCGCGCGCGTGCCAGCTCCGGACCGAGGCCGTAGCCCGGCTCCGCGCCAGGCTGCTCCCGTCCGGCGCAGCGCCCGAGGCGGCCGACCCGCGCAAGGACGTTCCGAGGGCGGCTGCGCCGGTGGTTCCCCTTCGACGTGCGCGCCGACGCGCGGCCGAGCTGCGAGCGGTGGCGTGAAGCGCGCGCCGACCGTCGACTCCCTCGTGCCCGACTCGGGCAGCCGCGCGTTCTCTCGAGCGTGGCCGGAGGAAGCGACCATTCTCGTCGTCTCGCCCTGCGCGCCGACGCAGCTGTCCTCGGCGCTGGAGAACGACGGGCACCGGTGCGTGACGATCGTCCGCGCCAACGACCTCGAGGCGGCGATCGAAGAAGAGGCGGCGGACATCGTGCTCATCGAGGTGGCCGAAGTGGGGACGTATGGCTTCGAGCTGTGCCGCGCGCTCTGCGAGACGGCGCCGGATCGGCGCCACCGCGTCGTGCTCTTCTCCCGAGCGCCGGCGGCCGAAGCCGTCGCGGTGCGCGCGTTCGAGGCGGGCGCCGACGAGTTCGTGGCGGACATCGGCCGAACCACCGAGCTGCGGTCGCGGGTGCTGGCCCAGCTCCGGCTGCGTCGGGAGCGGGATGCGCTCCGTCGCGTCCGGGGCGAACGGTCGGGGCTGCGTCACGAGGCGTCGCGAGATCCGCTGACCGGGCTGCTCAACCGCCGCGCGATCGAGGCCGTGCTTCGCGGCATGGCGGCGTCGGAGGACGACTACGCCCTGCTCTTCCTCGACGTGGATCATTTCAAGCAGGTGAACGACACGCTGGGACACGACGCCGGCGACGACGTGCTGCGCCTCGTGGCCGAGACGCTCGCGGGCAGCGCCCGCTCGGGTGATCTGATTGGCCGCCTGGGCGGCGAGGAGTTCGTGGTCGTGCTGCCGGGTGCCGGCACGAACGAAGCGTGCGCCGTGGCGGAGCGCTGCCTGGCGTCGATCGCCACGGCGAGCCGCGCGCCGGGGTCGCAGGCGCCGGTGACCGTGAGCGGGGGCGTGGCCGTGGCGTGCGGCGACGAGCGCGAGCCCTGGGAGCGCGTGCTCGAACGCGCCGACCGGGCCCTGTACGACGCGAAGGCGCAGGGCCGAAACCGGGTCGTGCTGGCGCCTCGCCCCCGGCTTGCGCCGGACACCGAGCGCGAGGCCCGGACCGTCTCCGGCTTCTCGGCGAAGGTGGTGCTCACGGCGTCCATGGTGCCGGTGACCCTCAGGTCCGCGTGACGCCGCGCCGCTCACTTGCCGAGCGCCCCCTTGCGCCGCCCGAGCGCCGCGGGGCTCGGCCCGACACCCGACACGCGCACGGCGCGTCGGGGAGGGTCGTCGTGCGAGTCCAGCACCTTCCGGACGGCGTGGGCGAGGGACGTCGGCGTGAACGGCTTGGAGACGAAGGGCAGGCCCTCGAAGTCCCCCTGCGCGACGAGCATCTGCTCGGAGTAGCCGGACATGAGGACGACGCGCGTCTCGCCGCCCGATAGGACGGCGTCCGTGAGCTGCTTCACGGGCGGGCCGGGCATGACCACGTCCGTGAGCACCAGGTCGATCGTCCCCGGCGCCGCGCGCCACGTCTCGAGGGCCAGCCCCGCGTCCTCGGCGGTCACCACGCGATAGCCGAAGCTGGAGAGCGCACGCGCCGCAGACTTGCGGAGAATCGGATCGTCCTCCACCACGAGCACGGTCTCCCCTCCACGTAGATCGCCGGCGGGCGCCTGCACGCGACGCTCCCGCGCGACGCCCGTCGCCCGCGGGAGGTAGACGTCGAACCGGGTGCCGCGGCCGAGGTCCGAAGTGACGTAGACCGAGCCGCCGATCTGCTTGACGATGCCGTACACGGTCGAGAGGCCCAGCCCGGTACCCGCGCCCGCGCCCTTGGTGGTGAAGAACGGCTCGAACACGCGGCTGCGTGTCGCCTCGTCCATGCCCACGCCGTCGTCCACGACGGAGACGCGCACGTAGTCCCCACTCCTGATGCCGACATGAGTGCGCGCGAACTCGGAGGTCACGGTCTCGTTGCTCGTCGCGACGACGATGCGCCCCCCCTCGCGCAGCGCGTCGCGAGCGTTCACGACGAGGTTCAGGATGACCTGATCGATCTGTCCCGCGTCCGCCATGACCGGGTGCAGCCGCGGCGCGAGCTGGACGGACAGCGCCACGTTCTCGCCGATCACGCGCCGCACCATGCGCTCCAGGTCCGACACCGAGCGGTTCAGGTCCAGGAGCTCCATGCGCATCACCTGTCGGCGACTGAAGGCGAGGAGCTGCGCGACCAGCGAAGATGCCTTCACCGCGGCGTCGCGGATGACGGTGGCGTCCCCCGCGATCGACGAGGTCGGAGCGCTGTCCTCGAGGATGAACTCGGCGTGCGCCAGGACGATCGTCAGCACGTTGTTGAAGTCGTGGGCGACGCCGCCGGCGAGGCGCCCGAGGCCCTCCATGCGCTGCGCCGCCACGACCTGCTGCTCCAGCTTGCGGCGCTCGGTGACGTCGTGAGCGAACCCGGCCACGCCGACGATCTCACCGTCCGGGCCGCGCAGCGGCTGAAGCTCGCAGTGAAACCAGGCGTCGCCCTCGCCGAGGTCGCAGCGGACCTCTTCGCCGGCGAGCGCCCGGCGATGCGCGGACGCCAGATCCGGATCCGGCGGGTCGGCGTCCAGCCGCGCGAGCAGCACATCGAACCCGACGCTGCGCGG
The DNA here is from genome assembly GCA_964487605.1 of uncultured Polyangiaceae bacterium. Taxonomy (GTDB): domain Bacteria; phylum Myxococcota_A; class Polyangia; order Polyangiales; family Polyangiaceae; genus JAJDAH01. The sequence continues at coordinate 4,296 of CAZARU010000117.1, forward strand.
CCCGCCCGCGTGCGTTCGGCCGCCGGACGTGGAGGTGACCCGCGTCGCCTCGTCGGTCGTCCACAAGAGAACGGGAAGCTGGCCGAGGACCTGTGCGAGGCGCGACTCGCTCTCCCGAAGCGCCGCCTCGATCCGACTCCTACCCTGACGCGCGGTGACCTCCCGCTCGACGACGGGCGCGAGCCGCTCGGGCTGGTCCTTCCGGACGAAGTCGGCGACGCCCGCGCGCATGGCCGCGGCCGCCTGGGCCTCCGAGAGGTGCCCCGACACCAGCACGAACGGCGGCCGCTGCCGGCCCTGCGAGACCGCGTCGAACACCGTGAGGCCGTCGAACCCCGGGAGCGAGAAGTCGGAGAGGATCACGTCCCACACCTGCTCGGCCAGGGCGGTCCGGAGCGCTGCCAGCGTGTCGATGCGACGATGGCGGACGACGAGCCCCGCCCGTCGCAAGTGCCGAACGAGGAGCGCGGCATCGTCGGGGTCGTCCTCGACCACGAGGACTTCCAGTGGACGCGCGGCGAGAGTCACGGGGCCGCCCGGGGTTGGGCGCGGTTCACGAGCACCCAGTACAGGCCCAGCTGCGCGACCGCGCGCTGAAACTCTGCGAACTCGACGGGCTTCGTCACGAAGCTGTTCGCGCCCAGCTCGTAGCTGGAGACGACGTCCCGGTCGAGATCCGACGACGTGAGCACGACCACTGGGAGCGTCCGCGTCCGCTCGTCGGCACGAATTCGCCGCAGGACCTCGAGCCCGTCCACCTTGGGCAGCTTCAGGTCGAGGAGCACGACGCTCGGGAGCGGCGGCGGGCGCGCGGCGTGACTGCCCCGCGCAAGCAGGTAGTCCAGGGCTTCCGCTCCGTCTCGGACGACGTGAATGTCGTTGTGGAGCGGCGCCTTGCGGAGCGCCCGCAGCGTCAGCAGCTCGTCGTCGGGGTTGTCCTCGACCAGGAGCAGTGTTCTCTCGCTTCGCGTCGCCTTCATGCTCATGCCACCTGACCTCCCAGTACGAAGAAGAAGGTGGCGCCACTTTTCGGCGCAGCCTCCCCCCAGATGCGACCGCCATGCCGCTGCACGACGCGCCTGGCTGCCGCGAGCCCCGCTCCCACGCCCCCGAACTGCCCCGGCGCGTGCAGGGTCTCGAAGGGTCGAAAGAGCTTGCCCGCGTGCGCCATGTCGAAGCCCACGCCGTTGTCGCGGACGAAGATCGCGCACTCTGCACCGTCGGCTGCGCCCACCTCGATGCACGGGCGCTCCGCGGCGAGGGTCGCCTTCCACGCGTTGCTGAGCAGGACGCGAACCAGCTGGCCGATCAGGTCGGGGTCGCCGTGCACTCGCAGGCCGTCCTGAACCCTGACCTCGACGGTGCGCGCGGCATCCGCCGCCTGAAGCTCGCGCGCGGCCGTACGCGCCACCTCCGACAGATCGATGTCCGAGGCGCGCAGCCGGTGTCCCGTGACGCGGGTGGCATCGAGAAGGGCGTCGAGCAAGGCGGACATGCGGAGCGCGTTCGCCCGAATACGGTCGACGAGCTGCCGGGCGTCATCGGGCAGGTCGGGATGGTCGTCGACGAGCGCGTGACCGTGACCCTCCAGGGCACGGAGTGGCTGTCGAAGATCGTGGGCAACGCTGTAGGCGAAGGCCTCCAGCTCGCCGTGGGCCCGCTCGAGCTCCCCGGTGCGAGCTTCCAGGGCGGCTCTCGCGGCGGCCATGCCGCGCACCGTCTGGTGATGGGAGAGGAGCAAGCCACCGAGGGGGACGGCGTAGGCCACGACCTTCAGCGCGTGACCGACCATGAAGTGGTGATCGAACAGCTGGGTGGAACCGAACGCCATGTGGAGCTGCGTCGCCACCTGAGGAATCGAGCCCACCCAGAGCGCCGCGGTGAACGCGCTCGGCGCCTCTCGGTGCAGGCGCGGGAAGACCGTGACCGCACCCACCGCGAAGAGGACGAGCGGCCCAACGTCCAAGGGGCGGGCGACGACGCTGGCGGTGATCATGGCCTCCGGTAGCCCTGGCGCTGCGACGACACCGAGAGTCGATGCGAGCACCGCCCCGACCACGGCCACCGTGAGACGACCGAAGCGCAATCGGCGTGTGCCGCGCGACACCACGAGCAGCGCGCCACCCAGCAAGATGACGGCGCTGAACGCTCGAGACACCATCCACGTGAAGGGACCGAACCGCGCCGGCTCCACGGCACCACCGTGCACGAGATCCAGGGCGGTCAGGGCATGGAACGCGTCCAGGGCGCCGCTCGCACCCAGCGCGAGGCCCATGACGTGGAGGACCGGAGCCTCCGCGACGCGACTGTTGATGTACGCGAAGAGCGCGATGACGGCGGCGAGCACGACGGCCGTCCACTCGAGGAGGGCGTGAACGACGTGCCCGCGACCATCGGCTTCGGCCTGGTCGCTGGCGGCGAGCCCGAAGTCGACGCCCGCCAGAAGGAGCAGCGACGGCAGGAGGCACACCGCGAGGAGGGCCAAGGCCGGCTTGACGGGAGGCGCCGCCGTCGCCGCCACGATGCTCACGCCGCTCCCCCCTCGGGCAGGGTGAAGCGAAACGTCGCGCCCTCGCCGAGACGGCCTTCGGCGCTGATCGTGCCGCCGTGCCTCGAGATGATCCGTCGGGTCGTGGCGAGGCCGACGCCGGTGCCCGGAAACTCCGCAACGGAGTGGAGCCGCTGAAAGGCGCCGAAGAGCTTGCCGGCGAACTGGGGATCGAAGCCGGCGCCGTTGTCACTGACGAAGAAGACGGGGCCGGTCGGGCCAGGGGTCGCGCCGACGCGAATGACGGGCGCGACGGCGCCGCAGCTGAACTTGCGTGCGTTGTCGAGCAGGTTGTCGAGGGCTACGCGCAACAGGTCGGGATCGGCGCGTGCTCGGAGGCCTTCCTCGACCAGCAGCGTCGCCTGCACGCCGGAATAGCGCTCGTCGATTTCCTCCCCGAGCGCGCGGGCGAGCGCCGTGACGTCGACTTCGCTGCGTCGAACCGGCACGGTCGTCACTCTGGAGAGCCGCAACAGGTCGTCGATGAGCCGGACCATTCGCTCGCGACCTGCCGAGATGCGCCGGAGGTACTCGAGACCCGTCTCGTCGAGCTGGGAGCTGCAGTCCTCCTGAAGCGCAGTGACGAACCCTCCGAGCGTCCTGAGCGGCGCACGAAGATCGTGGGACACCGCGTGGGTGAACGACTCGAGCTCCGCGAGGGCGGTCTCGAGGCGCAGAGTGCGGTCGCGAACACGCGCCTCGAGGCTCTCGTTCGCCTGCCGAAGCTTCGCCGCAGCGGCCTCGCGGTCGCCCACGTCCCGGATCAGCGCCAGGACTCGAACGCCGTCCGGGCGCTCGACGGCGCTGAGCGCCACTTCCGCAGCGAAAGTGGCCCCATCGCGTCGCAGGGCGCGCAGGGAACGCCCCCAGGCCATGGGGCGGCGGCGATCGTCGGACGCGAGGAACCCGTTGCGGCGCGCCACGTGGCCGCCCCGCTGCGCTTCGGGCACCAGCTCGTCGACGGCCAGTCCGACGAGCTCTTGGGCATCGCACCCGAAGAGAACGCCCGCCGGGGAGTTGGCCGCCGTGATGCCACCCGACGCGTCGACGACGATGGCGGCGTCAGGGAGCGCTTCGAGCAGCGAGTCGAACTCGCTCTTCGCCACTCGCTCCTCCCGGGCATCCTCCCTGTTCACGACCTACCTCCCGCCCCGCCGAGTGGCGGCGCCCACTAGCTCGATCGTAACCCGCGGACGCGTGCCGGACCTGTCAGGACCTTGTAAGGAGTTTCCAGGACACGCGATCGCGCTGGGCGCCTACTCCGGGAGGATCCAGCCGGCCTCGATCGCCAGGCGGAAGATGTCGGCGCTGGTGCGCAGGTCGAGCTTGGACATGGCGCGGGCGCGGTAGGTCTCCACGGTCTTCACGCTCAGGCCGAGCTGCTCCGCGGCCTCGCGGTTCGAGTGGCCGAGCGCCACGCGCCGCAGGACCTCGTGCTCGCGCTTGCTGAGCGGCAGGGTCACGTTCGCGGCCACTCCGCGACCCGCCCGAAGTGACCGGATGAGGTCCGCGCCGAGCTGCGGGTCGAGGTAGGCGAGACCGCTCGCCACGTCGCGGATGGCGCGGATGAGCGCGCCGACATCGGCCGACTTGACGACGTAGCCGCGAGCGCCTGCCACGAACGCGCGGTAGGCGGCGGCCGCGTCGGCGGTGCCGCTGAACACGATCACGGCGACGGCGGGATGCGCGCGACATAGCCGCTCGATGCCGTCCAGCCCGCCGTGGGGCATCGACAGATCGTAGACGACGACGTCGCAGCTCTGAGCACCCACCGCCTCGATGGCAGCGTTCCCGTCGGCGGCGGCAGCGACCCAGCAAAGGTCATCCGCAAGCGCGATGGCCCTCTTCAGGCTCTCGACGATCACCGGATGGTCGTCGGCCACCACCACGCGGCACTCCGACTCTGTCACCAGACCACTCAACCCTCCTCTGGCGTGTGCCTTCGAACCATAGCGCCAGTACGACGGCACGCTTGTCAGGGAGATGTAGGGGGCGGGCGCGGATCGCGCGCCAGCGGAACTCGTGGTTCATCAGGTCGGCGTCGTCTGCATGGCGCTCGCCGGGCCCAGCGCTGCTGGCTCGCGCGTTCGCGCCTCGATGCGCGCATCGCCTCCGGAGCGGCACGAGCCCAGCGACGCGCCGCGGCGTCCGTGGGCCTCCGGCCCCTGCAAATTCGTCTTCATTCCGGTGACCTGCCCCGCGGAGACTCGCCAGGGGTACGGGGCGACGGGGAGATTGCGGGCGAATCGCCGTATGATGGCGGACCAGCGTCAGCGCCGTGCTCGGGCGACCGATCCGGCAGAAGGAGCGAAGATGAGGACCGTTCTCGGAGCTTGGGTGGGAGCGTTGATCGTCTGCGGCGCGCTCGTCGGATGCAAGTTCGACGGCGCGAGCGGCAAGAGCACGGTGATCCGGTACGGCGACAAGGAGCTGGTGGTCAGCGGCGCCGCCGTCATCTCGGATGGAACCAAGGCGTGGTCTGCCGCGGACGAGTCGTCGCCCGTCGTGGACGAGGTTCCGCCGGGGACGCCCGTGGAGAAGGTCGCCGAGAAGGACGACTTCGTGCTGGTGAAGTGGAAGGAGAACGACGAGCCCAAGGAGGGCTGGGTCCCGAAGCAGAAGGCCGAGTCCACGCCGGACCTCGCCCCGCGCGTCGAGTCCTCCGAGAACGAGGTGAAGGCCGCCGCGGAGGACACGCGCCGGCTGAGGCTCCCGACGGCGGCGCCCGAGCCGCCCAAGCCCGCGGGATGGGCCGCGGACCCGCCCAAGGAAATCGCCGAAGAGAAGCCCACCGGCTGGAAGAACGATCCTCCGAAGGAGGTCGCCGAGGAGAAGCCCACCGGCTGGAAGCCGAAGGAGGAGCCACCGAAGGAGGTGGCCCCGGAGAAGCCCACCGGTTGGAAGCCCAAGGAAGAGCCGCCCAAGGAGGTCAAGCCGAGCGGCTGGAAGAGCGATCCTCCCAAGGAAGTGGCCCCGGAGAAGCCCACCGGCTGGAAGCCCGCGGAGGAGCCTCCCAAGGAGGTCGCCGAGGAAAAGCCCCCGGCCAAGAAGTGGTGAGCCCCTGCGCCGAGGGCGGAATCGTCCGCGATCGACGCGGCGGGGACGGCCGCGGTGCGTGGGGCGGTCCCGTCAGCGCCGATCTGGCGGTAGAGTAGCGGACACGTCGCCGCCCTCGATGACCCCCCGTTCCGCACACCTCGTCGTTCTCGCCGCCCTCGCGGCGGCGTGTGGCTCCAGCGGTGACGACGCGGACGCCAAGCGCGGCCCGGGCTCCGGCACCCAGTGCGCGGAGTTTTCGAAGACCGACTTCGCGGGCGACTGCCTGGCGCTGCCGGTCCCCGACCCCGAAGCGGGCATGCAGGTCCGCTACGGGCCGAAGAGCTACGCAGCCGCGGACGTCGAGCCCTTCATCCTCGAGGCCGGCGGCGAGAAGACCGACGTGCTGTACATGCAGGCGCCCAACGATCGGGCGGTGCTGTTCAACTCGTACAGCGCGCGCGTGCGCCCAGGGTCGCACCACCTCATCGTGACGCATGGCCCGGGCGAGACGGACTTCTTCCTGAACGAGGAGCAGGAGCTGCCGCCGTTCCACTTCGACACGCTGTTCGGCATCCAGGCGGGCTCGGTCGACGTCCCGGATCCGGAGCTTCCCATCGCGCCGGAGGACTCCGGGCTGGCGTTCTCCCTGGAGCCGGGGCGGCAGATCGCCATCAGCGCGCACTTCATCAACACCTCCGAGGCTCCGCTGCTGCGCGAAGCGTGGTTCAACGTGATGTACGCCGACCCGGCGAAGATCACGGAGGTGGCCGCGCCCATCTTCCTGGTGGGGGGAATCGGCATGGAGGTGCAGCCGAAGTCGAAGGAGCTCATCTTCGGCGAGGCCATCGTGCCCAACGACATGCGCATCGTCTGGCTGTTCGCGCACTTTCACACGCACACGACGCGGTTCAGCGCGTACGTCGTCAACCCCGAGAACCGCAGCCAGAAGCTCATCTACGAGACCTTCGACTACGAGGAGCCACTCTACGCAGCGTTCAACACGCAGTTCGAGAACCCTCCGCTCGACGCCGCGCACCGCGAAGAGGGCGCCCTGAGCGGGCTGCTGGAGCTGAAGGCTGGCGACGTGGTCCGCTGGGAGTGCGAGGTGGTGAACGACGACGACTTCGTCCTGAAGTTCGCGAACAAGCTCCGGACCGCGGAGATGTGCGCGCTGTTCGGCTTCTACTCGCCGGCGCCGGGTGGCAAGGCGTGGAAGGCGTTCGCGCTCTGACGGGAGCGTTCCCCCGCCCGTCGCGCCCCTGGTAGGATGGGCGACTCCGATGAACCGCGTGGTTGCCGCCGCCGTCCTCGGCATCGCGCTGCTCTTACCCGCAACCGGGGCCGGCCAGCCGCTGGCACCCAAGGCGAAGAAGTACCTGGACGAGGGCGTGGTCCTCGAGAAGACGGGCAAGTGGGGGCGGGCGCTCGAGAAGTACGAGAAAGCCCTGGAGCAAGGCGACGCCGCGCAGGTGCGCTTTCACATGGCGCGCGCGAAGGAGCAGCTCACGCGGTTTCGCGAGGCGCTGGACGACGCGCGCGCCGCGCAGCAGCTCGCCGAGACCCACGGAGCCGAGAACCTCGCCGAGATCTCCGAGCTCAGAGAGTGGCTCGAGGGGCGAACGCCGCAGCTCGTCGTCAAGCGGGGTGACGGCGCGGAGCGCGCGAAGATCGAGCTGGCCGGCCGCGAGCTGACGGGGGACGAGCCGATCCGTCTCGATCCCGGCACGCACACCCTGGCGGTCACGTTCCCCGACGGAGCCAAGCTGGAGCGCTCCGTGAGCATCGGCGCCGGCGAGCAGGACGAGATCGAGATCGAGCGGCCCGACGATCTGGAGGGCCCCGAGCCGAAGCCCGAACCTCCGCCTCGAAAGCCGCCTCCACCGCCGCCGCCTCCCGAGGACGGTGCGCCCGTCGCGGCCTACGTCGTCGGCGGCACCGGCATCGCGAGCCTGGCCGCCTCTGGCGTGTTCCTGCTCCTGCGCAACCAGGCGGTGGCCGATCTGGACGCCGCCTGTCGCGGCGACGTGTGCCCGCGCTCGCTGGAAACGCGCCAGAACGAGGCGAAGACGTTCACGACGGTGTCGCGGGTCACCCTCGGCGTCGGCGTCGCCGCCGTCGGCGTCGCCGTCGTGCTGCTCGCCACCCACGGCGGCAGTGACGAGAAGGCGGCGGCGCGCCATCCCCGCTTCGCGCTCTCCACGGGTCCGGCTCCCGCCGGCATGGGCGTCGCCGGCTCCTTCTGAAGCGGGCATGGTCCGACGCGCCGCGATCGTTGCACTCCTTCTCGGTGCGTCGACGCCGCCCGCGTGCACGGTACCGGAGCGCGAGTTCGTTCCCGACGACGTGTTCTACGAGGGTGGCGCTCCGGACGTCCCGTGCGTGGGGCCCTCGTGCCTGGGTTGCGACAGCTGCTTCGTGAGGTGCATCTGCCTCGGCGGCGACACGACGACCTGCACGAACGCCTGCCGAACGACGGGGGCCTTCGAAGGCGCCGGCGAAGGCCGCGGCGCGCGCGACGCTGCAGCGCGGTGAGGCGCCTTGCTTCCCCCGGGGCTGCGCCCTAAAGAACGCCCCGCGGCGAATGTCGGACCAGCTCTCGGCACAGCTCGCCTCGCTGAAGATCTCACGAGGCGAGAACCCGAACCGGCGAAGCCCGGTCCGCTGGCTCGTCGTCGCCGCTGCCGTGGGCGCGGTGGGCACCGCCGGCTGGACTTTCGGCGCGCCGTGGCTCGAAGCGCGCGTGTTCAAGACCGAAGTCGGCTTCACCGAAATCGCCTCCGTCTCGCCTGCGCAGGCCTCGGTGGAGCTCACGTCCACGGGCTACGTGGTCCCCCAGGTCGTCTCCAAGGTGGCCGTGAAGGTGCCGGGGAAGGTGTCCCGCGTGGCCGTGAAGCAGGGCGATCGCGTGGAGCAGGGCGCGCTCCTCTTCGATCTGGATCTGGCCGACCACGCGGCGGCCGTGGCCGCGGCGCGCAGCCGCGTCGCAGCCATGCGCGCCCGCGTGGCCACCGCGCGGGCCGACGCGGAGACCGCCAAGGCGAACCTGGCCGAAGCGCGCCAGCGCGCCCAGCGGGAAGCGGGGCTCGTGGCCGCGGGCGTCTCGCCCAAGGGCGCCGGGGACGACCTGGCGGCCCGCGTGAAGTCGCTGGAGCAGGGCGTTCACGCGGCGGACGCGGTGGGGAAGGCCGCCAGCGCCGAGGTGCGCGCGGCGCAGGCCGAGGTCGACGCGCTGGAAGTGAACCGGAAGAACTTCGCCATCACCGCGCCCATCGCCGGCACCGTGCTCAACAAGCCGCCGGAGGTCGGCGAGTACGTCGGGCCGCAGCCGGCCGGGATCAGCGTCGACATGGGCGGCGTCGAGCTGGCCGATTTCTCCACGCTGCAGGTCGAGACCGACGTGCCCGAGGCGCGGCTGCACCTGGTCGAGGTGGACGGCCCCTGCGAGATCGTCCTCGACGCCTTCGCGTCGAAGCGACACCGCGGGCGGGTCACCGAGATCACGCCGCGGGTGAACCGCGCGAAGGCGACGGTGACGGTGAAGGTGAAGTTCGTGGACGCGCTCGATGGAGTGCTCCCCGACATGTCGGCGCGCGTCAGCTTTCTGACGGGCGAGCTGGACGCCGCGAGCCTGAAGGAGCCCCCGAAGACCATCGTGCCCGGCGCGGCCGTCGCGGACCGCGCGGGGAGCAAGGTGGTGTTCGTGGTCGAGGACGGGCGCGCGCGGCCAGTCCCGGTGGCGCTCGGTCCGGCCTTCGGCGGCGGCTTCGAGCTGGTGTCCGGGCCGCCCGCCGGCACGCGCGTCGTGTCGGAGCCGCCGGCCACGCTGGCTGACGGGCAGCGCATCAAGGAAAGGTCGGAGTGATGAGCGAGGAGAACATCATCGAGCTGCGAGGAGTGGGCAAGACCTACTGGCGCGGCGAGGAGCGGCTGGACGTGCTGCAGGGGCTCGACCTCGTCATCGCGAAGGGCGCGTTCGAGGCGCTCATGGGGCCGTCGGGCTCGGGTAAGTCGACGCTGCTGAACCTCATCGCCGGGCTGGACCGCCCCACCGCAGGCACGGTCAAGGTCGCCGGCGAGGACGTCGGCGGCATGAGCGAAGGGGCACGCGCGAAGTGGCGCGCCGCGAACATCGGGTTCGTGTTCCAGACGTACAACCTGCTTCCCGTGCTCACCGCGCTCGAGAACGTAGAGCTGCCGCTCCTGCTCACCAGCCTGAGCTCCCCCGAGCGCCGCACCCGTGCGCAGACCGCGCTGAAGGTGGTCGGACTCGAGGACCGCGTGGGGCACTACCCCCGGCAGCTCTCCGGCGGCCAGGAGCAGCGCGTGACCATCGCCCGCGCCATCGTGACCGACCCGAAGATCATCGTCGCCGACGAGCCGACGGGTGACCTCGATCGCGAGAACGCCGACGAGATCCTCAACCTGCTCGACAAGCTGAACCGCGAGTTCGAGAAGACCATCATCATGGTCACCCACGACCCGGCAGCCGCCGACCGCGCCAAGCGCATTCGGCACCTGGACAAGGGCACACTGAAGGCGGAGACGACGGGGCACGCCTCGGCATGACGTTCGGCTCCCTCGCCCTGAAGAACGTCTTCCGCAGCAAGGGTCGCACGCTGCTGACGATGCTCGCGGTCGCCGTGGCGGTCATCGCGTTCATCCTGCTGCGCACGGTGCTCAGCGCGTGGACGGCCGCCGCCGACCACGCGGCGAAGGACCGCATCGCCTCGCGTCACAAGGTGAGCTTCGTGATGATGCTCCCCGGAAAGTACGTGGCGGAGATCGAGCAGGTGCCCGGCGTGCAGCGCGCGGCGCCCTTCGTCTGGTTCGGCGCCAAGGACCCCAAGCACGAGGACGAGTTCTTCGCGACCATCGCGGTCGATCCCACGTCGTTCCTGGAGGTGTACGACGAGGTCGAGGTCCCCGCCGACCGCATCGAGGCGTGGAAGCAGAACCGCAGGGGCGTGCTCGTGGGGGACGTCCTGGCGAAGAAGTTCGGGTGGAAGGTCGGGGATCGCGTCACGCTGACGGGGCAGATCTACCCCGGAGACTGGGAGTTCGAGATCTCCGGCATCTACGGCGCGAAGCGACGCTCCATCGACCGCTCGACGGTCTGGTTCCACTACGCGTACCTCAACGAGTCCCTTCCGGCGCGCACCAAGGACCAGGTCGGCTGGATCGTCGCGCGAATCGACGATGCCGGCCGCTCGGCGGAGATCTCCAAGGCCATCGACGCGAAGTTCGAGGAGCGGGACCTTCAAACGCTCACCATGAGCGAGCGCGCGCTGCAGACGTCGTTCCTGGGCATGGTGTCCGCCGTGCTGCAGGCGCTCGACGTCGTGTCGATCGTGATCCTGCTCATCATGGTGCTCATCGTCGGCAACACGATCGCCATGGGTGTGCGTGAACGCACGAACGAGTACGGGATGCTCCGCGCCATCGGCTTCTTGCCGAAGCACATCCTCGGGTTCGTGCTCGGTGAGGCCGTGGCCATCGGCGCTGCGGGCGGCCTCGTGGGCATCGCCCTGTCCTACCCCGTGGTGGAGCGCGGCCTCGGCCGCTTCATCGAGGAGAACATGGGGGCCTACCTGCCCTACTTCCGCATCGCCCCCGCGACGCTGGCGGTCGCCGTGGCGCTCGCGCTGGGCCTCGGCCTGGTCGCCGCGGCGCTTCCCGCGGTCCGCGCCTCGCGGCTCGACGTCGTGGATGCCCTGCGGAGGATCGGCTGATGATCCCCATCCAGTACAACGTCCGGAGCCTCGCGGTCCGCAAGACCACCACCCTCGCGACGGCCTTCGGCATCGCGCTCGTCGTGTTCGTCCTCGCCTCGTCGCTGATGCTGGCCTCGGGAATCAAGAAGACGATGGCGACGTCGGGCAGCCCCTCCAACGGCTTCGTGATCCGGAAGGGCTCCGATACCGAGCTGTCGAGCAGCGTCGAGACCAAGCACGTGAACCTCGTGCTCGCCGCGCCGGGCGTGAAGAAGGACGATCAAGGCGCGCCCCTCGGCGCCGGAGAGGTCATCGTGGTCGTGGCGCTCGACAAGACCGGCACCGAGGGGCAGGTCTCCAACGTGCAGGTGCGCGGCGTCACCGATCGCGTGATGAAGGTGCGCCCCCAGGTGCGCATCTCGAAGGGACGCCCCGCACAGCCCGGCACCGACGAAGCCCTCATCGGCAAGAACCTCGAGGGCCGTTTCCGTGGCCTGGAGGTGGGGCAGAAGTTCGACCTCAAGAAGAACCGCCCGCTGACCGTGGTGGGGGTCTTCGAGGCCAACGGGTCCTCCTTCGAGTCGGAGGTGTGGGCCGACATCGAGACCGTGCGCACGTCGTTCGGCCGCGAGGGCCTCGCCTCGTCGATCACGGTTCAGCTCGACTCGCCCAGCAAGTTCGACGCGTTCGCGGCCATGGTCGAGAACGACAAGCAGCTGGGCCTGGAGGCGCAGCGCGAGAACGCCTACTACGAGAAGCAATCCGAGGGGACGAGCCTCTTCGTGACCGCGCTCGGCATCGTCGTCGCCATCTTCTTCTCCTTCGGCGCCATGATCGGCGCCATGATCACGATGTACGCCGCCGTCTCCCAGCGAGCGCGAGAGATTGGCACCCTGCAGGCGCTCGGCTTCTCGCGCGCCTCCATCCTGGGATCGTTCCTGCTCGAAGCCGTGCTCCTCGCGCTCGCCGGAGGCGTGGTCGGCGCGACCGCGGCGGTGGGCATGTCCTTCGTCAAGTTCTCGATGATGAACTTCGCAACGTGGCAGGAGGTGAGCTTCCAGTTCGACCCCACGCCGAAGATCCTGCTCACCGCGGTGCTCTTCGGCGGGCTCATGGGCGTGCTGGGCGGGTTCTTCCCGGCGCTGCGCGCGGCACGGACGAGCCCGCTGGAGGCGATGCGGGCGTAGGGGGCGGCGTGCGCCTCGGCGAGGCCGGCAGAGCGCCGCTGGGCTTCGCCGTTCCGCGACGCTACGGGGCTTGCAACATGGTGGCCGGCAGCACCACCGTGGGCTCGCACTCCGAAGCGCCACCGAAGCAGTAGAGGACCGCGAAGCTCCGCGTGCCGGCGTTGGCCTGCACGGTCCACAGCCAGTGCACGTCGTGCACGCCGGCGGTGCCGTCGTAGCAGCGGCGTGCGCTCCCCGACTGCAGCGCGCTCGTCTCCGCGCCGAAAAAGAACGACCCGCACTGCCGGTCGGTCGAGCCGGTCACCTTGAAGCAGTGCTTGCCAGCCTGGGTGAAGGAGATCTTGGCGCGCGCATCCACCGAGAAGCGATCCTCACAGAGGTTCCACCGGGGCAAGAAGCCGTAGCCCGCGTCGCAGCAGCGCGTGTTCGTCGTCGAGAACGACCATCCCGCGTACTGCCGCTTCGACTCCTCCGGGGACGTGTTGGCGTCGCACGCGTTGACCTCGCTCAGGGTGTCGATCTTGGCGCAGTCGACGAAAGTGTCGCACTTGAACCCGCGCCGCGCGGCGACCCCGTTGAACACGGACTTGTCCGTCCACGGATCGCCGTCGATGAGCTCGGCGCAGTCGTTCAGGGAGTCACCGTCCGCGTCCGCCGTGCTCGAACAGCACGTCCCGCCGTCGCAGAAGCCGGTCGCGCAGTCCGCGGACACCGCGCAGGTCTTGCCGCCGGCGCATCCGGAAGGGCACGGCCCCCCGCAGTCCACGTCCGTCTCGCTGCCGTTCTTCACACCGTCCGCGCAGGTGGGGACGTTGCACGTGCTTCCCACGCACGCCCCGGACGAACAGTCGGTGCCCTGGTTGCACGACTGGCCGGGTCCGCACGTCGGGCACGTTCCGCCGCAGTCCGCGTCGCTTTCCGTCCCGTTCCGGACGCCATCGCCGCACGATGGCGCCTGGCACTTGCCGCCGGAGCAGACGGCGCTGGCGCAGTCGGACGGCTGTACGCAGTCCTTCGTGGCCGCACAGCCCGGGCAGGCCCCGCCGCCGCAGTCCACGTCGCTCTCGGTTCCGTTCTTCACCGCGTCGGAACACGTCGGAGCGCGGCAGGTCCCCGACGTGCACACTCGACTCGCGCAGTCGTTCGTTCCCGAGCACGTCTGACCCGTCGAGCACGGCGGGCACGCGCCACCGCAATCGACGTCGCTCTCGGTCCCGTTCTTCGTCCCGTCGGTGCACGCGGCGCTGGTGCAGACCTTGGCCGGCGAGCACGACAGGGTCGTGCAGTCCGCTGGCGTGCTGCAGCCACGTCCTGGTCCGCACGCAGGACACCCGCCGCCGCAGTCCACGTCGGTCTCGCTGCCGTTCCTCACCAGGTCCGAGCACGACGGCGCCTGGCACGTCCCCCCCGTGCACACTCCGCTCACGCAGTCTGGCCCCGCGGCGCAGGAGCGCCCCGTGGCGCACCTCGGGCACGTTCCTCCCCCACAGTCGATGTCCGTCTCGGCGCCGTTCTTCACCGTGTCCGTGCATGCCGGCGCGCGGCACGCGCCGCCCACGCAGACGGCGCTCGCGCAGTCGGCCCCGGATCCACACGCCTTGCCCGGAGCGCACTTCGGACAGTTTCCGCCGCAGTCTTGGTCGGTTTCGGTCCCGTTTCGCACCGAGTCGGTGCACGCGGGCGCCTGACACGTCGTGCTGCACACACCGCTCGCGCAGTCCGCCGCGCCGGCGCAGACGCCCCCCGTGCCGCACGTGGGGCACGCGCCACCCCCGCAGTCCACGTCCGTCTCCGCACCGTTCTTGGTGCCGTCGCCGCACTCGGGGCTCGCGCAGACGCTCTGCGCGCAGAACGCGGTCGAGCAGTCGCCCGGCGCCTGGCACCGCTTTCCGGGGCCGCACGGCGGACAGGAACCGCCGCAGTCCACGTCCGTTTCGGGGCCGTTCTTCACCCCGTCACCGCACCCGGGCGGCTCGCACCGCCCCGAGACGCAAGCGCCGCTCTGGCAATCGCCACCGGTCGAGCACGCCGCACCGTCGGAGCACGGCGCGCACGCCCCGCCGCAGTCGACGTCCGACTCGCTCCCGTTGCGAACCGCGTCGGCGCACGTCGCGCCTTGACACGTACCGCCGGCGCAGACGGCGCTCACGCAGTCCTCGCCGACGTTGCACGTCGCCCCGATGGGGCACGGCGCGCAGGCGGCGCCTCCGCAGTCGACGTCCGTCTCGTCACCGGACGGTGCGCCGTCGTTGCACGACGGATCGAGGCACTTTCCCGCCAGGCAGAAACCCGATGCGCAGTCCTCGGGCCGCGAGCACGATGACAGCGCGCCGCACGGGTCGCATCGCGCTCCCCCGCAGTCCACGTCGGCTTCGTCTCCGTTCCGGATGGCGTCGTCGCAAGCCGCACCGACGCAAGAGTCACCGGCGCATACGCCCGCGGCGCAATCCGAGGGAAGACGACAGGCGCTCCCGTCGGCGCAAGGGGGACATGAGGTGCCACCGCAATCGACGTCGGTCTCCGTCCCGTTGCGGCGAGCGTCCACGCAGCTCTCGCGCACGGGCGGACGACAGATACCCTCGAAGCAGGATCCGAACGCGCAGTCCTCCGCGAGGAAGCATGCCGCGCCTTCGTCGCACCGCGTGCAGCTCCCGCCGCAGTCGGTGTCGGTCTCGTCACCGTTCTTGGCGCCGTCGCCGCAGTGCGTGACGGTGGCCGTCGCGCCGTCGTCTCGAACCCCGGCGTCGTCCTGGACCGACGACCGAACCGGCCCTTCGGTGGACGAGCACGCCTCTGCGAGCACGAGCGCGAGCGCGAGCAGCGCCCACGACCCCGTGCGAGCCCGCGCGGCGCCCATGGTGTTCGAGGCTAGCATCTCGGGCGCGCCGGGCACTCGAGGCGGCATCGGGCAGTCAGCCTTGCTGCCGCTTGAGCGCTTGCTGAACGCGTGCGCTCTTCACCCAGTCGTCGCGCCGAAGCCGGGTGGGCTTGGCGCCGAGCTGCGCGGCGACACGCTCGACGTCCTCGTCCGACCAGGAGGCGATCTGCTCGAAGGTGTGAATCCCCATGGCGTGCAGCGCCTTCTCGAAGGACGGACCGATCCCCTTGATGGCTCGCAGGTCGTCCCGCGCCACGCCCGCGCCGGCGGGCTTCGCCGCGAGCTCGCGCTCCAGCTCCTCGATGCGCTGGGCGCGACGACCGAGCTCTCCTTCGAATCTTCTCGATGCCTCGTCCCTCGCCGCGAGCGCGCCCTCCAGCTCGCGGATGCGGGCATCGCGGTGGACCTCGTGCTCCCGACTGGACTCGAGCTGGGCGATGCGCTCACGCAGGCGCACGGTCTCGCGCTCGGCGGCGTCCGCGCGCTCGCGCGCCGCGTCCAGGGCGGCGCGCAGATCGTCCGAACGTTGCGGAGCCTCCGGGGGTGCAGGCGCGACGGGCGCGCTCGCCGGCGTGACGAAGGCCGGTGGGGCGACGGGGCTCTGCTGGGTCGCGGCGGGGGGCGTCGTCTCGGGACCCTCCACGACGCGAGGGGACGCGCCGCTCATCGTCCCGCTCGCCGCCACGGGGCTTGCGGCGGGGGTGCTCGGCAGCGCCGCAGGGCGCGGCACCGTCACCGCTTCGGGAACGACGGGGCCGGAGTGGGCCGCCACGGGGGCGGGCGACGCCGAGGGCGCAGAGCGATCCGCGCGGGCGACGCTGCCGGGAGGCGGCGGCAGATGCATGGGCGGGCGCTCGGACGCCGAGACGCTGCTCGGGGGCGGCGGGCGACTCGACGGCGGCGGCGGGCGCGAGGACCTGTGCGAAGCCGCCACAGGACTCGAAGCACGCGCCGCAGACGGCGGCGGCGGACGCACGCTCGGCGGGCGAGGCGTGATCGCCGGTGCCCCCGACGCAGGACTCGAAGCACGCGCCGCGGACGGCGGCGGCGGACGCACGCTCGGCGGGCGAGGCGTAGCGACGGAGGTCGCCGACGCGGGGCTCGCGTTGCGCGCCGCGGACGGCGGCGGCGGACGCACGCTCGGCGGAGGCGGGCGCATGCTCGGGGGCGGAGGGCGCACGCTCGGCGGCGGGGGGC
>CAZARU010000118.1:0-20667 GCA_964487605.1 uncultured Polyangiaceae bacterium
CGCTCGACGCGCCTGCGCTGCCGCCGCTCGACGCGCCTGCGCTGCCGCCGCTCGAAGCGCCTGCGCTGCCGCCGCTCGACGCGCCTGCGCTGCCACCCGGTCCCGTACCGCTCGCGCCTGCCGAAGCACCCGCCGATCCGCCGGGACCGGTCCCGCCATCTCCCGCCGATCCCCCGGGGCCGGTCCCTCCGTCTCCGGAAGCGCCGCCGGCGCTCGACCCGCCCGCGCCGCCGGCGCTCGATCCGGAACCGCCGCCGACGGATCCTCCGCCCGCACCGCCGGCGGAGGCGCCGCCGGCACCGCTGGCTGCGGAACCTCCCGCGCCAGCAGAGGAATCTCCGGTAGCACCGCCGTCACCGGGCCCCTTGAAGAGCTCGTCGCCGGACCCACCGCACCCGACGGACAGGCCCCCCGCGACCGCACCCGCAACCAGCATCCAGCGAAGCTCCATGACGCTACTCCCGGCCGCAGCCGCGGCGCTCCTCCAACGGTGCCCATCCACCGTGACGTCGGAGCGGGAAGCACGATGCGTGCCCCCGCTTCGTTCCGCTGCAATCGCGTATCAGCGCCCCGGGGCTTTGCAGTGTCGCTCTGCAAACCTTTCATAGCCGGGAGCCCGGTTGCGAGCCCGACGCGGAGGGTACGCGTTCCCGTCGGGTCTATCCCGCTCGCGCGCGCGAAGCGCCACGCCACATCGCGCGCTCGTGCGCGTGGGCTCGCGCGAGCCGCCCCTGCTCGAGGACGAGCGCCGCGTAGGTTCGGGGTACGCGTTCGTCTTCGGCCAGCACCTGCATCACGCGCAGCGCGGCCTCGGCGTCGTCCGTCGCGCGGTGAGCGTTCTCGATGGGGATCCCCAGCTTCTCGCAGATCGCGACGAGCGTCTTCTTCTTCTCGTCGTGAAGCAGGTGCGCGGCCCAGACGAATGCGTCGATCCACTCGACGTCCCTGCGCGCCGCCGGCGGAAGTTCCTTGCGGTGAAGTCCCATGCGCGCGAGCTCCGCCAGGAACATCCGCTTGTCGAAGTCGGCGTTGTAGGCGACGGGAACGGCGTCGCCCATGGCTTCGAGAACTTCGTCGACGACACCGGCGAGCGCGGGTCGATCCCTGACGTCGTCGTCGCCGATGCCGTGAACGTCGCGAGCTTCGGCTGGAATGGGCACCCCGGGATTCACCAGCCACGAGCGGCGCGAGACGACTGCACCGCGGTGCCATCTCACCACCGCGATCTCCACGATTCGATCCTGGCCAGGATCCCGTCCCGTGGTCTCGGTATCGATGCCGGCGAGGGGCACCTCCCCGAGCGGAGTCTGGCCATCGTGCTCCGCCGCCGTGCCCCGCACCTCGATTCGCAGGAGGTGCGCGATGCCGGGGTAGTGCCGCCCGGTGGGGAAGCACCCGCCCGAATCGGCGCCGAGCTTCATGGAACGCCCGACGCCGAGGGCGCGGCGCTGGGCGCCGGCGCGGACGCCGAAGGGGCCGCGGAGCCATCCGGCGCCGCGACCTTCTTGCGGCTCGGGCGCGAGCCGGTCAGCAGCTCTGCCTCGAGCTCGATCCACTGCGGCAGGTCCTCGAGGAGGTCGAAGTAGTCGAGGTTGAAGTAACGGCCGTTGATCCAGATCATGGGAGTCCCCTCGAGGTCGAGGGCCTCGGCGTCCTTTCGATCGCGGGCCACGGCGTCCGCGACGTCCTCGGCTTCGAGGTCCGCGCGAAACCGCTTGATGTCCAGACCGACGACCCTCGCGTGCCCGTCGAGCCGAGCCTTGTCGAGCGACGACTGGTTCGTGAAGAGCTGGTCGTGCATCGGCCAGAACTTGTCCTGACGCGCGGCCGCGACGGCAGCGCGCGCCGCATACTCGGCATTCTTGTGGATGGAAAGCGGGTAGTGCTTGAACACGATGCGCACGGTGCCCGGGTACTCCTTCACGAGGCGCCCCATCACCGGCGACGCCGCCGCGCAGAAAGGGCATTCGAAGTCGGCCCACTCGACGATGACGACCGGCGCGTTCGCCGGACCCTTCGACGGCGAATCACGCAGCGGGACCGTCTTCACCTGATCGGGCGCGAAGCGGATGCGAAAGGCAGCCTCGATCTGCGCCGTCGTCTTGCCCCTGCGAACGTGGGTCGCGATGAACGCGGCCGCCGGCGCGCACGTCGCGCACTTCCGCGCTTCCTTCACGCACTGGGCGATGCTGACCGGCTGATCGGGACAGGGCGAGAGCAGGGTCGTGACGTGCTTCGACCACTCCTTCTTCTCGCGTGCGGTGAGCTCCTCGGTCCCGACGTCGGTGAGCTCGACGACTTCGACTTCCCGCGCATCGTCGGAGGGGGGTTCCTTGCCGGCCTCTCCCGGCGAGCGGCACGTCGCGTGGAGCTGGAGAAACGCCGACACACCCAGTGCGCCCATGATGCGGAGCAGGGACATCGCCGCCGGGGAGCGTAGTATGATCCCGCCCCGGTGTAAGCCGGGTCGCTGGCCCGAGGCTTCACCTCGCGAGATTCGATGGATAGCGACCGCGCGCCCACGCTGACGCCGCCGAGCCCCACGGGCCCGGCTCCGCGCGCCGTACGGCACGTCATCGCGGTCGGAGGCGGGCGCGGAGGCGCAGGAAAGAGCATGCTCGCGACGAACCTGGGCGTGTACCTGGCGCAGCTGGGGCGCACGGTGTTGCTGTGCGACGCCGACCCGGCCGGCGGGGACCTCCACGCCATGCTCGGCGTCTCTGTGCCGGAGCCCGAGCTCGACGACGTCGGCGGGGAGGCGCTGCACCCGCTCGAAACGGGGATCCCGGGGCTGCGCCTGCTTCCGCAGGTCTACACCCGGGGCTCGACGGTTCCGGCGCGCCCTGGGCGCAAGCCGAGATGGGCGCGGCGCGTGCGCCAGCTGGACATCGATTACGTGTTGATGGACCTCGGAGCCGGAACCGCGCCGGCAACCCTCGACCTGTTCGTGACGGCGGACCTGGGCATCGTCGTGGCGACGCCGGAACCGCCCGGCGTCGAGGCAACGTACCGCTTCGCGCGAGCCGCCTTCGTCCGACGGATCCGGCGGACGCTGGTGAAGGATCGCTTCAACATCCGCCTCCTGGAGCGGGCGGAGTCCGGCCTCAGCCCGCTCCCGGCGCCGCTCGATCTCGTGCGGGGCATCGCGCGATACGACGACGCCGTGGGAGGGCTGGCAGCGACGGAGCTCGCGAAGCTCCGGCCGAGGCTCGTCGTGAACTTCGCGCGTCATCGCAACGACAACGAGCTGGGCCCCTCCATGGTCGACGTGGCGCGCCGCTACCTGGGCGTCGATCTCGACTACGTCGGATACATCGAGCAGGACGACTCCGTCGCCCTGAGTGTCGTGCATCGGCGCCCGCTGCTCATAGAGAGCCCCACCAGCAAGAGCGCACGGAACCTGGAGCGCATCGCCCGCCGGGTGCTGGCTCTGGCGACGACGCCTCAGTCGTCGGCGCCTTCGCGCCCCGTCTCCCTCGTGCCCGAAGCTCCTCACCTCTACGAGATCCTGGGTACCCACCGCGGCGCGACGGACGAGGAGGTCCGGCGCGCCTACAAGCGGCAGAACGCCATCTACGCCTCGGGCAGCCTGCCGCTGACCTCGCTCCTCTCGGAGGAGGCGCTCGCGAAGGAGCGGGCGCTCATCGAGGAGGCGCACGACACGCTCCTCGATCCGCTGCGGCGACGCGCGTACGACGTGTCGACCTTCCCCGAAGAGGAGGAGGCGGAGAAGCCGCGGGACCAGAACCGCGACGCAGCGCTGGACGCGGAGCGAGAGATGCTGCGCGAGCACCTCGCCCGAGAGATCACGCCAGAAACGCAGTTCACCGGACCGCTCCTCCGCAAGGTTCGTGAGTCTCAGGGCGCCGAACTCTCGGAGATCGCCGACACGACGAAGATCGCCGGGGCGCACCTGCGGGCCATCGAGGAGGAAGACTTCGCGTCGCTGCCGGCGCTCGTCTACACGCGGGGCTTCGTTCAGGAGGTCGCCAAGTTCCTGAAGCTCGACCCCGCCCAGGTGACGCGGACGTACCTCAAGCGAATGCGAGCCGCACTCGCTGACCCCGACCGCGCCCCGTGACGAAGGAGGACGAACGCGAACGCGACGTGGCGTTCACCATCGCCGTGACGGCCGCCGCGCTCCTTCCACGCCTCTTCGTCGCCATAGCCTGGGCGCGAGAGCCCGTCTGGGACGGCCACTACTATCACTTCGGCGCGTCTCGCATCGCCGAGGGCCTCGGGTACTCCGAGGACGTGATCGTGCATGGGGCATCGGTGTGGAAACCCTGGTGTCACTACCCGGTGGGCTACAGCGCGTTCCTGGGCCTGGTCTACAGGTTCTTCGGCGATGGGCTGGTGGTGGCGCCCGTCGTCAACGCCATCGTCGGGGCGCTGGTCGTACTGGTCGTCCACCGGTTGGCGCGCAGGTACGTGTCGGTGACGCGCGCGCGCATCGCGGCGGCGATCGCCGCGCTCCATCCAGGCCTCATCGCGAATGCGGCCCTGGTGATGAACGAGGTCCTGACGGCGCTCCTCGTGCTCTCGGCGTTCTACGTCGCCGTGCGGTGGCGGGGACGCTGGCACGGTGTCGTCCCCGCGGGAGTGCTCATCGGCCTCGCCGCCCTGGTGCGCCCTTCTTCGCTGGCACTCGCGCCGCTCCTCGCCTTCGCGATGCCACCGCCTCGCGTGAAGTCCCTGGGCTGGGCGGTGGCGGCACTCGTGACGTCGCTCGTCGTGGTACTTCCGTGGACCGTCCGCAACTGTCGCGTGATGGACGGCTGCGCGCTGGTGAGCACGAACGGCGGGTGGAACCTGGCCATCGGCGCGCTCACGACGACGGGCAGGTTCCACGCCCTCTTGTCCAGCGACGGCTGCCCGGCAGTCACCGGCCAGGTGCAGCAGGACCGCTGCTGGGCGGAGGTGGGACGTCGGACGATCCTCGCCGACCCGGCCGCGTGGCTCGCCAAGGCGCCGAAGAAGCTCGGACACACGTTCGATCACGAGTCGTTCCCCGTCGAGTATCTTCGAGAGGCCGATCCCGCATCCTGGCCCGAGGCGCGACGAGTGGCCGGACGTCAGCTCCTCACCGGCTTTCATCGCCTCTTGCTCGTGGCGGCGGCGCTGTCGGTCTTCGCCTGGGCGGGCGTGGGACGCGTGCTGTCCGGTGCGGGGATCGTGCAGACTCTGGGCGCGCTCTCCGTCGTGGGCTTCGGCGTCCACGCGTTCACGGACGTTCGACATCCGTTCTTCTGGCTGGTGTTGCTGATGCCGCTCGTGGCCCTCGCGCGCCTGCCGGGGGCGCCGCGCCACGGGCCCGTCGGGCGCGTCCTCGTCGCGCTCGTCGCGGCGACGGCGCTGACCCACGTCCTGTTCTTCGGCGACGATCGCTACCACATCGTCGTCTCCCCAGCCCTGTGCATCCTCGCAGCCGCAATGCTGCGACGGCGAGACTCGGCTCCCGCCGAGGTGGCTTGAGCGGAGCCGGGCCGAACCCGGGGGCCGGCCGTGGCGCTCCCTGGACGGCCGAGGCCGTGCCGAAGCGGGTGGGGCGCGACCGTCTGCGAGCGTATGATCGCGCGGCCGCATGGACCCGAAGAAGCGACGGCGCGTGCAGACCCTCTCCGGATCTCTCGGCAAGGAGGAGCTTCGCGCCGCGGTGCTCAAGCCCTACCTGCTTCGGCTGCGTGACGAACGCGACGAGAAGACGGTCCTCGCGCTCCTCGCCACGGCCGGCATACCGCCCGTCGTCCTCGAGGACGAGACGGGGTGGCTCTCGGTCGGCGCCGCCCGCAGGGCGCTACGGGCGCTCGCGGACGCGCTCGGGGAGCCCGCGCTCGCGGAGCGCGGCGCCTGGATGACGCACCCGCAGACGCTCGGCAGCTACGTGAACCTGCTGCGCGTCGCCTCCACTCCTGCGGACGCCTATCGATACCTGTCGGCTCACGCCGAGGAGATGACTCGCGTCGGGCGCTACGCCCTGCAGAGCGAGCAGGCGGCGTCGGCACGGATGGTCTACTCGCCGCGCGAGGAGCAGGAAATAGACCAGAGCGATCGCCTGCTGTGCCTGGTGAGAAGGGCGGAGCTGGCCGCGATTCCGCGACTGTGGGGGCTCGACGACGCGGTGGTGGCCCACGAGGTGTGCCTGGCAGAGGGCGCCGACCGATGCGAGTACGAGGTGACCTGGCGGGGGCCTCGGCGACACCGGACGGTCGTCCTCCTGGGCGTCGCGGCGTGCGCGCTGACGGGTGGGGCGGTGGCACTGTCGGGCAACTGGACCGCGGCGGCGATCGCCGCGGCCGTCGGCGGCACCTTCGGGAGCGTCATCGGCTCGCTGATGGAACGAGGGGCCCGGGAAGGCGCCTCGCGCACGTTCGAGAAGAATCGCATCGCGGCGCTGGAGCGCGGGCTGGAGCTGCGCGGCCAGGCCTCACGACCCTCCACCACGGGCGAGCTCACGGGGACCGTCCTCGGCGGCAAGTACCGGATCACGCGGCGCATCGGCGCGGGCGGCATCGGGGCCGTCTATGCGGCGGAGCACGTGGCCCTCGGCTCGTCGGTCGCGGTCAAGGTGCTGCGCGGCGCCGCCGCCGACGACGCGGCGGAGATCGCGCGTCTGAGACGCGAAGCGCAGGTTCAGGTCTCCATCGAGCACCCCAACGTCGTGCGGACGCTGGACCTCGATCAAATGCCGGACGGTTCGATCTACGTCGTCATGGAGATGCTGCGCGGCCGGAGCGTCGCCGACCACCTGCGCACGGACGGCCTCCTCGCGCCAGGCTTCGCCATTCCCGTGTTCATGCAGGTGTGCCGCGCCCTGCAGGCTGCCCACGACCTCGGCATCGTCCACCGGGACATGAAACCCGGCAACGTCTTCCTCTGCGACGACGGGGCCGTGAAGGTCCTCGACTTCGGCATGAGCAAGTTCGCCGAAGCGGAGGTGCTGACCCAGGAAGGCTACACCCTCGGAACACCCGAATACATGTCGCCGGAGCAGTGCATCGGCGCGCCGGTCGAGCCACGGTCGGACCTCTACGCCTTCGGGGTCCTCATGTACGAGGCGCTCACCGGGAGCCTTCCCCTCAAGGGACGCCAGCGTCGGGAGCTCCTCGAGCTGCACCAGCGCGAGATCCCGAGATCGATGACCGAGGCGAGGCCCGACCTCCCCATTCCGGCGGGCCTGGACGAAGCCGTGATGACCTGCCTGCGCAAGCGTGCGGCGGAGCGACCGAAGAGCGCGCGCGACCTCGAGCGCATGCTCGCCTCGGTGCCTCCGGAGGGCTTGCCACGAACCTATCCGGAGGACGTCGCCGCGAGCACCCGACACGCGCCGGGGCGCGCCAAGGGAGCGGCTTCGTGAGGCGCGCGGCCACCGCCACGACCCGCTTCGCTCGGTGCCGGCGAGTGGGTAGTCTCCCGCGCGTGAGCCTACTTCGAGCCGGGCCGGTGGCCCTGGCAGCCGCACTCGCCGCCTACGCGCCGACAGCGAGCGCCTTCACGCACGTGGTGCAGCGCGGGGAGACCCTCGCCTCCATCGCGGAGCGGCACTACGGGCGCATCCAGCTCGAGCGGCTCCTGGTCGCCGCCAACCAGCTCGAGGCCCACGGCGGAAGCGCCATCGTGCCCGGCATGCGCCTGGAGGTCCCGGCGATGCAGCATCGCCGCGTCAAGGCGGGTGAGTCGTGGACGGGGCTCGCAGAAGAGCTGCTCGGTTCCAAGCACCGCGCGGACGTCCTGGCCATGACGAACGGCACCAGCCCGTGGCTTCCTCCCGCCGATGGCCTCGAAATCGTCGTGCCGTACAACCTTCGAGTCGTGGCGACACCGGCGGATTCCATCGTCAACATCGCCTATCGATTCATGGGCGACATGAACAAGGCCTGGGTGCTCGACCACTACAACGGGCGCAAGGGCAAGGCCGTCCAGCCAGGGGACGTGCTCCTGGTGCCGCTCACCGAGCTGCCGCTGACCGAGGAAGGCCTGGCCACTGCGCGTGGCGCCGCCGCAGCGCGACGCTCGGAGGGCGCCGGAGGCAGTCGCGATGCTCAGAAGCGCGTGGAGGCGGAGCTCCCTGCGCTCCTCGCCGACGTGCGAGGCGGTCGCTACGTGGACGCCGTCACGCGAGGGGCGCGATTCCTGGCGTCCGGCGTCCTGAGCCAGCCCCAGCTCGCCCGGACCCAGCGCGCCCTGCTCGAAGCCTACGTGGCGCTCGACGCGCCGGGGCTGGCGACGCAGGCGTGCGCCGAGTGGCTGAAGCACGAGCCCACGGCGACCCTCGATCCCGTCCATCTGAGCCCCAAGATCCTCTCGGTGTGCGAGCAGGCGAAAGCGCCACGGTGAACGGCAGCGAGGCACTGAGCGCGGAGCCGCACGCGCCTCTCCCCGTGGGCACGCTCCTCGGATCGCGCTGGCGCATCGGCGAACCTCTGGGTGAGGGCGGTAGCGGCATCGTGTACGCGGCAAGGGACGTCGGCGACGCTCCTTCGACGCCCACCGTGGCGCTCAAGGTGATCCATCGTCATTTGCTCCGCGACCGCCAGATCAGCGGGCGCTTCCACCGCGAAGCACGGCTCCTTCGCAAGCTGCGCGGCCCACACCTCGTCCGACTCTTCGACTTCGGGGAAGACGCCACGGGTCTGCTCTACATGGCGCTCGAGTTCGTCGAAGGACACGCGCTCGATCAGGTGCTCGGGAACACCGGCAAGGTCGCACCGGATCGCGCCGCGCGAATCGTGACTCAGGTGTGCGTCGCTCTGGAGGTCGCGCACTCGGCGGGCGTCGTGCATCGGGACCTGAAGCCCGGGAACGTCCTCGTGTCGGGCGAAGACGACTTCGTGCGCGTCCTGGACTTCGGCATGGCGAAGGTGCTGCGCGGCGACGTGCACGACTCCCTCACCGCGCTGACGGAGCAGAACATGGTGTTCGGCACCCCGCAGTACATGGCGCCGGAGCAGGCGCGTGGCGACGAGGTGGACCATCGCGCCGACGTCTACGCCGCCGGCGTGATCCTCTACGAGCTCCTGACGGGGCGCGTCCCCTTCGACGCCGCGACACCCATCGGCGTGATGACCGCACACCTGGTCGAGGATCCCCAGCCCCCATCGCACCGCGCTCCGGGGGCGGGCATCACCCCCGCCCTCGAGGCGGTCGTTCTGCACGCGCTCGCGAAGGACCCGCGCGCGCGCTACCCGTCCGCGCGCGCTCTCGCGGACGCCCTCCGACACGCCGTGGAGAAACCGACCGACGTCCGATCCGCGGCGCCACCCCCGGCAGAACCCCTCGAGACGCGAGACACCGACCTGGACGTCGGGGCGCCGGCGCCGGCGAGCTCGCCCCAGCCGGCGGCCGACGCGCGAGCGGCGTCGGGACCCTGGATGCTCATCGGCATCGTCGCCGCGGTGGTCGCCATGACGGCCGGCGTCGTGTTCAGCCTCCTGGACGGCCCCTGACGTGGACGAGCGGCCGGCGCTCGACTGGGGCGGCCTCGCGCCCCTGCGACTGACCGCGCGCACGGTCTCCGACGGTGTCTTCGCGGGGGCCCACCGGAGCGCGCGCCGCGGGTCTGGAATCGAGTTCAACGGGCATCGAGAGTACGTGCCGGGCGACGACCTGCGTTGGCTCGATCGTCGCGCCCTGATGAGACACGGGAGGCTCCTGGTTCGCGAGTTCGAGACCGAAACGGACCGCGCGCTGCGCCTCGTCCTGGACGCGAGTGCCTCGATGCGCGTGCGCAGTCGCGCCGCGCCCTGCGCCAAGCTCGCGTACGCCGCGGTCGTGGCGGGCGCGCTGGCGCGCATCGCGCTGGCGGGGGGCGACCCGGTGGCCCTCGACTGGATCGGCGGCGAGGACACGGCGTCGGTGCCGGCCACGGCCGGACGCGAGACCTTCGAACGGATCGCCGACGCGCTCGAGCGGGTCCAGCCGGGGGGCAACCTGACGGCCTCCGAGGACACCCTCGATCGCGCACTTTCCCCCATGCTGCGGCACGATCGCCGAGGCTCCATCGTGGTCGTCCTGAGCGATCTTCTCGACCTCCCGCGCAGCGCCCTGCAGCGGGTCGCGTCGCTCGGGACCCGACGTCGAACCGTCGTCGTCGTCCAGGTGCTCGATCCGATCGAGACGGAGTTTCCCTTCACGGGAGCGGTGCGCCTGGTGACACCCGAAGGGGAGCACGTCGTGGAGACCGACGCGCCGTCCGTGCGCGACGCTTACCTCGCTGCCCTCGATGACCTCACCCACGAATGGGCGGACCAGATCGCCACACGGGGGGGCCGTCTGATCCGCGCGAACACGACCGACGACCTCGTGCGCGTCGTGCGCAACGTCGTCGCCGCTGCCGCGGGGCGGGACGCTTGACGTTCCTCGTCGCCGCGGCGCTGGCGGTGTTCGCCCTGGTCGCTCTCCCCGTGGCCGCGCACCTGCTGCGCCGCGGACGCGCCGAGACGATCGAGTTCCCCGCGGTCCGCCTCGTGCCCCTGACCGCACCGGTGGCGAGACAGCGCTCGCGGCTCGAGGATCGACTCCTCTTCGCGCTCCGGGCGGCGATGATCGGCCTCCTGGCGCTCCTGGGCGCGACCCCCTTCGTCAGGTGCTCGCGGCTGTCACTGGCGCGCACGTCGGGTTCGTCGGTCGCGGTGGCCATCGTCATCGACGATTCGATGAGCATGAAGACGGTCGTCCCCGGCGGCGAGACCCGGTGGTCGCTCGCCCTGCGCGGGGCCAGGGAGATCGTCGCTTCGGCACGGAGCGGCGACTCGATGGCCCTGGTGCTCGCGGGCACGCCTGCGCGCCTGGGCCTCGGCGCGACGACGGACCTCTCGGCCGTCGAGCGCGTGCTGGACGAACTCTCTCCGTCGGATCGCGGCACGGACCTGGCCGATGCGGTCCGCATGGCGCGCAGCACCCTCGTCGGCCTCCCCCACGGAGACCGGCGCGTCATCGTGCTGAGCGACCTTGCCGGCGACGACCTGCCGGCGGGAGAGCCCCCCGTTTGGGCGCCCCTCGACGCGCTCCGCGAGGACGCCGGGAACTGCGGAGTCGCGGCCGCCGAAGCCCGCGGCATGCGGGCCATCGTGTCCGTCGTCTGCAACGGCGCGGCGGCCGCCCGCGGCCGAACGGTCCTGGGCGACGTGAAGGCCGTGCGCGAGGACGGCTCGGCTGCGGCGACCGAGGGTTCGAGCCTGCGCGTCGAAGAACCTCTCGCCTCCCGAGACGGCGTGCAGACGGTGACCCTGGAGTTCACGGCGCCGGTCGGCGACGGCGAAGTGAAGCTGTCCGGCGGGGACGCGCTCGCCGACGATGACGTCGCCAGCGTCGAGCGCAATCCGGGAGGCAAGACGATGGCGGTCATCGTCGATCCGGCGCGCAGCTCGGTGAAGACCGGAGGCCCGACGGTCCTCGAGCAGGCGCTCACTGCGCTCCAGAGGCTGACGCCCGTCCGTCCGCTCCCGACGCTCCCCGACACCGCCGTGGCGCTGGCGGAGCACTCCGCGGTCATCCTCGACGATCCCCCTGGCCTGGCGGCCGACGCGAGGTCCGCGCTCGTGGAGTGGCTGGAGCGCGGCGGCGTCGCGCTGGCGCTGCTCGGACCAACGTCCGCGTCGGCACCGCTCGGATCGACCCTCGAGCCCTTCGCCGGCGGCGGCGCCCAGTGGGACACGAACGTGGTCCCCGGGTTGGACGCCGAAACGTTGACGTGGCTGGGTGGGGCGGCAGCGAGCTTGTCGGAGCTCGCGCCGAAGGGTCGCCTGCGCTTCGGCGCCTCGCTGCCGGGAACGGTCGTCGCTGGCGCGTGGAGCGATGCGGCGCCCTTCCTCATGCACCGCGCCGTGGGGCGCGGCTCGGCGTGGTCTGCCGGGCTGCCGGCGTCGGTGGACCTGAGCGACTTCGCGCTGCGCCCAGGCTTCCTGGCGCTGCTCGAGCACTTCCAGGGCGAGGCGGAGCGGCGCGTGGGAGCTCGAAGCTCCCTCGCCGGCCAGACGTGGATGTTCCCCGGAGCGACTTCCCTCGCAGTGGTGGGCCCCGCGGGACCGCTCGCAGTCTCCGATGCTCGCGCGGACTGCTCGACGGACGACGATCCGTGCCGGCAGCAGGCCGGACGCCGAGTCGTTCCCGTCGTGCGGGGGCGGTACGACGTGCTCGTGGACGGGGATCGGCGGACGCGCGTCGTCTCCATCGCCCCCGACGAGGTGCTCGCGCGACCGCGCGCCCCCTCCCAGGGGACGGCCAGCGCTGCGGGGGGTACCGAGCGGACGGCCGTGGACGTCTCTCGCGAGGTCGCGATGGCACTCCTCGTGCTGTTCGTGGCCGAGCTGGCGCTGCGTGCTGCACGACAGCGCCGCGCACGGGGTGAACGGCGCCGCCGCGGCCGTGGCGAAGACGGCACGGCGGCGCCGGGGCCGCGGGGGGTGGGCGCAGGCGAACCGACGTGATAACCGGCGAGCCCATGAGCCCCTGGCGTGTCTCGTTTCTCGCGATCTTCGCGGCGGCGTGCGGTTCGGCCGGTCCGTACGGCTACAGCCGCACCTATGCGCCGCTCTCGGAGGAGTCGGAAGCCGCGGAGGGCGCCACGCCGTTCGATCCCATCATGGCGCAGAGGCTGCCCGACGAGTGGAAGGGCAAGAAGGTCAGCCTGTTCGGGCTCGTGAAGTCTCGTGATGCGGGCTCCGGCGGCGCCTCGCGTCTCAAGCTGAGCCTCCGCACGCTCGAGGATCGCAATCTGTGCGACGCAGAACCCGAAGACACGTGCAGGGTCACGGTGGGCGAGCGGGAGCACGCGGTGCTCCACGCGCTGGTCGCCCTCGACGCCGAGGACGACCTCGGAGCGAAGAGCGTCGGGCCCGGGTCGCTCCTGCGAATAGTGGGCACGATTGGCGAAGAGGTGGACCCCAGCGACGGAACGGTGGTGATCCGCGCGAGCTATTACCGACACTGGCCGCGCAACCACTTCGTGACGACGGCGGCGCGTAGCCACATGAGGCGCTGAGCCGAGGACCCACCACCGGATGCGCCCCCGCTGCGATTCCACGCCACGACGCCAGCGTGCTAGACCCCGGGCCGTGAAGGCACGAGCCCGCGTCCTGGCCGTAGCGGCGGCTCTCTTCGCGCTGGCCCCGGCCGCGCCCGCCGAGGCGGCGGTGGTGGAGCGTGTCGTCGCCATCGTCGGGGAGCGCGCCATCCTGCTCAGCGACGTGGGAGAGCGAGCTCGGCCCTACGCGACGCAGATTCACTCTCGCTTCCCCAAGGGCGCCCAGCGCGCGGCCCAGATGTCCCAGATGTTCCGCATGGTCCTCGACAAGATGATCGACGAGGAGCTGATGCGTCACGCAGCGAGCCAGGCCCGCCTGTCGGTGACTGCCGCCGAGGTGGAGGAGTCGATAGCCAAGGTCGCGCGCCAGGCGGGACTCCCGCCGGAGAAGCTGATCCTCGAGGCCGTCAAGAGCGGTCTCACGGAACACGAGTACCGCGTCGAGATGCGGCGCCAGGTTCTCGAGGCGAAGCTGCTGAACCTGCGTGTCGTCGGTCGCATCCGGATCACGGACGAGGACCTGAAGGCCGCGTACCGGAGGGTCGTGCTCGAGGAGCGCTCGCAGCTCGCCTATCGTCCCGCGTGGATCGTCCTGCGGGCACCGCGAGGCCCGGCGGGCAGTGCCGGTCGAGCCCTCGCCGATCGCGTGGTGACCGAAGCGCGTGCCGGCGCGAGCTTCGCGGATCTCGCGCGCCGCTTCTCGGCCGACGCGGGGACCCGGGACAGTGGCGGACTCCTCGGTGAGCGCGTCCCTGGAAGCCTGCCGGCCGAGGTGGAGCGCGCGGCCATCGCCCTCGACGTCGGCCAGGTGAGCGCCCCGGTGCGCCTCGGGGACGACCTGGTCATCGTCAAGGTCGTGGCGAGGGCCGAGTCGGAGCTGCCCAGCTTCGACGAGGCGCGGGAGGAGCTGCACCAGCGCGTGTACGTCGAGAAGATGAACCGAGCGCGCCAGCACTGGCTCGAGGGCCTGCGGAAGCGAAGCCACGTCGAGGTCCGACTCTAGAGAGGTACCGACCGGGCCGCCTCTGGGGCACGGCTCGACGCGCTTCAGCGGACTCCGCAGATGGCGTCGTAGACGGCGCGCCGCTGGTGGCCGTTCTTCACCAGGAGTCGTCCGGTCGCGACCTCCTCCTCGATGACCTTCGCGAACGCTTCGAAGGGCTGCGCCCCCTCGATCCTGCGGCCGTTGACGAAGAAGGACGGCGCGCCTTCGACGTCCAGCCGATCACCCAGAGCGACGTCGGACGCGACGAGCGCCTCCTGCGTCTTGCGGCGCACGGCCTCGACCAGGGCCTTCCCGTCGAGCCCCGCCCGGTCCGCGCTGAGACTCAGCGTCCCGTCGTCCAGCTTGCCCTTCGCTTCGAAGAGCAGGTCGTGGACTCGCCAGAAGGACTTGTCGCCGCCCGTCGCCCGGGCCTCGGCAGAGAGCAGCGCTGCCGCGCGCGACCTCGGCTGCTGCGGAAGTGGATAGTGCTTCCAGACGAGGGCGAGGTCTCCTCCGTAGCGGGCCAGCAGGCGCTCGAGGGTGGGCTGCACCGCCGCGCAGTGTCCACAGCCGAAGTCGGAGAACTCCACGAGCGTCACGATGGCGTCGCTTGCGCCGCGGACGGGGCTCGCTCCCACGGGCGGGCACGTCCGCGTGGGAACGACGGGACCGACGTTCGCGAGATTGCGGCGAGACCGTTCCGTGTACCAGCGCTCGCGCGCCGTGCCGGTCGCAAGCGCCGACCGGCCGGAGGACACCTCGAGTTCGACGAGCTTCTCGAAGACGGCGAGCGGATGGTGGCCGTCGATTCGCTTGCCATTCACGAACACGGTGGGCGTGGCGCGCACCCGCAATCGAGCGGCGAGCTCGAAGTCTCGCGCGACCGACTCGACGGCTCTCGCGTCTCGCCCGTCGACGACGAGCTGGGCGTCGATGGCTTGGCCGGCGGCGCGCTTCACGAGACCTGCCGCGGTCAGTTCCGACGAGACGTCGCTCAGCGACGCGTCCACGAAGCCCCAGAAGGCCGCGTGGCCCGACTGCCGGAAGATGGCTGACGCGAGCAGGGCCGCCGCGCCTGACGCGGCACGCTCCGGAATCGGGCGGTGGTACCAGGCGAGGCGCACGTCGCCCGGTCGCGCCTTCATGATCGCCTTGAGGACGGCGAAGGTACGGGCCGTGTGGGGGCAGTCGAGGTCTCCGAAGAGCGCGACGGTGGCGAGCGCGCCGCGACCGCCCAGGACGGGAGTGCCCGAATCGAGCGGCAACGGCGCGTCCGCATCCGACGGGTAGGTCGCGGGATCGCCCGACGAGAGCTCGGAGGCCCGAGGAGCGCTCGGCGCGCCGTCGTCCGAGCCCGCCGGCCCCCTCCCGGAGTCGGGGCTCGCTCCGGGCGAGTGCGCGGGCGGGCGTGGCGGTGACGCGGGCGGCGCGACTCTCGGCGTCGCGCTGGGCAGCGGGTTCGTGGCGCCGGGCGCGGAGCGAGCGCGCAGCGCGAACACCAGCACGGCGAACACCCCCACCACCAGGAGGAGTAGACCGCCGACGATGGCGGCGGTGACCGCGCCGCGGCCCCTCGGGCGCAGGCTGGGCGGCGCGCTCGCGCTCGGCGGGGCCGGCTGCGTGTCCTGGGGCGTCTCGGCTCGAGGGTCGATCGCGCCGTGCGCGGGTGAGAAGGGGCGGGTGTGCGGCGCGGGGAGCGTGTCGACGTCCTCCGAGCCTGCCTCCGCCGGCGGGCCACCCTGCCCCTCGGCCGGCGGCGCTTCGGCGTTCGCCGCCGCGGCGAGCCCTCTCTGGCGCAGGAACTCCTCGGGATCGGGTGCGGGGATCGTCTGGGCGTGCCCGGAGGCCGGAAGGGACGGCGGAGCCGCTGCGCTCGAACCCCGCTCCGTGGAGGGGACGACGTCACCGGCGGTCGCCAGCTGCATCAGTCGACGGGCCCAGTCGCGGACGCTTGCGGGTCGGCCACCGGGAGCTTCGTGCAGCGCCTCCCGAACGACGGTGACGAACTCCGGAGGGACGCGATCGAGCGCCGCAAGGGGGCCGTCGTCCGGAGCGGGCGCACCGACGAGCAGCTCGACGGCCAGAACGCCGAGGGCGTAGAGATCGGTCTCCGGCCCGGCGGCGCCGCCTGCGCGGACCTCCGGTGCGCGGTAGCGTGCGGGAACCGACGCGGCCGCCCCCGCGCGTCCGTAGGCGGCGTCGGCGATCTGACCCACTCCGAACCCGGCGAGCCAGGGCTTCTCGCGATCGAGAAGCACCAGGCCGGCACGCAAGTGACCGTGGCCGATGCCCTGGTCGTGCAGCGCACCGAGCGCGGCAGCGACGTCCGAGATCCAGTGCGCGACGACTCGAGGAGCGAGCGGCTCGCGGCCGCCGAGCTCGTCGGCGAGGCAGCGGTCGCCCTTCGTCTGATAGGAGACCACCACATCGGTCCCTGCGACGCCCGCCGAGAGAGGCAGCGCGAGTCCAGGAACGCCGAGAGCGTAGCGGGTGGCTCGCGCGAGCACACCGTCGGGATCGAGCCCGTCCCGCGCCGCATTCTGCAGGACGCACAACCTCACGCGCGGTCCGAACCAGCGCTGACCTCCTTCAGCGAGGAGCGCCGCATCGAAGAGGCGCGCGGTGAGGTCGTCGTGCGACGGCGGCGCGAGACTCGCTTCGGCCAGGACCCGGTATCGACCCAAGACGACGTCGCCGGTTCTGAGCATCGCCGCACGAAACCCTACCAGGCAGGCGGGGCCCGCGACATGCGCTGCTGTCAGAATGTCATCCACCCGGCGAGGTGGCGTCACCCTGACGCGGCCACCGGAGGCTCGACCGCGCCGGACGAAGCCGGTAGAAGGCGCGGGTGCTTCGCACCGAACGCGGCCCTGTGGCACGCTCCGTGCTGTAGCTCGCTCCAAGGCCCCCCCGATGAACCGCGCCATCCGCTCCGTGGCCCTGGCCCTCGGCCTGGCGACGATCGCTTCGGCTCCGGCAGCTGCCGCCCAGACGATCGCCCTGCAGAACGCCTTCCCCACGCGCGACGCCAAGCTGCGCGCGGACCACCTCGAACCGAACCAGATCAGCCGAAGCGACTGCGAGTTCGGCGACGTCCTGCACTTCGCACCGACCTACACGAGCGTGAGCGGCCACACCGTGGAGGTCTGGGTCGCGCGCGGCGCCGACGACTGCACGAACATCGACCTGCGCTCCTCCGCCAGCGCGCGCTGCTGGCTCGTGTACCAGGCGACGGCCGGCGGTCCATCCATCGACATCGCGGTCCGCGACATCATCGCAGCCAACGTGCCCGGCGCGACGCCGTCCGGGCCGGGATCCGGCACGGCGGCGGATTGCAACTCGTCGAGCGGCGGCACCGTGGCAGAGGAGATCACGCTCTACTTCCTCCTCGTTCCGTCCAGCTCCTCGGGCACCGTCGTGCACCACGTCGTCTACTCCACCGCGTTCGATCTGCTCGGGCCGGTACCTCCCGTGGACGTCGAGGCGGGCGTCGGCGAGGAGCGCATCATCGTGAAGTGGAAGGGGCTGACGGACACCGCCGACGTGTCCGGCTACCGTCTCTTCTGCGATCCCCCGCCGGGAAGCGCAGCGGCCGGCGCGTCGCCGCAAGGCGCGGCGGGGCTCGGGGGCGGCGGCGGGATCGGCCTGGGCGGCGCGAGCGCCGGCGGCGCGGGGCTGGGTGCGGGCGGCACACCGGTCGATGGCGGATCGGATGCAGCATTGCCCGCGGCGGATGCCGGCGCCGCGGATGGTGCCGGCGGAACCGGCGGCACGGTCAGCACCGACTCGGGGACGGCGGGCACCACGGGGACGACGTGTCTGACGGGCTCGCTGCTCGTGCCGGGCAAGGTACCGCCGGAGTCGTACGAGTGCGGCACGGTCAACACCGTGTCCGCGACGAGCGGTACGGCCAGGGGCCTGACGGATTACGTGCGGTACGGCGTCGGCGTCGCCGCCGTGGACCACGTCGGCAACGTCGGCCCGCTGTCTTCCGTCGCCTGCGCGACCCCGCAGCCCGTGGACGACTTCTTCGAGCTCTACTCGCGCGCGGGCGGAAAAGGCGGCGGCGGATTCTGCAGCCTGTCCGCACGGCGGACGGCCGGCTCGCTGGTGGCGGTGCTGGCCGTGGGGGGCCTGGCGCTGCTCCGTCGGAGGCGAGCGTGAGGACCGCCGCCGCCCTCGGCGCCGCACTCGTGTTGACGGCCGGTCCGGCAGTCGCCCAGGGCGTGGACGAGTTCGGCGCCTATGGAGGGCGCGAGGACCGCCGCGCCTTCGAGTCCGGACAGGACGCGGCGTTCGAGCTTCGGTTCGGGCCGTACACGCCCGGAATCGACGACGACCTCGGCGGCGCCACGCCGTACGCGGACACGTTCGGCAACGACACGCGCTGGATGATCGGCTTCGAGGTGGACTGGCAGGCGCTGCGCATCCCGATGTTCGGGACCATCGGCCCGGGTTTCGGCATGGGCTACACCAGCATGTCCGCCAATGCCCTGCTCGCCGACGGGAGCGGGCGTTCGGCTCAGGAAACCTCCCTCGACATCGTTCCCATGTACCTGGTGGCCGTCCTGCGGCTCGACGTCGTCACGCGCGAGACGGCCGTTCCGCTCCTGCCGTGGGGGAAGATCGGCGTCGGGTACGCGCTCTGGTGGACCAGCGACGGCACCGATACGTCGAGGGACGATGGGGGTCGGCTCGGCCGTGGGACGTCGTACGGGCTGCAGTACGCCCTCGGGGTAGGCCTGCTGCTCGACGACCTGGACCCCGATGCCGCCATCCAGCTCGACGCCTCGACAGGAGTCAACAACTCCTACCTGTTCGCGGAGTGGTACGTCAGCAAGCTCGACGGCTTCGACGGGAGCCGGATGCAGGTGGGGACCAACACCTGGATGCTGGGCCTGGCGCTCGAAATCTGAGCGGACGAACCTTCAGCCGCTGAGGCGCAGCAGCCGCCCCATGTGCGCGCGCTCCCAAGCGATTGCGCGTTCGTACGAGCGAAACTCGCGCTCGCGCCGGTGGAACTCCGGCGAGTGCAGGACGGATCGCCCCCCGACTCGAACTTCGGGGATCACGTGGTGCAGATGCTCGTGGAAGACGATGTAGGCGACGAAGTACCTGGGTACCCACCGACGATCGAGGACGGGGTTCACACGAATCAGCCGCGCCGAAGCGCTGTAGGAGCCGAACTGCACGCTCTGGCGGCTTCCTTCCCTGGGCCCGGTGCGTCGGCCCCACGTGATCGAGACGTCACGGTTGGCGCCGCCGAAGTACGCTTCCTGCACCTGCGTGAGCAGCGGCGCGAGATCGTGGACCTTGCCCTTGGTGCGAAGCACGCCGCGAAAGGGGCGCGACGCGCGCAGGCGATGCGAGTTGCGATCGATGTACTCGCCCACGATCCGCGACGCCTCACGCGAACCGGTGGCGACGTAGGCGACGAGGGCGTCCTGGACGGAGTCCGGGGCGTCGAGGAACATCATGTGGACGCGCACCTGCCGCGCCCCCGGGCCGCGGCCATGCGTGACCATGTCGCGGAGGTTGTCGGTGACGGCGAGCTGGACGACCCGCCCGAACGCCGCGTTGAGCCGCCGCTCGAGTCGGCGACGCGCCCCCTCGTGGACGAAGAACTGCTGCCCGCTGGCGCCGGGAAGGGCAAGCGCGAGCTGAGGATCGGCGATGCGCACAGCAGCGGACCCGATGCGCGGCGCCACGGACCTCCGGCGGGTCCCCGCGGGGACGCGCAGCACGGGGCTCGTCAGCAGCAGGTCGGCAGTTCGGCGGGCCATGGCGGAGATCGGAGGGTTCACGATCGGGCTACGGGGCCGACCTCGAGGCGTCAAGGAAGTGGATTTTACGATGCACAATCGAGCAGTTAGATGAAGTTTCGGAGGTCGATTCTAGGGAGCGCCTAACCCCGCGTTCCGCCACCGGATCCACCGGGGCGGTCTCCGATCATCGGGCGATTCGGCGAGGGGGCCGCCCGCCTCGTCCGCGCCCGGGCGTGCGGAGCCCGCCGAGCCTGGGCCGCAGCCAGGCTCCGGGCCGTACCCAGCGGGCCGGACGGGGTCTCATCGAGGAGGGACGGCGAGAGGCCACGGGCCGCCAGACGGTCGCGGAGGGGGTCGCCCCGGTCGCCACGTTGCCGCTGGCCGCCTCAGCGACGGACGCCGCCTGAGCTCAGGCGCGTGACTCGGTCCGTGCCTTGCCCTTACCGTTCGAAGCGCCGCTCGCAGTCGCCTTCGGACCGTCGACCTC
Source organism: uncultured Polyangiaceae bacterium (assembly GCA_964487605.1). Classification (GTDB taxonomy): domain Bacteria; phylum Myxococcota_A; class Polyangia; order Polyangiales; family Polyangiaceae; genus JAJDAH01. Next base: position 20,262 of record CAZARU010000118.1, read on the forward strand.
TTCGGGACCCGGGGCGCCAGCCGCGTCGGCGCCGGCGACGGGTGGCGAGTCCGGCAGCCGCCGATCCACCCCGTTCTTGGCGAGCACTCCGGCCTCGAGGCGCGTGATCAGGTCCGGACGCTCCTCGAGGTAGGCGCGCGATGCGTCCCGACCCTGGCCGATGCGATCGCCCTCGTACGAGTACCAGGCACCGCTCTTCTGCACCAGTCCGGCATCGGCAGCGAGGTCGAGCACCTCCCCGGACCGGCTCACGCCTTGCCCGTAGAGGATGTCGAACTCGGCCTCTCGGAACGGCGGCGCCATCTTGTTCTTCACGACCTTGACGCGCGTCTCGTTGCCGACGACCACCGGGTCCTTGCCGTCCTTCCCGGCCTCCTTGATGGCGCCGATGCGCCGCACGTCGAGC
>CAZARU010000119.1:0-20459 GCA_964487605.1 uncultured Polyangiaceae bacterium
CTGCGCCCGCGAAGTCCTCGCCGACCCGCCCGGAAGAGCGCCACCCGCTGACGCTGTGATGGGAACGCCGCGCGCCCCGAGCCGTCGCCCCTCGCGCTGCGGGTCCATCTCGAAGCAGGGTGCCGTTCGCCGGCTGGCCCTGCGGCTTCGCGTGGTCCTTGCGGTCGCGGCCTTCGCGCCGGCCGTCAGCGCGCAGCCGGCGACGGAGCCGCCCGGTACCCATGCCGAGCGCATGAAGGACGAGGCCGACCTCGCGATGCGCGCGTTGCGGTATGCCGAGGCGCTGGCGCTCTACCAGAAGTCCTACGCGATCCTTCCGAATCCCGCGCTCCTGTACAACCAGGGGAGGGCGCTCGAAGCGCTCAGCCGCTACCCCGAGGCGCTCGACCAGCTCGAGAAGTTCGTGGGAACCGCCCCGGAAGAGCTCAAGGCGAAGGTCCCCTTCGTGGGCGAGCTGATCGAGGAGATGCGGGCGAAGGTCTCCACGCTCGTGGTCGTGTCGAACGTCCCGGGCGCTCGCGTGCTCGTTCGATCTCGCGCGGTCGGCGTCACGCCGTTTCCTCGTCCCCTTCGATTCAACGCCGGCGAGGCGCTCATCGAAGTGACGGCGGAGGGGTACCATCCCTTCAAGCAGAGCGTCCTGCTTCCCGGGCGCGATACCCTCACCCTGGAGGCGCGCCTCGTGGCGAAGGCGACGACCGGTGTGCTCGCGGTCACCGCCACGGTGCCCGGCGCCGAGGTGTTCATCGACGGCAAGCGCGTGGGCACCGTGCCTGCGGAGCTGCGGGTCGAGCGCGGACGTCATCGCGTCGTCGTGCGGGCCGAGGGTCACGAAGAGGCCGACACGACCGCGGAGGTGGCGGCGGGAGCGCGCAAGGACCTCCGCATTCAGCTCGAGCCGACGCCGCCGCTGACCGCGCGATGGTGGTTCTGGACCGGCGCCGGCGTGGCCGTCGCAGGCGGCGTCGCCGTGTTCATCGCCATGACCACCGAGCGGGATCCCGGGGAAGGGGATCTGGACCCCGGCCAGGTGCCGTTCTCGCTCGTGCGCTTCTGACCTTGCGCCACGGGGAGGGCGCGGCAGCGCGACCCGAACGCCCCGGAGTTGGCCCAGGCGCGCGCCGGCACCGTACGATTTCCCTGCCAAGGAGAATCGCATGCGCCGTTACCTGCCCTGGACCCAGCGTCGCCCGACCCGACACCTCACCCGGATCCCGTGTGAGGTCGTCCGGGAGCGCGACTTTCGCCTCGTTGCCGATCGCATCGAGAACCTCTCCGCGACCGGGTTCCTCGTCGGACCGGCCGACCCGGTTCTCACCGGCGAGCGCCTGCTCTTCGCGTTTCGGGTGCCGCTGTCACGCCGCTTCATCGACGGTGAAGCGACGGTCACGCGCGTCGTCCACGGACGGCGACCCGGCGAGTACTCGCGCTCCCTGGGCCTGCACTTCGATCACGTGGACGGGTGGGCACGCTCGTGGCTGGAGTCGAACCTTCCGTTCCTTCCCATTTCGCCCCCGGACTGGCGAACCGGGCGCCGCGACACGAACACCTCCTTGCGGTGGCTGACGCGCTCGACCGGGACCGCGATCGGCGCCTGAGGCCGGGTCAGCCCGCGCGGTGCGCAACCTGTGACCACGCGACGCCGGCCAGCACCTCGACCATCGGACCGAACGTGATCGCCGTGTCGTTGCTCGCGTTGCCGTCGAGCCCGCGCTTGTAGACGCCCTGGACGATCGCCGCGAGGCGGAACATGCTGAACGCCACGTAGAAGTCGAGTTCCGGAACGCCGCCCGCGCGCCCCGTGCGCTCGCAGTACCTCGCCACGTACTCGGACTCGGGAGGAATGCCGAGGCCCTCGAGGTCGGCGCCGACATAGCCGGACCCTGCGAACTCGCCCATCGGCAGGTGGTAGAGCATGCAGTTGTAGCCCACGTCGGCGAGTGGGTGACCCAGGGTGGACAACTCCCAGTCGAGAACTGCCACGACGCGCGGCTCCGTCGGATGGAAGATCAGGTTCTCCAGCCGGAAGTCGCCGTGGGCGATCGTCGTCTCGTCGCCGGCGGGGACGTTCTCGGGAAGCCACTTCACCAGACGGTTCATGGCGTCGATCTCGGACGTCTTCGACGCCTCGTACTGTCCGGCCCAGCGAGAGACCTGCCGCGCCATGTAGTTGCCGGGCTTTCCGTAGTCGGCCAGCCCGAGGCGCACGTAGTCGAGCAGGTGGAGGCTCGCCATCGTGGCGTTCATGGCGTCGATGATCGCCGCGCGCTCGGCGCGCTCCAGACCGGGCGCGAGCGGGCTGCGGAAGATGCGGCCGTCCACTCGCTCCATCACGTAGAACGGAGTCCCGATGACGTCGTCGTCTTCGCAGAGTGCAAGGACGCGCGGCACGGGCACGTCGGTGTCGCCCAGGGCCTCGAGGATGCGATGTTCGCGCTCCACGGCGTGGGCCGAGGGAAGCAGCTTCCCCGGCGGCTTCTTCCGGAGCACGTACTCCTTTCCGCCGGCCGAAAGCGCGAACGTCGGATTGGACTGTCCGCCTCTGAACTGGCGCACCGTCAGCGAGCCCGAGTAACCCTCCACGTTGGCACGGAGGTACTCCGCGAGGCGGTCCTCGGGGAAGCGGTGCGCCTCGCGAACGTCGCGCGTCTCGTTCGCCGTCGTCATGATCGGTTCAGAGCTCGAACGCGCAGTCTTCTTGCCACAGATCGTTGCCCAGGTACCTGCGCGCGCGCCGCTTGGCGATCACGTTCTGCAGTCGCGCCTCGGGCATGGCGTCGGGCGCGTCCAGGATGGCGTGAAGCGTGTCGAAGTACGCTTTCTTGTCCCGCTTCATGCAGTGATAGCGCGTGGCCAGGTTCAGCTGGGCGGGCAGGAACCTGCCGCCGGTGATGCCAATCGCTTCGTCGAAGTGGCGCTTCGCGTCCTCCAGTTCGGCCAGGCCGTTTCGCGCGTGGTACGCGCCCAGCACGATGTGTCCGGTCGCGTTGGCGGCTGTCGGATCGAGCCGAACGGAGTGCTGGACGAGCGCGACACCCACCCAGAGCTCCGCGACGACCTCGGGCACGTCGACGCTCGTGGACACGCGACCGATCCACGCGTACCCGATCCACATGAGGTCCTCCGCCGCGGCCGGCGACGTGATCTCCTCCGCGAGCCATGCGTCGAGGGTCTTGGCGTTCTTTCTCGCGTCCTCGAAGCCCGGGCCCATGTAGCCGAGCAGCTCCTTGCCGTAGAACGAGGCGCGCTCGAAGGCGGCGCGCGTGCGCAGCGCGTGATAGCGCGCGCCCTCTTCGTCCCCGCGGTCGAGCGCCTCTTCCTCGTCGTCCTGGATGAAGGCGAAGGCGGTGCCGCCCCAGCTCTTCGTCAGCATGGCCAGGGCATTCGTGTTGTCGGGCGCCAGATGATGGAAGCCTTCGAGCTGCCCGAGGCCGGCGTACGCCAGGTTCTTCGCGGTGTCGTAGTCGTGCAGCGAGTTCACTGCCTCGCTACCCGCGCGCGTGCTCTTGACCGTGCCGTCGAGCAGCGCGCGCTTGCAGCCGCCGACGAGCGGTGCGCACACCAGGAGCGCGACCGCCACGCGGCGGGTGGGGGACCAGCGTGGCTCGGCCATCGGGCCAATGGTCTACCAAGGTGCCCACGTCCGATTCAAGGCGGCGGGCCGATACGAGCCCCGGGCACCGGCGAAATCAGGCGTGGTGGAGCTGGTCGAGGCGGTGAAGACCGCTGATTCGCGAGTGTGCGCGGAGCGCGAGCTGCTCCTCCCGGGTCAAATCGAGGAAGCGCAGGGCAATCACCGGGCCATCCTGCCGCACCACCTCCGCCCGCGCCTCGACCGCCACACCGGTGGGCAGCTCGAAGTACACCTCGACGGGGGTTCCCACCGGGAGGTCGCACGGTGCGTCGACGGCCATTCCGCCCAGGGAGACGTTCCGGCAGCGGACGGTGCCGTGCGACGACGGGGCCTCCACCATCGCGGGCGCGTCGAGCGGCGCTCTGCGAGAAGCGCGGCGATCCGGGGAGTCGGTCGTTCCAGTCACGACGCTCGGTGTAGGGTGCAGGGGCCGTTCCATGACCCGACCCATCGTGATTTCGACGAGTTACGACGCCCCTGTGCCAGAACTGGGTATGTAACGGTTGCGCACTGTGTCGCGCGGGTCATGTGCGCAGGTGTGCGCGCCCGGTCCGCGCGGCCTACCGGTGACTCGCGAGCCGCTCGAGCGAGGCAACCGTCGACGCGGGGGCTTCGAGCGTCTCGAGCACTCGCGCGTACCTCAGCAGGGCCTCGCGATCGCAGCCCGGCACCGTCTCGACGGCCTGCTCGAGCAGGTTCCTGACCCGCGAGGGCATGACGAGTCCGAGCTTCGAGAAGAGCTTGACCGTGAAGTCGACCCAGGCCGGGAGGCGCGAGTGGAGCGCGAGCTCGAGGGCCTGCTGGCCGGCGCGGTCGGCGGTCGCGACGGGGATGGGGAGATCCGCGTCGAGATCCTCCCGGACGACCTCGAGGAACGCCAGATGGATGCTCGGATCGGGCTTGGCCGCGATGGGCATCTTTCGGGCGGACGCGCGCTCGTCGTCGTTCACGGTGTCGGACTCGTCGGCCGGCCTCGGTGTGTCCTCCCGCTTGCGCTGCAGCGGGACCTCCTTCGCCGTCGGTTCTCGCTGCCGCGGAGTCTCCAGCTCCGAGTGGATCACGAACTCCGTCTTTCCGATGCGCACGCTCTCGCCGCCGGTGAGGCGCTTGGCGACGTAGATGCGCTTTCCGTCCACGAACGTCCCGTTGGCGCTGCTCAGGTCTTCGAGGATCACGCCGCCCGTCGCTGGGCGGAGCCTGGCGTGGAGGCGCGACGCCTTCGCGTCGTCCAGCATGATGCTGCAGGTCGAACCGCGCCCGACGATCACGACGTCGGAGCCCATCGGCACGGTGCGATCGGGGAACTTCAGGGCGAAGCGCAGCCGGGCTCCCGGCTCTCGGGCGCCGGTGGTCATGCCAGGCTCGGACGTGGGGCGCATGTGCCGGCCCGCCGATGGGATTCTGGGGTCTTCGTGGAGCCGGCGGACATGCGAGCGCCCGAGGGATAGCATGGGCTCGGCCGTGGATCCCGGGTACATCTTCCACAGTGAAATTCTGGAACAGCCGGCGGTCATCTCCCGCCTGCTTCACCAGGGTCGCGAGAGCGTCGAGACCGCCGCCGACCGCATCCGTGACTTCGCCCCCGAATGGGTGCTCATCGCGGCCCGTGGCACCAGCGACAACGCCGCGCGGTACGCGCAGTACCTCTTCGGTGCCCACAACCGGCTGGGTGTCGGCCTGGCGGTCCCTTCGCTCTACACGATCTACGACGCGCCACCGACGGCCAGTCGCGCGCTGGTGATCGGGATCAGCCAGTCGGGTCAGTCGCCGGACGTCATCGCGGTCATCGAGGAGTCCCGGCGGCAAGGTGCCGTCACTCTCGCCATCACCAACGACCCCGCGTCACCGCTGGCGCTCGCGGCGGAGTGTCGCGTGCCGGTTCGCGCAGGAGAGGAGCGCGCCGTCGCAGCCTCCAAGACGTACACCAGCCAGCTCGCCGCCCTGGCGATGATCAGCGCGGCGCTCGAGGGCGAGGAGGCGCGCTGGGACGACCTCGGGCAGATCCCCTCCGCGGTCGAGACCGCGCTGTCCATGTGCGCGGACCTCGACCAGCTCGTGTCGCGGTTCTGGGACGCCAGGCAGTTCATCGTCGTGGGACGTGGCTTCAACTACTGCACGGCGTTCGAGACGGCGCTCAAGATCGAGGAGACCAGCCAGATCATCGCGGAGCCGTACTCCGCAGCGGACCTGCTCCACGGTCCGGTCGCCGTCATCGATTCCGGTTTCCCCGTGATCCTCGTCGCGCCGAGCGGCCGCGCGGCCACCGACGTCCCCGCCCTGTTCGATCTCCTCGAGGCGCGAGGCGCGGAGGTCGTCGCCATCTCGGATCGCAAGGACGTCCTCGAGCGCGCGCATGGCGCGCTCCCCTGTCCGGCGGCCGTTCCCGAGTGGTTGTCACCCATCGTCGCGGCGATTCCGGGCCAGCTTTTCGCCCTCGGCCTCGCGCGAGCGAAGGGGCTCGATCCGGATCACCCGCGAGGGCTTTCGAAAGTGACCCGTACGCGCTGAAGGCGGGTGCTCCTGCGCCGCGAGGCGACTAGCATGGCCGCGTGCCAGGCCCCGTGACGCTCGCCGCCATCGACGCGGGGTCCAACGCCATCCGGGCCATCGTCGCCAGCGCGTCCAGTACGACCGCGCTCGAGACCGTCGTCGCCGAGCGCGCGCCCATCCGCCTCGGTCATCTCGCCTTCACCCGCGGCATCCTCGATCCCGTCGTCGTGGACGAAGCCGTCGCCGCGTTCGCACGCTTTCGCCGGCTGTTCGACGAGCACGGGGTCACGCGGTTTCGCGCGGTGGCGACCAGCGCCACGCGGGAGGCGCGCAACCGGGATCTGCTGCTGCGCCGCGTCGACCACGAGGCGGGTGTGGAGCTCGAGGTCATCGACGGCGAAGAGGAGGCGCGCCTCGCGCGCAAGGCCATGGCCCACGCGTTCCGCGCACGGCGCCCTCCGAGCCTGGTCCTCGATCTGGGCGGCGGGAGCCTCGAGGTGGACGTTCGAACCGCGGCGGGCTGGGACTCCGCGTCGCTGCCCATCGGCACGGTCCGGCTCCTCGAGACCTTCGGGCTCGCGGGCAGCATCGGATCGGAGGACGCACGTCTCGTTCGGCGACACACCGCGACCCTCCTCGGATCGTTCGTCGTCCCTTCCCTCGACACGCCCCTCACGCCCGCGGCGGCCGCGGGGGGCAACGCCGAGGCGCTCGCGCTCCTGCTCGGGAAGACCGATCAGGGCATGCCGTGCATCGACGTTCACGACCTGGAAGCGGAGCTTCCCCGCTTGCTGGCAGCCGGCGTGGACGAACGCATGAAGCTCTACTCGGTGAAGCAGGACCGGGCCGAGGTCATGGGAGCCGCCGCGCTGGTGCTGGCGAGCGTCGCCCAGCAGCTCGGACTGCGTCGCTATCTGGTCCCCGGTGTCGGGATCCGAGACGGCATCCTGCTCGATCTCGCGGAGGAGACCAGCGTCGGCGCTGCCGGGCGCGAGCTCATGATGCTCGCCGGCGCGCGGGCCTTCGCGGCGCGCGTCGGGCACGACACGGACCATGGCGAGCACGTTCGCAAGATAGCCCGGTCGCTGTTCGATCAACTCCATCCGCTGCACGAGCTGCCCGAGTCGGCGTCCATAGTCCTCGAGCTAGCCGCGCTTTTGCACGACGTCGGCGAGGTGGTCCATCGGCGGGGTCACCACAAGCACGGTGAGTACATCCTGCGCTGGGCGCGCATTGCGGGGCTCGAGGGAACCGAGCGCGATCTGGTCGCGACGCTGGTTCGGACCCACCGCAAGGCCGCTCCGGACCCGAAGAAGCACGAGCTTTTCGGGATGCTCACCAAGGATCAGCAGCGACAGGCCCGAAAGCTCGCGGCGGTGCTCCGTCTCGCCGACGCATTCGACTCGGATCGACGCCAGCGCGTCCGAGACGTCCGCGCCACGCTCTCCGACGACGTCGTCAGGCTGGACGTCACGGTGGACGGCTCCACCGGTGGCATGGCGGACCTGTTCCTGCGCAAGGGCGATCTCTTCGAGCGTGAGTTCGGTCGGGGGCTGCGGTGCGAAGTCACCTCCCACGCGAGCGGGACGGATTGACGCCCGTTCACGTCGTGCGCCACGGGATCGCCAGCGCCGAGCGCGCGCTGCGCCGCAGTCGATCGCCGTCGATGGCGTCGCGCTCGCTTCGAAAGCGCTCGAACAGGGCGGACCGTTCGTCGTCCAGTTGCACGAGCGACGATTCGAGGCTCCGCGCCAGCGCGCTCCTGCCACGCGCCTCGAGGCGCGCGCGGTGCTCGCCCAGGACGGCGCCCAGGACGATCGCGTCCTGGTAGTCGCCGAGGAGCGACTGAAGGCCCTTCAACGACGAGTGCAGATCCTCGAAGCGCGGTCCGAGCGCCGGCTCGACCAGCTCGACGGCGTACCGGAGTTGCTTGAGCCGGACGCGCACCCCGTGCAGTGACTCCGGCGTCGGCTCCGCGTCCACGGCGGCGAGGGCCGCGGAAAGCGGCTCGATGCGTGGCTCGAGCGCCGTCCAGGCCAGGACGCCGAACGTCGTGCTCGGCGACGCTTCGCGCTCCGCCAGCAGGTCGAGCGCGCCGCGCAACGTGGGTGCGAGCCAGGCGAGGTCGGCGGTCGCGATGACGCGTGTCCGGGTTCTGGACAGCTTCGCGAGCCGCCTCACCTCGCGCTCGGCCACGTGTTCGAGCGCCGCGGCGACGGCGTCGCTGCTGGCGGCGCTCGCTCGCTCGAGCAGCGCCGCCGTCGTCACGTCCGCGTCGCGGCGCCGGCCTTGGCGCCGGCGCGTGCGTCGCAGCAAGCGCCGCGCGCGGCGCGCGTCTTCGGGCGAGAACGACGACGGAAACGCCTCCACGAACGCGCGCAAGCGACGCGCAGCGACGCGGACGTCGTGCACCGCGCCGCGCCTGTCGGACACGTCGCGCAGATCGGCGAGGCGGTGCAGCGTGCCAAGGTTCTTCTCGACGAACGCCGCGACGTGCTGCATGGAGGCGGACGGTCCCGCCGCGCCGACGACGGCCGTCACCGCGCCGGCGCTCGGTCGTTCGACGGGCTTGCCACGAGGCGCGGAAGCGGTGCGCACCTGCAGGAGCCAGCGAGGTCGCAGGGGCGTACCTCGCCCGAACAGGCGCTCGGCGGCGCCCAGCAAGCCCACGAGCTCCATCGCGTCGAAGACTCGCGTCCACCCCGTCCGGTACGCCGAGGCGCTCACCGATCCCCGAGCTCTCGCAGCGCGCGATGGATCGTCTCGAGGACCCGGAGCCTCGCGTAGCGCTTGCACTCTGCCGGAACCAGCGTCCAGGGCGCGTGCGTCGTGCTCGTGCGCGCGACCATCTCCGCGGCGGCGGCCTCGTACTGCGGCGCCTTCTCGCGGTTGCGCCAGTCCTCGTCGGTGATCTTGTGGCGCTTCCACGGCGTACGCTTGCGCTCCTCGAACCGCGCGAGCTGTTCCTCGGGGCTGATCTGAAGCCACAGCTTCACGACCGCGACGCCGTGGTCCACGAGCTGCGCCTCGAACTCGTTGATCTCTTCGTACGCGCGCCTCCATTCTCGAGGCGCGGCGAAGCCTTCCACACGCTCGACCAGGACCCTCCCGTACCAGCTGCGGTCGTAGATGGTGATGCGTCCGTCGCGCGGGAGATGTCGCCAGAAGCGCCACAGGTAGTGGTGGGCGCGCTCCTCGTCGGTGGGCGCTGCCACGCGGATCACCCGGTACTGCCGCGCCTCCAGGGGCTGCAGCGTTCGGCGAATGGCCCCACCCTTGCCCGCCGCGTCGGAGCCTTCGAACACGACGATGGCGCTTCGGGCTCGCTTCTCGCAGCGGAGCGCGGCGCGCCGGATCTTCCCCTGCAGCCTCCCGAGACGTGCGTCGTACTCCTCTTCGGAGGCACTCAGTGTCAGATCCAGGTCGTCGAGCACCGTGGACGGGTCGTCGATGGCGGGCTCGGGGGCGAGGCGTTTCGGCTCCGACTCCTCGTCCAGGCGCTCCCGGAGGCGGGCGAGCAGGTGCTCCGCCACGACCATGTCGCGCTGCCGGCTATTCGTGCCGGAAACGACGAGCCACGGCGCGTGCCCCGTGCTGGTCTCTCGAACCACCTCCTCACAGACGGGGACGAACTGGTCGTAGTACCTGGACAGCTTCTTCTGGCGCGTCGTGACGCGCCAGCGGGTGTCGCGACTCTTGCCGAGCTTGCGGATGCGACGTCGCTGCTGCTGCTTGCTCACGTGCAGCCAGATCTTGACGAAGAGCGTCCCGTCGTCCGCCAGCATCTTCTCCAGGCGCCGTATGCGCTCGATCTCTGCCGTCAGGTCGCCCGGCTTGGCATCACCGAGCACGCTGTCGAGGATGGGCGCGGCGTACCAGCTTCCCAGCAAGACGCCGATGGCCCCCTTCGGCGGCATGGCCATCCAGTAGCGCCAGAACCGCGGACGCTGCCTCTCTTCCTCCGTGGGCGCGCCGAAGGCGTGGGTCCTCAGGTCGCGCGCGTCCAGCCATTCGCTCAGCACGTTGACGACGTCACCCTTGCCGGCGCCCTCGACGCCGTTCACCAGCACGATGACGTTGAAGGGTCTCGTCGCCAGCTCGCGCTGGGCTGCGAGCAGCTCGGTGCGGAGCGCCGGAAGGCGAGCGTCGTACGCGGCGCGGTCGAACTCGATCTCGCGTTCGGCGCTCTCGAACATGGCCGACACCTTGGCCGTGGTGCGCCCGTGCTTCAACCCCGGCCGGCGCGAGAAATCAGCGCGCTGGCCCGGGGAGCGGGCATCTTTTGCGCCGCGCAGTCGGCGGCCTCAGCCGGGATTCGGCGAGGACTGCATGCAGCCCATGCCCATGTCGGAACCGCAGGGTCCGTTGGGCGTCACGCAGCACGGAGACCCGAAGCCGCTGCTCGGACAGAACGAGGCGTTGCACGACCCCGTGCCCGCGGTGCCTGCCGTGCCCGCAGTACCCGCGGTACCCGCGGTGCCGGCAGTTCCGCCGACCCCCGCGGTGCCACCGACTCCCGCGGTGCCTGCGGTCGAGCCCGCCGCTCCGGCCTGGGATTCCGTGCCCGCGTCGAAGGGTTTGTTGTCCACGGGGAAGATTTCCTCGTCCGACGAGCTGGCGCACGCGGCGGCGAGAGCGAAGGCGGCGACGAACGGGGCGAGGCGCGCAAGACGGGAAGCCATGGGTGAAAACTCCGCGACGAGGCTGGGGGGTCGTGTGCTGGGTCGCCCGGGGGTCCGCGTCTGATGAACGGTTCGGACGAATGTGCCCGGTCGCACCTGCCTCTAGCACGCCGCCGGTTCGACGTGCGTGTCCGGCCACCGAGCCGCCCGGCTCTGCGGGAAATCGCGCCGCCTGCGGGAAGTGTACGATGGCTCGACCGTGCGCCTGTGTCCGCTCCTGGCCGCCATGGGCGTCGTACTCTCGGCGACCGCGGCGCGCGCCTCGGGCGTGGCCGTGGTGGTGGCGCACGAGCGCGACGTCGCGGCGGCCGAGCACGTGGCCGCGGGGCTAGGCGCGGGCGTCGTCCGGCGCGTCGCGTCGGCGCCGGAAGACGTCCAGCTCCTGCTGGAGGAGGCCCGGCGTGCCTGGCCGGAGGAGCTGGTCGTCGTTCTCGACACGGGCCGTCGCAGCGTTCGCGTCCTGCGGGTGTCGGACGGAACGGTTCTCTCGCGAGTCCTCGAGCACCTGGTCGCCGAGCGCTCGCCCTACGCGGTCTCCGTCGCGGCGCTCGAGCTGCTCGAACTCGTCGGCTTTCCCCCGAGACCCCCCGAAGCGGAGCCGCCTCCCGAGCCGGCCAGGCCCGAGCCCCCTCCCGCTCCGGTCTCTTTCCCCGTCCAGCCGCCGCGCGCACCAGCGTCCGTGCGGCCGGACCCCGGCCCCAGTCCCGCATTCGTCGTGCTCGGCGGCGCCATGCTCGACGCGGCGGCGGATGGTGATCTGGCCCTGGTCCAGCCCGCGCTCGGGGCGGAGTTCCAGCTCCGCTTTCGGCCGTGGGTCGCCACGGCCGGCGCTCGGGTGTCGGCCTTCGGCGGCCGCCAGCGCTCGGTGGCCCCGGGCGCCGGTGCGGATCAGATCTTCGACGCCGACGTCGAGTACGCGCGCACCGACGTGGGCCTGCGCGCCGGCTTCGGGACGCGTGACGGCGACGCGACGGCCCTGGCGATCGTCCAGGGAGGCCTCGGCTTCGTCTCCGTGACGGGCGTGGGCGAGCTGCGGGACGGCGGTCCGTCGCGGGACGGCGAAGTCAGCCGTCTGGTGCCGTGGTTCGGGGGAGGTGGCGAGCTGCGCTACGGCGTGGGGGCGGGCCTGGGCATCGGGCTGGACGTCGGTGTCGCCTTCCAGCCGTCGAGCGCGAGCTACACGGTGGACGGCACCAGCGCCTACGACGAGGGAAATTACCACGTGCGCGGTGGGGTCCTCGCGTTCTGGGAGAGCCCGTGACCCTCGGTCGTGCTTTCATCAGTGACGTGGGGCGTAGCGACTCAGAGGCAGTGGATCGAGCGCTCGGGGTGGTCTCGCCCACCCACGCCGGTACGCGCGTGACCTCCCTCCTGGTGCGCGCGAAGGCGGGTGAACGGGCGGCGCTCGAGACCATCGCTCGTGACGAGCTGCCGCGCGTCGAGCGACTGCTCCGCCGACTCCTCGGTCGGCGAGGGGACATGGATGATCTGGTGCAGACGGTGTTCCTGGAGATGTGTCGCGCGCTGCCCGGGTTCCGGGGCGACAGCGCTTTCTCGACGTTCGTCGGTGGCATCACCGTGCGGGTCGCGCGCCGGGCGCTTCGGCCCGCGGCGTGGGACCGCCTCCGAGTCCGGGATACCGAGGGCGACGAGGACGCCCATGCCGGTCCGGATCGACCCGACGACCGGGCGCACGCGCTCGAGCAGCTCCGCCGCGTGCAGGTCGTCCTCGACGGACTCACCGCCCCCAAGCGCGAGGCCTTCGTCCTGTGGGCGTTCGAGGGGCTCGAGGTGGAACGCGTGGCGCAGGTCGTCGGAGCTTCCGTCCCCGCGACCCGTTCCCGGATTTTCTATGCGCAGAAGGAGCTCAAGGCCGCGGCAGCGGCCGACGCTTACCTGAAGGATCTGCTGGAGGCCCCTGATGCTGGATGAAAACCTGCGCGCTCGGCTGCGGCACCTGGCCGCTGCGGAAGACGACGACCTCGACACGGCCGCCCGCGCGCGCGTCGTGGCGCGCATCGGCGCCGAGGGACCTGCCGTCGTGCGGCGCGCGCGAAGGGCGCGCGCCGCGGTCGGCGCCGGCGTCGTCGTCGCTGCGGCCGCGGCCGCCGCCTTTTACTTCGGCGTGGCGTCGCAGGGCACCGAGCCTCCGTCGGCGCCCGTGGCGCACGAACCTGACTTGCCGCAAGAGCACCCTCCGGCCGTGCCCGCGCGGCCGTGCGAAGGACGCGAGGACCCTTCGGCGGTCGCGGTGGGGTTCAGCACGCAGGGCGGGAGATCCGTGCTCGATCTCGGGGTCGTCGCTCACGCGGAGTCTGCGCCATCGGCCGACGTGTATCTCCAAGAGGCAACGCGTTGCCGCACCGTGATCCACCTGCGTTCGGGTCGCGTCGCCGTCCACGCGAAGGATCTCGGGGGTGGCGCGCTGGTGGTGAAGTCGGGGGACGTCGCCGTCGAAGTTCGCGGGACGATCTTCGGCGTGTCGCGATCGGGAGAGACGCTGGCCGTGGAGGTCGCCGAAGGGCGCGTCGTCGTGGCGCGGCCCGAGCGCCAGCCCATTGCCGTGGACGGCGGTACGCGGCTGCGGCTGGACCAGCGAGACGACTCCTTCGAGACCGTTCTGCTCGACGCGCACGAGAGCCACGCGCTCCTCTCCGAAGCCGCGGGCGTGCGCCCTGACGCGGCCGCGCCCACGCCCCGCGCCGAGTCGCCCGAAGCGTTGCTTCGGCGAGCCGACGAGCTCCGCAACGCCGGAGATCTCGAGGCGGCCCGGCGTCTCTACCGTCGCGCAGGGAGCGGCGTCGGGCCGGGCGCCGAGGCGGCGTGGGTGGCGCTGGCGCGTCTGGAGCTGTCCGCCGGAAACGCCGCGGCCGCTCGCGACGCGACGCAGCAGCGCGGCAAGCGGTTCGGCGGTGGCACCCTCGGTGCGGAGTCCCTTTGGATCAACGTCCGGACGCACCGCCAGGCTGGAAACACCGCGGCCGCGCGAAGGACGGCCTCCGAGCTCGTCGCGCGCTGGCCCGCGTCGCCCCAGGCGGACGCAGCGCGTCGCTATCTCGCGACGGACGACGACTGACGCGCGGCAAAGAGACGACGCGTCCGACGCGAAGTCTCGAACGAGCGCCGCCGGAATTTTCCGCACACGAAACACGCTCTTGCGAGGCGTGCGCAGTTGGTCCACCGTCTAGCCCATGAAGCTGGGTCCTTGGCTGGGAGCGGTCGTGTTCGGGCTGGTCGCGCACGCGGGGTGCGGAAGCGACCCGCCCAACGAGAGTCAGATTGGCCAGGGCAAGGGCGGCTCGAACGGATCCGGCGCGACCGGCGGAACGAGCGCCAGCGGCGGCACCGGCGCGGTCATCGGCGTCGGGGGCAGCGCCGCGACGGGTATTGGCGGGTCGGGCGCCGTCATCGGCGTCGGTGGTGCGGGCGGCACGGGCGACTTCGACGCGTGCGCCGGCGACGAGTACAAGGCCGACGCCGAGCCGGTGGATCTGTTCATCATGCTCGACCAGTCGGTCTCGATGAGCAATCCCGTGGGGACCGGCGGCAACATCTGGCAGGCCGTCGTCGGCGCCATCAAGACTTTCGTCGATGATCCCGCGTCGGCGGGCATCCGCGTGGGTCTCCAGTACTTCGGTCTGCCGGCCACGGGTGGCGGAGCGTGCGGCGTGGCGTGCAACCCCGCGGCGTATTCCACTGCGGAGGTCGCCATCGCGGACCTTCCGGGAGTGGCAGGGGCCATCAAGTCGTCGCTCGACGCACACGGACCGTCGAACTTCACGCCGACGGGTCCGGCGCTCGCCGGCGCGCTCATGCACGCCAAGGCGCACGCGGCCCTGAACCCCGATCGACTCACGGTCGTCGTCCTGGCCACCGACGGCTATCCGGCCGTTCCGTCGCAGTGCGATCCGTGCGGTCCACCGGAGTCGCTGAACGAGATTCGCGCGGAGGCAGAGGCCGCGGCGAAGACCGATCCGAAGGTGCTCACTTTCGTGATCGGCATCGGCGGCGTCGCGAACCTCAACGGCATCGCCGCGAGCGGTGGGACGGGCAAGGCGTTCCTCATCGACACGTCCGGCAACGTCGGCGCGGACTTCGCGCAGGCCATGCGCAGCATTGCGACCACGCCACTGTCGTGCGAGTTCGCGATCCCCAGGCCCGACGACGGCGGCCTCTTGCAGCCCAATCTCGTGAACGTCCGGTTCACACCGCCCGGGGGAACGCCCCAGACGATTCCGCGGGTGAGCGGGCCGGGCGGCTGCAACAACGGGCAGCAGGGCTGGTTCTACGACGACCCCGGCACGCCCTCGAAGATCACGCTCTGCGACGAGACCTGCGATACCCTGGGCGCCGGCACGCTGCAGATCTTGCTCGGCTGCACCACCGTGGTCGGCCCCAGCTGAGTCGGGCATCGCCTTTGCGGCGCCTCACGCCCTAAGATGCGCTCGCCGCCATGCGGCGGCGAAGATCCCGATGCGTCGTTCGATCCTCTCCACGCTGGTGCTGTCGGTCGCGGCGTGCGGGCCGGAACCCGCCGCGCCGGCCGCCCTCGCGGATCCGCCGCGCTCGGCCCTCGGAACGTCTGCCGACGTCCCGCGCCCGTCGGGGCGCCGCGCGTACTACGTCGTTCTCGAAGGCGCACCGGCCGCGGACGCGTGGCTCGCTTCCCGACCCGCGGGTCGTACCGGGCGCGGCGCGAGCACCCTGCTCGGGCCAGTGGTCGGCCCCAGCGCGGCGCGCGTCCGCCTGGCCGAGATCGCCGTGCAGCACGCCGCCCTCGAGCCCCAGGTGACTGCCGCGGGTGGCAAGGTGATAGGCCGCTTCGGCCGGCTCGCGAACGCGCTGCTCGTTCTGGCGCCCGACGGGGCGGTGAGCGCGCTGGCGTCGCTGCGCGGCGTACGCGCCGTCGAGCGCGTGCCCATCGTGAAGGCCCACCGGAGCCGCGCCACTCCGCGGGTGGGGGCGCCGCTCGCGTGGTCGGGACCGCGCGGCGTGACCGGTGCCGGTGTGACCCTCGCCGTGATCGACACGGGGATCGACTACACGCACGCGGACTTCGGCGGGCCCGGAACGTCCATCGCCTTCGACTCGAACGACAGCGCGATCGTCGAGCCCGGAACGTTCCCGACGGCGCGCGTCGTCGGCGGATTCGACTTCGCCGGCAACGCGTACGAGGCCGACGTGCCGGAGCGCGACGAGCCCGCGCCCGACGCCGACCCGCTCGACTGCGGCGGCCATGGGACCCACGTGGCGGGCATCGCCGCGGGAGGGGGCGTCCAGTCGAACGGCAGCTCCTTCGCGGGGCCCTACGACGGCGTGGATCTCGAGCGCGGCTTCCGATCGACGCCAGGCGTCGCGCCCGACGCGCAGCTCTATGCGTACAAGGTCTTCGGCTGCGGCGGCGCGACCGGGCTCCTCTTCTCGGCGCTCGAACGCTCGGCCGACCCCGACGAGGACGGCGACTTCTCCGATCGCATCGACGTGATCAACGGCTCGCTGGGATCGGAGTACGGCGTCCTCTCCGACGTCGAGGGCGAGATGATCCGACGGCTCACCGACCTCGGGACGCTCTTCGTGGCTGCAGCCGGAAACGACGGCAGCGGAGGGTGGCCGTTCTTCGCGGTGGGATCACCCGCGGCGTACCCCGAGGTGCTCTCCGTCGCGGCGACCTTGAACGCCCCGCGGGAGTTCTTCGCCTTCGACATCGACACGCCCGCGTCGATAGCCGGAACCGTGCCGTACTCCGAGGGAGACTTCTCCACGCCCCTCTTCGCCGCGGGTCCCATCACCGAGACCGTCGTCGCCACCGAGCCGCTGCGCGCGTGTGACCCCATCACCAACACCGACGAAGTCTCCGGGCGCATCGCCCTCGTCGAACGCGGTGAGTGCGCATTCGTCGACAAGTTCCGGTCCGCCGAGGCCGCCGGAGCGAGGGCGATCATCATCACCGACCACCAGGAGAGCGACGCGCCCGCGGGGATGAACGGTTCCGGGTTCGTGGCGCTTCCCGGGGTCCTCGTGCGAAAGCGCGACGGCGATCGGATGCGCGAGAGCCTCGCCGAGGGAGTCGTCGTGACGTTGACCACCAAGGTCTTCGAGCGGACGCAGGGCCCCGACTACGTCGCCGAGTTCAGCTCGCGGGGGCCGACGGCGGGTTCGCTGGCGAAGCCGGAGGTCTCGGCGCCAGGGTCGCCCATCCTCAGCGCGAACGTCGGCAGCGGTACGGGACAGCAGATCCAGCAGGGGACCTCCCAGGCCAGCCCGTCGGTGGCGGGCGCAGCCGCTCTTCTCGTCGAGGCGCGGCCCATCCTCGGACCCCTCGGGATCAAGGCGGTGCTCGTCAACACCGCGGAGCCGGTCGTCGGCCTCGGCGGGGATCGCTTTCCGGTCTCGCTCGCGGGCGGCGGCCGCATTCAGGTGGACCGCGCCGTGAACGCCGACGTCACCGTCGCCGTCGACGACGCCCAGGGGGCCGTGACTGTCGCCTTCGGGGCGGTGGTCGCGGCGGACGCTCGGACCGAGCGGCGTCGTGCACTGGTGACCAACCATGGGCAGGACGAGGTCACGTTCGACGTTCGCCTGGAGATCCCCCGGCCGATGGAGGGCGTTTCGATCGTCGCCTCGCCGTCCCGCATCGCCGTGCCGCCCGGCGCGACCGTGCCGGTCACGCTCGACCTGAGCGTGCAGCCGTCGCGCCTCCCCGCACCCTCGACCGATCCCTTCACCCCGCGCCAGATCCAGGACGAGGCACGTCACGCGCCGGCGGAGTTCGACGGGTGGCTCGTCCTCGACGGCAAGGAAGAGGCGGAAGATCTGACGCTCCCGTTTCACGCGGTCGTCCGCCCCGCCGCCCGCAGACGGGCGCTCGGTGCCGGCGTGTGCAGCTCGGCGCCCGATCGCATCATCGTGCCGCTCGCCGGAGACTCGGCGCATCGACTGCCCGTCGCGTCGGCCTTCGAGCTCGCGGCCCGAGGCGCCGACGAGGACGAGGTGCTGGCCCTCGGGGTCGCCTCGGATCTGCAGGCGGCGGGCTCCATCGAGGCCGCGACGGCCTACTTCGCCGTGGTTGCGCGGGAGGGTTGGGTCACGCCGGCTCAGGGGCGCTTCAGCCGCGTGCGGATCTTCGTCGACGACGACGACGACGAGCGCTCCGACCGGATTCTCGTCGCGACGCCTCGGTCGAGCGTGATGGGCTTCGAGTTCTTCAGCGACGTCCTGCGCTCCGTGGTCGTGGACGCCAACAGCGGCGACCCACTGGAGCCGACGTCGCTGCTGAACGCTCACGCGCCGGACGTGCTCGATACCGCCCCCTTCTTCAACGACGTTCTGGTCTTCCCGGCGCGGCTGACGGCGCTCGGCGCGTCCACTGGGCGACCGCGTGTGCGGGTGCGGGTCGTCGCGGGCGAGCCGGCGTCCGAGCGCGGTCCCGCAGACTGGATCGACTTCGACCCGACGCTCGCCGTCCTCGACACGACGTCGGCGGGGCGCGGCGGCACGCCGTTCACCACCGAGGGCAGCGTGGTCGCGGATCGACTTCGGGTCGACGCCTCCGCCGAGCTGCTGATCCTTCACCACACGAACGAAAGGGGGCTGCGGTTCGAGACCCTCCCCGTCGACGACGCGTCTGCGCTGCCGGTGAGCGGCGGCGACCTGGTGCTGAAGGCGGAGGGGCCATCGGGCGTTTCCTCGGGGGAGCGGTTCGAAGTCCGCGCCGTCGTCGAGAACGCCGGCGCGGAGCCCGCGCGCCAGGTGCGGGTCGCAGGAGCACTGAACGGCGGCACGCTGGTGTCGGCGACGAGCAATCGAGGACCTTGCTCCATCGGTGCGCCGCTCGAGTGCACTCTGGGGGATCTCGCGCCGGGTGAGCAAGGCGTCATCACGGTCGTCGCCGTCGCAGGCCAGACGGACTCCGCGACGCTCGGGCTCGAGGCCCACGCGATGCTGCCCTGCGAAGCGAACGACGCCGACAACCGCGCCACCGTCGAGATCGCGGTGGACGCGGAAACGGTATCCCCGGTCTCGGTGCGCGGCGGCTGCGACTGCGGCGTGGCCGGGGCTCGGCGCTCGCCGTCGCTCCCTGTCGGCGTGTTGTTGCTCGGCCTCCTGGCGCGTCGGCGTTTCCTGCGCGGCGCCGGGGGCGCGCCCTGTCGGCCCGCGCCGTAGCCTGGCGCGCCGAGCGGCGGGCGGACTTTTCCGCGCGCGCCGGAATGCCGGGCGAGGGGTTTACAGCCGCGCTGTCGCTCGCGCACCACGCTTCCAATCGCGCGGAGTCCGGCTCGAATCCCGCGGGGCGCGTACGTGCAGCCCGGTATCTTCCCGCCCATGGTCAACGAAAGCGTCGCCGAGATCGTCACCGCCGAGCTCTCACCACGCGCCGAGCCCTACCTGTCCAGGGTGCTCGGGCACTGCCTCGCCCAGAAGTGGCTCACGGCAGCGGAATTCCTCGCCGCCTTTCCCCCGGACAGGATCATGGCCGCCCTCGGTGCGCAGCCCGAGCTTCGCGCGCGGCTCCTGGTGACGACCACCGGGGTGCACGAGAAGATCGCCGTGAAGAAGAGCGTGCAAGGCGCGGCCGAGGACCTCGCCCTCGCCCTCGACGAGGGGATCACCACCCCCGACGCGGTCCTCGAAGCGTTTCCGCCCCAGACCGCGGTCTCGCACCTCGAGCCCACGGAGGTCTGGGCGTGGATCGCCGCCTCGCGGCCATGGCTCGCGCCCGATGGCGCGACGGGCGGCGATGCGGTGACGCGACTGGCGTTCCTGATCGACGCTGCCCTCGAGGTCGAGCTGCTGACGCTGGAGGACGTCTTCGACGGGCTCACGGTGGACGAGATAGCGAACGCGCTCCCCGTGGAGGAGCTGCGATCGGTGATCGGGCACTCGCTTCGAGGTGCCCGCCATCGCCAGGTGCTGGACGAAACGCGTTTCCTGGAGGTCGTCCCGTTCGGAACGCTGCTCTCGTACCTCCCCACGGAGCACACCTGGGAGCGCGTGGTCCTCGCACGAATCATCGCGCCGAGCGGCCTGGCATCCCTCGCCGAACGTGCGAAGGCGCCCATGGCTCGTCCCAGCGAGGTCGCCCAGAAGCCCGTGCTCCAGGAGTCGACCATCACCGGTTCGTACGCGACGGTCGCCGAGGACGAGATCGACGTCGAGATCGACCTCGGGGAGGGCCCCAAGGTCGGCGGGCGCGCGCCCTACGAGGACGCGGCGCGGACTCGCGTCGTGGCGCGTCTCGACGAGCTCGGCCGGCTGCCCCCGCGCCACGCGTGCCTCTCGCTGCAGAACCTGCTCTCCATCGACGCCCTCTACACCGAGCTCGACGATCAAGCCGACGACGACTCGCGTGAGCGGGTCATCCGGGACGCGTTTCCGAACGAGACGGCGCTGCGGGCGTCGATGCTCGCGCTCATCGAGCTCCTCGATCCGACCATCGACACCCACGAGCCGGTGATCCGTGACGCCGACGCCGGCGCGCTCATCAAGGTGGTGCTCTTCGAGGAGCGCCTGCGGGCAGAAGGCGTACGGCGCGCCCGACCGGCCGCCGCCGCGTCTTCGCCGCGCGCGGTCGCGCTCCCGCCGCCCGGTGCACCACGCCCTCCGTCGTCGCTGCGGGCCCCCGCGTCGTCGCTGCCGCCGCCCTCGCGGCGGTG
>CAZARU010000120.1:0-20089 GCA_964487605.1 uncultured Polyangiaceae bacterium
GGGCGGTGGCGCCGCGGGCGCAGTCGGAGGCGCCTCGGGCACCGGCGGAGCCGCGGGGAGCGGCGGTTCGGGTGGCGCCGGCGGCGCCTCCGGAGCGAGCGGGGCGGGTGGCTCGGGAGGGACGACGCCCGAGTGCGTCGTGCCCACCGACTGCGACGACGGCGACCCGTGCTCCATCGAGTCGTGCGTCGCCGGCAGGTGCGGCACGACGAACGTCGCGGACGGGACTCCTTGCGACGACGGGCAGTGGTGCAACGGCGCCGAGACGTGCTCGAACGGAAGCTGTCGGAGCGGCTCGTCACCATCGTCCTTCACTCAGTGCGGACTCGCGTGCCCCACGACGCACTACGCATCGTCGACGAGCTGCTCGTCCACGTGCGGCAGCCCCAGCGGCGACCGAACGACCTGCAGTCCGGCGTGCGGCTCCTCGTTCAACTCGTGCGACGCGACGTGCCCGGACGGATACTTCCCGTCCGGCTCGTCCTGCAGCTCGTCGTGCGACCGGTGCGGCACGACTCAGGGCACTCGCCTCACCTGTACGCAGATCGCGGGATCCTCGTTCAGCGCGTGCGGCGCCACGTGTCCGGCGGGCTACTATGCCTCGGGGTCGTCCTGCAGCAGCCTCTGCGACGCCTGCGGATCCACCCAGGGCACTCGCCTCACGTGCGCGCTCGTCGCAGGGTCGTCCTTCAGCGTGTGCGGCACGTCCTGTCCCGCGGGCTACTACGCCTCGGGGTCGTCCTGCAGCAGCCTCTGCGACGCTTGCGGCTCCACTCAGGGCACTCGCCTCACGTGCACCCTCGTCGCCGGATCCTCGTTCAGCGTGTGCGGCACCTCCTGCCCTGCCGGCTACTTCGTCTCCTCGCAGTCGAACAGCAGCCTGTGCGACGTGTGCGGCACGACCACCGGACCCCGCGCCACCTGCGTGAAGACGTGAGAACGCGACGCGCAACCGCACACCTCGCACACCTCGCCCTCGCCCTGACGGCCACCGCGTTCGGCTGCGGCAGCGAGGCCGAAGACTCCCCCGAGGACCAGTACGCCGGCGACTACGCGAGGGCCGCCTGCGCGAACCTCGGTACGTGCTGCGCCGAGAACGGCCTCGACTTCGACCGCGACGAATGCGTGCTCGGGGCCGCCGGCTTCGTCGCCGCCGGCACTCGCCAGGCGAAGGCAGCAGGAGCGCAGTTCGACGAGCAGGCCGCCGCGGCGTGCATCGCGCGCGTACGCGAGCTCACCGCGTCGTGCACGCCGACGCGCGACGACGACCGCGCCAGAGCGGCGTGCGCCGCGGTCTGGAACGGTGTGAAGGCACCCGGCGCGCCGTGCGACGCGGATCTGGAGTGCCGGTCGGACGCCCGGGGCCGCGCCCGGTGCATGCCGCTCGCGGCGGGGGGCCGGCGTTGCACGATCATGACCGAGCCAGCGACGCTGGGGGACCGCTGCGCGCAGGGCGAGGGCACCCCCTCGGACACACTCGCGGACTGCTCCGCCTCGGGGCTGCAGTGCTCTCTGGCGGGCACCTGCGTCGAGCTGGCTGCCCACGGCGAGGGGTGCCCGGGGTTCGTCGCGTGCGAGCAGGGTGCCCACTGCGACGGCGCGACGGCGACGTGCGCGCCGAACCTGGCGCCGGGCGACACCTGCAGCGACGACCGCCAGTGCGACGCGGGCGCGTGCATCCGGGGCGCGTGCGGGCAGAACGCGGTCGGCACCGTGGCGCCCTGTACCGGCGAGCCCGCGTGACGGCGCTCAGCGCCCGCTGTACGTGACGCCCAGCCGGGTCATCTTGCGCCACAGCGTGGTCGGGCTGATCTCCAGCCGCTCCGCGGCGCGCTCGCGGCTGCCGTCCGCGGCGTTCAGGGCCTCTCGCAGGGCCTCGCGCTCGGCGTCGTCCACGATGTCCGCCAGCGTGCGGCCCTGGGTCCGAGCGCGCCGAGTCGTTGCCTGGGGGAGCGCATCGTCGATCGTGATCAACCCACCGGAGCAGAGCGCGACCGCCTGCTCCACCATGTTCTCCACCTCCCGTACGTTGCCCGGAAAGTCGTAGGCGGTGAGGCGCTCGACGACACCGTCGGCGAACCGAACGCGCTTTCCGATCTTCTTGGCGTGGACTCGCAGGAAGAACTCCAGGAGCAAGGGGATGTCCTCGCGCCTGTCGCGGAGCGGGGGAAGATGAAACCGCGCCACGTTGAGTCGGTAGAACAGGTCCTCACGGAAGCGCTTGTCCTCGACGGCCTGGGTCAGGTCGACGTTCGTCGCGGCGATCACGCGAATGTCGGTCTGGACGGCGCGGTTCTCGCCGAGCCGCCGCACCTCGCCTTCCTGAATCGCGCGCAGGAGCTTCGCCTGGAACGTAGGCGTCGTCTCGGCGATTTCGTCGAAGAAGAAGGTTCCTCCGTCGGCCTCCTCGAAGAGCCCCTTGCGCGCCGTGACCGCCCCGGTGAACGCGCCGCGCGCGTGGCCGAAGAGCTCGCTCTCGAGGAGCGTCTCGGGAATCGCCGCGCAGTTGACGACGACGAAAGGTTCGTCCGCGCGGCGACTGTTCGCGTGCAGGGCGCGCGCGACCAGCTCCTTGCCCGTGCCACTCTCCCCGGTGATCAGGACCGTCGCGTCCGTGGGCGCGATCTTCACCACCCGGCCGAGCACGTCGCGTATCGCCTGCGAGCGGCCGATGATCTTCTCGAAATGGTACCGCTCTCGGAACTCCTGGGCGAAGAGCTGGACCTGGGCGTGGAGCTTCCGACTCTCCTGCGCCTTCCCGACCTTGACCAGGAGCTCCTGCTCGGTGAACGGCTTCTGGATGTAGTCGAAGGCACCGAGCCGCATCGCCTCGACCGCGCTCTCGATCGTCCCGTAGGCGGTCATCACGATGACCTCGGTCATGGGCTGCGCGGCCTTGATGCGCCGGAGCACCTCGATGCCGTCCGTGTCTCCCATGCGCAGGTCGGTCAGCACCACGTCGAAGGCTCCCGTACTGCCTCGGTCGGCCCCGCGCGCTCCATCCTCCGCCTCGTCCACGTCGTAGCCGCTGCCGCGCAGCATCATGGCCAGCGTGGTGCGCATGTTGCGCTGGTCGTCTACGACGAGGACTTTTCCCATGGACGCGCTGGCGAGCTTAGCCCTCTCGTCCGAGGCATTTCCATGGTGCCGGCGCGCGGCGGTACCGACGGCGGGTGTGAACGTGCTGTGGGTCATCGGGATGCCCTCCTCGGAACGTCGAACCGGCACGTTGGCGCAAAGCTTGAGCCAGGGGGCCAAAGGCGCCAGCCAAAGTCCCCTCCTGGGGCAAACCGGCGCAGTTTGGGCGATCGCGGTCGAGGCCGCCCCCCCGGCTTGCGGCGCGTCCCGGGACTCTGCACGGTGGCCGCGCATGGCCGCGCTGCGTCTTCGCCATCTCCTCGGCGCCTTGCTCGCACTGGGTTGCTCCGGAAGCGACGAGCCGAAGAAGCCGGACGACGGCCCGCGGCGCCTCACCGACGACGCCGCGGGAGAGCGCAGGGCCGCTTGCGAGTTCGGGCCCGGCGCCCTCGCGCAGGAGACGCTGGGCGAGTCGGATCTCGTAGGCGACGACATTCCCATCGAGCACGTCCTGGTCCTGATGATGGAGAACCGGTCGTTCGACCACTACTTCGCCAAGCTTCCCGAGCGCGGGCAGCCCGACGCGCAGGTGGCTCCACCCGACTTCGAGAACGTGGACGGGTCCGGCGCGGCCGTCCGACCCTTTCGCGAGACCCGGAAGTGCATCGAGGACCCGACCCACACCTGGCGCGACACGCACCTGCAGTGGAACGAGGGCAAGCTCGACGGGTTTGCGCTCACCAACGAGCCCGACGGCGCCCGGGCGCTCGGCTACTACGACGAGCCCGACCTCCCGTTCTACTACGCGCTCGCCAACGAGTTCGCGATCGGCGACCGGTACTTCTGCTCGCTGCTCGGGCCGACGTGGCCCAACCGGCTCTACCTGTACAGCGGCTCGAGCCACGGCCTGACCAAGAACACGATCCCCACCGTGCACGTGCCGAGCGTCTACTCCGAGCTGGCCGACGCGGGCGTCGAGTGGCGCGTGTACCGGTCCAACCTCACGCCCGCGGCCATGTTCATCGAGACCTGGCTCGAGAGCACGGGAGGCTGCGGGCGCGACAACGGCGAACCCTGCCGGCTGGCGGAGATCGAGCGGCTCCGGGACGACCTCGCCGAGGGCACGCTGCCCCCGGTCACGTTCATCGACCCGGAGTACTCGACGGGCATCCACGAGACGAGCGAGCACCCCCCCGGAAACCCGCAGCTCGGGCAGCGCCTGGTTTGGGAGATCGTGACCGCGCTCACCACGAGCCCGCTGTGGGAGAAGAGCGCGCTCTTCATCACCTACGACGAGCACGGAGGCTTCTTCGATCACGTTCCGCCCCCCTCGGCGTGCCACCCGGGCACCGCGGAGCCGGAGGAGACGGGCAGCGGTTCGTTCGACCGCTACGGCTTCCGCGTTCCGGCCATCGTCGTGTCGCCGTACGCGAAGAAGCACCACGTCTCCCACGTGGTCCACGACCACACGTCGATCCTCCGATTCATCCAGGCGCGCTTCGGGCTTCGCGCCCTGAGCGCCCGCGACGCGAACGCCGCGGCGATGATGGATTTCTTCGACTTTGCGGCGAAGCCACACGCGGTCGCCCCGTCGTTCCCGGAGCCGCCCGTCGACGCGAGTGGGACCGCGCAGTGCGAGGCCGACTTCCCCATGGGGATGTAGCCGGCGAGGCGGTCAGAAGCGCGTTCCACCGACGAAGGCCACGCCGCTCGGGCCGACGGAGACCGAGACGCGCGGCTGCGGGGACGGCGCCTTCCCGGCGTCCGCCTTCGGGCCGCCGGACGACAGATCGGAGACGAGGAAGAACGTCCCGAGCCCGACGCCGAGCACGCCGACGGCGAGGCTCACGTTCGTCAGGAGCTTGTTCTGCTCGAAACGATCGAAGGCATCCTGGGCGGCGTCCTTGTCGCGATCGTCGAGCGCGCCGTTGAAGTCCGACTCCGCCGAGTTCACGCCGAGGCCGAAGATGACGGTCCCGGCGACGCCGAGCGCGCCGATGCCGTAGGCGAGCCACGTCGTCGCCTGGATCTTGCCGCCCGACGTGGTGCCGCCATCGCCGGGCCCGGTGGGGCCGCCGGGCGAGGGCGAGCCGGGGCCCGTTCCGGACTGCGAACCCACGGGGCGGAGCGAATCGAGGTCGACCGAGCGCGACGTCCCCGCCTTCAACGTGAGGGTACGCACCTGCGAGTTCGGAACGTCGACGAGCACCACGACGTACTCGCCGGGGAACACGAAGATGCGATCGCCGCCGAGGAACTCTTCGTCACCCACGCGGGCCCGGACGGTCTCCGCGCCGATGAGCTCGATGATCCCGAGCTTGGGCTGGAGCAGGGCGAGGCGGTCGGTGGCGTCGATGCGATCCTGCTCGGTGGCTTGCGGCATCTTGAGGACGCGCTGGAACGCCCGCGCGGCGTTCGCGTACTCGCCGGCCTTCTGCCAGGCGTCTCCCGCGTTGATGAGCGGGGCGGGGTGCGGCTTGAGGCGGACCGCCTCCTCGAAGGCCCGCGCGGCGTCGGCGAACCGGCCCTCGTCGAACGCCTTGCGCGCGGCGGTGAAGAACCGTCGAGCGTCGCTCTCGCGCGCGCTCGTGGCGTCGCTGGTGGCCTCCGCCTGGGCCGCGGCGACCGACGGCCACCCGGCCAGCGCGACCACGAGCGCGGCGCGGACCAAGCACGGCGGGGACGGAGCGAGAAGCAAGGTGGGCGTCCTCGACCAATGCTATAACATGCGCGCTCGATGGTGCACCGGCGCACGATGACGACCCTCGCGGCAGCCTGTGCGCCGCTCTTCGTGACGGCGTCGTGCCTCAAGTCCCTGGACGAAGGGCTCATCGACGCCCTGGACGGCACCGACGCGGGGCGCATCGATTCAGCGGCAGGTGCGGGGGCCGGCGCCGCGGGGGGCGCCGGAGGTTCGGCCGGGGGTACCGGCGGGGACGCAGGAACGACCGGAGGCACCGGGAGCGCCGGCATGCCGCCGGACGCGGGGAAGGACACGGGGAGCCCGGACGCGGGGTTCATCCCGTACGACGGGTCGAAGCACCCCGTCACGGTCGTGGGGAACGAGAACGTCCAGCCGCTCGCGATTGGCGTCGATGCGTCCCACGTCTTCCGCGCCCAGCGCGAGGCCACGACGACGACGCTGGTGTCGCGGCCGCTCGGAATGGGCCCAGGAGTTCCCGTCAGCGGGAACATCAATCGGCCCGCGGTCGTCGTCGCCCCGCCCCTCTCCACCTTCGTGTTCGTGGGCGGCGGCTTCATGGTGGGGGATCAGGGCCGCATCTTCCGGGCTCTGAAGGCCGGCGGAGGCCTCACGTTCATCACGGACGCCGATCCTGACGGCGGAACGCCCGCCATCGGCCGCGTGACGGGCATGACGCTCGGCTCGGACAACAAGCTGTACCTCGTGGCCAGGGCGCCCACGGCCGGCGCGCCCCACGTTCTGCGGCTGGGCATCACCGCGAGCGACGTGACCGCAGAGACCGTGTACACCAGCGAGGCCAATTCCGAGCTCGGCGGGGACATCACCGCGAGCTCATCGTGCGCGATCTGGATCAGCTCGGGCCGCGTGTGGAGCGTGCCCACCGGCGGGGGCGCACGTGCGGCAGCGCTCGACCAGCCGGTGAACGACGCCGTCGGCATCACGAGCGATGCACAGAACTTCTATTACACACGCTCCAACGGCGAGGTCTGGCAGCGCGGGCTCGATCCTGCCTGCGGCGGTGCCGGTGCGGCGGAGCTTCGGCTCGCCGGCGGCTACACGAACGTCGGGGACCTGGTCGCATTCGACGGCAAGGTCGCGTGGCTCGTGCGCGGCGGCAGCGCGCCCGCCTTCGCCGGCGCCGGAATCTTCACGACGCCCGCGGGTGGCGGCGTCATCGAGCAAGTCGCGCCCGCCACCGATGGCCCGGATCAGATCGCGCAGAACACCGCGTACGTCGTCTTCGCAACCGCGAACGGCCTCATCAAGCGCATCGACAAGAAGTGAGCGCGGTCAGTTGCCGTAGGGGTTGTCCCGCGGCAGGCCGGTCGGATCCGCCGGCTTGGGCGGGGCGACCGGCGCAGGCGCGGCAGCGGGTGCAGCCGCCGGCGAAGGCGCCACCGCGGGCGCGGAGCCGGGCCCCGACTTCGCGGCAGGCCGAGCCGAGGGGCGACTCGCCCCGCCGTCGGCGATCTTCTCGGCCTCGAGCTGGTCCAGGCTGACGGCTTCGAGGCCGTCGTCGACCTTCGTCGCGGGAGCCGCCTTGACGGGGCGCTCCGACGCGGCGGCGCCCACGGTCGCGGGAGCGGCGGGCAGCTCCGCGCGGGAGGAGTCGCCCCCCTTGAGCACGAAGAAGACGACCGCGAGCAACCCCAGCGCGAGCCCGCCGATCCCCACGACGTAGCCGAGCGGCGTGTCCCGCGGCCGCGAGCGCGACACGGAGTGAGGCGCCGTCGCGGAGGTCTGCGATACGCCGCTGTGGGATCCCGGATCGGCAACGCTCGCGCCGGTGAGCTGGCTGACGCCGCTCGGGCCGGTCACGCTGCTCACACCCGTGACGCTCGCGTGCTCGCCGGAAGACGGCGTGAACGCAGTGTCGGTGGGGATGAGCCCTCGCTTGGTGTCCTCCTCACCCGAGCGCAGGATCGCGCGGATGGCCTTCCTGCGCTGCTCGATGCGGCTGCCGAGCACCTTCTTGAGCAGCGCGCCGAGCCCGCTGCTGGCGACGACGACCTTCTGCTGCTTGAGGAACCCTTCGAGGGCGTCCTGGAGCTCCTTCGCCGTCGCGTAGCGCTGGTCCAGATCCCGGGCGAGGGCCTTCAAGACGATCTCCTCGAGCCCCTTCGGATAGTCGGCCTCGATGGTCGTCGGCTTCGGGATCTCCCCCGAAACGACGAGGTGGAGCGTCTCCGCGTCGTGCTCGCCCTTGAACAGGCGGCGCCCCGTGGTGAGCTCGAACAGGACGATGCCGAGGGAGAAGACGTCGCTGCGCCGGTCGATGGGCTTCGCCATCGCCTGCTCCGGAGACATGTACCCGAACTTGCCCTTGAGCTGCCCCGCGCTGGTCGCCTGGCTCAGGCGCCCCATCGCCTTCGCGACGCCGAAATCGACGAGCTTCACCTGGCCGGCCGTGCCGATCAGGATGTTGTGGGGCGACACGTCCCGGTGGACGACGTTCAGCGGCTTGCCGTCGTCTCCCGTCTGCTCGTGTGCCGCGTGCAGCCCCGCGGCCGCGTCGGCGATGATGCGGATGGCCATCTCGGGCGGAATGGGCTTGCGCTTCCCCGCCTCGGCGATGACGGCGTGGAGCGAGTCCCCCTCGACCCACTCCATGGCCATGTACATGACGCCGTCGTGCTCCCCGACCTCGTACACGTCGACGACCGAGGAGTGCCGGATCGAGCGGACGAGCCGCCCCTCGTCCAGGAACATCGAGACGAACTCGGGGTCGTCCGCGAGGTCGGCGAGGATCGCCTTGACGGCGACGAGGCGCTCGTCGGCCTTGTTCTCGGCGTGCTCGAGGGCGACCCACACGGTGGCCATGCCACCCCGGCCAATCCTGAGGAGCAGCTCGTACTTTCCGAGCCGCTGGCCGCGCTTTAGGTCGTCCATCTCCTGTCGGTGCCTTCGCCGAGTGCCCCTGCCTCTTGGACCCGAAGCCTCGGGCGCACGTTAGAGCCTATCGTTCACCGCCGCCACCCGACGAGACCGGCCATGGGGCTCGACGCCGCCTCCCCTGCGCCGCCGTGAGCATGACGCGGTACGCCGTGCTCGGGGCGGGCGGGCGTCCGACATGAACCTACAACGGCCGACACGCCTTGCGTCGGCCAGGCTCGACGTGAGAAACCTCGGCGCGAGCAAGGAGCCGATCATGGCGAGCCTCAAAGAGCGGCTGGGCGCCGCACCCAAGCGACAAGAGGTGGTGACCGACGCGCTCCGCGTGCTCGACGCGGAGGTCGAGGACAAGGGCGGGCTGGGCGGGATGGCGATTCGCAGCGCCTACAAGCTCGTGAAGGGCATCAAGCCCGGGTTCATTCGGGAGGTCGTGGAGCACCTGCTCGACGACTTCCTCGACGCGCTGGATCCGATCTTCCAGGAGGCCGTCGCCAGGGGCGTCGCCCCAGGGGGCCACCTCCGCCAGAACGCGGGAAAGATGGCTGACGGGCTGCTCGCGGTGACCGACGCGAAGGCGAGCCGAGCCAGGATGCCGGCCATCAAGAAGACCTATTCGGCGCTACGCCCCACGGCGAAGAAGCACGTCGAAGCCGCCGCGCCGAGGCTGGGCGAGATGCTGGATCGCCACGCCTCCTGAGGCTTTCTCGGGGCAGTCGAGGGCGGTTCGCCGCGGCGCAGCGAAGGCGGGGCGGCGAGGTCACGCTTGACACCCGGCCCGCCGCCTAGCATGTGCTCACCTTGGCCGGGCTGCCTCGGGCTCGGAGCGGTGCCGCGAACCCGCGGCGTCGGTTCGCAGGAGAGAGGACGTCGTCCACCAAAAGATGACAGCTCAACAGGCCGCAGGGGGCGAGACGACTCATCCTACGCGGGAGCTGATCGGCGCCATCGTCCGCTTCGCGGGCGATTCCGGCGACGGCATGCAGGTCACGGGCAGCCAGTTCACCGTCACCGCCGCGCTCGCCGGGAACGACCTGGCGACGTTCCCGGACTTCCCCGCGGAAATTCGCGCACCGGCTGGGACGCTCTACGGAGTGTCCGGGTTCCAGATCAACTTCGCGGCCCGCGACGTCTTCACGCCGGGCGATGCACCCGACGTCCTGGTCGCGATGAATCCGGCCGCGCTCAAGACGAACCTGCCCGAGCTCAAGCCGGGCGGCCTCCTCGTGGTGAACGAGGACGCTTTCACGCCGCAGAACCTGAAGAAGGCCGGTTACGACCGGAACCCGATCGACGACGGTTCGCTGTCGGCCTTCAGGGTGCTCAGCATCCCGATCACGAAGCTCACGGTCAACGCGGTGAAGGAGTCGGGACTCGGCACCAAGGACGCCAACCGCTGCAAGAACTTCTGGACGCTCGGGCTGATGTACTGGATCTACAACCGCCCGCTCGACGCGACGCTCCGCTGGCTCGAGCGCAAGTACAAGAAGCGCCCCGAGATCATCGCGGCCAACGGGATGGCGCTGAAGGCGGGGCACGCCTACGGAGAGACACTGGAAATCTCCTACGAGCGGTACGAGGTCCCCGCCGCCGCGGTGAAGCCGGGCCTGTACCGGAACATTTCCGGCAATCAGGCGGCGGCCTGGGGTCTTCTCGCCGGCGCGGAGCGCGCCGGTCTCGAGCTGGTGCTCGGGAGCTACCCGATCACGCCGGCCAGCACGATCCTCCACGAGCTGTCGGCCCTGCGACAGTACGGCGCGACGACGCTGCAGGCGGAGGACGAGATCGCCGCCGCGTGCATCGCGATCGGGGCCTCGTACGCCGGCGCGATCGGCGTCTGCACGACGAGCGGCCCGGGAATGGCGCTGAAGATGGAAGCCATCGGCCTGGCGGTCGCCGTGGAGCTGCCGCTGGTCGTCGTGGACATCCAGCGGGCGGGCCCGAGCACGGGAATGCCCACGAAGACGGAGCAGGCCGACCTGCACCAGGCCATTTTCGGACGGAACAGCGAGGCGCCCGTCGCCGTCATCGCCGCCTACAGCCCCGGGCACTGCTTCCACATGGCGTACGAAGCCGTGCGCCTGGCCATCCAGTTCATGACACCGGTGATCCTGCTCACCGACGGCTACCTCGCGAACGGCGCCGAGCCCTGGCCCATCCCCAAGATCGCCGACCTCCCGCCCATCGACCCGAAGTTCCGGAAGGATCCGGAAGGGTTCCACCCGTTCCTGCGAAACCCGGAAACGCTCGCGCGGAACTGGGCCATCCCGGGCACCCCAGGCCTACGCCACCGGATCGGCGGCATCGAGAAGGCCTACGACTCGGGGCACATCTCGTACGACCCGCAGAACCACCAGAAGATGACGGACGTGCGTGCCGCCAAGATCGCGAAGATTGCCGAGCACGTCCCGGAGCAGACGACGGCGGTCGGGCCGGACTCGGGGAAGCTGCTCGTCCTGGGATGGGGCTCCACGTACGGCGCCATCCACGAGGCCGTCACGGACTCTCGCGCCCGAGGGCTGGAGGTCTCGCACGCTCACCTCTCGTACCTGAACCCTCTGCCACGAAACCTGGGGGATCTGCTGGCACGCTTCGATCGCGTCCTCATCCCGGAGCTGAACATGGGTCAGCTCGCGCAGATCATCCGCGGCCGGTACCTCGTCCCCGCCGAAAGCTATCCGAAGGTCGAGGGACAGCCGTTCCTCATCGAAGAGCTCACCACACGCATTCGCCAGATGCTGGAGTCCTGAAATGTCCGCCCCCATCGAACCGACGAAGCTCACCCGCAAGGACTTCTCCTCGGATCAGGACGTCCGCTGGTGCCCCGGATGCGGCGATTATTCGATCCTCGCCAACGTGCAGCGGATCATGCCCGAGATGGGGGTTCATCCCGACGACATGGTGTGGGTCAGCGGCATAGGCTGCGCGGCGCGGTTCCCGTACTACATGGACACCTACGGTTTCCACACGATTCACGGACGCGCGCCCGCCATAGCGACGGGCATCCGCGCGGCGAACCCCAAGCTGACGGTCTGGCTCGCCGGCGGCGACGGCGATCAGTTCTCCATCGGCGGCAATCACCTGATGCACATCCTGCGTCGGAACGTCGACTGCAAGATCCTCCTGTTCAACAACCGCATCTACGGACTCACCAAGGGCCAGTACTCCCCGACCAGCGAGACGGGGAAGATCACGGCGAGCACGCCGGGAGGCTCCGTGGACCAGCCCCTCGACCCATGTACCGTCGCCATCGGGTGCAACGCGAGCTTCGTCGCGCGCTCCATCGACGTCGAGGCGCAGCACATGGCCCGCGTCGTCCTGCGCATGGGCTCCCATCGAGGCACGTCGTTCCTCGAGATCTTCCAGAACTGCAACGTCTTCAACGACGGGTCGTTCAAGCACTTCACGGGGAAGGACGTCCAGGCGGACCGGACCATCGACGTCGAGCACGGCAAGCCACTGGTGTTCGGCGCGAACCGAACCAAGGGTCTCCGGATGAACGTCGAGCGGTTCGCCCTCGAGGTCGTGACGCTGGGCGAGAACGGGGTGACCGAGGCGGACCTGCTCGTCCACGACGAGACCAACGTGAGCCTGGCGAACGCGCTCGCGCGAATGCCACATCCGCAGTTTCCGGTCGCGCTCGGAGTCCTCTACGCCAAGGAACGACCCACGTACGACGACGGCCTCGCCGAGCAGCGAGCGCGCGCCGACGCGAAGGGCGGCCGCGGGAACCTCCAGGGTCTCCTCGAATCCGGCAACACGTGGACCGTCTGAGCGGCACGTTTCGCGCGGCCCTCCACGTCGGCGTCTCCGCGGCCCTCGCCGGCTGCGCCTCGTCGCCACCGCGACCCGCCGGGGACCTGCCCGGCTACGAGGAGAAGTCTGCGTTCCGGCTGAACTCGGTGGGCCTCGTGGACGGCGCCCGCATCCCCGACCAGTTCGCCTGCGAGAATCACGAGCACCTCGGTCGCCCGCCGGACCTGGCGTGGTCGGGCCCTCCGCCGGGGACCGGCGCCTACGCCGTCACGATGGTCGACGTCACCGCCGGTAACTTCGTCCACTGGGCGCTGCTCAACCTGCCGGCCACGGTGCACTCCGTCGAGGCCGGCGCCCGCGGAGACGACCTGCCGAAGGGGACCATCGAGCTGTCGAACGATTTCGGCAAGGTGGGCTATGGCGGACCGTGCCCGCCCGAGGGCGACGCGCCGCACGCCTATCTCTTCACGGTCTACGCGCTGCGCGAGCCCGTCAGCGGCTACCGCTCGGGTGATCGGGCGCCCCGCGGTCTCGACGACGACCTTCGAACCAAGCTGTCGATCGGGAGCGCGTCGATCACGACCTCGTTCGATCGGTGAACCTCCCCGCCCGAGGGGAGCCGTCGCGAGCCCACGCGACTCCACGTCAGCGCTCGCCGCGTCGGCCTCGAAGCAGCTCCCGGTCCAGGATGGGCGAGAAGAAATTGTCCTTCTTGACGTGCTCGTCGGCCGTGAACGCGAACTTGTAGCTGGGCTGCGCGCGCTGGTTGCAGTCGGTGCGCTCGCAGAAGCGACACGTCGTCCCCACCGGGACGCCGACCTTCGGCGCGCGCTCTCGGATCCATCGCGGCTGGTCGTCCGCGTAGGCGAGGTGTCGCGCGTCCTCCGCGTGAGCCCCCATGCCTATGGAGTAGACCGTACCCCTGACCAAGGATCCGCCGATGGGGGCCGTCACGACCTTCGCGAAGCAGAAGTACGCGGTGCCGTCCGGCATGACGCTGAACTGTCGCCCGATGATGCTCGGCGTGAGGAACGCCGTGTGCACCACCCATTTCGAGCACGAGCCGAGCTGGCTGGGGAACCGAAGCCCCGTGGCCGAGTAGCGCTTGGAAATGTTGCCCCCGAGATCCACGCGCAGGAAGTGGAAGGGCACACCGCGCGAACGCGGCGCCGCCAGATTCGTGAGGCGATGTGCCGCCGCCTCGTAGCTCATCTCGAACTGACCCGCGAGACGCTCCACGTCGTACCGAGTCGCCTGCGCCTGGGCAAAGAAGTCCTCGTAAGGCATCAAGAGTGCGCCAGCGAAGTAGTTCGCCAGGTGAATCTTCAAGAGCGTCGGCGTCTCGGGGTGCTTCGGACTCGTCGCGCCGAGGATCGACTCGTGAAGGTGGTGGCGATCGAGCAGGCGCAGCCCGGCGACGTGGGCGAGATCGAACTTCCGCCGCGCTTCGGTCAGGCTCGCGGAGAGGGACACCCTGCCCGCCTCCGCGTCGTACCGACGTACGACGCTCGACGGTAGCTCCACGGTCTCGACGTCCACGTCCAGCCGATCGCGAAGCATCTCCACGAGCTGGTCGCTGAGGACGCGCCGCTCGAGGCCGGCCTCGCGGCGCATGCGCCGACTCAGCTCCTCGATCTCCGGAAAATGGTTCGCGTGGCGCTGTAGAAAGTCCGTCACCTCGTCCAGCGGCGAGTAGTCGAACCCGAGCATCGACTCGTCGAACGTCTTTCCGCCCGCCTCTGCCCTCACCTTGCGCGCCGCCTCGCGTCGCGACACCTGCCGCACCACGTGATCGAGCTGGCCACGCGCGTTCTTGTACAGGTTGAAGAGCGCCGTGATGGTCGTGACGGCACGCGGCTCTGCGCTCAGGCTCGCGACGTCGTCGGCGTCGAGGTCGAGCGTGCGCAGGAGCGGCTCGTCGAGGAGCTGGGCGAGATTCTGCTGAACGGGCTGCGCGGCGAGGCTCTCGATGAACGGCTCGGGTTCGACGCCCAGGAGCTCGAGCGCGCGCCACAACAGCGCGAGCGGGAGCGTGCGGCGTCCCTTCTCGATCAAGTTGAGGTACGCCGCCGAAACGCCGAGCCTTCGAGCGACCTCGGCCTGCGTCACGCCGCGTTCGAGGCGGACCTCGCGGAGCCGGCGGCCCAGGTTGCCATCGAGGCGATCGGTGCGGTGAGAGGTGGCCACGGCGAGAGACGGCCGAAGCCGTCGCCCGGCGAGCCTAGCCCACGGCGCGAGCCGCGCTCCCGCGGGGTGCTTTCCCGCGGGACAAGCTCCCGGGCCTGGGCTACATAGCGCGGGCCATGGGCACACCGCAGGATCCCCGCGCGCGCCGCCGCCAGAAGAAGCGCCGCGCCAAGAAGAACGCCGAGTGGATGAGTCGCCGCGCCGCCGAGAACGCGGAGGCCGCGAAGCCGAAGACGCCGCCCAAGAAGGCGACCTGAACCGGGCCGTCAGGGTGCGGTGAACTTCGCGACGGCTTCGACGGCCGACGCGCCACCTGCGACGAC
Source organism: uncultured Polyangiaceae bacterium (assembly GCA_964487605.1). Lineage (GTDB taxonomy): Bacteria > Myxococcota_A > Polyangia > Polyangiales > Polyangiaceae > JAJDAH01. Next base: position 14,938 of record CAZARU010000120.1, read on the forward strand.
GTCGGAGAGCCGACGAAGCACGGCGTCCCGCCCGCCGGCGCGTCCGACGGCAATTTCCCCGTGGAGCACGGTGTAGAGGCGAAGGGCCCATGCTGCCGACTTCTGCTGGCGACGCCCGTCGAGGCTCTCGCCGAGCGAGGCGCGATGGGCGTCGATGGCCTCCACCAGCGCCTCCACACCGGCGCCGCTGGTCGCGCTCGTCTTCAGGACGGTGGCGGGGCCTCGCCCCGTCCCGGCGTGGGACATCGCGAGCGCGCCGACGAGCTCGGCGGCCGCCCGCTCCGCGAGCGCGCCGAGGTCGGACTTGTTCACGACCAGCACGTCCGGGATCTCCAGGATCCCCGCCTTCAGGAACTGCAGGACGTCACCGGAACCGGGTTGAACGACCAGCACGACCGTGTCCGCGACGTGCTCGACGTCGGTCTCGCTCTGGCCGACGCCCGTGGTCTCGACGAGCACGACGTCGAACGCCGCGCCGAGGACGTCGACCGCCGCTGCGGCGGCGCGCGCCAGCCCGCCCAGGTAGCCGCCGGACGCCATCGAACGGACGAACGTGCCGGCGTCGCCTGGGTCGAGCTCGATGCGCGCTCGATCGCCGAGGAGCGCCCCGCCGCTCCGGGGACTCGACGGATCCACGGCGAGCACCCCCACGGTGCGCCCGCCACGCCGGATGGCGCGCACGATGGCGGACACGAGCGTGCTCTTTCCCACACCGGGGGGACCCGTGATCCCGACGCGGTGGCTCGTTCGGCCGGTGCCTGCGGCTCGCACCGCCGCCAGGAGCGCCACGACGTCACCTTCCCGCGTCGGGCGGCGATCCTCCACGACGGAGATGGCGCGGGCGACGGCGGAGGGCTCACGAGCGACCACGCGACGAGCGAGGTCGTCGTGTGGCGTCGCCGTCACGAGGCTCGAGCCCCTTCCAATAGCGCCGCGAGCTCCTCCAGGATGCGCGAAATGGCGTAGTCCTTTGGCGTGTAGACGGCCCGCACGCCGAGCTCTCTCAGCCTGGCGACGTCGGCCTCCGGGATGATTCCGCCCGCGACGAGGGGGACGTCGTCGAGGCCGAGCTTCTTCATCTCGCGAGCGACGTCACCCACGAGGTCGACGTGAGCGCCGCTGAGGATCGAGAGACCGACCAGGTGAACGCCCTCGTCCGCGGCCGCGCGAGCGATCTGCGCAGGCGTGACCCGGATCCCCTCGTAGACCACCTCGAACCCCGCGTCGCGAGCGCGCAGCGCGATCTGCTCGGCACCGTTCGAGTGTCCGTCGAGCCCGGGCTTGCCGACGAGGATCTTCGGCCGGCGCCCGAGGCGCGACTCGAGTTCGGCAATGCGGCTTCGCAGCGCCTCGACCGGGGCATCCGCCGGGGGGACGCGCGCCCCTGCGACGCCCGTCGGCGCGCGGTACTCGCCGAACGCTCCCCGAAGCGCCTCCCCCCACTCGCCCGTCGTCACCCCCGCCTTGGCCGCAGCCACCGACACCGGGACGAGGTTCTCCCCTCGATCCGCCGCGCGCCGAAGGTCGTCGAGCGCTCGCCGCACCGCCGCCTCATCGCGCTGCTCGCGCCACGCCCGCAGGGACGCGACCTGATCGCGCTCGGCCCGAGGATCGACCCGCAGGATGGACTCCGAACCACCGCCGGTCAGCGGGCTCGCCGCCGACTCCGTGAACCTGTTGACGCCGACGACGACCTCCTCGCCGCGCTCGATGCGAGCTCGTCGTGCAGCATGCGAGGCGACGAGCTGCTCCTTGATGTAGCCGCTCTCCACCGCCTCCACGGCGCCGCCGCGCCCGAGAACCGACTCGACCTCGGCCCACGCCGCGTCCGCGATCACACGGGTCGCCTTCTCGACCACGGGCGAGCCGTCGAGCAGATCCTCGTACTCGAGCAGATCCGTCTCGTACGCGAGCACCTGCTGGGTGCGCAGTGCGAGCTGCTGGTCCCACGGACGCGGCAAGCCGAGCGCTTCGTTCCACGCCGGCAGCTGGATGGCTCGCGCGCGAGCCTTCTTGCTCAGGGTCACGCCGAGCATCTCGAACGCGATTCGAACCACGTTGTTCTCGGGCTGCGCTTCCGTGAGGCCGAGCGAATTCACCTGGACGCCGTACCGGAAGCGAAGGGCTCGCTCGTCGGTGACGCCATACCGCTCGCGCCCGAGGCGCTCCCACAGCTCGACGAAGGCCCGCGCCTTGCAGGTCTCCTCCACGAACCGCAGGCTCGAGTTCAGGAAGAACGAGATCCGGGAGAACACCTGGGCGAGCGCGTCGCCCTCCACGCCCCGGTCTCGCACGGAGTCCAGCACGGCGGTCGCGGTCGTCAGCGCGTACGCCACCTCCTGCTCGGGCGTCGCCCCGGCCTCCTGCAGGTGGTAGCTGCAGATGTTGATCGGGTTCCACTTCGGGATCTCGCTGACGGTGTACGTGATGATGTCGGCCGCCAGGCGCATCGACGGGGCCGGCGGGAACACGTAGGTGCCGCGCGACAGGTACTCCTTGATGATGTCGTTCTGGATCGTGCCCTGCAGCACGGCGGGCTTGACGCCCTGGCGTTCGGCGACGGCGATGTAGAGCGAGAGCAGCCAGGCGCCGGTCGCGTTGATCGTCATCGACGTGTTCATGCGGTCGAGGGGGATGCCCTCGAACAGCGTTTGCATGTCGCCGATGTTCGAGATCGGCACGCCGACCTTGCCGACCTCGCCGCGGGCCAGGGGATGGTCGCTGTCGTAGCCGGTCTGGGTCGGCAGGTCGAAGGCCACGCTGAGGCCCGTCTGGCCCTTGGCGAGGTTCGTGCGATAGAGCTCGTTCGAAACCTTCGCCGAGCTGTAGCCGGAGTACGTACGGATGATCCAGGGTTGGTCGCGCTTTTCCATGGCCGGTGACAAATAGCAGAGAGTGGCAGTGGCACAATGGCAGAGCGGGGTCGCCGCCGGCCGCCCGGACGATGCCCGAGGCGCGCTTCGACGAGCGGGCGACAAGGCCGCCTACGCGCTGCTGCGCGGCGTGTGGGCCGCGCTTTCGACGGCGGGCCTGCCGGCGGCCCGGCGCGCGCTCGAGGTCGTCGGCTCGTCCTTCGCCCGATTCGACGCGCGGCACCGCAGGGTCGTCGAGGAGAACCTCGAGATCGCGTTTCCGGCGATGGACCGGGTCGTGCGCGACGAGGTCGCGGCGGCGTCGTTCAGCAACTGGGGCCGCATCGGGGCCGAGCTCGTGCACTGCGACGCGATCGTCGCCGGCGCCCGGGAAGGGGGAGCCTGGAAAGCGCTTGCCGCCGCCGTCGCCGAGGGGCGCTCCGAAGGCCGCGGCCTGCTGCTGCTGACGGCCCACATCGGCAACTTCGAACTGCTCGCCAGGATCTTCGCGACCGCGGTCACGCCGGTGGCGGTGTTCCACCGGCCGCTCGGGATCGCCGAGATCGACGCGTTTCTCGTCGGTGAGCGGCGTCGGTTCGGGGTCGCCACGCTCGGCCGCGGCGCGGCCGTCCGCGAGGCGATGCGGATCCTGGCCGCCGGCGGCTGCGTCGCGATCCCGCTGGACCAGAACCAGCGCGAGGGGCACGGGATCTTCGTCGACGTGCTCGGCCACCCGGCCTGCACGTCGACCGTGCTGGCCCGGCTGAGCCTGGCGAGCGGCGCTCCGGTGCTCCCGGTCTTCGCCGTCTGGGGCAGGGAGGGGACGACCCCTGTGATCGGGGAGCTGCGCCGACCCCCGGCGGTGCGGCCGACCCCCGCCGAACGGGAGGCCTGCATCCGCCGGATGACCGAGGACTACGCCGGCGAGGTCGATCGGGTGGTGCGGCGGTTTCCCCACCAGTGGAACTGGGCGCACCGCCGATGGAAGACCCGCCCGGCCCCGGGGGGTGGACGAACCGAAGAATAAGCCGATCTGCACGACGCCGCCGAGAATCATTGTCCCGACTCATTCCCAAGCGTAAGATTCGGGGTCCTTCCGCAACCGGAACGGCCGGGACCAAAGGCGGAGACCAGGGCAAGGAGTTTGTCAGGATGTCTGAAGCCTCGAGCGCACCGCCGAAGGCCGTCGAAACCGTCGATCGCGTCGTCATCCGCTTCGCCGGAGACTCGGGCGACGGCATGCAGGTGACCGGAACGAAGTTCAGCACCGAGTCTGCGCTCGCGGGCAACGATATCGCGACTCTTCCGGACTTCCCGGCCGAGATCCGGGCACCTGCCGGCACTCTGGCCGGCGTCAGCGGCTTCCAGCTCCACTTCTCGAGCCGAAGGGTGTTCACGCCGGGCGACCAGCCGGACGTGCTCGTCGCGATGAACCCGGCGGCGCTCAAGGTGAACGTCGGCGACCTGCGCGACGGAGGAACGCTGATCCTCGACGGCGACGCGTTCACCAAGTCGAACCTCAGCAAGGCCGGCTACGGCGACCACCCGGGGAAGACCGCTGAACTCACGCGCTGGCGCGTCGTCGAGATCCCGATGACGAAGCTGACGATGCAGGCGGTTTCCGACATGGACCTGCCGCAGCGCTCGGTGGTCCGCTGCCGCAACTTCTTCGCGCTCGGGCTCTGCAGCTGGCTCTACCAGCGGCCGACCGAGGAGACGCTGCGCTGGATCGCCGCGCGCTTCCGCAAGAACCCGGCGCTCGTCGAGGCGAACACCCGCGTGTTCAAGGCCGGGTGGAACTTCGGCGAGACGACCGAGCTGTTCGGGACCCGCTACGAAGTCGGCCCCGCGCGCATTTCGCCGGGCCTGTACACGAGCATCACCGGGAACCAGGCGACGGCGTGGGGACTGATGACGGCGGCGGCGCGCCAGGGGTTGCAGCTGTTCTACGGCTCGTACCCGATCACGCCGGCCAGCGACATCCTTCACGAACTCGCGGCGCAGAAGCACTTCGGCATCGTCACGTTCCAGGCGGAGGACGAGATCGCCGCGGTCGGCGCGGCGATCGGCGCTGCGTTCGGCGGCGCCCTCGGCGTCACGGCGTCGAGCGGTCCCGGGATCGCGCTGAAGACGGAGGCGATCGGGCTGGCGGTGATGACGGAACTCCCGCTCGTCATCGTCAACGTGCTGCGCGGCGGGCCGAGCACGGGCCGTCCGACCCAGACCGAGCAGGCGGACCTGCTGCCGGCGGTTTACGGCCGCAACGGGGAGTGCCCGGTTCCCGTGATCGCCGCGTCGAC
>CAZARU010000121.1:0-13892 GCA_964487605.1 uncultured Polyangiaceae bacterium
CGTCATCGACGCCGAGTTCGAAGAGACGAACTGACCGGCGCGCGAGCCACTTCGTCGCGCGCGCCGTCGCGTCGGCGCACGGGCTGACGCGGGCTCGGCTCGCGTGGTACGCACGGTCGCGTGTCGGTGAGCGGTCCATCTCGGCGAGCGCTCGTCATCGTCGGAGGTGGCCCCGCCGGGCTCGCGACGGCGCTCTTCTTCGCGCACGCCGCGCCGGCGCTCGCCGAGCGGGTCGTGGTGCTCGAGCGAGAGCGCTACCCGCGCGAGAAGTTCTGCGCGGGTGCGATCGGCGCCCGCGGTGATCAGGTGCTCGGCTCCATCGGTGTGACCGTGGACGTGCCCTCCGTTTGGGTCCGTGGTGTCGCGTTTCGCGCGATGGGGCGCACGCTGACCGTCCGTGACGGCATCGTGGGGCGAGTCGTGCGGCGCATCGAGTTCGACCACGCGCTCGCAGAGGAGGTACGCCGTCGCGGGGTGCAGGTCATCGAAGGGACGCGGGTGACGGGGCTGCGGCAGTCTGCACGGGACGTCTGCGTGGAGACTTCGGGCGGGACGTTCAGCGCGTGCGCCGTCGTGGGCGCCGACGGCGTCCAGAGCGTGGTGCGAAGGTCGCTCGGGCTGGCGGCGACGCGCTTCGTGGCCCAGGCGCTGGAGGTGGACACGGAAACGCTCGACGACGACCCGCCGCGCGACGTGCTGCTCTTCGACGCCTCTCGTCGCTCGCTGCCCGGGTACTACTGGGACTTCCCGACCCTGGTGGAGGGCCGACCCATGACGTGTCGCGGCGTCTACTTCCTCCGCTCCGCGACGGCTCCGGGCGTCGACGTCCAGGCGCTGCTGGAAGACGAGCTTTCGTCGCGAGGCCTGCGTCTCTCGAGCTACACGAAGAAGCGCTATGCCGAGCGCGGCTTCGAGCCGCACGCTCCGGTTTCGCGCCATCGCGTCGTCCTGGTCGGCGAGGCGGCCGGAATCGATCCCATCACGGGCGAGGGCATCGCCCAGGCGCTGCACTACGGCGCGACGGCGGGGCGCTACCTCGCGCGAAAGCTCGCGGGCGCGGACGACGCTGCGCTCGAGGACTGGCCGCGGGAGATCCGACGAAACCACGTCGGGCGCGATCTGCTCGTCCGGTCGCTGGGGGTCGGCCTCTTCTACGGGCCTCGCCGTCCCACCATCGAGCGGTTCTTGCTGGACACGCCGGACTTCGTGCGCGTGGGGCTGCAGCACTTCGCGGGGAAGCGATGGTCGCGCGGGGCGATCGCGCGCGCGGCGGCCGGCGCCGTCGCCCACACGGTCCGCTCCACGTTCGAGTTCGGCGGAGGCCGGGCCCGCGGCGTTCCGGCGTCGCAGGAGTGAACCCTGTTGCCGGAGTCGGGCGTTGTGTAGAGTGGACGCGATGAGACGCCTTGCTTGCACGCTCACCCCCGTCTTGCTCCTCGGCTGCGGCGCCGGCGGGCAGAGCACCCAGACCACGACGGCCGAGTCCGATCCCACCGTCGTCGTGCCGGGGTCGCCCGGCGCGTCCATCGCGACGGGCGATCTCTCGCCCGTGCCCGCGCCCGCGGAGCTCCTGGCGGTGGGGCGAGTGCGCAGCCCGGCGAAGCTCGCCGAGATCGCCGGGACCTGGGCGAACTACCCGCTCGACGTCGCCAAGCTGCTGGACCAGGAGAAGCCCGGGATCTCGCGGGTCGTGAAGCTCGACGCCCCGGTCGAGATCATCCTGTCCCTCGATCCTGCGGCGCCGAAGGAGCCCGTCCCTTTCGTCGTCGTGTCCGTGGGGCTCGTGTCGCTCGACGCCGCCGTGAGCTTCGCGCGCGATCAGGGGGAGCGCGTGGACGAGGTGCGCGCCGGGGTCTACGCCGTCGGGAACGACTGCCTCGTCTCGTCCGCGCTGGGCGCGGCGCCCGCCCGCCTCGTCTGTGGCGAGTCGCAGAAGGATCTCGACGCCCTGGCGGCGTACGCCGCTCGGGGCCTGCCCAGCGAGCCCCTCGCCGACGCAGACCTCCACTTCGAGATGCGCGCCGAGCCGGTGCGGCGCCTCTACGGCGACCAGCTTCGCCGCGGGCGCACGCTGTTCGTGCCCATGGTGCTCAACGAGCTGCAGCAGGGCGACGCACGCTTCGACCGCGCCCTGGCCGACGCCGTGCACGCCCTGGCCGACGAGCTGCTCGCCCTGGTCGAGGACCTGGACGCGCTGAAGATCACCGCGAACGTCAATCCGGCGACGGGCATGGCGACGGGGTCGTTCCATCTGGCGTTCCGCGGGAGCCGCTCGTGGGTCGCGGCCACCCTCGCGGACGCGGGCACGCGCGCCTCCACCGCGCCGGAGATCTTCTTCGGCCTTCCGGTGGACGCCGGCGTGGCCAGCTGGTCCATCGGGGCCAACCCCAAGCGCTTCGACGCGATCCTCTCGACCGGCGTCGAGCTCGCCGACGGCGCCCTGGGGAGCAAGCAGGTCCCTCCTCGTGTCCGGACCGAACTGGTCGATCTCCTGAGGAAGATCTTCGTGAGCGGTGCGTCCAGTGCCTACGCCGGATCCTCCCGCCGTCCCGACGACGCGGCCATCAAGCGACTCCCCGAGCACGAGCGCGAGGTGGAGCTGATGAAGGCCGGGTTCGGGTGGCACGTGGTGGGCGTCGACGAGGAGCCTCGACGGTGGAAGGCACTGCTCGATCAGCTCGCGCGGGTCGCCACGAGCCGTGATCTGCGCGCGTTCGGCAAGAAGATGGGCGGCCCCATGGACGACCTGCCGACCGTGAAGACGCGAGGCGCCCGCGGTCTCGCCGGCGCGACGACCTACGAGGTGGTCGTGCCGCCGCAGGAGCGCTGGACCGAGGGCGGGAAGGTCAAGACGAAGCCCATCTCGTTCTTCGTCGTGCTGGCCCCGGACGGAGCTCGCACCTGGATGGGCGCGTCCTTCGACGAAGCGCTCGTCGTGTCGAAGCTCGCGGCGACCCGCAAGGGCGCGCCCTCGACCGGGAAGCTGGCTGCCCGCGAGGGACTGGACACCCTGAAGAGCACCAAGGCGATCTCTGGCGGCTTCTTCACGCTCATGAGCCTGGTCCAGGGGGTCGGGCCGCTCGCGCTCGCCGCCGAGCGCGCCAGCGTGAGCATCGACCAGGTCTTCAACTCGATGCCCCACCACGGCGAGACGCCCATGTTCCAGTTCACGCGCGTCGACGCAGGGCCCACCCTGACGATCACGACCACCGTCCCGAAGAACGTCGTGCAGGACCTCGTCTCCGGCGCGGTGGAGCTCGGGCTGCGCCGCTAGGCGATGGTCGGGGCCCCGCGCCGGCCGCGGAGGGGGATTTCTTACTGAAAGCAGCCACTTAGGTGCCACCGTGGGGCATCGGCGGGCTGATCGCCCGCGTGGCGTCCCGCCGTGCTCTTGGCCGCCACGGGCCAGTGCCGGTAAGTGCCAGACCGACATTGTCCTACATCCGCCGACATCTGGCCGCCATGGCCTGTCTCGCGGCGCTGGCCCTGCCGGCGACGGCGTTCGGCTGGATCGAGACGCGGATCGAGTCCGTGGTGACGGGGATCGACGTGGCGCGCGACGGCACGGCGGTCGTGTCCCACGAGATCGCGCTCCGCATCCGTGGCGGTCCGCTCGAGCGCTACGTGATCCCCGGCGTCGACGCCGACGCGGAGCCGCTGCCCGATGCCTCCATCGTACCCGCGGCCCCGGGGATGCCCGCGTCGTCCGTGGTCCCCTTGCTGGTCCGCGTCGACGAGGCGGGCACCATGGTGATCGAGCCCGATCACCCGAAGGGCGTTCGCCGCGGGAGCTACGTGCTGAGGGTCGCCTACAGGACGAACCTCTTCGCGCGCGGGCTGCTCGCGCTCGAAGGCGGTACGGCGAGCTTGCGCTGGAACGGGCCACGCTTCGACGACGGCATCGACTCCGCGAAGGTCGTCTTCAAGACGTCTCGGGCGCCGAATCCGCCCCGCTTGCCGGAGGCGACGCGCCAGGAGCGGCTGGGCATCGACAGCGACTTCGACGGTGTCTTCCTCTCGAGTCTCCGGCGCGCGCACGACGGTGACGAGCTCGACGTGGTGCGCCCGCACGTGGCCAAGGGCGAGCCGGTCGCGTGGCGCGTGGTGGTGGACCCGAAGGCGTTCGACGTGTTCGCCGCGCCCGCTCCCGTCGCGGCGCCGGCCGTCGGCACGCTGGGAACGCCGGGCTCGCAGGGCCCGCGCGCGCGGGGAGCGCTGCTCGTGGGGCTGTTCGCGGCGGCCCTCGCGTTTGCGCTGCTGGTCGCCGGAAAGTCGCTTCGCGTGGCTCGCGCTGCGGCAGCCGCGGGCGCCGAACCGCGGCCCGTGATCCCGCTGCCCGTCGCGCTGCGCTCCACCCTGGCCGGGATCGCTCTCGTCGGCGGGCTCGGCGTCGGGTGGGCCACGGATTGGCCGCTGGCAGCGGGCGCGCTGGTGATGCTCGCGATGGCGCTCGCGGCCCACCGCTTGCCCGTGCCGTCGCCCGGCGTCCGAGGGCCGGGCGAGTGGCGTGTGCTGCCCGACGGGGAGGTGCTCGCTCGCGAAGCCAGGTCGGCGCGGCGCGTCCCGGCGAGCTGGCTCGACGCGGGTTCCGCGCGCGGGGCTGCGGTGGTCGTCACGCTCGTGGCCGCTGCGGCGCTCGTCGCGCACCGCTGGTCGGCGGAGTCGCCGTACCACGCCGTCCTGGTGCTCCTCGCGGCGGCTGCGTTCGTGCCGGTGTTCTGCACGGGGCGGGCCTCGCAGCTTCCCGCGGATCCGGTGATCGCGCCTCGGGCGGCGTTCGCGTGGCTGGCGCGCGCGCTACGACGGGACCGGCGCCTCGCGGTGTCCGCCATCTGCCGCTTCCCCGTGGGGCGTCCGGATCCGGACGAGCTGCGCCTGCGCGTCCAGGCGCTCCACGCGCTCGACGGCTTCGTCGGCATCGAGATCGCGTACGAGTATCCCGTCGGCTGGGCCGGGCCGCTCCCGTTGCCCTGCGTGCTCGTCCGGGTCGCCGACGGCTCACCCGCGTACCGCGCGCTCCCACGCTCGGTCGTGTGGACCCGTGGCCGGCGCCCCGACGAGCGCGTCGCGCTGATCCGCCCCAAGGTCCCCGGTCGAAGCTTCGTGCTCGCGCTCGTGCGGCGCCTGGTCGCAGTGCTGTCCAAGGCGCCGGCGGCAGCGTCGGCCAGTCCCGGGCCGCGTCGTGCCCCTCGGAGCGCGAGCGTGTCTCCACCGCGGGCACGGCGATCGACGGCCGTCGAGTCCGACCGTCGCGCCGCCTGAGCGACTCAGCTGCGGAGCAGCGCCGCGAGCTCCGGCGGGAGCGCCTCGTCCACGCGGAACGCCTCGACGGTGTCATCTCCCTCGAAGGCGACGTGGCTCGCGTGCAGCGCGTGACGGTCGCCGATGTCCGCCGTCGGTCCGCCGTAGGTGGCGTCCCCGGCGATGGGGTGGCCCAGCCACGCGAGGTGAGCCCGGATCTGGTGGCGGTACGCCCGGGACGCTTGCAGCTCGACGAGCGCCCAGCGCGTGCCGCGCTCGACCACGCGCAGCGACGTCCTCGAAGCTCGCGCGCTGGGATCGGATCCGACCGGCACCACCTCGACGCGACCGCGTCGTCTCGGGTCTGGTCGCAGCGGTTCGGCGATCACGGCCTGATCGGCGAGGCCCGCGGCCTCCACGACGGCGAGGTAACGCTTCTGGACCTCGCCGCGGCCGAGCGCGGCGCTGAGGCGATCGAACGCCGCGGGCGTGCGTGCGCAGACGACGAGCCCCGAAGTCCCCGTGTCGAGGCGGTGGATCACCCCCGGTTCGCGGCGGCGGTGACCGACCAGGGCGCACTCCGGGAAGCGGGCCAGGAGCGCGCCGGCGAGCGTCGCGCCGCGGGTCGCGGCGAGCGGCACCGTCGGCAGACCGGCGGGCTTCGACACGACGACGACGGCCGGCGATTCGTGCAGCACGCGCAGCTCGGCGGACGGGTCGGCCCGGGGCGCGTCGTCGAACGGCTCCACGTCCACGCGATCGCCCGGTGTGGCGCGCGTACCCTTCCGTACGCGACGGCCGTTCACGCGGACGAGGCCGGCCTCGAAGAGCGCGCGCGCCCCGCGGCGACCGACGGAGGGAAGGTGATCGGCGACGATCCGGTCCAGGCGCTTGCCGGCGTCTCGCGGCGCGACGACGAAGCTCGTGTCCTCGGGCCGGGGTGGCGAGCTGGGAGTCCCGGAGCTCACCACGTGCCGGTGAGGCCAGCGCCGATGGCCGGCTCCTCGCGGTTGCCCACTCGCGACGAGGCGATCACGCCGCCGTAGGGCGCGACGCGCAACGCCGGTCGCGCGAGCCGCTCGCCGGTGTCCATCGATGCGTGCTTCGGCGGTTCGGTGACGAGGTAGGCGATGGAAACGCCCGCCAGCGTTCCGACGGCGGTGGACCCGAGCCACAGCCGCACGTTCGTTCGATCCTTCTCGTCGTCGATGACGAGCGGGCTCGCGGCGGCGGCTCCCGTGAGCGCTCCCAGCATGCCGCCGAGGTCGACGAGGAGGACGCGCGAGGCCGTGGGCTTGAGCTGGGTGGCGAGCGCGCCCGCGGCGAGCACCCCGGCACCCGCGCCGAAGCCCATTCCGCGGCTCGGGGTGACGGAAGCGTCGCCTTCCACGGCGAGCTCTCCGAGCGCGCCGAGCAGCGTCCCGAGGGCGCCTCCGGAGTGTGTGAGGACGGCGCCTCCCTCGCTCATGCCGCCGAAGGTCAGCGCGACGGTGCCGAGCGTGATGCCCGAGGTGGCGCCCACGAGACCGTACACGTGACGATCGCGCCGGGGCGTGACGCCATAGCCGTCCGCCAGCAGCAGCCCCGAGGCGGTGGGCCACCACGCCGCGGCGGACAGGTACCACGCGTCCCCGAGACCCACGTCCCACTCGTCGGCCACGATGACCGAGCCGCCGAGTCCGATGCCGGTTCCGAGCGCGATGAGCGGATAGAGCAGCCGCGGGTCCTCGTTTCCGCTGGCGCGCTGGACCGAGAACCCCACGTAGCCCCCGAGCACGGCGGAGTTCAGCGCCAGGACCGCGCGGCCCTGCGACCGCGCGCGGTACACGAGCGCCGGGCCTCGCGCGGGCCCCTCAGTGATCGGGGCCGACGAAGGCGTGCCGCGGCCCGCTTCCACCAGGTCGCGGACCATGCGCATCGCGGTCACGTCCAGGTCGTCGGCGCCCACGGACTCGGTTCGCGACAGGACCACGCTCGACCCACGTGGCACCACGACGATGCGGAGCAGCGCGCGGGTCCCGTCCACTCGAAGCGTGGGAGCGAGCACCCACGCCTCCTCGGCGGCGCGGACGAGTTCCACGTCGTCCGGCTCCTGCACGTCCTCCGAGGCGCGCCGGTCCATGTCGAGGGTGAGCCCGAGGTCCTGCACGGCGTCCGCGAGCACCGCGTCGAGATCGCGCGCGAGGCGCTGCGCGTCCCGCCCATCCGCCGGGCCCGGCCGTCGCCACGCCTCCCCTGGCGCTCCCGGCACGACCGTCGGTCGCAAGACCACGTCGGACTCTCCGGCGAGGGTGGTCCCTGCGACCAGCGTGAGCGCTGCGGCGACGACTGACGAAACGAACGGGGCGTCCGACCGAGCGGTCAGAACATCACCGTCGCGTTGATGAACAGATCGACCTCGGTCGTGTCCGTCACGCGGAAGCGCCGGCCGGGGATGTTCATGGTCGGGCGGTAGTTCGGGTTCGGAATGCCGGTGACCCGCGTGTTGCCCGTCGTGCCCGTCGTGCTCGAGCTGCGGCAGGGGCCGGACTTGGAGTTGTCCGTCGAGTCGAAGTCCGGGTTGCAGGGCTGATCGAACGTGATGAAGTGACCTTGCACCAGCGTGTACCCGCCGCCCGCGCCGAACTTGATGTACTCCCCCGCCTGGAAGATGAGCCCCGAGCTGAAGCGGTAGCGGCCGTGCTGCTGAACGTCGGTGAGGCCCGTGGTGTAGACCTTCTGCGAGCGCGGATTGACGACGCTGCCTCCGCCCGAGCCGGCGGGGGCCGCCTGAAACTCCGCGAAGTTGGGATAGCGCAGCGAGCGGGCGTCGCTCGAGCCGAGGGCGTCGAACAGCTCGGAGTAGTCGCGCCCCTCGCTCACGTACTCGCCGTTGAACCGGAAATCGACCGAGAAGCGCTGGAACTGATCCCGCACCTCCCAGGGGATCACCTGCAGCCCGAGGACGAAGCCGCCGCGCAGCGGGGGGTGATTGACGAGCGAACCCTTCAGGTCGGTGGAGCCGTAGTCGCTGTCGTCGTTCTGGAACTCGAAGAGCGCGTGGAACCCGCCGTAGGGCTCGATGTACTTGATCCGCTTCGAGAGGTAGGTGTGCACCTCGAAGGCCGTCGTTCCGCGGCTGACTCCGGCCTCGCGGTCACCGCTGTCGTTGCCCTCGATGACCGGCACGGGGTTCGCGTCCGGCGACGTGGCGTTCCCCGTCTCGTTGCCGATGCCGTTGCGGTTCACGTCTCCGGGGAACGCGCACTTGCGCTGTGGGCCGGGCTGGTTCAGGCCCTCGCTGCTCTCGGTGCAGGCGTGCATCGGCTCCGAGAGCGAGAAGCGCCCCTCGAACCCGAAGACCCAGGTCGGCTTCGACGGGTTCCGGAACTGGTTCATGATGCCGAAGTCGAGGCCCACGGCCAGGTACTCGATGCCGCTGCGGGTGGGCGACTTGAACGGGAGCCGGAAGAGCTGCTCGCCCGGTGCGCCCACGAGCACCGCGCTCTGCACCGCGTCGCTGCCCTCGAGGCCCTTCAGCTCCCGGTCGTTGGCCAAAATGACGGGCAGCCGGGCGTAGAGCGCGATGTCCTGGAACAGCCCGATGTCGATCCGCGCGTTCAGGCGGCTCGTCGACTCGGAATACTCCGCGATGTTGAGGTTCTGGGACGTGAAGCCGCCGCTCGCGAGCTCGGCCTGATCGATGAACGACTCCCGGCGGATGTTGGCGCTCTTCCAGACCTGCTGGAAGCCGAGCGTGATGTTCAGGTCGAAAGGATCCTGGTCGTCGAACGCGTCGACGACGGTCGTGATCTCCGCCGGCTCCTGCATGACGCGGGGCTCGGTGACCGTTCTCGGCTCGTCCGCCGACGCCGGGGCGGCCAGACCAATGGCGACCAGTCCGGCGCCGATGCCCGACCCTGTTCTGAACAGCTGGCGGAGTCTCGTGGGCATGCGTTCCCGTGGGTGGGGGGACGCTAATGGGGGCGGGGCCAAACTGTCAACGGCGCTTCACTTTTTGGGGTGGGGGACCGTTCGCCAGCGTGCTTCTGCCCGCGCCAGCGAGGTCCAGGCGGGGGCGCGCGCCTCGACCTCGAGCGCCCCCACCGCGGCGGCGGCGATGGAGCACTGATTTCGGGCCCTCTGGCGCGCCTCGAACTGCCGAGCGGCGCGCGCCCCGAGGCCTCCCTCGGCGCCCGGCTCGACCACGCGCTCGGCGGCAGACGCCGCCTCGTCGGCGGCCTTGCCGCACGCGTCGAGCGCCGCCGTGGCGCCCGGCCTGGCGACCGTGAGGCGCGCTTCTCCCGACGGCGCGGCGACCCGCTCCGGCCCCTTGCGCGTCGCGCCGGGCCCGCTCTCGACGCCGACCTCCCCCTTGGTCACGCGGAGCGCGGTCTGCGTGGCCGTCACCGAGACCTCCAAGCGTGCGTCACCGAACTGCGCCAGGCCGTGCGGCGTCGCCACCGTCGCGACCGCGCCCGCGCGTGCCCCCACGCCCGGCGACGTCGTCGCCCCGCCGCTCGCGACCAGCCACCGCTCCTCGCCGCCGAAGCACGGCAGCGCCCTGCCGGGTCCGCGCAGCGTGAGCTCGCGGCCCGACCGCGTGTCCTTCGCGACGACGGAGCTGCCCTCGGCCAGCTCCAGCCACGCCTTGCCCTCCAGCGGCGCGCCTCGAAGGAGCGCCGGTCCCTCCGCGCTCGTGACGCTGCCGGTCACCTGGATGGCGCGACACGGGGGCTGCGGTTCGGGCGCTGCGCTCTCGGTCGGCGCCGCGGACGGCGTCGGCGCGGCGGCCGCGACCGCCGATGCGCTCGGAGCGGGCGCCGGCGCTTCCCGCTGGCAGGCAATCGCGCACGCGGCGAGCGCCCACAGGGCGGCGCTCGACGCCGAGGGCCGCGTCACTGCCCCTGGCCAGACGGAGGGATCGCGATCTGCAGCGTCGGTCGGTCGTCGTCTTCCTCGTCCATGCCGAAGATCTCGTCCGTGATGTCTTCGGCGGCGAGCTCTTCCTTCGCGTCCCCGAGCTCCTTGCTCGTCGCCGCCAGTCGCTCCGCGAGCACTCCGAGGAACTGCCACAGGAGCTTGACCGCCAGCTGGTGCTCCTTCCGCAGGATCTCGAAGAACTCCGTGCGGCGCAGCACCATCATCTCGCACGCGCCCTGCGCGATGGCCGTCGCGGAGCGCGGCTGGCTGCGAATGAGCGCCATCTCCCCGAGGTGCTCGCCGGGCGTCAGCGTCGCGAGCTTCGCGTCCCCGCGCATCACCTCCACGCTTCCCTCGAGCACGATGTACAGCTCGTCCCCCTTGTCGCCCTCCGCCATGATGACGTCGCCGGCCTTGAACACCGAGACGTCGGTGACCTGCAGCACCCGGAGGATTTCGCGGTCCGTGAGCGGCCGGAAGAGCGGCATTCGCGCCAGGAGGTCGCGCTTGAGCTGCAGCTTCTTGGCGCGGCTCTCGTCGCGCAGCGTCAGGTCGCCCACGGTGACCAGCACCGCGGTGATGTTGTCGCTGCCGCCGGCCTCGTTGGCGGCGTCGATCATCCGGCGGACGGCTCGATCGCCGTCGGCTTCGGCGACCAGTCCCGCGAGCCGCTGAATGCCGTCGCCCTCGAAGTACTGGCACAGGCCGTCGGAGCACAGCAGCAGCCGGTCGCCCGCCAGGAGGTCCAGGACGAGGGAGTCCGGCTCCACGTGCTCGTACACCCCGACGGCGCGCGTGATGGCGTTCTTCTGCGCCATCTTCTCGACCTTCTCGCGCGGCATCTTCTTCCGCTTCACGAGCTCGTTGAAGACGGTGTGGTCCTCGGTGACCTGCTCCAGCGTTCCGTCCCGCATGAGGTACAGGCGGCTGTCCCCCACGTAGACGACGAACGCCTGGTTCCCCGCCACCAGGAGCGCGACCATGGTCGTCCCCATGCCGCGCTTCTTCTCGTCCTTCTGCGCCTCGGCGTGCACCTTGCTGGACGCGCGGTTCACGGCGAACTCCAGCATGTTCAGGAGGTCACGCTTCGAGACCTTGGCCGCCCCGGACTTCCCCGCCTGGTAGTCGGTGACCAGGTCCCACTCCTTCTTTATCTCGTCGTGGAAGACCCGCACGGCGAGCGCGCTGGCGACCTCTCCGGCGGCGTGGCCACCCATGCCGTCGCAGCAGACGAAGACCTGGAGCTTCTTGTCGACGAGGTAGTTGTCCTCGTTGTGCTCCCTCTGGCGGCCGACGTCCGTGAGCGCGGCGAACTGGACGGCGTAGTTGTCGGCCATCGCCGGCGCACCATACCGAAGGGCGCGGGTCTCGCCAACGACCCCGTCACGACCACGCAGGAAGTCGGTCGGCGCCGGCTGCCGGGCCGCCGGCGGGCGCTCCGCCGGGGGCCGGCTCGACGTTCGGCGTCAGCGGTGGTCCAGGACCGAAGCCGCCCCCTGCCTGGCGACCACGACGTGGTCGACCAGGTGGACGCCCACGATGCGGCCCGCTTCGGCCACGGCCCGCGTCATCGCGACGTCGTCCGAGCTGGGCGTGGGGTCACCGCTCGGATGATTGTGGACCAGCACCATGGCGCTCGCCGCGTCCCGCACGGCGGGCCGCAGCACGTCTCGCGGAGTGAGCGCGCACCCGTGAAGCCCGCCACGCGCGATGCGCTCCGCGCGCCGGAGCGCGTTGCGACCATCGAGGCAGAGCAGCCACACCTCCTCGTGGTCCAGGGCGGCGAGGCGCGGGTGGGCCCACGCCACGACGGCGTCGAACGAGCCGAGGACGCCGCGCTCCTCCGTCAAGCGCCGATGGAGCACGCGCGAGCCCAGCTCGACGGCGGCGAGGATTCGCGCGGCCCGCGCTCGACCGATGCCCGCGCACTGCGACAGGTCGTGCGTGCCGAGGCTCGCGAGCCCGTCGAGCCCGCCCGAGAGGGCCAGGATTCGCGCGGCGGTGGTCGTCTCTCGATCCGAGTCCGCGCGCGCACCGAGCACCACCGACAGGAGCTCCGAGTCACCGACCGCCGCCGCGCCGTACATGAGCGTTCGATCGCGCGGTCCGCGAGGCGTCGTTCGATGCACGACCCCGCCGTTGCGAACGGCGTGCCCGACGAACGGGCCGCGCGAAGCCACGCCGAGCGCCGGCCACCGGTGGCCGCGCGTCCGCGGTCGGCCGGTGCGCGCCTCAGTCTCCGCTCGCCGGCCTCGCGGAGAGGTTTGCCGGGGTGACCAGGCCACCATGGCCGTCGCAGGAATCGTAGGAGCCCTGGTCTCACGTCCCGCAGGCGTCTACCCACACACTCCCATTGCCGCTCATGTCGACCGACGCAGGAGCGACGTGGAACACGGTGCGACTCCCAGCTCGGCAGTCACGGACCGCAGCAGCGGAGTCCGCTCGCATCCCCACCGGTGCGACTCCCAGCTCGGCAGTCACGGGCCGCAGCAGCGGACGCCGCTCGCATGGCCACGCAAGCTCGGGTACACGGAGGTGAAGCCGCAGTACATGTACGTCTCCGATCCGGGGCCGCCCAGGCCAGCGTATCTGTCGCAGGAGTCGTAGAAGTCCTGGTCCCACGTTTCGCAAGAGTCGACCCACTCCCCAGCATTGCCGCTCATGTCGAACAGCCCCGGGAAGCCGCCTTCACACCTGGTCGCGTATCCAACCGGTCGGACTTCGGCAGGCGGACACGGCGCATCCGGGTGCTCGCAGCCCGGTCTCTCGAACAGATCGCCGACGCACGCCTGGGGATCGAACTTCGAGCCGTACGGGTAGAGCCGTTCCCCGCCGTGGGAGCAGGCGTTGAACCACTGCGAGGCCCCTGCGTCCGCGTGGCTCCCCCATGGCGCGGCGCCACCGCCGATCGCGCCGCAGAGGCGCTTGCCTGCCCAGCGGCAGTAGGACCAAGCGTCGCACCAGCCGAGCCGGCTCACCGGGAGCAGCGCGTCGTCGAGGAACGGCGGCCACGAGTCCAGGGGCGTCACGTCGGTGTCGAACGCGCAGTAGGCCGGCATCATCGCCGGGTCGACGTGCTCCGGATCGGCGAGGGAATCGGTGAACTCCAGGTAGTTCGCTCTGGACACTTCCGTCGAATCGATGCAGTAGCGCGACCCGTCCGGCGCCGGCACGGCGATCATTTTCGGTCCGGGAAGCTCGGGGCAGCCCTCGTCGTAGTCCCAGCCGTCCCAGACGGTGCCGGCGAAGTCGATGCGGACCGGATGACCGCCGTCGCCGACGCGAGCGTCCGTTCCCGTGTCAGCGCCGCCGTCGGCGCCGCCGCCCCCGGCGGGCGACGCGATGTTGCCGCCGCACGCCGTCACGACGGCGCCGAGGGCGATCACAGGAGCGACGCGGATCACGGTGCGACTCCCGGCGAGGGAGTCACGGGCCACAGCAGCGGACGCCGCTGCCGTCACCACGGAGGCCCACATACTCCGCGACGAAGGCGCAGGGCATCCCACTACGTGAGTCGCAAACGTCATAGAAGCCCTGGTCCCAAGTCTCGCACGAATCGACCCACTCCGTGGCGTTACCGCTCATGTCGAACAGCCCCAGGAAGCCGCCCTCGCACCTGGTCGCGTACCCGACCGGTCGAAGCTTGGCAGCCGTACACGGCGCATCCGGGTGCTCGCACTGCGGTCGCTCGAAGAGATCGCCGACGCACGCCTGGGGATCGAACTTCGAGCCGTACGGGTAGAGCCGTT
>CAZARU010000121.1:13992-20085 GCA_964487605.1 uncultured Polyangiaceae bacterium
GGCGCCGAGGGCGACTGCGGCGGTGGCGCGGATCACAGTCCGACTCCCATCTCGGCAGTCACGGACCGCAGCAGCGGAGGCCACTGGCGTCGCCGCGCAAGCCGCGGATCTCTGCGACGAATCCGCAGTACATGTACGTCTCCGATCCGGGGCCGCCCAGGCCGCCGCGTGAGTCGCAGGAATCGTAGAAGCCCTGGTCCCACGTCTCGCAGGAGTCCACCCACTCACCAGCGTTCCCGCTCATGTCGAAGAGTCCGGGGAAGCCGCCTTCACACCTGGTCGCGTATCCAACCGGTCGGACTTCGGCAGGCGGACACGGCGCATCCGGGTGCTCGCAGCCCGGTCTCTCGAACAGATCGCCGACGCACGCCTGGGGATCGAACTTCGAGCCGTACGGGTAGAGCCGTTCCCCGCCGTGGGAGCAGGCGTTGAACCACTGCGAGGCCCCTGCGTCCGCGTGGCTCCCCCATGGCGCGGCGCCACCGCCGATCGCGCCGCAGAGGCGCTTGCCTGCCCAGCGGCAGTAGGACCAAGCGTCGCACCAGCCGAGCCGGCTCACCGGGAGCAGCGCGTCGTCGAGGAACGGCGGCCACGAGTCCAGGGGCGTCACGTCGGTGTCGAACGCGCAGTAGGCCGGCATCATCGCCGGGTCGACGTGCTCCGGATCGGCGAGGGAATCGGTGAACTCCAGGTAGTTCGCTCTGGACACTTCCGTCGAATCGATGCAGTAGCGCGACCCGTCCGGCGCCGGCACGGCGATCATTTTCGGTCCGGGAAGCTCGGGGCAGCCCTCGTCGTAGTCCCAGCCGTCCCAGACGGTGCCGGCGAAGTCGATGCGGACCGGATGACCGCCGTCGCCGACGCGAGCGTCCGTTCCCGTGTCAGCGCCGCCGTCGGCGCCACCGCCCCCGGCGGGCGACGCGATGTTGCCGCCGCACGCTGTCGCGACGGCGCCGAGGGCGACTGCGGCGGTGGCGCGGATCACAGTCCGACTCCCATCTCGGTGGCGCGGGTGGCGGCGTCCCGCTCCAGCTCGAGCGCCTCGACGAGTCGGCCGCGCGCCTTGGCGACCTTTCCAGCGTGCAGCAGCGCGACCGACTGGAGCTTCTTCGCGGCGACGTGCGCGAGCTGGGCGAGCAGCAAGGCGCGGTCGCGCACGGCGTGCCCGTGGGAATGGGCCACGGCCTGCTTCGCGCGGCTCACGCTCTGCGCGACCTCGCCGAGAGAGTCGAGGATGGCGCGCGAAGCGTCGACCGTGTCGCCGGCGTCCAACCGGTCCAGCGCGCGCTCCTCCAGCCGGATGGCCCGATCGAGGGACGTCTTCGCGACGACCGCCACGCTCACCGAGACGAGGGGCGACACGTTGCCTGCGGCGTCCCTGACCTGGACGTAAATCCGGGACTGGTCCGCGTCGGGAACCAGGACCGCGCGCTCGGCCTGGAAGGGTTCCCAGGCGGCATCCGTGAGCGCCGGCGCCAGGCCGACGCGAAGCTCGGTCACCGCCGAAACGACGACGTCCGGATCCGCCTGCGTGTCGTCCAGGACGTCCGTGTCCTCGGCGTTGTCCACGGCGGACAGGGCGAGCGTCACGTAGCGGGTGCGGGTCACGTTCGAGGGAGCGTCCCGCAACCTGGCCGTCAGGATGGGAGGCAGCGGATCCTCCTTGGGCACGACGCACTCCGTGGCGGTCCACGCGCTCGTGACCATCAGCACGTCGAGCATCGTTTCCACCGACGCGACGGACCGCGTGACGGCCGCGCACATCTGCTCGGAGGTCGCATCACCCTCCTCGCCGAGCTCGCTCGGCCGAACCGCGCGCGCCCGGTAGCAGACACGGGTGCCGTTCTCGAGCGCGACGTCGTCGAACGACCCGCCGGCGGTGGTCGTGACGGCGGCGAAGGGGCCCTCGGGGCCGTCCGCGCGCTCCACGACCGTGAACTGCCCCGCAGGGGCCGGCAAGAGGAACACGTGGACCTTGCCGTTGCTGGGGAGCACCGTGAAGGCGCCGGGGCGCGTGGCGTCGTCACTCGGGTCGAAGGGGTTGGCCAATCGGGCGATCTCCGAGCCGTCGGCCTCGCCGCCGCCGTCCGTGTCGCCGTTCATCGGATCGGTGCCGAAGACGAGCTCGAGCGCGTTGACGAGGCCGTCGCCGTCGGGATCCCCGAAGGCGTCGTTCACCGTCGGGTCGAGTCCGTTGCGCGCTTCCCACGGATCCGGCAGCAGATCTTCGTCGAGGTCCGGGGCGGCGATGAGGTGGAAGGACTCGAGCACCTCCCGGTGGAACGGACCCGTCACGGCGGATTGGCCGTCGGCGACGAAGCGAACGCGGTAGGCGCCGGCGAGAAACGTGTTCCGGAGCGGGAAGCCGTACACTCCGTCGCCCGAAGCCCCGTCCCCGTGACGGCCGTCGTCGAGGAGCGGGAGGATGCCCACGAAGCCGGAGGGGAACTCGACGGCGGCGAAGGCGGTCGCTCCGGTCGCGGGCTGGCTTCCCACCGCGAGAGCCAGCGTCAGTGCGACCGGATCGCCCGACTGGCCGGTGTGGGTACCGCCCGGTCCTTCCACGAGCGCTCTCGGCGCTGCCCTCGCGAACGTGCGGACCGCTCCCTGGACGGAAGCCGTGACCAGGAACTCCGGCTCGGTTCCGGTCGGCTGGCGCGAGCTGAAGACGCGCCATGCCCCCGCCTGCGGTGACGGCACGATGAACCGCGCGTTGCCGAGCGGATCGAGCTCTGGCAGCTCCGCCTGACCACCGGGGCCGAGCAGGAAGAGGAGCTCGGGCGTCCCAGGGGAAGAGACGAGGACGGCGAGTTCCTGCGCCCCGCCTTCCACGCTGAAGCTCGGCGCCGCGAGCAAGCTCGGTGCCACGAGCGAGAAGCTCCGCTCCCGCGCGGTGCGCCGGTCCACCAGGTCGGCGAGCGCGTCGCCGGTGAGGAGCCTCGCCTGGCTGTCGGACTCGTTCCCGAACACGGGAACGTACACGTAGCGCCCGGCGGTGACGCGCGGCAGCTCCTGGAGCGCGGAAGCGGCGGCGGCGCCCAGCGCGCCGGCCTGGCCGAGCGCGACGACGTCGACACGCGGGCGCAGCGGCGGCGGATCGACAAACGGCTGCATCCGTCGACCCCACGCGATGGGCTTCACACCCGAGTACCACCTGTGATGGCCGAGCGCCTTCTCGGCATCCGTCGGCTCCGTCGTGGTGAAGTAGTCGAGGGGGTTGCTGCTCGCGTTCGGCAGCGCGTCGGGTGAGGGCACGATGTCGAACTGCGTCGTGTCCGTCACGAGCAGGATGCTCTGCTCTTCCGGTGCGAGCGCTGCGCTTCCGTCCGGCGGAAACGTGCTGTCGAAGGCGTCCGCGTGCATGCTGGCGGCCATGAACAGCGCCTCGCGCACCGCCCGGACCTCATCGACGCCCCCGCCCAGGAGCCCGAGCTGAAATGCCGCGCGCTGGGACCCCAGCGTGCCGTTCGCCGTGCCCGTGCCGCCGCAGTTGAACAGGTTGGCGCACGTCACGAACGGGAACGAAGAGAGCGGATGCGGATCACCGACGAACCCCAGCGCCGGCAGGTCGTCGTCGAGCATGAGGTCCGAGTAGATGAGGAAGGCGTGATCGGCGGCGATCTTCTTCGCGCCGGTCATGGTCGGCCCGTCGTCCTTGAGGAACACCGTGGCGGTCCGCTTGCGCGCCGTCCACGAGAGCGCTGCGCTCTCCGTGTCGCTCGCGAACAGGACCGACACCTCGAGGCTGGAGGTGGTCGTACCAGCGGCGACGACGCCCGGCGGCGGCGTGACGACCGCCCAGTGCTCGCCCCCTGCGATGGACAGGCACCGGACCGACCCGGGCGCGCCGCCGGTGACCGCTGGCTGCGTGACGTCCTTGCCCGCCACGAGGAACCGCACCACCTGGCAGCTCGGAAGATCGACCGGAATCCCCCGAGCTGCCGAAGATCGCGAAGCGCACGAGGAAGGGCTGTGGAGCGGCCGGGGTCCCCACCGAAGCGGGCGACCCCGACGTCGGCTCGAGAAGCGAGATCCCGACCTGACCGCCCGGCGTGAAGGCGACCGTCCAGCTCGCGCCCTGAGCGGCCGTCGACGCCTGCAGCAACACCTCGTCGCCGGTCGTGACCGGGAGAGTGGCGCGCAACTCGGCTTCACCCGCGGAGTTCTCCGCAAACGGTTCGCCGAGCGGGTCGATCGGACTCAGCGTTCGCCCTGCGGCGCGAAGGAGCCGGAAGCGTGGGGCATCGCCCACGCCGACCCTGCGCGCCGTCACGTTGATCGAGTTCACGCCGGCAGCGGGAGACGCGGAGTAGAACGAAGCCGCGTACGGACCGACGCTCGCCGTGGCCGAGGTGGCCGTCCCGGGTGCCAGGAGCCTCCTCCCCGCGCTGCAGCGCGATCGAAGGGGAAACCCTGAACACACGGCAGAGTTGACCAGGTCCTCCACGTCGAGATCCCGGAGCGGACGCTGGACCTGGCTCTCATTCAGCTCGCACACGCAGCCCCCCGCCGGCGTGGGTCCGCTCCACTCGATCACGAAACGTTCGTCGAGGGCGTGGCCGTAATCCGCGAGGAAGTTCGCCGTGTGGAAGTCGGCGACGAGGTCGTCGAACGGTCGGATCTGGGTGCCGACGAAACCTCGCAGAATGGCGTGTGGGTCGTCCTCCGCTCCCGGATCGTCGAGCGCCCGAGCCAGTTCTCGAAAGTAGAGGCCGATGAAGTCCATGCCCTCGTCCGACGCGCGCCCGGGCAAGGGAGTTCGCGGAGACGGCGGTGCCGGCAGGAGAGACGCGAACCCCGAGGTTCGCGAGGCGCCGCCGGTCGGGCGTGCAAACTGCTCGACGACGTAGGACCAGAAGGACGATGCACCATACGTGCGTACGAACAGCGGGAACTGTGGGATTGCGGCGAAGCTGCTGCCCATGACCGCCTGAAACTCCTGTTCGCCGTCGATGAGCAGGCGGCTCACACCCGAACGGCACGCGGCGGCGTCGAGAGCATTCGATGGGCGATCGCTCGAGAGGCACGCGCGGGCGAGGGTGAGATCCGCCGAACCCTCGAGCACGAAAAGACGCTTCTCCTTGGGCAGTCGGGAAAGCTCGTACGAGTTCTGCAAATGGTGAAAGCTCTCGTGCGCCGCGAGCGTCCAGGCGTCGAAGGTGGATAGAGGAACGGTCGTCGCGCTCCCCAGAATGATGCGAGACAAGGTGGGGTCGCGTGTCGCGGCAGCCGCACCCTCCAGCCGAGCGTTGAAGACGACTCGCATCAGGCCGTCACTGTGGGGACCGAGGGGGGCCACAGCGTCAAACCGCTCCGCGGGAGCGAGGGCTGCGACGATACGGGCGTGGCCGACCGCTGCGTCGTCCACGAGGTCGCGAAGGGCAACCAGTGAGCCGAACGCGGTCGACGGGACGCATTGCGTTCCCATGGCAGGGAAGCCCGTCGGTGGCGCGCAGTCGCCCGGAGTCACCCCGGGCGAGGCATCACCCACGGCCCACACTTCCGTGTACCCGAGCGCGCTCCGAGGCGCGACTAGCCGCTGAGGCAGGCAAGCGTCCGAGAAGATCTGCGCCGTGGCGGCGTCTTCCGTCGTCACTCGAATGCGAAAAGACCCGTCAGCCGTCGGTGGTAGCCCAGCCCAGTCGAAGGGAGTCACGGCGACGTTCGCATTCCGTCCGTTGAACACGTCCGTCGTCTTCTGGACCTTCGGTGCTGTCCCGCTGGTCGAGGAGTAGATCGGCGTGCTCACGATGCATGGGTCGAACAGGGAGCCCTGGCAGGCAACGATCGACTTGACGGTGTCCAGCACTTCGTTGAGCCGCGCATCGTCGGTCGTCGATGTACTCCGAAGGAACCACTCGATCTGCAGCGCTGGCGTGCCGGTGCCCGTACGGATGTTCTCGCATCGCAGCATCTGCGGTCTGGGGGGCGCGGCATCGGCCGCGCTGGCTCTAGTTGACGAGCAGAGCACGACCGACGCCACCACCGCGCCCGAGGCGAACTGCGCCAGACGAGACCGCCTCACTGCACGGCTCCCATCGTCGGAGCGTCGGAGCGTCGGAGCGTCGGAGCGTCGGAGCGTCGGAGCGTCGG
>CAZARU010000122.1:0-19926 GCA_964487605.1 uncultured Polyangiaceae bacterium
CCCGCCCCCGACGCACCGGCGCCACCGCCGGCCCCGGCCGACGCGTCCTGGCCGCTCTGCCCCCCGCAACCCGTGCACGCCGCGTAGCCAGCTCCGCTACCGCGACAGATCTGCACGCCCTGCCCACCGCCCGGGCACGCGCACGCCACCTGCTGGCCGGGCGTGCACGCCTCGTCGTCCGAGCCGCAGAACGCGAGCAGGAGTCCGACGACGGCGAAGGCGGGGAAAGCCGGACGAAGGAAGCGGCGCTGCACGAGCGACGATCCTAGCTGGTACGCCGGCGCGGCAGCAACGCCTCAATCACCACGGCGGGCCCAGCCGGCGCGCGCCACGTGGACGCCCTCGCCTCGCATCTCGACCACGAGCACCTCGGCATCCTGCTCCAGCTCCGGTTCGTCCGACGTCGCCAGGTAGTCCACCATCTGTCCGTTGAGCTCGATGCGGATCTTCCCGAAGCCGCTCTTGGCGGGCGGGACCAGAACCCGCCCGATCTGACCCACGGCATCGCCGGAGTCGGACCCGCCGGTCACCGCGCTCCGTGCCAGCGCGCGGAAGGTGAGCGAGGCCGCAGCCCCCGAGAACAGGCCCATCGCCGTCGCGCACGCGACCGTCACGACGGGACCGGCGAGCCCCAGCACCGACAGGAGCGTCCCGACCAGACCGAACGCCATCAGGAGGAACGTCCAGAAGCGCAGCGACAGGAACGCGGCGAGCGCGCCTCCCGCGTGGACGCCCTCCCCGTCGTGATGTCCGCCCCCGTGATCCACGTCGTGCCCGCCCTCCGCGTCGGACGAACCGAAGAGCTGGACGAAGATCGTGCCGAGGCCGAGCACGAGCGCCGCGACGTAGACGATCGCCATCGTCAGCCCGGTCCGAGCAGCCTCGCCGCGTCGACGGCGCCGTAGGTGAAGACGATGTCCGCCCCCGCACGGCGGAGGCACGTCAGCGACTCGAGCAGGCACGCGTCGTAGTCGATCCACCCGCGCTCGGCCGCCGCCTTGAGCATGCTGTACTCGCCGCTGACGTGGTACGCGGCGACGGGCAGGGTCGTGGCGTCGCGCACGCGGCGGATGACGTCCGCGTACGGCAAGCCCGGCTTCACCAGGAGCCAGTCGGCTCCCTCGAGCTCGTCCAGCCGGATCTCGCGGAGCGCTTCCCGGCCGTTCGCCGGATCCATCTGGTAGGTCTTCTTGTCGCCGGCGCGCGGCGCGGAGTCGAGCGCCTCGCGAAACGGCCCGTAGAACGCCGACGCGTACTTCGCCGCATAGCTGCACACCAGCACGTCGTGGAAGCCCGCCTCGTCCAGCGCCTCGCGGATGGCACCGACCCGGCCGTCCATCATGTCGGACGGCGCCACCACGTGCGCCCCCGCGCGCGCCTGAGCCACGGCCATCGCGGCGAGCAGCGGCAGCGTCGCCTCGTCGTCGATGCGCCCGTCGATGACGACGCCGTCGTGGCCGTCGGACGAGTACGGATCGAGCGCCACGTCCGTGATGACGGTCAGCTCGGGAACGGCGCCCACCAGCGCCTGCACGGTGCGCTGCAGCAGGCCCTCGGGGTTCGCGCTCTCGCTGCCGCGGGGGTCCTTGAGGTCGTCCGCGAGCACGGGGAAGAGGGCCACGCCGCTGACACCGAGCGCGTGCGCCTCCCGAGCGACCTCGACGACGAGGTCCAGGGAGAGGCGAGCCTGACCCGGCATGGCGGCGATCGGCGTGCGGAGCGCCTCACCCTCCTGCACGAAGAGCGGGAGCACCAGGTCGCTCGCGCGCAGGTCGGTCTCGCGCACCAGACGGCGAATGCCCGCCGAGACGCGGTTGCGACGAGGGCGCTGCATGGCGCTCGAAGGTAGCACGGCGCGCCTGCGCGGTGGGTCGGGCGACGCGTGCGTCACGCCTCCGTCAGGCCCAGGACGCCGAGGTACGCGGCCCGAACCCGGGCGCTCACTTCCTGGTGACGCGCGACCAGCCGCTCCACGCCGCTCGCCCGGGTGGTGTCGAGATATCCCATCCGCCGCGCGAGCTGCGGGAGCCCGGGTGCCCGCTCGTCGATGTTCGAAGCGCTCGTGCCCTGCTGAACGTGAATCCTCTGCTCCAGGCGCCGCAGGAACGTCTGACCGACTCGAAGCGCCTCGTAGTGCTCGGCCGAGAGGTAGCCGCCCGCGTGAAGCGCCTCGAGCGCCTCGCGAATCTCGGTGGTGCGCACCGCGGGATCGGAGCCGTGGCGCATCTGCAGCCACTGCACGGCGAACTCCACGTCCAGGAGGCCGCCCACGCCGGCCTTCAGGTCACGGCGCCCCTGTCGCTCCTGCGCGAGCTCGCTCTGCATGCGCAGGCGCAGCCTGTGGACTTCCTCGGCCGGGGGAGCCCCCCGCTCGTAGGCCGCCGCCTGCGCCAGGCGAATCACGCGAGCGCCCAGCTCGGCGTCGCCGGCGCAGGCGCGCGCCCGCAGCAGCGCCTGCCGCTCCCACGCGGCGCCCGACGACAGCACGTTCGGCCGCGGAGCGTCGTCGGTCTGGGCTCCCACGCCGTGGTAGCGAGCGAACGCGGGGAGCGACGTGACCAGGAGCCCCTGGGCTCCGGAGGGTCGCAGGCGCGTGTCCAGGTCGTAGCCCGGGCCGTCCACGTGCGCGGTCGAGAGCAGGCGCAGGATGCGCTGTGCGACCTTGGCGAAGTACTCGCCGGCGTCCTCGCCGGGTGGCACGGCGTCCGGATCGTAGACGAACAGGACGTCCAGATCCGAGGCGTAGCCGATGGCGCGGCCACCGAGCTTGCCCATCGCGATGACGCAGAGTCCGCGGACGGTCCCGCGCCGCGCGAACGACGTCGTGCGCTCCAGGATCTCGTCGGCCAGCTCCGAGAGCCGACGCGTGGCGGTTCGCGTGTCGATGGCGCCCGCGAGATCCGCCACCGCGACCTCGACCGTGAACTTCGCCTTCGCGCGCCGCATGGCCCCGACGAACCCGTCGCGCTCCGCGTCGTCGTCGGCGTCGCCGGGCGCCATGCGCCGGGACGACTCGAGCTCGGCCTCGATGAGCACCTTCGCCATGCCGGGGTCGACGCCGTCTCCGCCCAGGATGACGACGCTCGCGAGATCCGGACGCGACACGACGGCGTCACCCACCAGGCCGCTCGCGCCGAGCGTCGTGACGAGGCGGCGAACGCGCTTCGGATCCTCGGCCAGGACCGAGACGTAGGGCGTCGCCGAGGAGAACCGCGCGAAGAACGACCGCAGGTACCGGGCGGCCTGGGCCGGATCTGCCGCGTCCGCCACGGCGTCGAGCACCTCGTCGGCGAGGCCCGGATGCCGCTCGCGAGTGAGCCCACCGAGGAGGCGATCCGGACGCCGAGCCAGCGTGAGGAGGTGCTCGAACACGTCCGGATCGAGCAGCCCCGCCGCTTCGTCGGTCGCCGGGGCGCCGCGCTCCAGGGCGACGAGCACCGCCTGATGCGTCGAGGGAGGGCGCGGCGCCACCACGGACAGCGACGAGAAGTGCTCCGCCACGACCTCGCGCGCCCGCGCCACGTCTTCGAGGAGCGCGCGCTCGTCGGCGTACCCGAGAACACGCGCCAGGTGCGCCTGCTCGTCGGCCGAGGCGGGAACGAGGTGCGTCTGAAGGCCCGTCGTCCACTGCACGGCATGCTCCACGCGGCGCAGCAACCAGTACGCGCCGAGGATCTCGCGCTGCTCCCTGTCGGTGACCAGGCCCGAGCTCCGGAGCCTCGCCAGGGCGCCGAAGAAGCTCTGCACGCGCAGCCAGGGTTCGCGCCCACCCCAGATGAGCTGCAGCGCCTGCACGAAGAACTCGGCCTCGCGGATCCCGCCCGGTCCGAGCTTGAGATCTCGCGCCGGATCCTCGGAGAGCTCGACGCGCGAGCGGAGCACCATCTCCGCGAGGTCCGTCGCCAGCTTGGGCTCCACCGTCCGCCGGTAGACGAACGGTCCGACGATCTCGCGCAGCACCGTCGCGCCGAGCCCCAGATCGCCCGCCATCGGTCGCGCGCGGAGCAGCGCGGCGCGCTCCCAGAGGCGGCCCCAGGTCTCGTAGTAGCGCTCGGTGGCCGCCACCGAGTTCACGAGAGGCCCCTGCGCCCCCTCCGGCCGAAGGCGCAGATCCACACGCCAGACGAAGCCGTCCTCCGTCGGCTCCTCCATCGTCTCCACCGCGCGGCGAACGACCCGGGTCCAGTGGTCGTGGAGCGAGATCGAGCTCCCGCCGTCGTCGGTGTCGTACACGAAGTTCACGTCCACGTCGGAGCCGGCATTCAGCTCGAGCCCTCCGAGCTTGCCCATCCCGAGCGCCACGATCCGGGACGGCTCTCCGGCGCTGGTCCTCGCCTCGCCGTGGCGTGCCGACTCGAAGCGCGTCGCCTCGTCGAGCGCCACGTCGAACGCGACGTCGGCGACGTGACTCAGTTCCCGCGCGGTCGTGTCCACGTCCGCGCCCCCGCGGCCGTGGGGCAGCACTTCGCGCAGAGCGATGCGCGCTCGAAGCGCCCAGACCGCGCGCCGCAGTCGCGACCGAAGCGCGTCGCCCTCGCCGTCGCCCACGGCGCGCTCGACGACGGAGCGGACCTCCGCGCGCGTCAGTGCGGTGTGCCACGCCCCCGGGTCGAGGGCGCGCACCGCCTCGCGCTGCCACCCGAGCACCGGCGTCAGCGGCCGAAATGCCGTCGCCAGCAGCACGGCGGCCTCGCCGAGCCCCGCGAGGTCGGCCTTCATTTCCCGAGCGCGCTCCGCGTCCATGGCGAGCGCCTGAGCCAGCGGACCTCGGGTCTCCATGGGGTGCTCGGACCTACCGTCGCCGGGCGCCGAGCAGCACCTCGAGCTCCCGCAGGAGATGGTCCGCGGAGATCTCGCCCTTCGCGACGACCCTCGCGACACCCTGCAGGCGAGAGCGGTCCGTTTCATCGACGGTCTTCGCGGTGACGACCACCACGGGAACGAGACGCGACGACTCGTTCGAGCGCAGTGCTTCGTAGAACTCGAACCCGTCCATCTCGGGCATCGTCAGATCGAGGAGTACCAGGTCGGGGGTTCTCTCCCGCACCCGCTTCAGCGCCACACGCCCGTTCTCGGCGGCGGTCACCTCGTGGCCTTCCTTCGTCAGCAGCCGAACGAGCAGCTCGCGCGAGTCCACGTCGTCCTCGACGACCAGGACGTGGGCGCGCGCCTTGGCCCCGGCGCGGCGCAGGGCTTCGATCAGCGCGACGGGGTCGATGGGCTTCGCGAGGTAGTCCGCGGCGCCCAGGGCAAAGGCCTTCCCCTTCTCCCGGAGCACGGTGGTGATGAGCACCGGAGTCCTTCCGAGGTCGCGATCGTGCCGGAGCTCGACCAGCACGGACCACCCATCCCGATCGGGCAGCTCGATGTCGAGCAGGATCGCGTCGGGCCGCGCGGCGCGCGCCTTCTGCAGGCCCTCGGCCGCAGTGGGCGCCTCGTCTACGACGTAGCCGGCCTTCTCCAGCACGCGGCGGAGCAGGTCGCGCTGGACGGGGTCGTCCTCGATCACGAGGAGGTCCCTCCCGAGTCGCGCGCCTTCGGTGGACGGAACGGGTGCTCGGTTCGCCCGAGCGACCTCCCTGCCCTCCACCACCCGTCGCGGGATCTCGAGGGTGAACGTGCTCCCCGCACCGGGCGCGCTCTGCACCAGAACGTCGCCCCCCATGAGACTGGAGAGCCGCTTGGTGATGCTCAGGCCGAGGCCGGTGCCGCCGAACCTTCGGGTCGTGGACGCATCGGCCTGGGAGAACGCCTCGAACAGGCGCCCCACCTGCTCCGGAGTCATGCCGATGCCCCAGTCCCGCACCGCGACTCGGACCATCTCGGTGTCGCCGAGGGTGTCTCCCACGACGCTCACCTCGATGCGGGAGCCTCGAGCGAACTTGGAGGCGTTGCTGAGGATGTTCAGCAGGCACTGCTTGACCCGCGTGGCGTCGCCGTGGACGTCCGGATCCGTTTCGAACCGCACCTCGACGACGTTCTGGTTCTTCTCCAGGAGCGGCTCGAGGGTACCGAGCACCTCGCCCAGCACGTCCCGGAGGGAGAACGACTCCAGATCGAGCTCCACGCGGCCGGCCTCGATCTTGGAGAAGTCCAGGATGTCGTTGATGAGCTGAAGAAGGTGCTTCCCGGCCGTTCCGATCTTGTCCAGGTCGCTGACGTAGCCGGCGTTGCCGCCGTCGGCCGCGTCCTCCTTCAGCATGTCGCTGTAGCCGATGATGGCGTTCAGGGGCGTCCGGAGCTCGTGGCTCATGGTCGCCAGGAACTGCGACTTCAGCAGGTTGGCGTGCTCCGCAGCCTCCTTCGCGGCGAGGAGCGCGGTCTCCGCGTCCTTGCGCCGCGTGATGTCGCGGAAGGTTCCCGTGAGGAACTGCTCGGGACCCGCCGCGGCGCGGGTCACCACTACCTCCATGGGGAACTCGGACCCGTCCTTTCGTCTGCCCGTGGACTCGTACCGGGCGAGCGCCGAGCTGTCGCGCTCGTGGTCCGGCGGCTCCAGCAGGCCGTCGGTCGGGACTGCGAACAGCACGGCGGCGGGCTGCCCCACGAGCTCGCTGGCTGGTCGGCCGAACATGGCCTCGGCCGCGGGGTTGACCTGCTCGATGACGAAGCCCTCGCGAGCGTAGGCCACGATCCCATCCATGGCGCTCCTCACGATGCCCAGCGTTCGAGCGCGTGTGCGTTCCAGGGTGTCCAGCACCGCGTTGTAGTGAGCCGCAATCTGACCGACCTCGGTGTGGGGCTCCACCGGCGCTCGCAGCGCCATGTCGCCGGTCTTGCGCTGCTCCTCCATCACGCTGAAGAGCTCGATCATCTCCGTCGTCTCGCCGTGCTCGGCGACGTTGAGCCCAATCTTCTCGTCGTGGGGCCGCACGCGCAGCGGCAAGAGGCGGTCGATGCCGCGGACGAGCAGGTACACCACCACGAACGCCCACAGGAACGCCACGCCGATTCCCGTGCACTGAGCGATGATCTGGCCCCACCGGTCGAGCCCGGTCCCGAGCACCGCGAGATCACCGAAGACTCCCACGGACAGCGTGCCCCACACGCCGGCGCCCGCGTGAACGGCGACGGCTCCGACGACGTCGTCCACCCGTCGGCGCTCGAGCCACACGTCCGTGACCACCATGACGAGCGCGCCGACGAAGCCGATGAACAGGGCCTGCTTCGAGCTCACGGCATGGCAGCCCGCCGTTATCGACACGAGGCCGGCGAGCGTCCCGTTGATGACGAACGTGACGTCCGGGCGACCCCGGAGACGCCACCCCGCGACGAGTCCGCCCAGCAGCCCCGCAGAGCCTGCGAGCGCCGTGTTCGCCACGATCCTGGGAACGGCGTCGGTCATGGCGAGCGCACTGCCACCGTTGAACCCGAACCACCCGAGCCACAGCAACAGGGTTCCGAGGAGCGCCGTGGGCAGACTGCTGCCGGGAATGCGCCGCGTGGTGCCGTCCGCGAGGAAGCGCCCCGTGCGCGCGCCGATGACGAGGACGACCGCCAGGGCGACCCAGCCCCCGACGCTGTGTACGACGGTGGATCCCGCAAAGTCCACGAACCCCCGCGTGGCCAGCCAGCCCGTGGGCTCGCGCGCGTCGATGCCCTGCCACGCCCAGTGGCCGAAGACGGGATACGTGATGCCGGAGAGGATCGTGGCGACGAGGAGATAGCCGCGGAAGCCCATCCGTTCGGCGACCGCACCCGAGACGATGGTGACCGCGGTTCCGCAGAACATCGCCTGAAACAGGAAGAAGCTGCCGTCCTCTCCTCCGCCGAGCTCGGGGGCGAACCTCGTCGTACCGAGCCAGCCAACCTCCGACGCGCCGAACATCAGCGCGAAGCCGAACGCCCAGTACAGGACGAACGAGAGCCCGAAGTCCGTGAGGTTCTTCAGCGCGACGTTGATGCTGTTCTTCGAGCGGGTGAGGCCGCTCTCCAGGCAGAGGAACCCCGCCTGCATCACGAACACGAGCAGGGTGCAGATCAGCAGCCAGGTGGTGTCGAGCGGCTCACGCATCCGCGTCTCCACCCGCCGCCGCGGAAGCTGAGTTCACCCGGTTGCGCCCGACGCGGAGGATCTTCACGACGAGAGCGCATCCTATCCGGGTTCGCCGACGCCGGAAGGTCCGTTTCTACCGTCGTCGCTGGGCGAACCCACCGAACCTCCGAGAACGATCGAACCGTCGCGCTGGCCAGCGGCCGGCGGGGGCGAGGACCAGGTCCGAAAACGGCTAGAACCGGACACGCGTTCCGCTAGGGTGACGCGGATGGTGCTCCGGCCGGAGATCTGCGAGCGGGCGCGGCTCGCGCGCGATCCGCGGTTCGACGGTCGGTTCTTCGTGGGCGTGGTGACCACGCGAGTGTACTGCCGCCCCGTCTGTCCCGTGCGCCCGCCGAAGCCGGCGAACGTGCGCTTCTACGCGTCCGCGGCCGCCGCGGAGGCCGCCGGATTTCGCGCCTGTCTGCGGTGCCGCCCCGAGTCGGCTCCGGGCTCGCCGGCGTGGCGCGGCACCACGTCCACGCTGGCCAGGGCGCTGCGGCTGCTCGACGAGGGTGCCCTCGACGACGGCGACGTCGCGCGCCTGTCCGAGCGGCTCGGAATCGGCGACCGGCAGCTCCGCCGAATCTTCGTGCAGCACCTGGGCGCGCCGCCCGTCGCGGTCGCGCAGACGCGGCGCCTGCACTTCGCCAAGCAGCTCATCGACGAGACGCAGCTCGACATGGCGGCCGTCGCCAGCTCGTCGGGGTTCGGCAGCGTCCGGCGCTTCAACGACGCCGTTCGGCGCGCGTACGGGCGGCCACCCACCGCGCTCCGGAGGCGCCGCGGCCGAGCCGACCTCTGCGGGGCGAGCGACCTCACGCTGCGCCTGGCCTGCAGGCCCCCCTTCGACTGGAACGCCATGCTGGAGTTTCTCCGGTACCGGGCCATCGATGGGCTGGAGAGGGTCGCGGACGGCACCTACGAACGATCCATCGCGCTGGACGGCGACACCGGCGTCCTCTCCGCCCGCCGTCGCGACGAGCGCTCGCTCGAGCTGCGCGTCCGCTTCACGAACCCGGCTCGGATGCTCGACATCGTGTCGCGCGCTCGGCGCATGTTCGATCTGTCCGCGGAGCCCAACGAGATCGCCCTTCGCCTGAAGAAGGACCCCGCGCTGGCTCCGGGCCTTCGCGCTCACCCCGGCCTCCGCGTCCCGGGCGCCTGGGACGGCTTCGAGCTGGCCGTGCGCGCGGTGCTCGGGCAGCAGGTGACGGTGCGCGCCGCCACCACGCTCGCGGGGCGGATCGTCGCGACGCACGGAGCGCCCATCCACGGGGGCGGAGTGTCGCGCGCGTTCCCCACGGCCACCGAGCTGGCGCGAGCCGACCTCTCGCGCCTGGGCCTTCCGCGCAGTCGCGCACGGGCCATCCGCGATCTGGCGACGGCGACGCGCGACGGCTCGCTGCGCTTCGACGGGAGTCAGGATGCGCCGACCGTGCTCGAAGGGCTGCGGAGCGTTCGCGGCATCGGCCCGTGGACGGCCCAGGTCGTGGCCATGCGCGGTCTGGGAGAACCCGACGCATTTCCGGCCGCCGACGCCGGGCTGCGAAGCGCGCTCTCGCTCGGTCCGCGGGCGCTCATCGAGCGCGCCGAAGCGTGGCGCCCCTGGCGCGCGTACGCCGTCATGCACCTGTGGCAGTCACTCACCAGCGGAACACCGAGATGAAATACTTCGCACGAATGGCGTCACCCGTGGGACCGCTGCTGCTCGTCGGCGACGGCGTGGCGCTCGAGGAGGTTCGCTTCGAGGATCGGTCCGGAACCGAGCGCGTCGATCCGACCTGGCGGGAGAGCACGCACGCGCTGCGCGCCCCGCTGCGCCAGATCGACGCCTACTTCGCCGGGCGCATCCGGCGCTTCGATCTGCGGTTCGCGCCCCGGGGCACGCCGTTCCAGCGCAGGGTGTGGCGGGAGCTCGAGCGCATTCCCTATGGTGCGACGACGTCCTACGCCGCAGTCGCCGCGAGCGTGGGCCGCCCCGGAGCGTGCCGCGCGGTGGGCGCCGCCAACGGGCGAAATCCGCTCGCCATCGTCGTCCCGTGTCATCGCGTGATCGGCAGCTCCGGCAAGCTCACGGGCTACGCCGGGGGCCTCGCGAGGAAGCAGAAGCTCCTCGCGTGGGAGCGATCGAACGCAGGGTAGCGGCGGCAGCCCGATCCATCGCGCCATGCCGCGCCGGAACGGAATCGCTGCCACGGACGAGGTCCTCGCGCACGGACGACCGTCACTCACCGCCCGTGAGCGAAGTTCGTGCCAGGTACGATTTCCCTGGACACGATCTCGGGCGACGTCGCGCGGCGCCGTGCAGATCGTTGCAGCGCTCCCTCGTGCCGGCACGAGGCCTCGCCGGGACGCGCGTTCGCGACGCCGACCTCGTTCGCCAACGTTTCGAGCGCGAACGCCCCGCAGAGCGCGTCGTGCGCCGTCGAGAACGTCGGGTGTAGGACGGGGGCATGCAGCACCTCTCGACTCGCACCGCCCTCACCGGTCACCCGCACGACCCCGCGCCCGCAGCGCGCGCTCGCCGCCACGCCCCCAGCGCCAGCTCGCCCGCGACTTCGCGCTCCGACGCCATCGCGTCGCCCACCAGCGTCGCCGCGCTCTCCGACGGCGAGCTGTTCACGCGCGTGCGCGCGCTCGTCGGCCGCTCGAACCGCACGCTCGCCGCGCTGCTCGAGCACCTCGCGGAGGTGGAGGCGCGCGGGTTGCATCGCGCGCGGGCCTGCGCCACCCTCACCAGCTGCTGCGTCTACGAGCTGCGCATGTCCGAGGACGCGGCGTCACAGCGCGCGCGGGCCGCGCGAGCCGTGCGAGAGTTCCCCGCTCTCCTCGGCGCCGTCGCGCGCGGCGAGCTTCACCTCACGGGTCTGGTGCTCCTCGCCCCGCACCTGATCGCCGCGAACCTCCCGGAAGTCCTCGCGCGGGCGCGGTTTCGAACCAAGCGCGAGATAGAACGACTGGTCGCGTTCCTGGCACCGAAGGCCGACGTTCCCGCCCTGATCGAGCCGCTCGCCCCCGAGCGCCACGAGCCCAGACTGGGCGGACCGAGCCACTGGCAGAGGTTCATGGAGGGCCTCCCGGGCCCCGTCCGCCAGCTCCCGGCGTGGCAGCGGCCGGCGAGCTGGGGCGAGGGCGAGGGCGAGGGCGAGGGTAGCGAAGGCGAGAGCTACGGCGACGGCGACGGCGACGAGCACGCCGATGATCGCACCGACGACGCAAGCGCCGCGTCACGGCTCGCGGCGCAGCGCTATCGCGTGCAGTTCACGGCCAGCCAGGAGTACGTCACGCTGCTCGAGGAGGCGCGCGACCTGCTCGCGCACGCGTTGCCGGATCGGTCCATCGCGGAGGTGCACCTTCGCGCGATGCGCGACCTCGTCGCGCGACTGCGAAAGCGTCGCGCAGGGACGGACGCGGCAGGAGCAGCGCCACGCCGGGCACCGGCTGCCGACGACGTTCCGCGCCGGAACGGCAGCGGCTCGACGAACCGCGACATTCCGCGCCGGAACGGATGCGCGCCGGCCGACGCTCCGCGCCGGAGCGGAATGGAGACGGCGACCCCCGACGTTCCGCGCCGGAACGGATGCGCGCCGGCCGACGCGCGGGGCGTTCGGCGACGCGCGGTGCCCGCCGCGGTTCGTCGTGCCGTCTGGCTGCGGGACGGCGGGCGCTGTGCGTTCGTCGGCGAGGGCGGGCGGCGCTGTCGCGAGACCGCGTGGCTCGAGCTGCATCACCGCACGCCGCACGCGCGCGGCGGGACGGACACGGCGGAGAATCTCTCGCTCCGCTGTCGCAGCCACAACGCCCACGAGGCCGAGCGCGACTTCGGGCGCGAGTGGATGGCGGCGAAGCGCGAGCGGTGAGCGCCAGTGCACCGCGAGCCCCGAGTAGCTCGCCGGCCTGCTGGTGGCCTATGCCGAATCCGCCGGGCTCACGGTGCGCTGCGGCATGCTAGCGTTGCTGCGTGGGTTCGACGGATCGGAGGTCCTCCGCGGTCGTCGGCGACCGTCCGGGAGTGCCGGGCGTCCGGCCACCGGACTCGACGCACTGGTCGGGCGTGTACGCCGTCGCGCTGCGCGTGCCCGAGTCGGTCCGGCGGCGCCGTGCGGCGAGCACGATCGTCGGCGACATCGAGTTCGTCGAGATCTCGCGCGGGGACTTTGGACGCCCGCGGCGACCGACGCTGCTGGCGCACGTGAGGGAGCAACTCTAGTGCGAATGCGCTCCCTCCTGGCGCTCGCGCTCGCCGCGCTCGGTTCGGCGTGCTCCGAGGAGAAGAAGGACCACGCGGGGGCGGGAAGTGCCGGGAGCGGTGCCGGCGGGATGGGCGGCCGGAGCGGTGCGGGGGGGATCGGCGCGACGGGTGGCGGTGGTGGTGGTGGTGCAGGAGGAACCAGCGCGGCTGGGACTGGCGCGGGTGGCGCGGGCGGTGACCCCGGGCCGCCGTTTCCCGGAGCCGTGCCCTGCCAGTGGGAAGGCTGGTACTCGTCGCCGTGGGCGCCCGAGGGTTGTTTGCGTGTGTGCGTACCCGACAGCCTGGAGAAGCGAGTTCCGGCGATCGTCTGGAAGGACGCGCCGGAGATGTGCGCCGGCTGCCGGCGGCTCGACACGCCCTGGACCGGCTCGACGTTTCCGGTGGACGCGCTCCACGCCACCGTCGAGGCCTACGGCGCGCCAGATCTCGTCGCCGCTTTGCTGATTCTGGCTCCCGGAAGTCCGAATCGCGTGAGCGTAGTGTTCGAGCCGAACGGGAAGCTGGTGCACGCCCGGCGTTCGGCGTACGACGAGGACACGTGCGGTAGGGCGTGGGGGCCGACCTTCTCGCCCGAGGGGCACGCTCTAGTGCACTACAGCTTCGGGACCATCGCCGCTGGCGACGCGCACCAGTGGGGTCAGGTCCTGCCTCGCAACCGCCTCGGCGAGCTGGCCATCACGATGGACGGGAGGATCGATTGGGGTCCCATCGGCGCGGGGCTCAACTATCTTTCGGTTTCCAACGAGTTCGCCGCGGTGGCACTTGGCGGCGTCCGCGTCGCCGAGATCGCGTCGGGGAAGGTCACCGAGATCGCCAAGCTACCTGGAGCGCCGATCGGTGAGATGGCCGATTGCCGCGTCGCCGGGCGGGCAGTCTTCTTCAAGAACAACCTGTTCGACTACCGCGAGTGGCACGTTTTCGAGGATGGAATCGCCCGGCGCTTGCTCGGCGGGCCCACCACCAACGTGCCCGTCTTCGCCACCGACGGGACGACGATGGTGTGGCAGCAGGGGCGAGACCCAGAGGGCTCCGGCTTCTTCACCAAGTGGAAGTACGACCTCTACGCAGCGCCTTATGCGACAGACCCGGCGAAGCTCACGCCGCGCCTGTTGATGAGCGACACGCCCGCGACGCTGGGGCAGTTCGTTGCAGCGAACGGATGGTTGTCGGGCAGCCACTATCGCGACGAGACCGGCAAACCGAGGGACCGAGACGGAGTGGTCGTCCGCCTTTCCGACGGCGAGGTCCGCGCCATCGACTTTCCGAACTACGTCGGCCCGGGTCTGAAGAGCTTCCCCGGCGAGGACGAACTCTGGATGGCGCAGACGGGGGGCGGCAACACGAACGCCTCGACGATTCTGCGCGTCCCGTATGAGGCCCTCCCCGTGATCCAGGCGGCGGCGCCCGCGAACTGACGGAGATCCCAGTAGCGCGAGCGCGAAGCGACGGAGGTCAGAGCAGGCACGCCTCCCGCGAGCAGATCCCCCCGCAGCAGTCCTCGTCGTTCGCACACGCCGCCCCCATCGCCGCGCAGCGGGCGGGCTGGCACCGTCCGGCTTCACACTCCAGCCCCGTGCAGCACGGCGCGCCGTCGCAGGGCTTCCCGGTCGCTGCACACGGCGTGCAGATGGAGGTGCCGGGCGCGGTGTCGGCGCAGAGCGTGCCCGGGCAGCACGCGACCAGGTCGTTGCGCTCCAGGTAGTCGCTTCGACAGCTCTCGCCGGGCTCGGCACACCCGTACCTCGGTCGGCTCCCGGCGGGCGGGCACCTCTCGACTCTCTCGGAGTCCCGTTCACTCGCGACGCGCGCGGCGCAGTCGGCGGAGTTCTCGCAGTCGCAGACCATGCCGCCGTCACCGTCCGGAAACAGCAGGCAGCAGTCGAACGGACCACACTCGTACACGGGCTCGATCGACCCGCCGAAGAAACTCTCTGAATTCGGTGGCTCGCCGGCACAGAAGCAGCCGGTGACCGCCGCGGCGCTGCCCAGCGACCCCCGCACGTCGAAGCACGACCACACGAGCGCGGACGAACCCGAGTCACCGTCCGTGCCGGAGCAAGCGCCTGCGAGCACGGCGACGGCGGAGAGCAACGCGCCGACGAGCACCTTGGCCGGCGTCCGTCGCGATCGCCCGCGTTCGGTTCGTCGTGATTCGAAACGACGCCCCGCTCGCCCACGCCCTGCATCACGCTCCCACATGCGCGGCTTGTCTTACCCGGAAGGCGTCGTCACGACAACGCGCCGCCGTCGGGGATGTCCGTGTTCGGCCGATGCGCGAGCCCCATGCAGCTCTACGCGACGACCAGGAGCACCGGCGCGAAGGCGAGCAGGCGGAAAGCGCGGCGGGCGCTAGGCGTCACTTCGGCGCGCCTGCATGCGCGCGCGAGTCCGCGCGTCGCGAGCTTCGTTCGCCTCGCCGAGGGTCCGGAAGCGGAGCACGCCGCGGGGAGGATCGGGCGGCGACAGGAGGAACGCCCGTGTCCAGAGCGCGCGAATGCGCTGCACGGGCACGTCGCCCGTCTGCCGCTCGGGGCGAGGCATCTCCTCCACGGAACGGTATCTGAAGACGGGCATCGCTCCTCACTCATCCAGCGCGAATGCGGCTCGCAGGGCCGCTGCATCGGCGTGATCGATGGGACGGACGGTCCCCTTCTTCATCAGGTACAGCGTTCGTGGCGAGGCGACGCGGACGCGGACCCCCGCCGCGACGCGCTCCTCCACCTCCAAATCGGCAAAGAGGGTCGCGGTTCCGATCCGGGTGAGAATGTCGAGATACAGCGTCCCGTCGGGGGGACCGTATCGCACGGCCGGGTACTCGCCGCAGAGGTCTTCCGCCGTGATCTCTTCGATGCTCGGATCGTTCCACACGGCGCGGAGCGCCGCGCGCAGGCGCTCGACGTTGGCGGGGTCGGGCCGAATGAAGATGTCCAGGTCCTCCGTCGCCCGGGTCAGGCCGTGCACGTTCATCGCGACTCCGCCCACCACGACGTAGTCGACGCCCGCACGGTTCAGGCTCGCGATCACGCGCAGCGCGTCGTCGAGCGGATCCATCGGGGGAACGTACCACGCCGACGGCACGCCAGCGCGGAGCGCGGCCTCAGCACCGCCCCCACACCTTCTCGAGCCGCGCGACGGCCCGCGCGACCCCGTCCTCGCGCGCGAGCTCGCCGGCGATGCGCTCAGCGCTCTCGCGGAACGCCGGTGTCTCGTCCGCCTCGACGATGGCGCGGGCGAGGCGGTCGGCGGTGAGCGCCTTCTTCTGGACGGCGCGCGGTCCGACGCCGAGCGCCTCGGCGCGGCGGCCCCAGTACGGCTGGTCGCCGAAGAAGGGCGTGACGACCGTCGGCCGACCCGCGGCGAGCCCCGCGCCGAAGGTGCCGACGCCGCCGTGGTGCACCAGCACGCTGCACCGGGGAAAGAGCCAGGCATGGGGAACGTCACGCGCCACGAAGACGTCGTCCCGCGCTTCGCTCGCCGCGAGGCCGCCCCAGCCGGTGACGACGACGGCGCGGCGCTTCGCGCGGCGCACGGCGTCGAGGGCGAGACGGGTGAGCACGGCGGGATCCTTCCCGGTCATGCTGCCGAAGCCGACGTACACGGGCGGCGGTCCGGCGGCGAGGAAGCGCGCGAGATCTTCCGGCGCGCTCCACCCGTCGTCCGGGAGCCGGCAGAAGCCGGTGACCTCCGCCCACGCGGGCCAGTCTGCCGGGCGGGGCACGACGGCCTCGGAGTAGAGGTGCAGGTGCGGCGTCTCGCGCCGGAAGTAGTGCGCGGCGACGTTCGTGTCGGGCAGGGGCGTGAGCCCGACCTTCGCGCGGTGCGCCCGGAGCGTGTCGATGAAGATGCCGCCGAACATGCCGTGCACCCAGTCGTTGAGCCGGCGGTTGAGCCAGCGCGCTTCCGGAAGCGGAATCGTCACCACGCGGAACGCGCCCGTGGGCACCCAGGGCACCAGCGACAGCACGGCGAGCGGCAACCCGCGGCGCTCCGCGCCGGCGAGGCCGCCCCAGCAGAGCGGATGGGAGAGGACCG
This sequence comes from uncultured Polyangiaceae bacterium, assembly GCA_964487605.1. Taxonomy (GTDB): domain Bacteria; phylum Myxococcota_A; class Polyangia; order Polyangiales; family Polyangiaceae; genus JAJDAH01. The sequence continues at coordinate 16,323 of CAZARU010000122.1, forward strand.
CGTCGGCGCCCTCCACCGCGGCGTCCGCCTCGTCGAGCCACTGCCTCTGCAGCTCCGCGAACGTCCGCCGCACGGTCGCGCGGTAGCGGAACAGGCTGTCACCGGACTCGAGCCACTCGCGCCCCGCGTCGGACTCGCAGATCTCGCGGAAGCTGCCCGCCATCGGCCGGAACCCGATCCCGTGCGCCCGCGCGTCGTCGGCGAAGTCCCGGTGCGTCGCGAGGGTCACGTCGTGACCCGCGGCGGCGAGGCCCCGGGCGACGGCGAGCATCGGTTGGATGTCTCCGCGCGTGCCCACGGTGGTGATCACGATCCGCATGGCGGCCTCACGCGGCCTTCGCCGGCAGGGCGGCGAGGCGCTCCCGGGTGCGCTCGGCGACCTTCGCGTCGAGCCAGCCCTTCTCGAGGAACCACTCCACCGTCTCGCGCACGACCGCCTCCGCCGGCATGGGGCTCAGGCCGAGCACGGTACGCGCCTTGGTGGCGTCGTACCACGCGAACTTGCCGAGCACGTCGCGGACGGCCGCGCGGGTCATGGCCGGCGCGCGCCCGGTGAGCGCGGCGCCGGCCTCCATGAGCGCCGCCGCCGTGAGGAACGCCCAGCGCGGCAGCGCCAGGTGCTTCGCTCGCGTGCCCGTGAGCGACTCGACCATGCGGCCGAGCTCGACGAGGGTGCAGTTGTCGCCGCTCACGAGGTAGCGCTCCCCGGCGTTGCCGCGCGTGAGGGCGAGCACGTGGGCGCGGGCCACGTCGCGCACCGAGACGACGCCGCACCCGCCGTCCACCGTGGGCCCGCGGCCGTTGGCCAGGTCGAGGATCGGCTTCATGGAAGGTGTGCACCGGTGATCGTGCGGCCCGAGCACCAGGGACGGGCACAGGGTGACCACCTCGACGCCGACGTGCCTCCCGACGTCGTGGGCGACACGTTCCGCCTCGACCTTCGCCCGGTAGTACGGGACCGTGGGGTCCTCGAACCAGTCCGCCTCGGTGCGCACCTGATCCGCCGACGGTGACCCGCCCACCGCCGCCGAGCTGCTGGTCGCGACCACGCGCCGGACGCCGGCCTCCGCGGCGATCTCGATCACATTGCGCGTGCCGTCCACCGCGGGCGCCACGATCTGGGCGGGGTCCGGGGCCCAGATGGCGAAGTTCGCGGCGCAGTGGATCACGTGCTCGGCGCCGCGAGCGGCCGCCGCCAGGCTCTGCCGGTCGAGGACGTCGCCGGTCGCCACGTCGACCTCGAGCCCCTCGAGCCCCGCCCGGTCGGAAGTGGGCCGGACCAGGGCGACCACCCGGTGGCCGTCCGCCAGCAGGCTCCGCACCACGTTGCTGCCGATGTGTCCGCTGGCCCCCGTCACCATCACCTTCGCCATGTCGTCCTCCTGCCGTGTGCCGGCTCGGGGGGGTGGAGGCGCGACCCGGGCAGGTGTGAGCGACTTTTTTCGGACCCCGCCTTCCCTCGCCATCGACCGCTCAGGGGGCGGGTCCGAAGCGGCCATCCCGAGCCGTGGTAGCCTTCCGGGCGTGGCGCGACGCACCGGAACGCCGTCGTCGGTCGTCGTCCGTACCCGCGCCGGACAGCGGTGGACCGTCACGGTGACGACCGTCGGCGCCGAAGACGATCTGGACGAGTGGCTCGCGCTCACTCCCGCGGAGCGCATCGAATGGATCGGCGAGTGCGTTCGCGACGGCCTGCGACTGGAGGGCAAGCTTGACGTTCCCCGACTTCGAAGAGTTCATCGCGTCGCTCAACGCAAGTCGCGTCAGGTACCTGATCGTGGGAGGGTACGCCGTCGGGTTTCACGCGCGCCCGAGGGCGACCAAGGACATCGACGTTCTCGTCGATAGAACGCGGGCGAACGCGCGGCGCGTGCTCGCGGCACTCCGATCGTTCCTGGGTGCCGCGCCGCGGAACGCCACAGAGATCAGTGGCAGTGATGACGCCGCCCCGGCGTGATGACGCTGCTCGGGCGTGATGACGCCACTCGGGCGCAGATGACGCCGCTCCGGCGTGATGACGCCGCTCCCCGCCGGGCGCGCGCGGGGCGGTGGCCGGGCGGTCCCACGACGGATCGAGCCGGGCAGCGGCGTCAGCGCTCCAGCCCGCGCGCGAGCGTCGGCCGCGAACCCATGGGGGTCGAAAGGTTCGCCAGACGCACCATTCGCGGGGGATGGGCGGCCATGTCGACAGGTTCGCCAGGCGCGCCGTTCGCGGGGGATGGTCGCCCGGGTGCTACAGTCGGCGCGTGCCCGCACCTTTCGATCTACGCCCCGGCTTCGGCTCGTTTCGGATCGACGTTCCGGCCGACCAGGAGAAATGCATGATCGACGAGGCCAAGGCGAAGGCCCGAACGAACGCCGCCAGGCCCGGCCACTGGTGGTGGCGCGTGACGGTGGCCGACGCGAGCGTCGTCAGGGGGATCAAGGAGTACCACGTGGATCTGGAGCACTCCGCGCTGGAGATCTGTGAGTCCTGGGGTGACCGAGAAACGGCGTGGCGCACGGTCGCGCTCGAGCCGACGAACTGAGCCCAGCGACGAACGTGGCTGTCCGCGGCGGGAAGGGCCAGGGTGAGCGCCCGGCGCGCGCCCCGGGCCTCTCAGGCCTACGGACCGCGCACGCAGCGCACGTACTTCTCGATCGCCTGCGCACCGTTCTGGACCGAGGCAGATTGAAAGTAGAGAAACCAGGCGTCGTAGGGCCCCTCGTCGACCCGCGAGATCGACCAATACCAGTCGCACGTCCCCGCGAGGGACGAATCCCAGAAGCACCCGCCCGCGCCTGGGCCGTCACCTTCAGCGCACGCGGCGCAAGAGGCGTCGGAGGAACAGGCGTTTGCGGTGCACCCCGGGTCGCGCACGCCGCAAGTGGACGACGGGCAAGTCCCGATGGACACATCGCTGACGCTCGGCGGCGGCACGTACCACACACGCTCCGTCCTGGTGCAGCCCGCGGGCGCGCTGGAGTGCGCAAGCCGCTGCGAGCTGCGCGTCGCGAACGACGTCGAGGCCCGAGCCGCTGCGTACGTCGGTCCCTCGAACGCGAGCGGCTCGACCGCGGACGATCTCGAGCTGCTCGTGGCCGGCACAGGACACCACCTCGGCAACGCCCCCGCGCGTTTCGGCGCGAACGCCATCGTGCGTGCGCGTGTGCTCGCGCCGAACTGTAGAATCTCGATCGGTGCGAACGCGGACACGGAAGGCTCGCTCGTCGGACGGGACATCACGCGGGGTGCGGCGCGTGGCTGGTACTGGGCGAGGGGATCACCGGGGCGCACGTCGCCGGAGGCGGAACGGCGTGGCGAGGCGCAGGATGGGCGGCAGGTTCGCCGGCAACCACCGCAGCGGCCAGGTCATGACGAAGTGGCCTACTCGGAGCGCTCCTGTCGCCAGCGGGGCGGCGCCTCGCCGACGAGGCGGCGAGGACGGTGGACGGCTGAGCGACGCGGGTCGGGCCCGCGGGCGCGCCGCCCATCACCTTGACCGATCCGGACCCGCCCCGTACCTTCAACGTTCCCGGTTGACAGGAGGGCGCCTCGTGACCGACGTTCCGACGTTCCGACGTTCCGACGTTCCGACGTTCCGACGTTCCGACGTTCCGACGT
>CAZARU010000123.1:0-19921 GCA_964487605.1 uncultured Polyangiaceae bacterium
GAAGGCGGAGGAAGCATTCATGACCGGGGCCGACATCTTGAGGGCGGAGGGATTCGAGAAGGGGCGGGTCGAGGGCAGCGTGGAGCTGCTGCTCGCGCAGCTCGCCGCGCGGTTCGGGGAGTTGCCCGAGGACGTGGAGCGACGGGTTCGAGGCGCCACGACCGAGGACGTCGAGCGCTGGGCGCGGCGGGTGCTGACGGAGGCGACGCTCGAGGCGGTGATCGGGTAGCGTCACCAGAGCCGCCGCCGGAACCGACCTGCACGGCCCGATCAGTGCGGTGCCATGCCCACCGCCGGCTCACCCAGCACGCGCGCCGCCAGGGCGTCGCCCAGGGCTCGCGCGGCGCGACGGAGCGCTTCGTCGTCGGCCAGTGCGTCGGCCTCCGCGCTCCGTCCGCGCGCGTGCGGCTCGGACCACCGCATGGCGCCGGTTTCGCGCGTGGGAGCCTTCCCCGGCGCTTCGACCACCCACGCGTGGCCCATCACCGCCACGCTCGAGCCGCGCGCGGCGGGCTCGTCACCGTCGGTGCCCGCGCGAACCGCGATGCCGATGGACCGCTCGTCGATGCGCGTGATGGCCACGACCATCCGAGGATAGGCGCCACCCGCACCGAGCACGTGGGCGCGCGCCAGGCGCGCGCGGGCTCCGGCGAGCGCAGCGGTCACGAGCTCGGGCCGGGCCATTCGCGGCGCGTCGGCCACGACCGAGAGCCGCGCGCTCGGGGGCGTGCCCGAATAGAGCGGCCGGTAGCCACAGGACGCGGCGACCGTCGCGCTCGCGACGAGCGCCATCGCGACGCGCGCGTGCGCCGCGGCCGTCACTTCACGATCACGTTGACGATGCGGCCCGGGACGTACAGCACCTTCTGGGGCTCCTTCCCGCCGAGGTGCCGCGTCACGTTCGGGTCGGCGAGCGCCTTCTCGCGGGCGAGTGCCTCGTCCGCCTCGCGCGGAAGCTGGATGCGAGCGCGCATCTTGCCGTTCACCTGGACGGCGATCTCGACGACGTCGTCGATGCACGCGGCCGGGTCGAACGAGGGCCAGGCCGCGTGGGCGACGCTGGGAGCGTGGCCGAGCCGCTCCCAGAGCTCCTCCGCGAGGTGCGGGGCGAACGGGCCCAGGCACAGGACGAGCTTCTCCACGGCCTCCCGCGGCGGACTCGCGAGACCGTTCAGGTGATTGGTCAGGATCATCATCGCGCTCACGGCCGTGTTGAACCGCAGCCCCTCGATGTCTTCCCCCACCTTCTTCACCGTCCGGTGCACGAGCTTGGCCGTCTCGGCGTCCATCTGGCTCGCAAGGGGCTTGCTCGCGACGACGTCGACGCGGTCGAGGAAGCGCCGCACTCCCTGGATCCCGGCGGTTTGCCACGGCTTCACCTGCTCCAGGGGACCCATGAACATCTCGTACACTCGCAGGCTGTCCGCGCCGAAGTCGCGCACGACGTCGTCCGGGTTGACGACGTTCCCTCGCGCCTTGCTCATCTTCTCGGCGATGGCCGTGACGGCGACGTCGGGGGCGTCCGCCAGCACCGCTCCGCCCTCCACGCCCACGATGTCCTTCTCCGTCGCGTAGGCCGGAGCGACGGGCACTTCGCCGTCTCGAGTGACGAAGGACACGACCTCCGGGAGCGCGCGCGCCGCCGCCGTGCTCGCCTCCGACCTTCGCACCACGGGGGTGTCGCCGCCCAGCCGCGCACCCGTGGGCGCACCGGTGCGCGGATCGACCACCTCGTAGTATCGGTACGTCTGGCCGAGGATCATCCCCTGGTGCACGAGCTTGGTGAAGGGCTCGGCGTGCTTCACCACGCCGACGTCGAACAGCACCTTGTGCCAGAAGCGCGCGTAGAGCAGGTGCAGCACGGCGTGCTCCGAGCCCCCGACGTACAGGTCCACCGGCATCCAGTCGTCGTAGGACTGCTCCGAGAAGATCGCGTCGTCGTTCCGGGGATCGAGGTAGCGCAGGTAGTACCAGCACGACCCGGCCCACTGGGGCATGGTGTTCGTCTCGCGTGCCCACCAGCGCCCGTCGCGCTGGAAGAACCGCCACTCGAGCGCGCGCGCGAGGGGTCCCTGCGGATCTCCGGGCTGATAGTCCTCGAGCTCCGGCAGCCGCAGTGGCAGCTCCGACTCGTCGCAGGCCGTCGGGCGCGAGTAGTCGATGGTGTAGGCGTCTCCACGCCGCGGATCACCCGACGTCTCCACGGGAAAGTAGATCGGGATGGGCTCGCCCCAGTACCGCTGACGGCTGAAGACCCAGTCCCGCAGCTTGTAGTTGACCGTGCGGCGGCCGATTCCCCGCGCTTCGAGGTGATCGATGATGTTCTTCTTCATCTCGGGCGTCCGCTGACCGTCGAAGGGACCGGACCGGACGGCGATGCCTTCGGCCACGAAGGGCGCCTCCAGTCGATCGGTGAGCGCGCCGTCCGGACTCACGACCTCCACGATGGGCAGGTCGAAGGCCCTGGCGAACTCGAAGTCCCGCTCGTCGTGGCCCGGCACCGCCATGATCGCCCCGGTGCCGTACGCCCCCAGCACGTAGTCGGCGGTGAAGACGGGGATCTCGCCGCCGGTGAGCGGGTTCACGCAGCGCGCGCCGATGCTCACGCCGGTCTTCTCCTTGTTCAGCGCCGTCCGCTCCATGTCGCTCTTTCGCGACGCCGCCGCCACGTACTTCTCGACCTCGGCCCGGCGCTCCGGCGCGCTGATGTCGAGCGTGAGCCGGTGGTCGGGCGCGATGACCATGTAGGTCGCGCCGTAGAGCGTGTCGGGACGCGTCGTGTAGACGCGCAGCGAGTCTTCCCGCCCCACGATCGGGAACTCCACCTCCGCGCCCTCGCTCCGCCCAATCCAGTCGCGCTGCTTCTGCTTGGTGTCGGGCCAGTCGAGCGGATCCAGATCCGACGCGAGCGCGTCGGCGTACGCGGTGATCCTGAGCTGCCACTGCCGCAGCGGCTCGCGCACGACGGGGTGCCCGCCGCGCTCGCTCTTGCCGTCCACCACCTCCTCGTTCGCCAGGACGGTGCCGAGCGCCGGGCACCAGTTGACGGGGATCTCGGCCTGAAACGCCAGTCCGCGGTGGAAGAGCTGCAGGAAGATCCACTGCGTCCAGCGGAAGTACCCGGGGTCCGTGGTGTCCACCTCCCGCGACCAGTCGTAGGAGAAGCCGAGCATCTTCAGCTGGCGACGGAACGTCTTGACGTTCTCGGCCGTCGTCTTCGCGGGGTGCGTTCCGGTGTTGATCGCGTGCTGCTCCGCAGGGAGGCCGAACGCGTCCCATCCCATGGGGTGCAGCACGTCCCAGTCGCACATGCGGCGATGGCGCGCGACGATGTCCGTGGCCGTGTAGCCCTCCGGGTGGCCGACGTGGAGCCCCTGGCCCGACGGGTACGGGAACATGTCCAGCGCGTACAGCTTCGGGCGCCCCGGCCGACGCCGGGTCTCGAACGTCCGGTGCTCGTCCCAGTACGCTTGCCAGCGCGGCTCGACCGCTCGGTGATCGTAAGCCATGCGCCGCGTCTAGCAGATTTGCCGGGCGCCAGCGCTCATTTCGAGCCGCCCCGCGCCTTCCGCTGAAGACGCGCACGGCGCCGCGCATCGGCCTGCTCGGACTCCCCCGTTCCGCGCTCGACCATGTCGAGCGCCCGCGCGGGCGACTTGACGTAGTGCTCGTAGAGCTTGGCGAGCTCGAGGCGCACGGTCGGCTCGTCCACCTCCTCGCAGAGCGCCTCGAAGTCCGCCAGGGCTGCGGCGCGGTCGCCTCGTGCCTTCGCCACGTAGGCCCGCTCCGCCAGCGCGCCCGAGCCGGCACCACCCGAGAGCGCCGCGCTGGCCACGTCACCCGCCCGGTCGAACGCCTTGGCCCGCCGCAGCGTGCGCGAGAGCGCCACGAGATCGTCGGCGCAGAGCACGCCCAGCGGCTCGCCGTACAGCCCCATGAGCGACGCCATGGAAACGACGTCCCAGGCGTTGTGGTCCACGACCGCGCCGAGCGCCGCTTCGTCCCCCGTTCGCAGGAAGTGGGAGTACCGCGGCGCGACCTCCGCACCCGAGACGTCTCCCTCCCGGACGAAGCCCAGCACCTCGCTCTCCACGGCCTTGAGCGAGCACCCGCCGATGCGCGGCCCGTGGAGCCTTCGCGCGACGTGCAGGAGGTCCAGGTGCGGGCGCGGCGTCGGCTTCGGCGTACGGGTCATCACGCAGCGTCCTTCGAGCAGCGGCACGTCGAAGGACTTCCCGTTGTAGGAGACCCACAGGGAGGCGTTCTCCATCCTCTGAACGACGTGCCGCAGCATGGCGTCCTCTTCCGCCAGCGTCCTGAGGAGCAGCTGTTCGATCACGAGGCGGCCATCGGTGTCGAACCACGCGAGCCCCACGAGGAACGCCAGCGTTCCCGCCCCGCCCGACAGGCCCGTGGTCTCGGTGTCCAGGAAGACGGCGCGCCGGGGGTCGGCGCCGGCGAGCCGCGGATCGAGCGCGATGAGGGCGAGGAGATCCATGGCGGCGTTCCCCGCCGCGGACGCGGGGATGCGCCCGACGTGGTGCGACGCGGCCAGCGTCGTGAGGCGCTGGTTCAGCGAGCCGTGCGCGGTGTCGGTTCGCAGGAACGGGAGCGTGGTCGCCGTCGGATCGGCGGGCGGGCGTGGCGGCTCGGACGACCGACCGAGGATGGCGGCCATCTTCGCGCGCAGCGCCTCGAGGGTCCCTCGCCGGGCGTCTTCGGGGGCCTCCCCTGCGCTCGCTTCGCGCCGGCGCAGCGTCTCGTCGAGGAGGTCGAGCTTGCGCGAGAAGTCCACGCCACCCCTCGCCTCACCGCGCGCGGCGAAACGCCGCGTGCTCCGCGGACCCCACGCGCCCCATCGCCGAGATCGCCACCACCCGCCCCGAGGCGTCGTTCGACACGACGTGGGCGGCCGGCTCACCCCAGGGCAGCGACGCGCGGGTTCCGTCCGGGTCGACGCGGCTGAGGCGCCCACCGGCCTGCGCGACGATGACCGAACCGCCGTCGAGGACGACCGGAGGCGCCGAGGGCACGTCGTCGAGCGCAGCGGAGCCGCGCACGGTGCCCGAGGCATCGAGCCACAGCACGCGCCGCTCCGACGTCGCCACCACGCCGTGCGCCCAGGGCGTGACCCCGCCGTCCACTCCCTCGTACGTCCACGCCACCTCGCCGTCGCTGGTGACGGCGTGGAGCTTTCGCCCGGCCACCGCGTAGACGCGTTCGCCGTCCGTGGACAGCGGGGCGAGCACCGGTGCATCGAGGCGCACGGCGCGTCGCCAGAGCACCCCCCGCGTCAGGACGAGCTTCGGCGTACGGGTCGCCACCGCGAGGGTGCGGTCCCTGGCGACGACGGGGCCCGACGTGATGGCGTTGAACGCCTCGGCGCGCCAGCGCCCACCACCCCCCGGCGAGATCGCGTGAACGTTGCGATCCCGAGCACCGAAGTGGATCTGCCCGCGCTCGTCGATGGCCAGCGGGGTCACCACGGCCACCTTCGCCCGGTAGATCCAGCGCGCCGCCCCGGTGGTCTCCAGCGCGTAGACGTCCCCGCTGCTGGTCGCCACGATGACGGCGGGGTCCGCCGTCGCGGCGCGGCCCCTGGCGGCCGCACCCGGACGGAGGAGCATGGGCCCACTCGCCGCGGGCGAGGACAGCGTGTAGCTCCACCGGAACCGGCCGTCGGGTTCGATGCAGTGCAGGTAACCGTCGGTCGTCGCGACGTACACGGCGCCGGCGTCGTCGATGGCCGGCGCTCCCGCGGGCGGCGCGCCGACGTCGAAGCGCCACGCCACGCCCTCCTCGGGCGCGAGCGCCGACGAGGCCGCCGACTCCGACGCCGTCGTCGCTCGCGGCGGCTCCACCCGTGCCGCCGCACCCGCCGCCCCCATCCCGTCGCTGCTGCGCACGCGCCACTCGGGCTGCGACGCGCACGCCGCGACCAGCGTGATGGCGGAGAGCGTGACCACGGCGCGCATGCGACCGCGACCTCAATACCGTATTCTCGCGCCCGTGGCGATTCGCGTGTTCGGACTCACGGGTGGCATCGGCTCCGGAAAGAGCACCGTGGCCGCGCGCTTTCGCGAGCGCGGCGTCCCCGTCATCGACGCCGACCAGCTCGCGCGCGAGGTGGTGGCGAGAGGAACGGACGGCCTCCGCGCCATCGTCGCGGCCTTCGGCGACGGCGTGCTCGACGGCGAGGGGACGCTCGACCGCAAGGCGCTGGCCGCCATCGTGTTCGACGACGTGGAGGCTCGGCGCACCATCGAGCGCATCACGCACCCGCGCGTCGCGGCGCTCGCTGCGACCCGCACCGCGGAGCTGGACGCCCGCGGCGAGGCCCTCGCCTGCTACGAGGTCCCGCTGCTCTTCGAGGGGCGCCTCGCGGACCTCTTGCGGCCCGTGGTGGTGGTCGTGGTGCCCGAGGCGACGCAGATAGCGCGAACGGTGCTCCGCGACGGCTGCAGCGAGGCGGAAGCGCGGGCGCGGGTGCGCGCCCAGATGCCCCTCGCCGACAAGGCGAAGCTGGCCGACCACGTCATCGACAACGCGGGCTCCCGCGAGACGGCCCTGGCCACGGCCGACGCTGTGCTCGACGCGATCTGCGCGTCGCTCGCCGTTCCGGCCGAGCGCTACCCACGCCCCTGATCCGCGTCAGCGCCGCTTCGCCTCGCGGTCACGCGCCGCGGTGAGCGTGTTCTCGAGCAGCATGGCGATGGTCATCGGGCCCACGCCGCCGGGCACGGGGGTGATGACGCCGGCCACCTTCTCGGCCGACGCGAAGTCCACGTCTCCGCAGAGCTTGCCGTTCTCGTCGCGGTTCATGCCCACGTCGATGACCGCGGCTCCGGGGCGCAACCAGTCGCCCTGGATCATCTTCGCGCGGCCGACCGCGGCGATGACGATGTCGTGTTCCCTCACGACGGCCGCCAGATCCTTCGTGCGAGAGTGCGCGAGGGTGACGGTGGCGTGCTCGGCGAGGAGCAGCGCGGCGACGGGCTTGCCCACGATGTTGCTCCGACCTACGACGATGGCGCGGGCGCCCTTCGGATCGACTCCTCCCTCGCGCAGGAGGCGCAGGACCCCGCGTGGCGTGCAGGGGACCAGCCCCTTCTGACCGGTCCAGAGCGCGCCGACGTTGACCGCGTGGAACCCATCCACGTCCTTCGCCGGATCGATCGCCTCGAGGATGGGCTTGTCGTCGATGCCACCGGGCAAGGGGAGCTGAACCAGGATTCCGTCGACCGCCGGATCGGCGTCGAGGCGGTGCACCAGGGCGAGAAGGTCCCCGGCCCCGATCGTCGCGGGTAGCCGGTGAACTTCGCCCTCGATGCCGACCTCCTTCGCCGCCTTCTCCTTGTTGCGCACGTAGACCGCGGAGGCCTGGTCGTCTCCGGCAAGGACCACGTGCAAACCCGGCGCGCGTCCATGGGACCTCCGGAACGCTTCCACGCCCTTCGCGACCTCCTCGCGAACCGTCGCTGCCACCGCCTTGCCGTCGAGTACGTTTGCCACGGTGGGCGCTTACCAGAACGGGTGCCGAGAGACCAGACGGTTCGCGACGGCGTGGCGTGCCCGCACGGCGACGGTCAGACCGCCGCCCGTCGCGTGCGGAGCCGGTGCACGCCGTACACCGCCGCGACCAGGAGGAGGCCGACGAGCTGGGACGTGCTCAGACCGACGAGGCCGCCCCGATCATCGCTGCGCCAGAACTCGAGCGCGAAGCGGACCAGCGCGTACAGCGCCACGAAGGTGAGGAACACTTGCCCGTCGTACCGCTTGCGACCGTGGACCCACAGGAGGCACACCGCGGCGATCGCGAAGGACGCCGCCGACTCGTAGATCTGCGTCGGGTGGACGTCGAGGGAGGGCGCCGCGGCGGAGTGGATGAGCCCGTGCTTGAACTGCCAGTCGCTCGCCGGGCTGTACGACGGAAACGACATGGCCCACGGCACGCTCGACGGGACGCCGAAGCAGCATCCTGCCAGCAGGCATCCCATGCGTCCGAAACCGAGGCCCACGGCGACGACGATCCCGGCCATGTCCGCGGCGCGCCAGAACGGGAAGCGATCGCGTCGCAGCAGGAACCACGCGGCGGCGGACGCGCCGATGAAGCCTCCGTAGTAGGTGAGCCCGCCGCCCCAGAAGCGCGCCCACGCCCAGCAGTCGGACTCGAGGGGCTTGCACACGCCGGCGGCGTCGTCCCACTTGCCCATGGGACGCGCGTCCTCGCCCAGGCCCAGCGCGTCGAGGATGCCGTCGCCGGGAACGGGAACGTTCAGGCACTCCGCGCGCGAGACCTGCCACGAGACCTTGGACGGATCGGTGCAGAGGTGGACGTAGTCCCAGAAGTAGCCGTCGGCCACCACGTGGAGCAGGCGGCCACCCACCACCCCGGCCAGCAGCATGGCGAGGCCGAGATCGATGATCACGTCCGGGTCGTGGCCGACGCGCTTCGCCCACAGCGCGCCCATCCCGGTCGCGAAGACGAACCCGGTGAGCAGGAGGACGAAGTAGCTCGGAAACCCGATGTCGAAGAGCGTGAACAGCCGGCCCTGCACGACGCCCTCGCTCGCTTCGGACGCTTCAGCTCTGCTCCGCCGACGGAGCGGCGGACTGCGGGCTCGCGGCCTCGGGCGCGCGGCGCTTCGCGCCGATCATGTCGACGCCCATGAGCGCGACCCCCGCGCAGATGGCGATGTCCGCGACGTTGAAGGTGGGCCAGTGATCGGTGACGACCCACGTCGAGTGGAACTTGGCGATGAAGCGGTTCATCGATTCGATCCAGTCGGCGCGGTAGTCGATGAAGTCGATCACGCTGCTGCGGACGAGGCGATCGGCCAGGTTGCCCAGGGCTCCCCCGAGCACGAGCGGCAAGCCCCACTTGAGCGCCCGCTGTCCCGGCTGCAGTCGGCCGTAGAGCGAGACGATGAAGACGATCGCCAGGATGCTGACGATGAGGAAGAACGGCCTGCGCACGGCCTCCGGCGAGTTCTGGAGCAGACCCCACGCCCCTCCGCGGTTGTAGGCGAGCGTGAACGTCAGGTGATCCGGCCAGACGACGATGCTCGAGTCCGCCCCGAGCAGCAGCTTCGGGTTCTTCGGGGAGTCGCCCTTCAGGATCACCTCCGCCCAGGCCTTCGACAGCACGTCGGCCAGGAGCGACGCGCCCGCCAGGATCCCGAAGAACACGAACGTCGGCGCCTTCTGGGCCCGCGGGGCGACGGCCCCGGGCGCGGCGTGCGCCTCCGGAGAGGCCTCGGTGATGGGCGGAGAGTCCACGGCGTCGGCTGAACGGGCTCTTAGCTCAAAAAGCCGAGCCAGGTCGCCAACTCGCGGCGAAGGTCGGACATTCCTTTGATCGGCACCGCACATCCGTTTAGTATGCCGCCCCCATGCCCGAGCCTCCCTGGACGCGCCACGAAGGCACCCAAGCCGTCATCGACCGCTGGCTCGCCTCGGGCGCCGTGCGGCGATGCCTCGCCCTCGAGCGGCTCGTACCTCCGACCGTCGCCGACCATGGCCCCATGCCTCGCGGCCTCGGCGCCCCGCTGATCGACGCGCTCGAGCGGCGCGGCGTGTCCCGCCTGTTCAGCCACCAGGTCGAGGCCGTCACCTCTGCGCTCGAGAAGCGCCACGTCGTGGTCGCGACGCCGACCGCGAGCGGCAAGAGCCTGTGCTTTCACCTGCCCATCCTGCAGGCCCTGACCTCGGACCCCTCGGCGTCTGCCCTGTACCTCCATCCGACCAAGGCGCTGAGTCGCGACCAGGAGCACTCCCTGCTCGCGCTGCTTCGCGATGCCGGCGTCGGCGCGCCGGCGACGGTCTACGACGGCGACACGCCCGGAGACGCCCGTCGCACGGCGCGCGAGCGCGCGCGCATCGTCCTGACGAACCCCGACATGCTGCACGCCGGGATCCTCCCGAACCACACCAAGTGGGCCTCCACGTTCCAGGCGCTGCGCTACGTGGTGCTCGACGAGCTGCACACGTACCGCGGCGTCTTCGGCTCGCACATGGCCCACGTGGTGGCACGCCTGCGCCGCATTGCCCGCTTCCACGGCTCCGATCCGGTGTTTCTCTGCGCCACCGCGACCATCGGCAACCCTCGCGAGCACGCGGCCCGCCTCCTGGGCGTGGCCCCCTCGGACGTCGTCGTCGTCGAGAAGTCCGGCGCGCCGCAGTCGAGTCGTCAGGTCTTCGTCTACAACCCGCCGGTCGTGAACGCCGAGCTCGGCGTGCGCCGCAGCGCCCTGAAGGAGGGCGTCTCCCTGGCGGCGGATCTGGTGCGCGCCAGGGTCCCCACCATCGTCTTCGCGCAGAGCCGCAACTCCGTGGAGGTCATGCTGAAGTACCTGCGGGAAGAGTGCGCGAAGAGCGTTCCTGCGGACTCCATCATGGGCTACCGCGGCGGCTACCTCCCCGAGACGCGGCGTCGCATCGAGCGGGGACTGCGCGAAGGCGCCATCCTCTGCGTCGTGGCGACGAACGCCCTCGAGCTCGGCATCGACATCGGCGACCTCGACGCGGTGGTGTGCGTCGGGTACCCCGGCTCCGTCGCGGGTACGTGGCAGCGCTTCGGTCGCGCCGGCCGGCGGGGCGAGCGCAGCATTGCCCTGCTCGTCTGCTCGAGCGATCCGGTGGACCAGTACCTGGCGCGGGAGCCCGACTGGCTGCTCGGCGCCGGCGCCGAAGAGGCCCGCATCGAGCCCGGCAACGTCGAAATCCTCGTGCAACACCTCAAGTGCGCCGCCTTCGAGGCGCCGTTCCGCGTCGCCCCCGGCGACCCGCTGACGGAGCGCTACGCCACCCTGTCGCACGCCGAGACTCGCGACGCCCTCACCTACCTGCAGAAGAGCGGCCTGCTCCACGAGGCCGACGGGCGCTTCCACTGGACCGGCGACGCCTTCCCCGCCTCCAGCGTCTCCTTGCGAAACGTGGGCTGGGACAACTTCGTGATCATCGACGTCGCGACGAAGGACTCGATTGGTGAGCTCGACTGGCGCGCAGCGCACACCATGCTCCACGAGCAGGCCATCTACCAGCAGGACGCCGAGCAGTACCAGGTCGAGCGGCTCGACTTCGAGAACCACAAGGCCTTCGTGCGAAGGGTGGAGCCCGACTACTTCACGACCGCGCTGACCTACCGCACCGTCAAGGTCATCCAGGAGGAAGCCACCGGACCGGTGGGACGCGCGGACGGCGGATGGGGCGAGGTGAAGGTCGTCGAGAAGGTGACGGGCTACAAGAAGATCAAGTTCTTCACCCACGAGAATGCCGGCTACGGCGACGTGCACTTGCCGGAGATGCAGATGCACACCACGAGCTTCTGGATCACCGTCCCGGAGGAGCTGATCGTGAAGCTCGGCTGGCCGCGCAGCGTGGTCATCGACGCGCTGCGCGGCATCGGTCGCGCCCTGGAGACGACGGCCTCGGTGGCGCTGATGTGCGACCCACGCGATCTGTCGCAGACCCTGGGCGGCGGCGGCGGCGACGGTCCTCCGGCCCGCGAACCGGGCGCGACGGCCCGGCTCGACCCGACGATCTTCCTGTTCGATGCGCGGCCGGGAGGCGTGGGGCTCGCCGAGCGCATCTTCGAGCGCTCACCCGAACTGGTCGCGCGCGCGCGTGCGCTCATCGCCGGCTGCGGCTGCGCCGACGGCTGCCCCGCGTGCGTCGGGGCGGCGGACGAGCGCGTGACCGGCCGGCGAGCCGCCGCCATCACGCTCATCGAGCGCCTGGGATTGGGCGAGGTGACGGCCGAACCACCCCAGGTGACGTCCGCCAGCGCGGCCGGGTGACGCGCGCCGGGCGTGGTCGCGTTGCGGCACTCCCGCGCTCACCCTAGCCTTGGGCTCGTGTCCGGCACCGCGCCCCTCGAGTCCGTTCGTCGCCTCGGGGCGACGGGCGTCGCGGCGCTGCTCGCGCTCGGCGCCAGCTGCGTCGCGCGGGGAGAGGGCCAGCTCCTCCGGCCCACCGACGACGACGCCGGACCGCCGCCCCCTACCCTCATCGACGCGGGGAGCGTCTCCGACGCCCGGTTCGAGCTTCCGGTGGAGGCGCCCCACGCCGTCCTCGGCGTGAACCCGCCCCACGGCGCCCACGTCGGCGGGCAGGTGGCCATCGTGCGGGGCAACGGCTTCGCGAGCGACGTGCGCATCTGGTTCGGCGGCGCGGAGGTGCCGTCCGACGACGTCGTCGCGATCGACCCCGGCCGGGCGCAGGTCGTCGTACCTCCGGGAAGCGCCGGCCCCACGGACGTCGTGGCGCAGAACGGCGATGACGAGACGACGCGCGGCACGCTGGTGGGCGGGTTCGTCTACGACGCGTTCTACCTCGACCCCGCGAGCGGGCCGACGTCCGGCGGCACGCGCGTGACGCTGCGTGGCGACGGCACGAGCTGGGACGACGCGACGCGCGTGTGGGTCGACCTCGAGCCCTGCCCCGTCGCCGAGGTGCTCGGCCCCACCGAGCTGGTCTGCGTGACGCCGAAGGGCTCGCCCGGCGCCAAGCTCGTCCGGGTGGTGACCTCGGACGACGTCGCCGTGGACGTGCTCGACGGCTTCACCTACGGCGACAGCGACAACGGCTTCCGCGGCGGTCTGAGCGGACAGCCCATCGCGGGCTCGCTGCGCGTCCTGGCCCTCGACGGTTTCACGGGGAACGTCATCCCGGGCGCGACCGTGATCGTGGGCGATGGTGACGACGGCTCGCTCGTGGAGCTCACGAACGGCGCGGGCATCGCGCTGTTCTCCGACGCCGCGCTGGGCCCGGGCCAGACGGTGACGGTGGCGCGAAAGTGCTACCAGCCCCGGACGTTCGCCGAGGTCCCGGTGGACACGGTGACCGCCTATCTCACGCCGGTCCTGTCGCCCGCGTGCGCCATGGAGGGCGACCCGCCGCCCGTGGGCGGAACGCCGGGCGCCGGCTCGACCATCACCGGACAGCTCGTCTGGGAGGGCGGGGTCGAGTTCAAGCGCCCGGAGTGGAACAACGTACCGGCCCCGAGCTCACCCGACGAGCGCCAGGCGGCCTACGTGCTCCCGCTGTCGACCGATCCGACGCGCGAGTTCCGTCTCCCCGCCGAGAGCGTCGCCATCACGCCGCAGGCCCCCGGCTCCATCGGCTACGAGTTCAGCGTCAGCGGCGGCATCGGGAACCTCACGCTGTACGCCATCGCCGGCATCGAGAACCGAAAGGCGAGTCCGCCCACGTTCACGGCGTTCGCCCTGGGGATCCTGAAGGGCATCTCCACCGAGCCGGGCAAGAAGAAGGCCGACGTCTTCATCACGATGGACGCGCCCCTGGACCAGGCCATGACGCTCACGCTCACCGGACCGAAACCCACGGCGCGGGGCCCGGACCGCGTGGTGAGCGGCGTCAGCATCGCGGTCGGCGACGAGGGCTACGCGCTGCTCCCGGCGGGACAGCGCACCTCGCTGTTGCCCATCGCGTCCCCGCTGACGTTCGTCGGAGTGCCGCCGCTCGTCGGGTCGCTGTCGGGGTCGCGGTACGTCGCCAGCGCGCGCGCGTTCACCACCGAGACGGACCAGCTCCCCCGATCGGTGATGGGCTCCTTCGCGACGACCACCACGAGCACGCCCGTCGCGCTGGACGCGTTCGTCGAGATCCCCGTCGTGTCGTCGCCCGGCGACAACGGGCAGTGGAACGGCCGTGACCTCGTCGTTTCGTGGGCCCCGGGCGGCGCGGCCGTCGACCTCCTGGTCTACGAGGTCGCCGGCTCGGGCGGGCTCGTCACCTGGACCATCGCCGGACCGCCCTCCGCGAAGTCGGTGCGCCTCCCGGATCTCTCCACGGTGACCGGCGCGGACCTGCCCACCGGAGCCGTGAGCATCACCGTGTCGGCGGCCAGCATTCCCGAGTTCGACTACGGGCAGCTCCGCTACCGCCACCTGGGCACTCAGGCGTGGCAGTCGTACGCGCAAGACGTGAGCTTCGCGCACCGGTGAGGCACGGGGACGCCCGCGAGGGAAAGCGTTCGCGCTCGCACGCCCGCGGGCTCCTGTCCCTCGCCGGCCTGGCAGCCTTCGCGGCGCAGGCGAGCTGCGGGTTCGACCGCTCTGACCGGTACGCGACCGACGACGTCGCGGTCGCGCTCTGCGTCGAGGGCGCGCTCCGCTGCACCGACGCCCTGGAGCGCTGCGAGCGGGGCGCGCGCCGCGGCGACGAGACCTGGCGACGCGTGGACGACTGCACTGCCCGCGGCCAGGTGTGCGCCCCGGAGCTCCTCGCCTGTGCGCCCTGTCAGCCCGGAGCGTCCCGATGCGAGGCCGGCCAGGTGCTGCGATGCGCCGCGGACGGGTCCGCCTTCCACGTCGCGGAGACGTGCGACGCGACCGCCGGCCGGGTGTGCCGCATCGGAAGGTGCACGCACCTCTGCACCCTCGCCACCATCGAGCGCAGCAACGTCGGCTGCGAGTACTGGGCCGCCGACCTCGACAACGCGATGATCGACGACTCCCTGAACGCCGCCGCGCAGCAGTTCGCGGTCGTCGTGAGCAACCCGCAGCCCGACGTCGCGGCTCGGGTCACCATCGAGATCGACGACGGCCCTCCTCGGCCACAGCCACGCGAGGGGATCGCCCGGACCGAGAACGCGCCGATCACGGTCGCGACCGCGGACATTCCCCCGCTGAACCTCCGCGTCTTCAAGCTCGGGCCCCGGGAGGTCGATGGTTCCCCACCGGGGACGTACAACCGCGGCACTCACACCGCGCTCTCCCGCAAGGCCTACAGGGTCACGAGCCAGGTGCCGGTCGTCGCGTACCAGTTCAACCCGCTCGAGAACGTGAACGTCTTCTCGAACGACGCCTCGCTCCTGAAGCCGGTCGAGGCGCTCACCTACACGCCCGGCGAGATGTCGGCGGCGTACGTCGTCCTAGGGTGGCCTCAGACCATCGCCAGCTCCGACGACCCGAACACGAACTTCAATCCGGCCGATCCGATCGACCTTCGCGCGTTCCTGACCATCGTGGCGACGCGGCCGGACACCCGCGTGCGCGTCCAGACCACGACGGCCATCGTCGGCGGCGGCCCCATCCCGGCGACCCCCGCCGGAGGCGTGGTCGAGGCCGTCCTCGATCCCTTCGACGTGCTCAACCTGGAGACCGGCGGCTTCAACGCGGACTTCACCGGGTCGCTCATCGACGCGGACCAGCCCATCGTCGTGTTCAGCGGGAGCGAGGCGAGCGACGCGCCGTTCTTCCAGAAGCTGCAGGACAGGCGCTGCTGCGCTGATCACCTGGAGGAACAGCTCGATCCGGTGCGCACGGCGGGGAAGCGCTTCGCGATCACGCGGGGCGCTAGTCGCACCGAGGCGCTGGTAGGCGCGGGCGCCACTCTCGGCGTCATCGACGAGCCCGATTACTTCCGGATCGTGGCCGCCACCGACGCCGGCGCCCGGATCACGACGACGCTGTCCGGGGCTCTCTCGCAGCTCGAGCTGAAGCGACGCGGAGACTTCCTCGACCTCACGGCGACTCGGGACTTCATGCTGGAGAGCGATCACCCGATCATGCTGGGCAACGTGTCGCCCAGCCAGCGAGCGGCGGGGATTTCCCGGGGCCTTCCGGGGGGTGATCCCAGCTTTTTGGTGGTGCCGCCCATCGAGCAGTTTCGTGCGTCCTACGTCTTTCTCACGCCGGACAAGTACAGCTTCGACTTCCTGAGGATCATCGCGCCCCCCGACACGACCATCGTCTTCGACGGGCGACCGCTGGAGGAGCTGGGCGGTTGCGCGACGGCCCCCGCGGACGGGCTGGCGCCGGAACAGCGCAAGTCCGAGGCGCCGCCGCTCGTCGTGCACCGCTGCCAGCTGAGCTTTCCCAAGGTGAAGACCATCGGCGGCTCGGTCGTCATCGAGCCCGGCGTCCAGAACGACGGCGTCCACCGCATCGACGCGGATCGGCGGATCGGCGTCCTCGTGGATGGTTTCGATTCGTTCGTGAGCTACGCGTACGCCGCCGGCACCGAGCTCATCGAGATCGCCCCGCCTCGCTGAGGGGATTCACCGGGCCGTGCGACGCGGCTGCGCGACGTCGGGAACCGGCTCCACGACGACGTGCCGCGCGCCCGGACCGCTCTGCTGCAACATCCTGGTGCAGTCGCCCAGAGTCAGGCGGCGCGGGCCGAGCAGCGTCGCGTCCGCAGCGTCCGAGTCCATGAGCGACCACGGCGTGTCCACGCCGTAGTCGTCCGGATGGCCCGGAACGTCGAGCAGTATGTGACCCAGCTCGTGGGCGAGCGCGCTCGACAGGCGCCGCGCGCGGACGCCCATGCGATCGATCACCACGAAGTTCTCGATGCTCCCCTCGGGAGAGTCGATGAACGACTCGCCGATGCGGCCGGCGCGCCCGAACGCCGGGATGACGACGACCTCGAGCGTGGTGGGATCGCCGTCGTCGAGGGCCTTCAGCAGGGTGCGCTCTTCGAGGGTCCCGACCGCCGCGTCGTAGTCCGAGAAGTGCGTGAGGCCGTCCGCGAGGTCCACCGTCCCGATGCAGACGCCCAGCGTCGCGTCGGTGGAGAGCGGAGCGCCGGAGGGCACCTCCACCGTCGCCAGGCCGCCGTCGCGGCGCCGGCGCAGGAGCAGATCGACGGACGGGAGCGCACCGTAGCTCGGCGTCGGGTTCGGGCTCAGGGTCACGTCGTGCTGGGCGGCGCGCAGCGCGCCCGCCAGGCGGCGCGCCGCCTGCAGCGGCGTGAGACCGGCGCGCAGGGAAACCACCACGTCCTGGCCATCCACCCGCAGGGCGACGCGCCCACCGCTCGAAGGCGTGCCGCCGCCGCACCCGATGGCGACGAGGTGAGGCGGCGGCGGATCGACGACGCGGATCCTGGCCGGATCGGCCTCGAACCGAAGCCCGCACTGCTGCCAGGCCTTGCTGGCCGCCGTGATCTCGTCGCGCGCCATGGCGAGGGCCGCTTCGTCGTTCCCTCCGAGGGGGGGCATGCCGCGCACCGCCGCGCGCACCAGATGCACGTTGAGGCGCGCGCGAAGCTCTCGAAGCGGCCCCACGGGGCCGGCGCGCGGGCCTCCGACGCGGAGCTCGGCGCCGAGGGCACCCGCGGCGTCGGCGCGAAGTCTTCCGCCCACCGACGCGACGATCGCCGTGCGCGACCGGGCAGCGGGCTCGCGCTCCGTCACCAGCGCCAGCGGCGCGGTGGCACGGCACTCCGCCGTCGCGGTGACGTCGGCGGGGCACGCGGCAGGCTCGAGGGCCATCTGTCGCTCGTCGAGGTGCTCTCCGAGGTGGTCGACGGACGCGACGGTCACGTGGTGCGGCGTGGCGCCGATGCGCCCCACCGCCCACCACCTCAAGACGTCACCTGCCAGCGCACCGTGCCGGGGCACCAGATCCGCGCCCGGCGCCGCGACGCTGGCGTGCGCGTCCGGCTGGTCGAGGCGCGGCACAGCAGGAGCGTCGAGCCTCGCCTGCAGCGCCGCGTCCGGCGTGCTCTGGGCGGCCGCCGCCCCCGTAATCACCACCGACGCGAGCGCCGCGGCGCCCGGACGTCGCTTCACTCCACCCATCCGAGCTGAATGCGCCGGAAGGCGACCTCGGTGACGATCCGATCGCCGCGCCCCGCCGCGGCGGACGCTGCGACGAGCGACGCCCACACGGCCGTGGGGAGGTGTCGGCTCCCGAAGAGCTCCGGAGCGAGGCGCACCGCCTCGGACACTTGACCCACGTCGTGGAGCGCCGCGACGGCCAGGCCGCGCAGCGCCTCCTTCTTCGGGTTCGACGCCAGCATCCCCAGGGCCTCCTTCATGCGGGGCCGCGAGTAGTCCCGCGCGAGGTGCAGCGCCGCGCGGACGCCCACCTCGTTCTTCGGGGCGGGTCCCTTCGCCAGGGCCTCGAGCATCGCCTTGGCTCCCTCGACCCCGTCGCGGGCGAGTCGGAAGAGGAACGTGGTGTCGCGGTCGGCGCTCGGGCGATCGCTCAGCCGCGACACGATCTCCACCGTGGGGCGCTGCCTGGGAGGCGCCGCCGGTCGCGCGGCGAGCGCCCAGGCGACCATGCCCCACGCAGCCCGGGCGCTCTCGGGCCCGCTCTCGGCGCGCTCCGTCGCCTCGGCGAACGGTCTGGGATCGCCGGCTCGGGCGGCCACCTCGCCGAAGACCAGCCATCGGCCGAGGTGGCGCTCCGCATCCCGGAGCACCGCGACGGCAGGCGCAAGCGCCCGCGGGATCTTCCCGAGGCGCAGGAGCGGCACGAAGACCTCCGCGCACAGCTCGATCCGGTGGCTCTCCTTGATCTTCGGTGCCACCGAAGCGATGTGCTCGCCGCTGGACTCGCCCCGGAGCACGCGCGCGACGTCCGCCGCGAAGGCGAGCTGCGGGTGGCGGCTCGTCGCGACTCGCACCAGACCGGCCGACAGCGCCGGATCACGACTGAACGTCGCCGCCGAGAGCGACGCGAGGCCTCCGCCTCCGTCGGTCCCGAGCGCGCGGTCCAGCCACGGCGTGCTGACGCGGTCGTCGGCCTCGGTGACCGCGCGCACGCACGCGCCGTAGAGCGGGCGGTCGAACGAACCCCTGCCCGACAGCTTCTCGCCCATGCACGCCGCCGCGGCGAGCAGCCGGTCGGACCACGGCACGAGCATCTGCACGGCTCCCGCGAGCTGCGCTTCCCTGGAGGACTTGCGCCGCAGCGCGGAGTCCAGATCACCTTCCACCTTCGCGACGATCCGCTCGTCGAGGTGCTCCCCCTGCTCCACCCGCCGTCGCATTTCAGAAGAACGGCGACGATACCACCGTTCAGCAGGCGCGCGTCGAAGACCGCCTGCTGCCCACGGTTCGAGGCGCCGGCGGTGTAAGCCGCCTCCGGGTCGCTCGTTACCAACTCGCAGTTTCGCGACGGAAGTCGGTGGTTTCCAGGATTTGACCGGCCCGATCCGTCAAACTATGGTCCTTTCCTCGGAGTCGTCATGAAGAAAGCCCTCGCCGTCGTCGCCTTGCTCGTCACCCCTGCCCTCGTGTTCTCGGCCTGCAAGAAGAACGAGGAAGAAGAGCCGCCGCAGGATCCCTACGGCGCGCAGCCCGGCTACGGACAGCAGCCCGGTTACGGACAGCAGCCCGGCTACGGTCAGCAGCCCGGCTACGGTCAGCAGCCCGGCTACGGACAGCAGCCCGGCTACGGACAGCAGCCCGGTTACGGACAGCAGCCCGGCTACGGACAGCAGCCCGGCTACGGACAGCAGCCGGCCGCGCAGCCCACCGGCGGGACCACGTCACAGCCCGCACCGATGGCGTTCCCGTGCCAGACCGAGGCGACGTGCCTCGGCCACAAGTGCAACACGCAGTACGGCAAGTGCGCGTGGCCGTGCGCGACGAACGACGACTGCCAGGCCGGCTTTCAGTGCACCGCTCCGGCATGCGTGCCGGCCATGGGCGGTAAGTAACCGCTCACGCGCGAGGACGACCGCGCAGGCGTCGTAGGCCCAGGACGAGCGCGACGCACCACGCGGCGAGCGCGCCGCTGCCCGTCGGAGCACGGCGAACGGCGCAAGCACACCCGGAGTCTGTTCCCGACGCAGTCGCGCTCGGCGCACCGGCGTCCGCGGCGCCGGCGTCCCCGTCGGACCCGGCGCTCGCTGCGGCCCCCCCCGAGCCCGAGGCGCCGGCGGTGGCAGCTCCTGCCGTTCCCGCGGCCGCTCCGCCAGTGGCGCCCGTGCCGACGGCGCCGGCTCCGCCCGACGAGCCTCCCGCGGCGCCGCGGGAACGCCTTCCGGAGCAAGGCGCGAGTCCGGTCCCGCGTCGTGAAGGCAACGACGGTGGGGTCGCCGTCAGGCACGTGCCGGGAGGTTCGCGCCGCCACGGATCAGTTGTCCGGCGCTGACGCGGCCGGATTCGAGACGCCGACCGAGTCCGTGATGCGGATCGTCTCCCGGGACAACAACC
>CAZARU010000124.1:0-19536 GCA_964487605.1 uncultured Polyangiaceae bacterium
GTCACCACCACGTGCGGCGGGCGCCGCGTCATCGCCGCCCGCTCGCGAGCGGGCGTGTCGCCGCTCCGCACGCTCACGCGGAGGGCGGGCGGCACCAGCCCGGCCGCGCGCAGCTCCTCGGCGATCCCGGCGAGGGGCGCGCGGAGGTTCTTCTCGACGTCGTAGGTGAGCGCCTTGAGCGGCGAGACGTAGAGAACCCGGGTCTCGTCGGGGAGCCCGGAGGCGAGCCCCTCGACCACCAGGTCGTCGAGGGCGGCGAGGAAGGCGGCGAGGGTCTTGCCCGAGCCGGTCGGTGCGGCAATGAGGGTGTCGCGTCGCTCGCGAATGGCGGGCCAGCCGCGCAGCTGAGGCGGCGTCGGAGCGCCGAGGGCGCGCTCGAACCAGCGACGGACGGCGGGGTGGAACTCTGCGAGGGTCATCGGGCGCGAAGGGACTGCCGGTGCGACCGAGCGGGTCGCCCACGGCGAGACCGGAGCATGGGCCAGAGCGGCCGCCGGCGAAAGGGGCGCGCGCGGGTCTGATGACTCCCGCTGTCAGCAGGCGGTCAACTCACGCACGCGGCGAGCGCGAACGCCTCGCTGCCACAGAACTGCGCCCGGAGCACGGGCTCCTGGTCGACCGGATCGCACTCGAACGACGTGAGCGGCTGCGCGCTGGCGCACGCGTAGAACGCATCGAGGGTGGAGCCGCAGGCCGGGAACTTCGACCACAGGACGGAGCACTCCGAGTTGCACTTCGCCTCGTCGTTGCCCGGGCATCCGAGCGGCGTGCCCTTTGCGCACAGCGACGCGCAGATGCCGGGTCCGCCTCCGCTGCCACCGGCACCAGAGCCTCCGGACCCCGCGCCGCCTGCGCCGCCGGGCTGGCAACCCGCACCGGTGGGTGCGAATCCGGGATTGCACACGTAGCCGCAGCCGCCGCCGGCGCACGCTGCCGTCGAGTTGGCTGGTGGCGCCGCGCACGGTGCGCAGTCGGTCGCCGCGCAGCCGTTCTGAGGAGCCGGCTCGACGCAGATCCCCCCGCACACCTTGCGCCCCCCGGAACACTCGGTGCCGGTACCGCCGCTGCCCGTTCCTCCGCCTCCGGCTCCGGATCCCGCTCCCGTCCCCGCCCCCGCCGAGCCACCGGACCCTCCGCCGGCCCCGCCCGCAGCGCCGACTCCACCCGCCGCCGCGCCACCCTCGGCGTAGATGATCACGCCGCCGGCGTCGTCGGAGCCGGCTGCGCACGAGGTGAGCGTTCCCGACGCCATCGCGACGAGCACCGCGACGCGCCGGGCCGTTCGGTGGAGAAGCATGGCGACGCGCTAGCCCACCACGCCGAGCACGTCGAGCACCAGCGGAGCCGGCGCCCGAGCTTTTTCGGCCCGTCGAAGGAATTCGGTCTTCCTTCATCGCGGGGCCCAGGGAGGCGACCCGGGGGTTCGTGCTACGGTCGGCGCGGTGAAGCCGTCCGCGCAGAGGTTCGTCATCGCGCTCGCGGCCCTGGCCGTTCTGGTCGCCTACGGCGGGCAGATCGCCCACGGCGTCGTCGTCGCCCACGTGGCGTGCGCCCACGGCGCGTTCGTCCACGGCGACGACCACGCGACCGAGCACTCCGCGGCGCCGACGGACACGGTCCTGCCCGGCGGACAGGACGCTGACCACGCCCACTGCGACGGCGTCACCCTGCTTCCCGCTGCCGTCGGTCCGGTCGCATCGCCGCCGACCGGCGCCGCCGCCGTTTCGCCCGTGCACGCGGGACGCCGCTCCGCGGAGCATCGCCCGGTCTCGACGCTGGCGCTCGCCCCGAAGTCGTCACCGCCCGTCTCCGCCTGATCCCCGAACCACGCGCCCGCGCGCCCTCTCGCGCGGCGACATCCTGGGCTTCGGCATCGGCGCGGAGGCGTTGAGCTTGTTCCGTCATCGTTCGGCAATCCTACGGTTTCGCCTATCTTCCATCGCTCTGGCGCTGGGAGCTGGACTCACTGCGCGCCTCGCCGCGGCGCAGGACGACGCCGCCGAGCGGAGCGCCGCCGTCCTCGTCGCTCCCCGCCTGGCAGAGCACGTCGATCCCGTCTACCCGAAGGCTGCGCTCGAGCGCGGTCGGGAAGTAGACCTGGTGCTCGTCGTGGTCATCGACGCCGCTGGCCGGGTCGAGGAAACCGCCGTCGCCGAATCCGGTGGCGCGGAGTTCGACGCCGCCGCCATCAGCGCCGTGAAGCGGTGGCGCTTCGAACCCGCGACGCGCGACGGCCGGCCCGTGGCGGCGCGCATCCGCGTTCCCTTCCACTTCGCTCCCGGTCCGCACGAAGCGTCGGCCGCCCACGCGAGCCACGCGAGGCCGAGACACCGGCGTGGCGCGGCGTCGGCAGCGCCACCCGAAGACTTCCACGGCGGCGTCCTCACGCCGCACTCGGTGCTCGAGGAGGATCGCCCGCCCGAGGTGCACGTCCAGGGGCGACAGCTCGCCCCGTCGAGGGGGGCCAGCGACTACCGGATCGATCGTCGAACGCTCGCCACCGCGCCGCACGCGACGGCGGCGGACCTCCTGCGCACGGCGCCCGGCGTCCACGTCACCCGACCCGAGGGGGAGGCCATCGCCCACCGACTCTACCTGCGCGGCTTCGACGCGGAGCACGGGCAGGACGTCGAGCTCCGCGTTGGTGCCATCCCGCTGAATCAGCGCTCGCACGTCCACGGCCAGGGCTATGCGGACCTGGGGGTCGTCATCCCCGAGACCGTGCGGTCGCTTCGCGTGCTGGAGGGCGTGTACGACGTGGAGCAGGGCGACTTCGCGGTCGCGGGCACGGCGTGGTTCGATCTCGGCGTCGAGGAGCGAGGGACCCACGCGGAGGCGAGCTACGGATCGTTCGATACGCGTCGAGCCCTGGTCGTCTGGGCTCCTCGGGGCGAGGCGGAAGAGACGTTCGCCGCGTTCACCGCGCGCCAGTCGGACGGATTCGGCGACGGCATGCGCGGTTCGACGTCGGGAACGGCCGTCTCGCAGTACCGGCTGGATCTCCCCGGTCACACGTCGCTGCTCGTGCACGGCGCCGCGCACGCAGCGCGGGCCGGAATCGCGGGTGTGCTGCGACGCGACGACATCGACGCCGGACGGGTGGGGTTCTACGACGCGTATCCCGACCCGACCGCGCGCTCCCAGTCGGCGGCGTCCAGCCGGGCGCAGATCGGCCTCGGCCTGGACCACTCGGCGGACGACGGCGGCCGCCTGGGTGTCGACGTGTGGGTGACACGTACCGGCTACCGCAGCCGGATCAACTACACGGGCTACGTCGAGCGCAGCCGGGAGAACCCCGCGTGGATGGGTCGGGGCGATCTCGTCGAGCAGAGCAACGACGACCTCGGGCTCGGTGTGCGCGCGAGCCATCGGGGCGCACGCACCGAGCTCGGCAAGGGGTTCGCCGGGGTCGTGACGACGGGCACGGAGATCGGCTCGAACGCGATCGAGCAGAGCCAGGCGCTCGTCCAGGCCCCGCAGAACGAGACCTGGGACCGTCGCGTCGATGCGTCCGTGCGAGCGACCTCGGTGGGCTTCTGGGGCGACGCCACGCTCCACACGCCGGCGCGACTACGCGCGCACGCGGGGCTGCGCGCCGACTTTCTGCTCTTCGACGTCGATGATCGCCTGGGCAACTTCACGCCCTCCTTCCAGCAGCGCGACCACCTTCTCGGCCACCGGCGCACGGCCGCCGGAGCGACGTTCGGGCCGCGCACCGGCGTCGAATGGTACCCGTGGTCGTGGGTCACGCTCACCGCGTCGTACGGTCATGGTCATCGGTCGCCTCAGGCAAGACAGCTCGACGAAGGCGAGCAGGCCCCGTTCGCCACCGTCAGGAGCTACGACGTGGGAGCCCGTTTTCGCGACTCGGATCGCTTCGGGCTGGCCGTGGCGGCCTACGAGACTCGCCTGTCCTCGGATCTCGCGTTCGACGCCGGTGAGGGAGCGCTCGAACGCATCGGTCCGACGACCCGTCGCGGTCTGGTGGCCCACCTGACGGCGTCACCGACGCGCGAGCTCCACTCGGCGGTGAGCGCGACCTGGGTGAACGCCACGCTCGACGATCCTCCGCCGGCAACGCCATCGAATCCGTCGCCGGCGTTCGCCGAGGGGCAGGCGCTGCCCTTCGTGCCTCCCCTGGTGGTGCGAACCGACCTGGGCTGGACCGGAGACGTCGGGCACCTGGCGGGGGCGCCGTTGAGACTGGTCACCGGCGGGGGCACGACGTTCCTGTCGCCGCGACCCCTGCCCCATGATCGACGGGCCCAGGCCGTGCATCTGCTGGACCTGCGCGCCGGCGTGCGCCGGCGAGAGCTGGAGTTGAGACTCGACGTGACGAACGTCCTCGATCATCGCTACGCGGAGGAAGAACAGAGCTTCGCCTCCGACTGGCAGACCGAGCCCATCCCGTCCGCTCTGCCCGCGCGACACGTCGTCGCCGGACCGCCGCGGAGCATCACGCTCACGCTGGGGGTTCACCTGTGAGGCGCGCACTCACCGCGGTCGCGCTGGCCGCACTGGCGGTCGTCACCGGGTGCGGTGACACCGGACAACCGGCGGTCCGGTACGCGGCGCACCTGGTGCCTGCTCCCGTCGCCCCCGTCCAGGTGGGCGGCTTGCAGGTCACGCTGACCGAGGCGCGAATGGCGTTCGGTCCCGCATACTTCTGCGCTTCGGCCAGCAGCAGCGCGACGCTGTGCGATACGGCGCTGGCCGAGCTGCGAGCGGTGACGCGGGTGGACCTGCTCGACCCGCGGCCTCAGGCCATCGGAACCGTCGAGGGCTTCGAAGGCGCGCTCCGGAGCGCCTCGTACGATCTGGGCATCGACTGGTTCGCCACCGACGAGCGCCCCGTGGCCAGCGCCGCGGCGCCCGACGGACACTCCGTCGTGTTCGCGGGGGTCGCGGCGGGACCCGCGGGGTCCGTGCGCTTTCGCGCGAACGTGGACGTCGTTCCCCCCCTGCGGGGGCAGCGCGCCGTTCCGACACAGGCGGTCGACGGCGGGGGAAGCGGCGGGCTCGTGGTGCGCGTGGACCCGACACCGTGGCTCGCCGTCGTGGACTTCGAGGCGCTCGCCGCGAACGGAAGCGGAGAGCGCCTCATCGAACCGGACAGTCGCGATCACGACGCGCTCGTCCTCGCGATCACCGCACAACGCCCCGTGGAGATGGAGTGGAAATGATCGGGAATGGAAGCCGGCCCTGGGCGCTGCTCGCGCTGCTCCTGACGAGCTGTGGTGCCGACGGCGGCACGGGGTCGGTGCAGATCTTCGTCGAGGCGGAGGCCTCCATCCGAGACGGCCTGGCGCCGGGCGGTGGCCCGGAGGACGTGGCCGACGGGTGGAGCGTCACGTACCGCCGTTTTCTGGTCTCCATCGGAAACGTGCGGGCCAGGCGCTCCGACTCGGGCGCGGAGCTGGCGGACGACTCGCTCCACGTGCTCGACCTCCTGCGGGCGCCGGCCGGGGGCTACCTGCTCGAACGCTTCGACGACGTCGAGGCGACGCGCTGGGACCGGTTCGGGTTCGAACTGCCGAACGCCGGCCCCGGGCACGTTGCGCTCGCGCCCACCTCCGACGCGGACGCGCGCGAGATGATCGACGGCGGCTTCAGCGTCCTCGTCGCGGGTGCCCTCGAGCGGCCGGATGGGCAGTCCTGCGCGCCCACCGACCCGACGAACTGCGTCGCCGCGCCGCGCATCGAGTTCGAGTGGGGACTGCCGGCGGGCACGTCCTTCGACGACTGTGCCACGGAAGGCGGAGCGCCGGGCTTCGCCGTGCCCACGGGCGGCACGGCCCAGGTGAAGCCGACCATCCACGGCGACCACTGGTTCTTCTCCAGCGTCACGTCGGGAGCCGAGATCGTCGTCCGCTACGCGCAGTACGTCGCGGACTGCGACCTCGATCGGAACGGCAAGACGACGCTCGACGAGCTGCGAGCGACGAAGGCGGCCGACGTCTTCCCGTCGAGTCGCTACCAGCTCAGCGGCGCGCTCGGCGGCGGCATCCTGTCCGCCTACGACTACGTGCTGGATCAGGCCCGCACGCTGGGCGACTACCAGGGCGATGGCGAGTGCCCCACTCGCTCCATCCTGCCCTGAGCCGCGGATCACTCCACCGAGGTTCCCCGCAACGCTCTGCCGACCTTGGATCTCGCCCCGGCCCGTGGCTTCGCAGGTGCCGCTCGCTCGATCTCGAGGAAGTCGCGCCCCAGGGGCAGGCCGTGCTGATCCTCGACGTTCACGCGAAGTACCCAGGGTCCCGGGCCCTCCTGCGGCGGCACGCTCGCGGTCAGCACGTTGCCCTCGCGCGCCCACGTGACGTCGAGCGGCGCGAGCCCCAGCCGCACCCGGGGCACCACGTCCACGCCGCTCGGAAGCGGCTCGCCGCTGCGCGTCGAGACGCGCACCGTCACGCGCGCCGGTGCGCTGGGCCACAGCAGCTTCTTGGGCCCCACGTAGACGTCCGCGTGAAGGTCGCGAGGCACGAGCCGCACGGCCAGGAAGGTCGGCGTCCCGGGCGCGCGCAGATGGATGGTGGTGGGTTCGCCGCGAAAGAGACCGACGCCGCGGGGCGCGCGGATCCAGTCGCTCGACCCGGCGTAGGTCATGTCCAGTCCGTCCGCACCCACCAGCGTTGCGATCTGGCCCCTGGCGAGGTTCACCTCGCCGGCGTCGTCGATGTATGCGCCTGCCTGGAGCGACACGCCGACGACGAAGACCGGTGTCGCTTCGGATGCCAGCCCCTCGATTCCTCGGCTGTCGATCGATCGAAGCCGCACCAGATGACGGCCGGGCTCGACCGGACCGAGCGGGTGGTCCAGGTTGGGCGACCTCGTCTCCGTCGAGTCGAGCACGCTTCCGTCGGCGCGCTCGAGCACCACGCGGTACCCGCTGGCGCCGGGCACTGCCGTCCACGTGAGCCCGCGGACCGTACCGGTACCGTCCAGCGCGTCGAACACGCGTTCTCCGGGAGCGACGACCGGAGGCGCGATGGTGGGCTTGGCCGCCCCGACCCGATCCCGTTCGTCGAGGACCCGCTGATGTCCCGGCGGCAGCACCTCCCAGAAGGAGCCCAGGGTGGCCCGAGCCACGCCCTCGTGGTTGGCCACCGCCACGGCGCCCGGCGCGACGACGGCCGTTGCTCGCCCGTGGACGGAGATGATGGAGACCCCTCTCGAGCCCTTGAGCAGCACGGCGTGCGACGCGCCCTCGGGAACGCTGACGGAGACCTGGCCGCTCCTGACGACCACGACGTGGGTGGGTGTGGGCTTCGCACCTCCGAGATGCAGCAGCGACATCCCGGGGAATCGACGCATTCT
Organism: uncultured Polyangiaceae bacterium; assembly: GCA_964487605.1. Lineage (GTDB taxonomy): Bacteria > Myxococcota_A > Polyangia > Polyangiales > Polyangiaceae > JAJDAH01. The sequence goes on from CAZARU010000124.1 coordinate 7,321, forward strand.
CGCGCCCGCGCTGACGAAGAGCTCGGCTCCGCCGCGGAGCCGGTACACGGCGCCCCCCGGGCCCGCTTCGAAGAAGAACGACCGAGAATCTCCGCCGCCGGAGACGAGCGTGCTCTCGGGCTCCGGCTCGCCGGCGGCGCGGCCCGGGACGGTGAGCAGCACCAGAAGAGCGAGGCCGGCGAGGATCCGCATCGTCACGCCAGAACGGACGATCAGCGAGGGGCTTTAGCGGATTCCTGGCGGCGGCGCCTCAGGGCCTGCGGAGCGTCTCCCCAGCCTCGATGGCCTCCTTCATCACCGGGTGGAGCTGCAGCCCGAATCCGTCGGCCAGGCGCGTGAGGTAATTGAAGATGCCGACGACGTGCGCCACTTCCAGGCACGCCTCGTCACCGAACCCGAGGCTCCTGAGCGGTGCCCAGTCTTCCTCGACCATCTTCGTCGGCGTCCCGGAGAGCTTGAAGGCGAGCGCGCACAACGCCCGGTCTCGTTCGGACAGCGAAGCGACGGTGGACCACGTCTTCGACTTGATCGCTTCGATGAGCTCCTCGTCACCCTCTTCCGCACGCAGAAACTCTGCGTGAGACTGCGTTCAATAGAAACAGTCCTGCGCTGACGCGCTCACGGCCGCGATCATTTCGCGCTCACGACGGGTGAGCGCGCCGGGCGCGAACATGATCTGCGCATAGAGCCCGGCGAACGACGCGGCGAGGCGCGGGTGAGCCGTAACGAGCGCCTGCATGGGCGCGACGAAGCCGAAATCGTAGGGGCTACCCGCCGGGATCAGACGCCGCACCTCTGCCTCCTGCGGGAGCTCGATCCAGGCCGGAGGTACCTCGTACTCGCTCTCCTTCGACATGCGGCGGAGCGTACCCCGAAAATGGCCGACTAGGGCCGGTACCGCAGGATCGTTCCGTCCTCGCCCACGGCCCAGACGGTGCTGCGATCGCGACCCCACACGCCGTTGAGCACGGCGGGCGTACCGCTCTCCTGCCTGCGCCATTCGTCGCCGTCCCAGTGCAGGATCACGCCGCCAGTCCCGACCGCCCACACGTCGTCCGCGGCGCTTCCCCACACGCCGTTCAGCCCGTAGGTCTCACCCTCCGCCACGATGCTCCATCCGGAGCCGTCCCAGTGGACGATGGTTCCGAGAGAGCCCACCGCCCACACGTCGTCGGAGGCCGCCCCCCACACGGACCGGAAGGTGGCCATGGATCCGCCGGCGGGGCCGGCGGCGACGGAGGTCCAGCCCGAGCCGTCCCACTTGAGGATCGTGCCGAGCTGCCCCACCGCCCACGCGTCGTTCTTGCTCGTGCCCCACACGGCGAGGAGATCTCGCGTCGTGCCGCTCGCGACGTCGATCCACGTCGTCTCGTTCAGCAGCGCGAGGATGGTTCCCCCGCTGCCGACGATGAATCCGCTCGTGGCGTCCGCCGTCGTCCACACGCTGCGGAGCCAGTCGGTGTTCGGCGACGCCACCGCCATCCACCCCGTCGTGGTGCCCGCGTACCGCAGGATGGTGCCCGCCGTTCCGACCGCCCAGGCGCGCGAAGCATCCACGGCATGCACGCCGAAGATCACGCGGTCGGTGCCCTTGTTCACCTCCACCCACCCCGTGCCGTCGAAGCGGCGAACGCGATCGCCCGCAGCCCACGGATCCCCGTCGGTACCCCCGGAAACGGAGAAGTGTCCGAAGCGCGAGCCCGGGGCCACGATCGATCGCGCGGCGCCGTCCCAGTAGAGCATCGTCCCGCGCTCGCCCACGGTGAGCACCTTGTTCGGGCCTTCCAGCCAGGCGTTGAAGAAGTGGTGCGTGGTGGCGGTGTTGATCGGCTTCCACTCCGTGCCGTCCCACGCGGACGCCTCGCCGTCGTCGGCGAACACCCACACGTCGTCCACGCCGTGCGCCACCACGGCGTGCGTTCGGTTCGGCACCGGCGCGCCGCCGACGCTGGACCACGTGGAGCCGTCCCAGTGAATCGCGGTCCGGCCGATGCCCACCGCCCACACGTCGTCCGGCCCGGTCCCGTGGACGTCCTCGAGCTGCGTGTTCACGCCGCTGGTCTCCGAGGCCCACGCCGTCCCGTCCCACCGCAGCACGCGACCGCGCACGCCGACGGCCCACGCCGCGTCGGGCGCCTGCGCCCAGACCCCGTGCAGAGCGTCCGCGACCCCGCTGTCCCGCGCCTCCCACGTCGTGCCGTCGAAGTGGAGCACGGTGCCGAGCGCGCCCACGGCCCAGACATCGCCGCTGGCGGTCCCGGACACGTCCGTGAGGGCCGGCGGCGTCGCCGCGCCGGTGTCGGGGAGCGGCACACGCGTCCACTCGGTGCCCTGCCACCTGAGCAGCGTACCGGCGTTGCCGACGGCCCAGATGTCGTCCGGCGACGAGCCCCAGATGTCGTTGAGGTCCTCGAGCGTCGGCACGGGCACGCTCGACCAGTTCACGCCGTCGTGGTGCAGGACGGTCCCCGCCTGACCCACCACCCACACGTCGGTGATGGACGAACCCCACGCGCCGAGCAGGGAGTTGCCCTGCGGCCTCGGAAAGTCCCAGCACCACCGGTCGAGGCTGCACATCTCGTAGCGCGGCGGCGCGGCGCCCGCGCCGGCGCTCCCTGCCATTCCCGCCATGCCCCCCGCACCGCCCACGCCGGACCCGGCCGCGCCGGCCGCCCCGGCCGCGCCGCCGCCGCCGGACTTCCCGTCGTCTCCGCACGAGACCGACGCGAGGCCCACTGCAACCACCGCCGCGAGGTCCGCTCGCCGCGCTCGACGCATCGACTTCATTCGCCTTCCTCTAGCAGGGTGGGCACACGAGCGTGCCGCCGCAGCCGTCCGAGATGGTCACACCGCACTGGCTGCCGCACGAGGTCACGGGCGCGCAGCAGGTACCCGACGGCAGGCAGACCTGAGTCCCCGGGCACGTGCAGTTGACGGTGCCACCGCAGCCGTTCGACCGCGTGCCGCACGTGCCCGCCGGGCAGCCGCTCGGGGTGCAGCAGGTGTTGTTCGGGCGGCAGATCGCGGGAGGCGGACACGTTCCGCAGTTCGTGGTGCCGCCGCAGCCGTTGTTGATGGTGCCGCACACCTGACTCGCGCTGCACTGCGCCGGGTTGCAGCACTGGTTGCCCTGGCAAATCCCGCCGCTCGGGCACGGCCCACAGTTCACCTGACCGCCGCAGCCGTCGCTGATGTTGCCGCACTGGGCGCCAGCCGCGGAACAGGTTCGCGGCACGCAGGGTACGCACACGTTCGCGGTACCCGTCGTGTCGCAGATCTCGCCCGAGGCGCAGGACCCGCAGTTCAGCGTTCCACCGCAGCCGTTCGACTTGCTCCCGCACTCGTGCCCCGCGCTGGAGCAGGTGGACGGCCGACAGCACTGATTGCCGCGACAGACGTCCCCGCCGACCGGGCACGTGCCGCAGTCCACCTGCCCGCCGCAGCCATCGCTGATGGTCCCGCACTCCGCCATCTCGCCGCTGCAGCTGTTCGGCATGCACGGGACGCACACGTTCGCGGTCCCCGTGGTGTCGCAGATCTCCCCGCTGGGGCACTGTCCGCAATCGAGCGACCCACCGCACCCATCGTTCGCGCTGCCGCACTCGTTCGGTCCGCAGTCGTTCGGCGTGCAGCACTGGTTGGCGTTGCAAACGTCGCCCACCGGGCACACCCCGCACTGCATGGTCCCGCCGCAGCCGTTGTTCACGTTGCCGCAGTCGCCGGGCTGGCACGCGCGGGGCGTACAGCACTGGCGCGCGTTGCACACCTGCCCCACCGGGCACACCCCGCACTGCATGGTCCCGCCGCAACCGTTGTTCACGCTGCCACAGTCGCCGGGCTGGCACGCCCTGGGCATGCAGCACTGGTTGGAGTTGCACACCTGCCCGACGGGGCACACCCCGCACGAGACGGTTCCGCCGCAGCCGTCGGAGACGTTGCCGCAGTCACCGGTGGCACAGGTCGCCGGCGTGCAGCACTGGTTGGCGTCGCAGACGCCGTTCGCCGGGCAGACACCGCAGCTGATGGTCCCGCCGCAGCCGTCGTCCCCCGTTCCGCAGTCGAACCCGAGCTCGGAGCACGTCTGCGGGATGCAGCCCTGGCACACGTTGCCGACGCAGATCTCGCCGACCGGGCAGTCGCCACAGTCGGTCTGGCGTCCCGTGCAGCTGTCCAGAATGGTTCCGCAGTTCGCCCCCTGGGCGACACACTCCGAAGGCGGGGGCGGCGGGACGCACCGGCCGTTGGCGCAAGTCTCGCCGGGCGGGCACGTGCCGCAGTTCAGCACGCCACCACAGCCGTCGGACATGGTGCCGCAGCGGACGCCCTGGCTCGCGCACGTCGTCGTGTTGCACGTCGTGCACTCGAACGTCATGGGGTCGCACGCGAGCCCGGACCCGCACAGGCCGCAGTCGAGCGTGCCACCACAGCCGTCGGGGATCGTGCCGCAGCGGCCCATCTGACACGTGATGGGCACGCACGGGCCGCACTGCTGCGTGGCGCCGTTGCACACCTCGCCGGGCGGACAGGCGCCACAGTCCACGGGATTGCCGCAGGCGTCCTGGATCACTCCGCACTCCGCATTCGCCGCGACGCAGGCGTCGTCGCGCGGGACACACGTGTTGGACGTCGCGGTGCAGACCTCCGTGCCCGGGCAGATCCCGCACTGAATCGTCCCGCCGCAGTCGTCCGACAGACTGCCGCAGGTCGCCGCCTTGTCGGTGCACGTCTTCGGAACGCAGCCGCCGCCCGCGGCGCTGCCCCCACTGCCGATTGGCCCGCCCCCCGTGGCCGCGCTCCCGCCGCTCGCGGAGGATCCGCCCGTGCCGTCCGCGGCGCTCCCGCCCGTGCCGTCCGCGGCGCTCCCGCCGCTGCCGCTCGCGGAGCTGCCTCCGCTCGCGCTCGCCGAGCTGCCGCCGCTTCCGCTGGCGGACGAACCGCCCTGGCCGTCCCCGAAGGCGCCGTCGGCGGACGAGCCCGCCGTGCCCGAGGAGCCACCGGCGTTCTTGTCGTCACCCTCGGGCGCGCTCCCGCATCCGACCGCCGGCAGGACGAACGCCGCGCCGAAACACAGGGCGAGCAGCGTGGTGGCTCGATACAGGCGTGAGCGCGTCATGTTCCGCATCCTCCGTGGGGCTCCAGAACGCTACCACACGCGCGTGTCTCGATCCGCGTAACCCGTTGACTCCAAACGGTCTTCCACTGTGAGCGGAGGCGGCTGTGGGGCCGCGCCCCCGCGGCTCGCACCTCGTCGCACACGGCCGTTCGTCGCGGCGCGGCGGGTGCCGCGCCCGCGCACCGAGCGAGCTCACCGCTGCTTGGCCTGGCCGGTCGCGCGTGCGAGCGTCGCGGCGCGGAGCTCCCGAGCATGCCGAACACCGCCGAAGCCTCGTTCGGTCCGTCCACGCGGGCGAGCGTCGGTTACGCGACGGGAACGCTGGGGATGTCGCTCTTCCCGATGTTCCTCGCGTCGTGGCAGCTCTACTACTTCTCGCCCCCCGCCGACTCCGGTCGCCCCATCTACGTCAGCCTCGCCGCCATCAGCCTGATCAATCTCGTGGGGCAGGTCATCCACGGCCTGGCCGACGGCCTCATCGGGCACGGCAGCGATCGGACGCGCAGCCGCTGGGGCCGCAGGGTCCCGTGGATCGCGGTGGGATCACCGGTCTGCTACGGCGCCTTCGTCGCCATCTGGTGGCCGCCCGCCCAGGGCGAGAGCGCCGCGAACGTCGCGTGGCTCATCGCGCTGAGGGCGGTGTTCTGGATCGGGTACACCGCGGTCTACGGTCCGTACTCGTCGCTGCTGGCGGAGATTTCCCGTGGCCCGAAGCGCCTTCGCATCGCCGTGTTCATGGCGCTCTTCGACGTCGTCGCGACGGTGCTGGCCGCCGTGGGCGCCGGCGCGATCATCGACGCCTTCCCCGGTGGTCTCGACCTCGGCGTCGTCCACCTCACGGACGGCTACAAGGTGGCCGCCGCCCTGCTCGGATTCGTCGCATTCGCCGGGATCTGGGTCGCGCTGTTCTCGGTGAAGGAGCGCCCCCACGACCCGTCGAAGGAGGTCGCCTACGGGCTCGTCGAGGCGGTCGCGCAGACGTTCAGGAACCCCGCGTTCCGACCGTACGCGGCGAGCTTCGTCGCGTTTCGCGTCGCGCTCATGGCGGTGATCGCGCTCCTGCCGTACCAGGTCAACGTCGTGCTGAAGATCGACGACGCGGAGGCGGCCGCGGGGCTCTTGACCGCGGTCATCGTCGTGGGTTCGGCGCTGCTCTTCCCGCTGGTGGATTTCCTGGCGCGCAAGCACGGCAAGAAGCGGGTGATGGAGTGGGGGTTTCTGGCCTTCGCGGTCGTCATGGTCGCAGCGTCCCTCGTCGGCAAGCTGCCGGTGGGCTCACCGACCGCCCAGGCGTACGGAATCTACGCCTTCGCGACGTTCCCCGTCGCCGCGCTCAACGTTCTTTCGCGCCCCATCCTGGCGGACGTGATCGATCACGACGAGACCCTGACGGGCTACCGCCGCGAGGGCATGTACAACGGCGTGGAGGGTCTGGTGACCAAGATCGCCGAGGGCGTCGGACCGGTCGTGGCCGCCGGGATGTTCGCCTGGTTCGGCGCGACGCGAGACGACCCGCTCGGCGTGGTGCTCGCGGGCCCCGCCGCGGCCGTGTTCTGCCTGCTCGGCTGGTGGTTCTTCCGGCGATTTCCCCTCACCGGGTGAGCCGCGTCACTCGAGCTCGAACGACAGGTCGTCGATGTACCACCCGGGCGCGGTGTAGGTCATCGACACGTTCTGGTTCGTGGTCTGGTAGCTCACACCGCTCGCGTAGGCGAAGCGGAGCACGAAGGCGGAGGTCCGCGCCGCCTGGGGAATGGAGACCTCCACGCGTTCCCACGCGCCGTTGGAGGCGACCCAGCCCGGCTTGCCGTGGACGTAGAACCCGGTCGGACGCACGCACTCGTACAGCACGCCCATGTTCGGGTTGATGGCGATGGTTCCCGGATGCGCGAGTCCGGGCGGCGTGCTCCACGCGGTGCCACCGTTGCCCGAGACCTCGACCAGACCGCCGTCGAACCACGTGCTGCCGCCGTAGGTCCCCGTCCAGAACGAGTACCAGTGGTGAAACACGACGCGGACGGGCACGTCCGTGCACGCGCTGAGATCGATCGTCGGCGAGCGGAGCTCGGCGCGCTGGCAGGAGATGTAGTTGCCGTCCAGGTTCGTGGCCCAGCAGCTCGTCGGACTGCGGCACGCGCCGGGCCCGCTGCTCGCCGCGCCGATCTCCCAGTGGTCGAAGAGCCAGCCGGAGGCGGTCGCGTTGTCCATCTTCTGATGAGTCCACCCGCTGGCGCCGCTCTCGAACTGGGTCGCCTGCGCGGTGAGCGCCGCCTGACAGTCCGCGACGCTTCCTCCCGAGCCGCCCGTCCCCGCGGAGCCGCCGGTTCCCGCGGTGCCTCCGGTTCCCGAAGTGCCTCCGGTTCCCGAGGTGCCGCCCGCACCCGAGGTGCCGCCCGCGCCCGACGTGCCGCTCGCTCCGCCGGTCGCTCCGGCTCCGCCTGCTCCGCCTGTTCCGCCCGTTCCCCCTGCGCCGGCGGTGCCCGACGTCCCGGCGCCGCCGCCCATGCCGCCCATGCCCGGTGCGCCGGCGCTCGCGCCCGCCATCCCGGCGTCACCGCCGCCTCCGGCCGCACCGCCGGTCGTTGACGTCGTGCCGCCCGCTCCAGAAGTTCCGCCGGTGGCCCCGCCTCCCGTTGCGGCGCTGCCTCCGGATCCGCCGCCACCGCTTCCCGCGGCGGCGCCGGCCCCGCTGCCACCAGGCCCGGTCGGGCGCGGCCCGCCGGCGGTGGCCTCACCACACGCCATCAGCCCGAGCGCGAGCCACGCGGGACGGCAGGAACGGACTCTCGAGGCCATGCGCGCGGAGGCATAGCACGAGCGAGGGTCGCGGACCGCGGTCAGAAGACCGGAGGCGGCTGCAGCCGCTTCAGGTCGAGGCCACCGGGGTACATGAAGCTCGTGAAGCGCCCGTAGCCGTAGACCATGATCCCGAACGCCGCCTCGCCGGAGATGCTGTGCACGCCCAGCTTGGGCAGCTCGTGCCGCGCGACCGAGTAGCCCGTGGACCCGATGGCCACGAACTCCGAGACGGGGATCGGATCTCCGTCGAGCGTGATCTCCGTGCCGGCAGGCGCGATGACGTTGACGAAGTTCGTGTCGTACGTCGGAGACGCGACGAAGAGGTAGCTCGTGCGAAACTGCTCCGTCGGCACGGAGACTGCCATGGAGGGGTCGCCCGATCCGCTGGGCACCGATGCCTGGCCCTGCATGAGCTGGCTCACCAGGATGGGCTTGTCGGCGCTGACCCGGAAGTCCTGCGTGACACCGGGCAGGTCGAAGGGCTGGTCGGGCTGCAGCGTCGCGCCCGCCGACACCGCGGGCGGATCGAACTCGATCTTGGTGTCCGCCTCCAGCGCGACGATGCGGACGTGGTGAGGCGACTGGGACGCGAGCGCCGCCGGGAAGGTGATGAGGTAGTCGTCGCCGAGGGTCTCGGCGGGGATCATCGCGTGCTCCACGTGGTCGCACGCCTGGGTCGTCGGCTCGGGCACGTTGGCGCACGACTGGCCCGCGATGACCTGGATGGGCCTCGAGGCCTGGACCCGCGTTCCGCTGAGATCGGCACCGAACTGACCGGCTGCAGCGTCGTGGCGCGCCAGGAGCTGCAGGACGTCGCCGCGGTCGAGCGTCACCTTCCCCTTGCCTGCGCCGTCGATGCCGGCCCCGGCCGCGAACGCACCGTTGCCGAAGACCTCGACCTCGGTTCCGTCCACGGTGGCCGTGACGGCCACGAAGCCGGCGCGCTTGGCCGCGGACATCCAGGCAACCGTCGTGTAGCTCGCGGTCAGCCGCGTCACGGGGAGCAGCAGCGAGGCGTCGTTCGAGAACGACAGGCAGAGGTCGTTCGTTCCGCCGGAGGGCGCGCCGGGACAATTTCGCCCGATGGGACAACCCGAGGGTACCGGATCGATCTGATAGTCGAGTGGACTGAGCTGGTAGACCGCGACGGGCTGGTCGGTCCGCAGGCGATAGGCCCCGCCCTGGACGACGCGCGTCACGCCGGGATCCGGCGGGATCTGGCAGGCGTCCACGTCGCCGCCCTTCAGCTCCTTGACCCACGGGAGCTCGACGACCTCGACGGCCCCGGCGGCGACCGTCGCCGTCAGCACCTCGGTTCCGGCGCGATCGACGACGATCTTGGCGCTCGCATCGCCCGCGTTCGCGACGGCGACCGCGAACGCGAAGCCCTCCCACACGGGGTTCAGCGTCTGCGTCGGGAAGTACTCGCAGCCCAGGTAGCTCGGGAACAGCTCCGGGGGCGAGCAGTCGCCCTTGCAGCCGTCGGACTCGCACGTCATTCCCTGAACGGGGTCGCACTCGAACTCGTCGAAACCCGTCCCGTCGTCCTTGCAGACGCTGGCCGTGCCGCCCGCGCACTTCTGCTCGCCCGGCAGGCACAGCACGCAGCCGAGCAGGGGCGCGCACCGCTTGCCGTCGGCGGCGCAGTCCTCGGGCTCCCCGACGAAGCCGCCGTTGCCGTCGCACTCCCGGGCCTGGTTTCCGTCGCAAGAGAACTCGCCGGCGACGCAGGTACGGGTGTCCGCGAAGAGCGCGCCGTCGGCGGCGGCACCTCCGGCGCCGTTCCCGCTCGCCCCGCCGAACCCGTCGCCGTCGCTCGCGACGTCGGGGTTTCCCCCGCAGGCTCCGAAGGATCCCCCCACCAGGCACAGCGCGACGATCCAGGGTGCGAGCTTTCGCTTCATGTCGACGATGCTAGCGCGAATCGCCGCGTGCTTCCCGAACCCCGCGAGCGGCAGCTCACGAAGTGGGCGCTCGAGCCCCCAGCCCCGCGGGACCGAGCGCCTCCTCGCGAACCGCGAGGAGCGAGCGGATCACCTCCGGCGAAGCACCGGGATCGACACCTTGAACGAACGGTGCTCGAGCGAGCGCCTCGCGCCACGGCAGAGGTGCCCGCCCGCGCCGGCCCAGCTCGTTGACGAACCTCACCGTCCGAAGCGCGTGCATCCAGCCGTGAGCTCGGCGGAGCAGGCCGTCGGCCGCGCGCACGGCCAGCGCGGCGGAGCGCAGCGCCGGCACCACGCCGAGCACGGCGAGCGCCTCGCCCACGGCACCGGTCGCGTCCAGGGCGCCCGCTTCGCGCGAGAAGCGGTCCGCGTCGCGATGGTCGGCGAACGCGTCCAGGCACGCCAGCAGGCCGCCGAGGAGCGCGAAGCACTCGGGATGCCACAGGCACGGCGGCTCGCCGCTCGCGATGCGCGCGACCCGCGCGCCGGTCCCGAACGGCGTACGCGCGGAGCGCCGCGACGTGATGCGGACCGGTCCGGTGCGCAGCGGATCCACCGTGCCGACGGACGCGAGCTTCGCCAGGAGGTGAAAGTCTTCCCCCGCCTCCCGTCGTGGGAATCCTCGGACCCGCGCGTACGCGCCCGGCGTGAACGCCAGCGCGCTGCCCACGGTCGCGTGCGCCCAGGGAGAGCTCGCCGAAGCCAGGCCGAGCACCCAGTAGCGCAGCGCCACCTCGTGGATCAAGGTCGCCTCGTCGACGGCCGAGTCGCCACCCGGCACGTGTCGATAGGGATGAAGCGCGGCGCTCGTCGTCGCGCGCGGCGTGGCGCCCGTGAAGTAGTCCGGCGGCAGCACGGCGTCGGCGTCGGTGGTGTGCACGAGCGCCGCCCCGAGCTTGCCCGCCGCGTGCAGCGCGACGGCCACGTCCGCCCCGATCTTCCTGGCGGCGCCCACGCCGGCCCGCGCGGGAAGCCGCCGGCCCGCGGTCGCCCGATCCACCACCAGCACGTCGAACTCGCCGACACCGCCCACGAACACTCCGGCGCGCGCGCACGCGACGTCGCGCGGCCGCGTCACGAGACTCCGGACGCGCTCGAGCAGCGCGGCGTTGGCCTCGTGAACCGCGCTGGGCGCGGCGTCGCTCGCGTTCACGACGAGGAGGCACAGGACGCGCGCGGAGGTGGCCCGCGCGGCGGCGCGGTAGCCGTCGAGGAGCGCCGCGTCCTCACCGTGGGCGGGGACGACCAGGACGTGGTCCACCGCACCGAGCGACGTGGCGACGCCCGCCTCGGGCGCCGCGTAGCGCGCCAGGTACTCGACGACGGGATCGCCCAAGGACCTCAGTGGACCGCGGCGCGGTGCGGCAATCGCGCCACGAGCTCGGCGTCCGCGTCGAGGAAGAAGTCCGCCCGGCGTCGCACGGTGTCCTCCGGGAAGTAGAGCCGCGCGAGCCTGAAGAAGAGGGCATGGTGGCGGGACTCCGCGCGCGTGAGCTCGAGGTACACGTCGCGGATCGCCGCGTCGGGGTGTCCCCGCGCGACGATCCCCAGCCGCTCGCACCCCCGCGCTTCGACCACGCCCGCGACCAGGAGGCGATCGAGCAGGAGGTCGTCCTTGCCGGTGCGGAGGTGCCGGCGAAGGCCGTTGACGTAGTCGTCCTTCTCGTCGTGGACGAGCACGAGCCCTCGCGCGGCGGCCATCCGGTACACGAGGTGAAAGTGCTCCAGCTCCTCGCGGGCGAAGGCGATGAGCGGATCGAGCATCTCGGTCCGATCCGGGTACTTCACGACGAACGACATGCCCGTCGCCGCCGCCTTCCGCTCGCACGCCGCGTGATCGAGCAGGAACGCGTCGAAGTCGGCCAGCACCGGACGGAGCCACCCGTCGGGAGTGGGCACGCGCAGGTCGAGCATGGCCGCGCATGGTAGGAGCCGGGTGGTTTTGGCGCAAAGTGCGCGTCGAGCACATCGTCGGAGCGTCACTCTCCGACGTAGGGCAGGCACCCGCCGCGGCGGCAGCCGCTGACGCCCGTGCACACGAAGTTTTCGAAGCACGTGTCGTTGAACTCGTCGTTCCACCACTCGTAGTCGCAGAGGCTGTGCTGGCAAGGCTGATAGCAGCAGACCTCGCCGGGAGGGCACCCCTTGTGCGTTCCGCACTTGCGCCCCTCGCCGGTCGTGACCGGCAGCGGGTACGGCAGCTCGCAGGTGAACGTCTCCGACACGTCGGTGTAGCACTCGGTGACCCCGCCGCCCGAGCCCGCCGGTCCGCCGTCGCGCGCGCCCGCGCCGCCGGCGCTGCCCGTCGCGCTGCCCCCTCCGTGCCCGCCGCCGCCCGTCGCGCTGCCCCCTGTACCG
>CAZARU010000125.1:0-19476 GCA_964487605.1 uncultured Polyangiaceae bacterium
GGGGCCGGGGGCGGGGGCGGGGGGGGGGGGGGGGGGGGGGGGCGCGGGGGGCGGGGGGGGGGGGGGTTCCCGCGCCGGGGGTGACGGGGGCGCCGCAGGGGCCGCCGGATCCGGTGGCACGTCGGCGGCCGGCGCTTCGGGAGCGGGTGCGGGCGGTGGGGCAGGAGTCGCCGGGACTGGCGGCGGTGCAGGCGCCGGAGCGGGCGGCGGGGGCGGCGCCGGCGGTACTGCGGGCACCGCCGGGAGCGGCGTGCCGAACATTGGCGGGGCGGCAGGGCACTACCCGGGAGCGTCGTGGCCCACCGGCACGCCAGCGGACTTCGGTCTCGACGCGGCGAAGCTGAACCAGGCGAAGGCGTACTCGCAGTCGATAGGCGGGCTGTGTCTCCTGGTGATTCGTGAAGGGACGCTCGTCTACGAGCAGTACTACAACCTCAACACGCCGACGACGCTGAACAAGTCGTGGTCGATCGCGAAGACGTTCACGGGCGCGGTCGTCGGAAGCATGCTGAAGGAAGGCTTCATCACGAGCGTGGACGAGCCCGCCGCGAACTACGTGCCCGAGTGGAAGGGCAAGGCCGAGCACGAGAAGATCACGATCCGGCACCTGCTCGACATGGTGAGCGGTCTCAAGTTCGACCTCGTCAGCGACAACACGTGGACGGTGTTCACGAACGACATGACGAAGGAGGCCGTGGAGAACACGGTCACCCACCCGCCCGACACCGTTTACGAGTACTCGAACCACGGAGTTCAGGTGTTCGAGCGCATCGTCGAGGTGGCGACGGGCATGGACACGGAGGACTACGCGCGGAAGTACCTCTGGCAGCCCATGGGCTTCGGGCCGAAGACGGCGTGGGGACGCGATGGCGCCGGCAACGTGGCACCGTTCATGGGGGTGACCGCGACGTGCCGAGACTTCGCGCGGCTCGGCTACCTGTACCTGCACGGTGGGCACTGGGACGGAACGCAGATCTTCGACGCGCCCTACGCGGGGCAGTCGCTCTCGCCTTCGAGCTCGGTGAACGCCGGACACAGCCACTACGTGTGGCTCAACGGCAAGACGCCCTACGTCAACTCCACCCAGGAGCCTCAGCCCGGCTTCATGTTCCCCGGTGAACCTGCGGACCTCTTCAGCTTCCAGGGAATCGGCCAGAACTTCGTCGATGTCGTGCCCTCCACGAAGACCATTTACGTGCACATGCGCCCTGCACCGCATGATCCGCTGACGAACCTCGTGTTCGATCTCGCGGGGACCCTCGACAAGCTCTTCCGTGACGGACGCAACATCGAGCACAAGGAGCTGCTGAAGCTCCTGACGCCGGCGGGATGACGGGGACGAGACGGTGCTCGACCTCGACCCACGGGAGCCCCGAACGTCGCACCCGCCACACGGTGCCCTGCCCGCGCGACGTCGCAGGACGCAGAAGGAGCGGAGCGCCGAGACGAAGGCGCTCTTGCTCGAGGTGACCGTGAACTGCCTCGCGGAGCTCGGCTACGTGGGCACCACGTCGAAGCTCGTCGCGGAGCGCGCCGGCCTGTCGCGCGGCGCCCAGCTCCACCACTTCGGGACCAAAGCGCAGCTCGTGACGATGGCGCTCGAGTACCTCTTCGAGCGGCGGCTCGAGGAGTTCCGCGCCGGGTTCGACGGGCTGCCGGAAGGCGCGGAACCGGCGGAAGCCGCCGTGGAGCTGCTCTGGAGCATCCTGTCGGGGCCGAGCGGCTACGCGTATCTCGAGCTCGTGTGCGCTTCGCGGACGGACGCGGCCCTTCGCGAGGCGATCATCACCCTCAACGCCAGGCTCGACGACCAGGTGGACGCGCTCTTCCGCGAGCTCTTCGCGGTCACGCCCGGCGCGGAGGATCACTTCGACATCGCGTGGACCGCGCTCTTCTGCCTTCTCGAAGGCCTGGCCTTCGAGAAGGTGGTCCGCAAGAGCGATCGGCGTGTGGACCGTGTGGTGACGGCGGTGAAGCGGGTCTTGCCGTTGATCGTGCAGGGCAGGTCTCGTGAGCGCGCCGCAGCTGCCCAGTAGGAGAAGCCGATGCTGATTCGCCGATCGACGCTTCGGAGTTCGCGGACCGCCCGGTTGCTCGGCGTCGCCCTCTGCACCGCCGCCGTCGGCGGCTGCGCCGACGGTGAACCGCTCTACGGCGCCCGGATCCCGATCACCGTCGGCGGCGGCGGCTCGAGCGCGGACGACGACGCGGGCACGAGCGGCGCGGGCGGTGGTTCTGCGGGGGCGGATCTCGGAGCCAGCGCGATGGGCGGCGCAGCGCCGTGGCCCGACGCAGGCACGGCGGACGACGACGCAGCGGCGTCCGGCGGCGGTGCGGGTGCTCCCTCGGGCGGCGCCGCGGGCGCGGGAACCGGCGGTACCGCGGGAACCGGAGGCGGCACCGCAGGAACCGGCGGTACCGCGGGAACCGGCGGAACCGCAGGGACCGGCGGAACCGGGCTCCCACCCGTGACGTGCGGCAGCAAGCCCAGCGCGCCGGGCGGCGTGTGCCCGAGCCAGTGCGCACACTGCGCGGGCAACGCCTGCTGGATCGTGTGCGGGGGCACTCAGAGCTGCGCCGCCGGCAAGATGCCCGCATGCCCACCGGGGTGGCCGTGCCGGATCCTGTGCACCGGGACCGAGAGCTGCTCGAACGCGGTGATCGGGTGCCCCGAGGACTACGAGTGCGACGTCGACTGCACCGGCTACAAGGCGTGTACTGGGACGACGATGCAGTGCAGCCGAACGGGCGTCTGCGACCAGTTCTGCCCCGTGGACGCTTCCTGCAGCGGCGGCGCCCTGGCGTGCGGCGAAAACAACTGCACCAAGACGGGTGGGGGCAACCAGAACGTCCAGTGTGGTACATCCTGCGCGTGCAAGCCCTGAGCGGGATTGCACCGTTCTCATGCCCCGTCGCCTCGAAGACCTCGCCCGCCTGAGCGCACGAGAGCTCGGCCGCGTTTTCCACGACGGAACGTTGCCCGACGTGCAGGAGCTGCTCGGGTGGGAGTACCGCGGCTACAACCAGCCGTTCATCACGCAGGTCCTCGGGTTCCGGAAGTTCAAGAAGGGGTTCTACGAACGCGACGGAGCGTGCTGGGGCTACAACGTGCCGGTCGTCCAGAACGGCCTCGAGGGCGCGTGGAAGTGTCGCCCGAGTGACGACGCGCCGAAGCGCTTCGGCTTCTACTCCGTGAGGTCGCTCGAACCCGGAAGCACCGCCGGGAAGGAGTCGGGCTGCCTGCTCCTCGACTATTCGGACGGGAGCAACGGCTTCTTCGAAGGGAGCTTCCTGCGCGACTACGTGCGTCGGGTGGACGGCGACGACGATCTGCTCCTCGGCAAGGCGTACAGCAGCGTCGCGAGGGCCCAGCTCTTCCCGACGTTCTTCATCATCGAGCGGGATCGACGCGCGCCGGACACCGCCATGCCGCGTTGACCCGGACGTACGCGCGGCCCTTCGTCACGGACGAGGCGCCGTCACCGACGAAGCGCCCCACGACCCGCGTAGACCCCGGAGTCGCCGAGCTCCTCGGCGATGCGCAGGAGCTGATTGTACTTCGCGACGCGATCGCTCCGGCTGAGGCTCCCCGTCTTGATCTGTCCCGCGCCGGTGGCCACGGCCAGGTCGGCGATGAAGGAGTCTTCGGTCTCGCCGGAGCGGTGGGACACCACGGTGGTGTAGCCCGCCGCCGCGGCGGTCCGCATCGTCGCGAGGGTCTCGGTGAGCGTGCCAATCTGGTTCACTTTCACGAGAATCGAGTTCGCCACGCCCTTGGCGATGCCTTCGCGCAGACGCTCCACGTTCGTGACGAAGACATCGTCCCCCACGAGCTGCACCTTCTTCCCGAGGACGGCGGTCAGCTTCTTCCAGCCATCCCAGTCGTTCTCGGCCACGCCGTCCTCGATGGAGAGGATCGGGTAGTCCCCGCAGAGCTTCTCGTAGATCGCGATGAGCTCGTCTACCGAGCGCTCCTTCCGGTCGAAGGTGTACCGCCCGTTCCTGAAGAACTCGCTCGAAGCCGCGTCGAGACCGAGCACCACGTCCTTGCCAGGGGAATAACCGGCGGCCTCGATGGCGGCGGCGAGCCGCTGGATTGCGGCCTCGTTCGACGGCAGGCGCGGCGCGAACCCACCCTCGTCACCGACGGCGATGGTGAGCCCGTCCTTCTTCAGGTCCGCCTTGAGGCGATGGAAGACCTCGGCTCCACACCGAACGGCATCGGCGAAGGACGGCGCCCCGACCGGGAGGATCATGAACTCCTGCACCTCGAGACCGTTGTCGGCGTGCGTGCCGCCGTTCAGCACGTTCATCATCGGTGTGGGCAGCACGCGCGCGTCGACGCCGCCGAGATACCTCCAGAGCGGCAGCCCCACGACGCTGGCGGCGGCGCGCGCCGTCGCGAGGGAGACGGCGAGCAGCGCGTTCGCTCCGAGCTTGCTCTTGTCGCGCGTCCCGTCCTCGGCGATGAGCGCAGCGTCCACCGCGGCCTGGTCGAGCGCGCTCATGCCGGCGATCGCCGGACCTAGCTTCGCGACGACGTTCTCGACCGCACGGAGGACGCCCTTGCCGCCGTACCGCCCGGGGTCACCATCACGCAGCTCCACGGCTTCGTGCTCCCCCGTGGACGCTCCGCTCGGCACCGCCGCGCGTCCGCGAGCGGACGCGGTCACGACCTCCGCCTCCACGGTCGGGTGCCCTCGTGAGTCGAGGATCTCGCGGGCGTTCACTTCGAGGATCTCGGGCATGTCGGGCCGCGCGTATCACGGCGGTCGCGGCGTGGCGAGGTCCGGCGGCGGCGAGCTATGGTCGCGCGCGTGTCTCGCGAGCGAGTCCCCTGGATCATCGGCACTGCGCTCCTCGCCGCGCTCCTCGCGGCGCTCGCCGTCGTGCGCGCGGTCGTCTCGGCACCCGGCGCGGACCGCGCGGCGCCAGCGACCGCGCTTGCCCCGAGCGCGGGCCGCTCCCATCCAGCCGGGAAGGCCAGCACTGGGAGGTTCGACACGGGCGCCGCGGCGTCGGCCGCGGACACTCGACACGAACCGGAAGCGCCCACGGCGGTCGAGATCGCGCCGAAGGTCGACGACGACGCGGTGGCGCGGGCCATCGCGTCCTTCGAGCGGGACCGAGTCTCCGCTCGAGCGACCGTCGATCGAGCTCTGGCTGCGGATCCTGGCGACCCCTCGGCCCTGGAGGCTCGTGCCTGGATGCATCTGCGCGACGGCGAGTGGACGACGGCGCGACGGCGCGCCGTGGAGTGCCTGGTGCGCGATCCGCAGAACGAGGGCTGCCGACGGAGCCGCGCCCTGGCGTACACGCGCGACGGCGAAATGGGGCCGCGCCTCGAGGTCATGAAGCACTGCCTGTCGGCCGCGCGCACCGAGGCCGCCTGCCTCGCCTCGATGGCGGGGTTCCACCTCGGCCGACGCGAGATCGCGGAGGCCAAGGCCCTGCTCGGCGAGATCGCACCCCTCGACTCTGCGGGCGACAGCACCGCCCTCACGGAGGCGCGGATCGCGGAGGCCGAGGGGCGGGCACTCGACGCGAAAACGGCCTACCGGCGAGCCTGCGACCTGGGTGCCGAACAAGCCTGCGAGAAGAAGTAGGGCACGTGGGCATCGCGGACGTGGAGAGTTCTGGCCCCGAGGCCGGCGAATCCTGCCCACGCCGCAGCCTCGTCGCGTGTCCCAGGACGAGCATGTCACGCCGACTGCTGGTTCTCGCGGTTCTCGTCGCACTCACGTCCCCGGCGCGGGGCGAGCCGTCCGAACCGGCCCAGGCGGCGTGGACCACGGACGGACCGGCCGCCGGCGACCTCGCCGCGGGGCGGCCGCTGGTCGTCCGCGTGATCATCCCGCTGTGCTCCAACGACCAGGTCTCTTGCGGCGCTTCATGGGCGGGTCAACCCGGGCGACCGAAGACCAACCTCTACTGGGGGGCGATCTTCGGCGCGAGAACGCTGTTCGAGGCCCGGTCGAGCCCTTGGCACACGGTGGAGATCGGCCCGGGCGAGGGACCCGTGGTGGAGCGCGCCGTCTATCGGCGCTCGGTTCCGGGTGAGCTCTGGGGCCTCGAAGGTGAAATCGAACAGATCGCGGTGCTCGAGGCCCATCACGGTGATCACATCGATGCCGCCGTCCGCGCGCTGATGGAGACCGCGGCTCGCGGTGGCACCACGACGTTCCGGGACGGCGATCGCGTTCGCACCGAGCGGATCCACGTGGTCGGCTACGCAGGTCACAACCGGCTCATGGACGGCGTCAGCGCGCCGGAGGTCGAGGGCACCGACTCGGCCATCCCGTCGTTCGTCCTCGCCTGCGACTCCGAACGTTGGTTCTCCCAGAGGCTCGTCGCGGTGGGCTCGCGCCCCCTGGTCATGACGCGCGCACTGATGGCGCCCGAGGGGTACGTCGTGGACGCGGCGGTGCGCGCCGTTGGCGAACGCGCGCCCGAGCGCGCGGTGCGGGACCGTGTCGTGCGCGCCTACGCCCGATGGCAGCGGACGACCGTGGGAGCGGCGTCGGTGCTCTTCGCGCGGTGACGCGACGCGCATGAGGCGCGTCAGCGCTGGATCCCGCGCGCCGCCTCCTCGATACTGAGGGTCGAGATGGGCTCCACGATGGCCGAAAAGGTGCTGGCGCGGGCCTCGGGCCGCACGCGCGTGGCGCCGGGCGATCTCGTCACGGCGCGCGTCGACAAGATCATGGCGCACGAGGCCTTCGCGCTCTGCGCCATGAAGCTCATGCGCGCGGGCGTGTCGCGCTTGTTCGACCCCGACCGCGTGATCGTCATCCTCGACCATTACTTCCCCGCACCCAGCCTGCCGATGGCCGCAGGGCACACGATGGCGCGCAGCCTGGTCGAGACGCTCGGCGTGAAGCACTTCCTCGGCCACGCGGGCATTTGCCACCAGGTACTCACGGAACGCGGTCTCGTCCTCCCGGGAGAGCTGGTCTTCGGAACGGACTCCCACAGCACGACCTACGGCGCGCTCGGAGCCGCCGGAACGGGGCTCGGCCTCACCGAGATCGCCTACGCCATGGCCACCGGCGAGCTCTGGCTACAGGTGCCCCCGACCCTCCGGTTCGTGCTCGACGGGCGCCCGGGTGGCGGGATCATGTCGAAGGACGTGATCCTCCACATAGCCGGTCGGTTCGGCACGGACGTCGCGCAGTACCGGTCCGTCGAGTTCACCGGGCCCGTCGCGGATCGAATGACGCTCTCGAGCCGGATGACGGTGAGCAACATGGGCGTCGAGCTCGGCGCGAAGTTCGCGTTCTTCGCGGCAGACGAGTCCACGTGCCGCTACCTCTCCGAGCGCGTCCGCGAGCGAGTGGAGCCGTTCGGGCCGGATCCGGATGCAGCGTACGAAGCGACGCACATCCTGGATCTCACCTCGCTCGAGCCGCAGGTCGCCTGCCCGCACAGCCCAGGGAACGTGAAGCCCGTTCGGGACGTCGACGGCGTCTCCGTCGCCCAGGCCTTCATCGGCTCGTGCACGAATGCGCGGCTCGAGGACTTCGAGGTCGCCGCCGCCATTCTCCGCGGAAGGAAGGTCCACCCGGGCACGCGGCTCATCGTCACCCCCGCGTCTCACGAGGTCCACCTGGAGGCCACGAAGGCCGGGTACGTGCAAACGCTGCTCGAGGCCGGCGCGCACGTCACCGCGAGCGGCTGCGGCGCCTGCCCCGGCGGGCACGGCGGCGTCGTCGGGCACGGCGAGGCGTGCATCTCGTCCACCAACCGCAACTTCCGCGGCCGCATGGGCAGCACCGATGCCGACATCTATCTCGCGTCGCCCGCGACCGTCGCCGCCTCGGCGATAGCAGGCAAGATCACCGACCCCCGCGCGCTGTGGTCGGAGAACCGACTCGGGTGAGGGCGACGTGAGCCGGATCGTGCGCGGACGGGTGTGGAAGCTCGGTGACGACATCGACACCGACCAGATGGCGCCCTTCGGGACCCTCGCCTCGGAGTGGGAAGAGGTGAGGGCGTCCATGTTTCCCGCGCGCCGCGAGCTCATCGCGAAGATGAGCCCGGGCGACGTGCTCGTGGGCGGACGGAACTTCGGGTGCGGGTCGAGCCGCGAGCACGCCCCGGAGAACCTGAAGAAGCTCGGGCTCTCCGGGGTGATCGCGGAGAGCTTCGGGCGAATCTACTTCAGGAACTGCATCGCCATCGCCTTCCCCAACGTGGCGTGCCCGGGCGTCGGCAGCCTCGTCGAGGAGGGCGACGTGATCGAGGCCGACCTGACGACGGGGGTCGTGCGCAACGTGGGTGACGGCCGCGAGCTCGCCGGCAGCGCGTACACGCCCGACATGCTCGCCATCATCGAGAAGGGTGGCCTGATGAAGCTGCTCGAGGAGCGCGTCGCGCGGGGCGAACTGGGCTGACGCCGTGCAAGACGAGTCGGCGAGCGAGCCGAGCGACGCCGTGAGGCGCGCCCGGGCCTCCGGCATCAGAACCTGCGGAGCGGCGCGCGTCTCGAAGCGCGCTCAGAGCGTGCGCAGGAAGGCGATGAGCGCCTCTCGCTCTTCCCGGTCGAGCTCCGGTGTGCAGGTCATCTCGTGCCCCGCGTCCCCGTAGGCGGGCTCCTCGATGGTCGGACGTGTCGCATCGATGCAGAAGAGCGCTTCGAGGGAGGGGACCGACCCGTTGTGGAGGAACCGATCCATCGCCCAGAGTCCGAGGAGGCGAGGCGACTTGATGGCGTGGGTGATCTCGTCCCCGGCCGTGGGCTCGACGCCGCAGCAGCCGACTCCGTCGAGATCCTCGTCGAACCAGCGCTTCATCGCGTCGTCGGTGCCGATGGCGTCGAAGGCGTAGACGTCGAGGCCGCTGCCGCGTGGCCCCGAGTGGCACGCGCCGCACCCCGCGCTCTCGAAGAGCGCCGCGCCGCGCGTGACGACCGACGGCGCGGGCTGCGCCGAAAGGTCGGGGCGTCGGAGCGAATGGATGTACTCGGCGAGGGGCGCGAGGCGCGACTCGGGCCACGCCTCGGGCGGGCCACCGCCGAACGAGACGAAGCCGAGCAAGAAGTTCATGAGGCTGCGCGTCCCGCCCGTCCACCCGAGCATGGCGTGCCGCATGCCGGCGCTGGCCTCCTCGTCCGCCTCGGGGATCTCCCAGAGCGGCGGGATCTTGCTGATGGTGTGGACGCCGTCGCGCACCGGAAGTGGCGCGATGAGGAAGTCCATCGTCCCCGGAAGCCACGACGCGTAGTGCGCCTCGTCCTCCGCGGGGATCAGGAACGCCGAGAGGTCCGCGCCGGAGCCCTGCAGGGCGGTCGTCAGCTCGCCCACCGCCGCGCTCGCGGCGGCCGACACCACGGGGTCGTTCACGATCCGGTCGGTCAGCGGCTGCACCTTCGCGAGCGCCGCGGGGTGATGTCCCTCGGGTCCGCCCAGCGCCACGAGGGTCGGAAGCGAAAGGGCGAGGACGTGCGAGCCGTAGTCGTACCGGTGGTTCGGAAAACCGACCGAGTAGCGGCCGTCCGGGAGCTGTCCGAAGTGGCAGCTCGCGCAGCTGAACGCGAGCGCCGGCAGCGAACCGAACGCGTCCGTCGGTGCGAGTCCCAGCGGGTACTTCTTCTCCGAGAACGGGTCGGCGATCAGCCCGTATTCGGAGAAACCCGCCCCCACGAGATCCGCCATGTGCGTGAGCTCGAGATCGACGAGGGGCCCGGGCACCCCCGCCGTGCCGAAGCTCTCGTAGAAGAACATCCACTTGCCGCACAGGAGCTTCGTGCGTCGATCGGACGCTCCGGCGTGGTAGCGGTCGCACGCGCCTTCGAGCGCGCCGCCCTCGAGGACCGCTTCGAGGTCCGAGCCGAGATCGACGAGCCCCTCGCCGCGATCGGGCAGCGCGGCGAACTGGGGCAAGGGCTCGTCCCGTCCGGGCGAGGTCGCACCGGGATCACCGCAGCCCGCGAGGACCAGCAGCGCCGCGACGGTGCCACGGCCAGCTGAGGTGCGCGGCATCCCGACGAGGGTAGTCGCGACGATGCAGAGCGCGCCAGTACCGCGGGGAATCGGCCTGTGGTTCGCGCCGGCGTGGGCCCACCACCTCACGGCGACCGCCGGCGGCGCACCGAGCGCGGCGAAACACCGAACCAGCGCCGGCACGAGCGCGAGAGCGCGCTCTGCTCCGCATACCCGAGCATCTGGCTCACACGAACCAGCGGCACGTCGGTCTCCTCCAGCAGCCGGCGCGCCAGGCCGCGGCGGGTCTCGTCGAGGATGGCCTCGAACGGAGACGAGACCTCGGCGAGCCTGCGCTGAAGTGTGCGAGGGTGCATCGCGAGGTGCTCCGCGACGTCGGCCAGGCCGAAGTGGCCGGAGTCCAGGAGGCGCGAAATGAGCTCCGCCACGCGGTCGGAGATCGACGCGCTGGGGCCCAGGCTCGAGCGCAGGTACTCGAGGGCGACGCGACGAACGCGGGGATCGGCATGGGGAATCGGCTCGCCGAAGAGCGACACGTGAAACCGCACGCCGTCGAACGCCTGCTCGAACCGGACGGGGCAGTCGAAGACCGCGCGGTAGACGCTCACGGGGGATTGTCGTCGGTGGGTGAACGAGACCTCGTCGAACGGGAACGGGCGCCCGAGCAGGAAGGTCGCGATGCCGCGGGAGAGGGCGGCGTTGAGCTCGGCGTTCTGGATCTGCGACACCGAGGCGTGGGAGTCGCTCACCACGCGCACCTCCACGACGGCGCCGTCGACGCGCACCTCGAACCGCTCGGCGGGACTGTGCAGGTGCAAGAACGACGTGAGCGAGGAGAGCGCCTCGCCCACGGTGGCGGAGTGGCGCGCCAGCACCGCGACGGGACCGAGGACGTCGATGTTCTGCGCCGAGCCGAGCCGCAGGCCGAAGTCGCTGCAACGGAGGGAAGCCGCCGTGAGTTCGTACAGCGTGACCGCAGCGACGTGAGGCACGAAGCCGACGTCTTCCTCCTCGATGTCGGGAAGGTGCGCCCGAGCCAGGAGCGCCTTCGGATCTCCGCCCAGCTCGCGAACCAGCGTGCAGTACCCATCGAGCGCCGCAGCGCGAACGAGGTGCGCTGCTCGGCGGGACGGCCGCGGATCGTGGGCGTTCACGTGACGGTGTCGTCAGAAGATAAAAGATTGTCGTGCAAAGGCAAGTATTCAGTCGCTTCGTGGAGTCTCATGGCCCACCAACCAGGAGATTCGGTCATGGGGTACTTCGGCAGCGGCAACGAGGTGGTGTTCGACGGACCAGTGTTCCCGGCGAAGGGCCTCGCGCGGGACGAGGTGATGGGGCTGCTCGGCGGGTTCGACGCGATGGACGTCTCGGACGTGTACGCGCACAACACCATCCAGGCGACGACGCTCATGTCGCACCTGGAGGCGGCCGAGATCGCGAAGGACGCCAACCGCATGTTCCTGCGCCGGAACATGCTCTACCGGGAGCTGCTGCCCGGGACCACCCGCATGGCCGTGGAGGTCAAGCAGATGGTCAAGGAGATGCTGCGCTTTCCGCAGTCATCTCGCGTGCGCCTGACCTCCGGCGGGTCCGAGAGCCTGTACTGCGCCATCCACAGCGCCAAGCAGTGGGCGAAGCTGGAAAAGGGGATCACCGAGCCGGAGATCGTCGTCCCCTACTCCATTCACGTCGCCTGCTCGAAGTGGTGCACGTACACCGACATCCGGATCAAGCGCGTGCAGCTCGGCGGCGACTACCGCGCCGACGTGGCGGCGATGGAGAAGGCGATCACCAGGAACACCGTGCTCATCGCCGGCTCGGCGCCGTGCTGGCCCTACGGTCTCTTCGACGACATCGAGGCGCTGGGGAAGATCGCAGAGAAGCGCGACGTCTGGCTCCACGTGGACGGGTGCCTCGGCGGCTTCCAGGCGCCCTTCGCGGAGAAGCTCGGACATCCCATCCCCGTGTGGGACTTTCGCGTTCCCGGGGTCCGCTCCATTTCCGCGGACCTGCACAAGCACGCGTACAGCGCGAAGCCGCTGTCGTCGATCACGTACCGCGACGAGGCGCTCGAGAAGTACCTCGACTGCGTTCCGAGCGACTGGCCCGACGGTCCGTACACCACCGAAGCCATCTGCGGCTCGACCACCGCAGGACCCATCGCGTCGGCGTGGGCGGTCATGAAGTTCCTCGGCGAGGACGGCTACACGGAGCTCACCAAGCGTTCCCTCGCGGTGGGCGCGCGGTACCAGCGCGAGGTGGACCGCATCGACGGCGTCCGGTGTTTCCCGTCCGACCTCTGCACGCTCACCATCCGTCCAGAGAAGGGGCTGGACCTGTTCGCGATCCTCGGTGGTCTCTTCGAGCGCAAGTCCTACTGCCTGCCGTCGTTTCAGCCGCCGGCGCTGAAGGTGGTGCTCGATCCGGTCACCGACGAGGTGGTAGACACGTTCGTGCGAGACTTGGCCGAGGTCGTCGCCCTCGTGAAGCAGGGCAAGGTCACCATCGACGCGATCGCGCCGTACCTCTGACGTGCCCGGAAAGGAGACGCACGACATGGTTCTCGCACTCTTGCTCCGCGTCCTCGGCTGGAAGCTCCGGCTGAGCGCGCGCTTCGACGGCGCCTTCCGGAAGCGAATCGCGCACGTCGCGCGCATCGTGGCGATCCGGACCAGCGACGGTCGCGCAGCGCGCAGCTACGTGTTCCGGCGGGGCGTCGTCTCCGCGTCCGAGGGCGTACACCCCGACGCGACCGTAGAGCTGGTCTGGGACGACGCGCGGACCGCCCTGTCGGCGATGCTCTCGCGGAGTCCGCTCGACACGTTCTCCGCGATCGGCAAGGGGCACCTGACGATACGAGGGAACCTTCAGGACGCCCTCTGGTTCAACGACGTGGCCGCGTAGGCGGGCATCGGCGGGCGCGGTCGGCGCGCAGCCAGCGGTGGCCTGCGGCGCCGCGACGCTCGGTCCTGTACACTCACGTTCCCGTGAGCGTGCGTCCGAGAGCGAACCGAGCGCCCCGAGCGGCCTCGGCGCGCAGACCGAGACACGCGTGATGGCGCGGTGGCTGGAGATCAGCGCCGACTACCGCTGCAACAACCGGTGCGTCGGCTGCTTCTCGGTCGGCGACGACGGGCCGTCGATGACCACGCGAGACGCGGCGGCGGCGCTGGCCGACGGGAGGCGTCGAGGAGCGCGTCTTCTGTGGCTCGGAGGCGGCGAGCCC
The DNA here is from genome assembly GCA_964487605.1 of uncultured Polyangiaceae bacterium. GTDB lineage: Bacteria > Myxococcota_A > Polyangia > Polyangiales > Polyangiaceae > JAJDAH01. The sequence continues at coordinate 13,168 of CAZARU010000125.1, forward strand.
ACCCTGCGCAAGGACCTGTTCACCGTCGTGCGCCACGCACGTCAGCTCGGCTACGAACGCGTCAAGCTTCAGACCAACGGCATGCTGCTCGCCTACCCGGAGTTCATCGACCGGTGCGTCGCGGCGGGGATCACCGACGTGAGCTTCTCGATCAAGGGCGCCACGGCCGAGATGCACGATCGCCTCACGCAGACGCCCGGCTGTCACGACCTCCTGATCCGCGCCATCGGCGAGGCGAAGCGTCGGTCGCTGCCGCTCGGTGGAGACGTTCTGGTCTACGCCAGCAACGCCCAGCAGCTGCCGGCCATCGTGAGCTTCTACGCCGGGCTCGGGATCGAGCACTTCGACCTCTGGCTGTTCTCCGCCGTGGACCAGGGCACCGAGGATCTCTCCGGGCAGGTTCCGAAGATCGCCGACGTGATGCCTCGCATCGTCGAGGCCATGGATCGCGGTCCCGGCGGACGACCCGACTTCATCACTTCGCTCCACACGCCACCGTGCACGGTGCCCGCGAGCCATCACGCGTGTCTGTTCCACGCCGCGGACCTGGAGATGATCGTCGCGAACCCCGGCGGCCACTCGTTCCGGCTCGAGGACTCGCCCATCGAGGGCGGCACCTACCTGGAGAGCTGCGACCGATGCGCGTTTCGCCCGCGATGCGGCGGGTTCCGCGCGGACTACGCGCGCATTCACGGCGACGCCGAGTTCCAGCCCGTGGGGGCACGAAGCTCCGACGCGGAGTAGCGAGGTGCATCCGGGTCCGAGGCCCGTCGCCGTCGCCCCGCGGCCCTGCCGGGTCGCCGCGCCGCGCCTGCATTCGCTCAGATTCGCGCCGCGGCCACGGGCCGCGACACGACGCGCTGCGCAAACGAACCCCTCGTGGCAGCAGCCGGATGCGGACAACCTGTCCGGGGCGGGGGCGCCTTGCATGGAGGGGCCTCGGCCTGTCACCCTGCATGAATCGGTCGGGAGGCTCACGCGGGCCGCCTGGCCGGCCGGCGGATCGTGGACCGCCGCTCTCGAGCTTTGGCGAGGATCTCATGTGGTGGCGTGACATCGGGTATTCGATGGCCTTCGGTGCGGCGTTCGCCGCGGCGTGCTCGGCGAGCAGCTCGCCGCGGCAGGAGGTGAACTCGAGCGGCGGCAGCGGCGGCACGACCGGGTCGGGCGCCACGGGCGGCTCCGGCGTCGCCGGCGTGTCGGGGAACGGCATCGGTGGTTCTTCGATCAACACCGACTCCGGTACGGGGGGCTCGAATCTCAATCCCGACGCGGCATGCACCGGCGTGAACGAAGCGGCCGAAACGCAGTATCAGCCGGCCGACATCATCTGGGCCGTCGACACGTCGTGCAGCATGTTCGAGGAAGCGGCGTTCGTGCAGAACAACATGAACGCGTTCTCGCAGCAGATCATCGCGAGCGGCATCGACGTGCATGTCGTGCTCGTGTCCACGTACGCGATCTGCATCTCGCCGCCGCTCGGCGCGCCAGGCGGCTGCCCGTCGTCGATGCCGGGCTCGGACAACAACCTCCCGGTCTTCTTCCACGATCACAATCCGGGGTTCGATCCCTTCGGGCTGACCGGAGGCGTGCAGTCCACCGACGGCCTCAACGTGCTGAAGAAGACGTTCGCCACCTGGGGCGGCCTTCTGCGAGCGGGCGCGTCCCACTGGGTGGTGATCGTCACCGACGACGACGCCTCGGACGCCCCCTACGGCACCGCCGGCACGCCAGCCGCCGGGGCGACCCAGTTCATCAACGACTTCAAGGCGCTCTCGCCTCACCTCGCGGACTTCAAGATGGCGGGCATCTACTCCCACTCCGCGTGCCCCTCGGCCGCGAACGAGGGGAAGGTCTGGCGGGAAATCATCTCCCAGACCGGCGGTGTCCACGGCGATCTGTGCACGCAGGACTTCAAGCCGGTCTTCGACGAGCTCACGAAGCAGGTCGTGACGGGCTCGAAGCCGCTGGAGTGCGAGTGGGGAATTCCACCACCGCCCTCCGGACAGAACTTCGATCCCTCGCGCGTGAACGTGGAGCTTTCGGGATCCGGTGGGACCGAGACGGTCTTCGGCGTGCCCGCCGCGGGCGACTGCGATCCGACGCTGGGCGGCTGGTACTACGACAACCCGGGGAATCCCACGCGCGTCATCGCCTGTCAGGCGACCTGCGACAAGATCAAGACCGACACGTCGTCGGCCATCGACATCGCCTTCGGCTGCGCGACCATACCGATACCGAAGTAGGTGCGCGGGCGTCGCCCCTGGTCGCGGTCCGGGCTTCGCTCTACCCTCGGGTCCGCCCATGGCGTTCGCCGAGCTCCGCCATCGCCTCGTGGAAGGCCGCCCGCTGGTCGTCGACGCCGACGCCCCCGCCTCGTTCCGAGCGCGCGGCGTGGCGCTGGACGTGCCCGGGGCTCTCGGGCTCCTGCTTCGCGAGCAGACGGACCAGGTGCTCGACCACTACCTGGCGGAGATCGGGAGCAACGTGGACGTGATCACGGCGCTGACGGCCGATACCACGCCTCGCGCGCTGACCGAGGTGGGAATGCAGCACCGAGCGTCCCGCCTCACGGCGCTCGCGGTGGACCTCGCGCTCCAGGCGGCGGCGGAGGCGCCGAAGCCCATCGCCGTCGCCGGAGTGCTCGGCGCCGAGATGGTGAGCCCGCTGGCGTCGTCTCGGCTCCACGAAGAGCTGAAGGAACACGCAGACCGCCTCGCGGTCGCCGGGTGCGAAGTGCTCGTGTGCAAGGGGCTCGGGTCGCGTCTCGAGCTCATGGCCGCCATCGTCGCGGCCGCGTCCACGGAGCTGCCCACCTGGGCGATCGTCGAGGCACGCGTCGGCAGCGACCTGTTCGGTGAGCAGCTAGGGCCGTTGATCCGGTCGCTGGAGGACGCCGGCGCGAGCGCGGTGCTGTTCGAGGTCGCGTCCGTGAAGGACGGGATCGCGCTGCTCGCGCGCGCCTACGACGCCGCGCCGCGATCGGTGGATCCCCTGGGTGGTGTCAGCGCCGCCGCCTTCGGAGTGCTCGTCGCGGCGGGGGAAGCGAGCCTGCGTGGCTTCAACGACGCGACGTCGGCGCCCGAGCCGTGGGCCCGCCGAGCGCTCGACCTCGACGCGACGGGCGCGCGGATCATCGGCGGAGGCGCCGGAACGACGGAGACCCACACGGCGGCGCTGGCGCGCGAACTTCGTCAGGTTCACCCGAGCATCCGGGTCTGAGCCCGCCGTCCGGGCGCCTGCGCACGGCGCGGCGCACCGGAGCGGGCCCGCCGGTGCGAGCGCTTGACCCCGGGTGGGCGCGGCTCCAGGTTCCGCCCTCCTTCGTCCATGAACGCGAGCGGCACGCCCTCACCCGACGACACGCCGCTCCACGATCGGGACGTCCTCCTCGAGCCTTTTCGCACGAGCGAGCAGCCGCGATCCGCCTGGCGCATCGGGGGCGAGGCCGAGAAGTTCGGGGTCTTCGTCCCTGGCCTCGCGCCGCTGCCTTACGACGGCGACGACGGCGTGGTCGGACTGTTCGACCACCTCGTCCGTCGCCACGGGTGGGCGGCGCAACGTGAGCGGCCGGACGGTCCCGTCGTCGCCCTTCAGCGTGCGGGGGCGTCCGTCACCCTCGAGCCCGGCGCACAGGTCGAGCTCTCCGGCGCCCCCATGAGCGCGGTGCACGAGATCTGCGCGGAGATGCGGGAGCACCTCGGCGAGCTGTCGGGCTTCGCGGAGTCGCGGAGCGTGGCCTGGCTCGGCGTCGGCTTTCACCCGTTCGCCTCCCAGGACGCGCTGCCGTGGGTGCCCAAGCTCCGCTACCGCATCATGCGCGAGTACCTGCCGACGAGGGGGCGCGGCGCGCACGACATGATGCGCCGAACCGCGACCGTCCAGGCGAACTACGACTACGAGTCGGAAGAGGATGCTCTGCGCAAGCTCCGCGTCGCGCTCAAGCTCTCTCCGCTGGTGCACGCCATGACGGCGAACGCACCGTTCCGTGAGGGCAAGCTCGCCGGAGCCAAGAGCGTCCGCGGCGAAGTCTGGCGCCACATGGACCCGTCGCGCAGCGGGCTCATCCCGACGCTCTGGCAGAACGAACGCGCCGGCTACCGCGACTACGTGGAGTGGGCGCTCGACGCCGGCATGTTCCTGTTCAAGCGAGACGGCAACGTCGTGGAGAACACCGGCCAGACCTTCCGGAGCTTCATGACGGAGGGCTTCGGGGCTCATCGCGCGACCCTCGGCGACTGGAAGCTCCACCTGACGACCCTCTTCCCCGAGGCACGCCTCAAGAAGACGCTGGAAGTGCGCTCGTGCGACTCCCTGCCGGTGGATCTCGCGTGCGCTCCCGCGGCGCTCTTCGCCGGCATCCTGTACGACGAGCGCGCCCTTGCGGCGGCGGAGCACCTGGTCCGGGACTTCCGGTTCGACGTGATCGAGGCGGAGCGCGCGGCTCTCGTGAGCCGAGGGCTCTCGGCGACCGTCGGAGGCGCGCCCGCGCGCGAGGTCGCCCTCGAGCTGCTCGACGTGGCGACCGGTGGGCTCCAGCGGCGCGGCCGCACGAACTCGGCGGGGAGGGACGAGTCCCTTCATCTCGAGCGCCTCAGGGAGCTGACGCTCGCCGGCAAGAGCCCGGCGGACGTCCTCACCGAAGGGTTGTCGAACGACCAGCCCGACCTGCGGCAACGCATCCTGGAGCGCACCCGCCTGTGACACGTTGAGCGCCGTGGCCTCGCGGCGCGACCCTCGTGCAAGGAGCCCGCGGGATCCCTGCTAGGCTGAGGCGCGCCATGAGCACCCCGCACGACGACGAGCGCGATCTCCTCGCGTACCGCCGAGAGTTTCCGACCCTCGAGAAGAAGACGCACCTGATTTCCCACTCGCTCGGCGCCATGCCGCGCGGGGCCCGCGACGGCGCGAAGCTGCTCCTCGACCAGTGGGAGGACGACTCCATCGACGCGTGGCACCTGCGCTGGCTGCCCGCCGTCGAGTCCCTGGGTGATCGCATCGCGCGCGTGCTCGGAGTGTCGCCGGGCACCGTGAGCCTCAACCAGAACGTCTCCACGATTCAGGCGATGATCGCGTCTTGCTTCGACTTCTCGGCACCCCGCAACAAGATCGTCTACACGGACTTGAACTTCCCGAGCGTCGACTACGTGTGGCAGGAGCAGCGCCGGCGGGGCGCGGAGGTCGTCGTGGTCCCCAGCGAGGACGGCATCCATCCGCCGATGGAGCGGCTCCTCGAGGCCATCGACGAGCGCACGCTCCTGGTACCCGTGAGCCACGTCCTGTTCCGCTCGAGCGGAGTGAAGGACGCCCAGGCCATCGCGAGGCGCGCCGACGAGGTGGGCGCGCTGGTTCTCCTCGACACCTACCAGTCCGCCGGAACGCTCCCCCTCGCGCTGGAGGCGTGGGGCGTGCACATGGCGTGCGGCGGCAGCGTGAAGTGGGTCTGCGGCGGACCCGGCGCGGCGTACCTGTACGTGAACCCTTCCGTGCGCGAGCGGCTACGCCCGGCGCAGACCGGCTGGTTCGGGCACGCGCGACCGTTCGCCTTCGAGCTCGGCCCCATCGCGTACGCCGAGGACCGCTGGCGGGTCATGGGCGGCACGCCCGCCATTCCGGCGCTCTACACCGCCCGGGCGGGCTGGGACCTGCTCGTCGAGATCGGCGTGGAACGCATTCGCAAGAAGTCGCTCCGGCAGACGGCCCTTCTGCGCAGCCTTGTCGAGGAGCGCGGATACCGGGTCAACACGCCGCGGGACGACGCCCAGCGCGGCGGCACCATCTGCTTCGACTTCGAGGGCGCGGACGTCGTGAGCAAGCAGCTGCTGGCGCGCGGAATGCTCCACGACTATCGCCCCAGGTGCGGCATCCGCGCGAGCCCGCACTACTACACCACGGACGAAGAGCTCGAGCGGTTCGTCGCCGCCGTGGTCGAGCTCGCGGCGTAGCCCCTGGTTCGCCCCGACTTCCGAACGCTGAAGGAGCTTTCGGGGGCGCGGTGCTAGGCTCGCTCCCGACGCCGCCTGGACCCCGCACGATGACCCGGATCCCTCACCCACCCGCGCCCCTCGCGGGGCTGCCCGCGTTGATCGGCGTCGTCCTCGCCGTCGCGTGTGGCACCGAGGACACGGACGGTGGAGCGACGAGCGCCGGCGGGTCGGGGGGAAGCGCGGCCGCCGCCGGTTCCGGCGGGAGCGGCGGTACGGCGGGCTCGGGCGGCTCGCCGGACGGCGGAGGCGGCGTCGGCGGTTCGAGCGCGAGTGGCGGTTCGAGCGCGAGTGGCGGTTCGAGCGCGAGTGGCGGTTCGAGCGC
>CAZARU010000126.1:0-16849 GCA_964487605.1 uncultured Polyangiaceae bacterium
TCGGTCCAGCCGCCGTCGATCGCGCCCGCGCCGGCGACGCCTGCGGTCGCGTCGGGTGCGCCGTGCGAGGAGCCGAGGTCGTCGCTCGTGGTGGCGCAGGCGAGCGCGAGCGGGACGACGAGCGCGACGACGGCGCGCGAGCGGAGGGGGGCGAGGGGTGAGGAGAAGGTCAAGCGGCGCTCCTCTAACAGCAGACGGGACGGCCCGCCACCGGCGGCGGCGTCGAGGGGGACGGCCCCGCTTCCCTGGCGTTTTCCCGGCGAAAAACCTGGCGTCACCCGGCGATGCGCTCGACGGCCGAGTACACCGTGAAGACGCCGGAGCGCGCGAACGCGGCGAGCGTCACCCGCGCGCGGCGCGCGGTGGAGACGGCCAGGGACGTCGGCGCCGACACGCTCACGACCAGGGGGAAGCCGGCGACGACTGCCTTCTGCACGATCTCGAAGCTCGTGCGGCCGCTCACGACGAGCGCGTGCCCGGTCGCGGGGAGCTCGCCCGCGGCGAAGAGGTGGCCGATCACCTTGTCCACGGCGTTGTGCCGCCCGACGTCCTCGCGCGTGCAGCGCCACTCGCCGGCGGCGGTGGCGACCCCGGCGGCGTGCAGGCCGCCGGAGCGCTCGAACGCCGGCTGGTTCTCGCGCAGGCGCTCGGTCAACTTGGCGACCACCTCGCGATCGAACCGCGCGGCGTCGCTCACGGGGCGAACGCGCTCCATCAGATCGTCCACGCTGCGGCGCCCGCACACGCCGCACGCGGCGGTCACCAGCGTGCCGCGGCGTGCGCTCTGGGCGCGCTCCAGGTCGATGCTGGTGCCGGCGGCGGGCACGACGTCGATGACGTTGCCGTAGCCCTCCTCGTCGGGTCGGCCGCAGTGCGCGATGGATCCGACGTCGCTGCGCGTCGTGACGAGCCCCTCGGCGAGCAGGAAGCCCGCGGCGAGCTCCTCGTCGTGGCCGGGGGTCCGCATGGTCATCGCGAGCGCGTCCCCGGCGATCCGGATCTCGAGCGGCTCCTCCACCACGACCTCGTCGCTGACCTCGCGCGCGCCGGCCGGCTCGAACCGGGTCCCCTCGACGAGGCCCAGGGCGCGGACGCGCGAGGACGGCATCGGTGCGAGATGCGCCCGATCGCCCCCGGGCGCAAACGTCCGAGCCGTCCAGACGGTGTCCAGTCCCGTCCGAACACCTCGGTCCCGCGCGGGTCGACGGGCACCCCGAAAGTGCCGGAAAAGCTGCGGCCGCGCGCCCCTGCCTGCCTGGAACACCGCGTGCAACCCCGCTCCCGATGCGTTCTCTCTGGTCCCTCGCGTTCGTCCCCCCTTGTGTCGCCCTGCTGCTCTTCGGCTGCAGCGCGGCCGGTGGGGGTCCGCTCCCCGACGGACAGACGGACCCGCCCGAGGCCACGCCGGCGCCGACCCAGGGTTGCGGCAACGGAGACTGCTCGGCGTGCACGAGCTGCCTGTCGGCTTGCGCGTGCGCGACCAACGGGGACCCTTCGTGCGTCTCGGCGTGCTCCGGGGGCGGCGGCACCACGCCGCCCGCCGGTGCGGGTGGTTCGGGCACGGAGCCGCCCGGAGCGGGAGGAGCGCCGGGCGTGGGCGGGGCTGGTGGCGCGCCACCCGCCGGAGCCGGTGGCTCCGGACCACCGGGTGGCGCAGGTGGCGCGGGATCGGTGGGTGGGTCCGGATCCGTGGGCGGCGCCGGCGGCTCGGCGCCGGTCGGCTGCGGCGACGGCTACTGCGATCCGTTCGCGTTCGAGACCTGCCTCTCCTGTGCGCTCGACTGCACCTGTGGCACGGGAGGCTCCGGCGGCGTTGCGGGTGCCGGTGGCGCTGCGGGTTCCGGTGCCGGCGGCGGGGCGACGGGCAATCCCGAGCACGACGCGGCGCTCACCCGGGCCCGCGCCGGCGTGGGGTTCTCCTACTGGTGGGGTCATGGTCGCTACCTGCCCGAGGGGCCCAACGCGTCGAACGCGGGTTCCTGCTCCGGCGGCTGTCCGAGCTGCACGCACACCGGGAGCTACGGAGGCGACTGCTCGGGGTTCGTCGCGAAGGTCTGGCGCGTGCCGGAGAGCAACACGGACCTGAGCCAAGACTCGCACCCTTACAGCACGGCCGACTTCGTGGTCGACTCCAGCCGGTGGAAGACCGTCCCCCAGGGGAGCATGCAGGCGGCCGACGCGATGGTTTACCGGAGCAACGGAGCCGGCCACATCTTCATCTACGAGTCCGGCGACCCCTGGGGATCCATGTACGCGTACGAGTGCAAGGGGTGCTCGTACGGGTGCACCGGCGGACTACGGACGGCGTCGAGCGCGTACCACGCGATCCGTCGTGAAGGCTACTAGCGACGCGCCGACGACCTCGCGTCGCCTCGTCGTCGCCGGTGCCTTCGCCCTCGTCGCCCTCGTCGCCCTCGCGCTGATCTTCTGGGCCACGCGCCGGAGCGAGCGCGACGCGCAGCGCGCGCGCGCGCCTTCCGCGCCGTCCGCGGCGAGTGTCCGCGCGTCGTCGCCTCCACCCGGCGCGAAGCCCTCGGGCGCCTCGGTGGCCACGGATCCCACGCCCGTCCGCGCAGCTTCGCCGCCGCCGGAGGTCCGGTTCCACGCGGCGTGGGGCACGCGCGACGATCAGCTCGGACGGGAGCGTCTCGCCGAAGGCAACGCCCTGGGGCCGACGAGCGTGGCCGCGGACGTGGGCGGTGACGTGTACGTCCTCGACCCCGTGAACGGTCGCCTCGTCCGTCGCGGCGTCGACGGCAAGGTCCGCTCGACCCTCGCCGTCGATCTCCGCGCGCCGGAGGACCTCGCCGTGGCCGCGGACGGGTCCATGGCGGTGCTCGACCGCCATGCGGACCGCCAGGTCGCGCTGTACGACGCGAACGGACGGCTCAACGGCAAGCTGGCGGTCACCGGGGAGCACCTGCCCGATCCGGGGGAGGTGACGGGCGTGTTCGTGGACGGGGACGACGTGTACCTCGAGCGCCGTCACGAGCGCCTCGTGCACGTGGGTACCACGAAGGGCAAGGCGGCCGAGCCTCGTACCGAGCTGGCGGGCCGCCCGAGCCGCGACGGCGAGCTGCTCCTCACCGCCGCGATCCTCGACGCGAAGGCAGGGCGCGTCGTCGTCACCGCCGTCGAGCGGGCCTCGGGTCAGCCGCGATTTCGTCGGGAACTGGCGCTTTGGCCGTTCGTGCGAGCCATCCTCCTGCTCGAGACCGACGGCGCGGGGGTCGTCTACTTCGCGGCCGAGGTGCAGCGCGGGACGGCGACGCCCACGGTCGTGCTCTCGTGCCTCGAGCCAATCACGGGGACCGTCATCGGGGGCGCCGTGCTTCCCGCCAACACGCTTCCCGAGGAATCCCTCCGTGACCTCGCGGTGCTCGACCAGGGCGGCGTCGTCCACGCGCTGCGCTCGGAAGAAGGGGTGACGTACACGACCCACCAGTGCGGTTGAGGCTACGCTCCCCGAGTGAACCTGCGGCGGATCGGAGCGAGCCTCGCGCGCGTCGCGGCGCCCGCGTTCTTCGGGCTGCACGTGGGCAGCGTGCTCGTGACGGGGCTCCCTCCCGAGGCGCGCGAGGTCGTCTGGCCGGCGCTCGCCTGGTACGCGGACGGGCTCCTCATGACGAATCGCTGGGGGATGTTTTCTCGGCCGCCGCGGACCGCGGAGGTGGTCGTCGTCGCCCACGCGCCGGGCGGCGCGACGCGGATGCTCGCGACCACGGTGCAGTCGTCTCGCGGCCTCTCGAATCGCATCTCGGACATGAGACTGCGCAAGATCCTCGGCAACCTGGCGAAGGAGGATCAGCGCGCTCACCACGGACGCGAGGTGCTCGCGTACTTCTGTCGAGAGGCCCGAGCGACCGACCCCACCACGGCGCGGGTCGTGCTCGGGGAGCGCGCGGCGGTGGGAACGGGCGACGCTGCTCCATCGGCCGTGCTCCTCGCCACCACCCTGCTGGTGCACCGCTGCGACGAGGCGGTGGTTCCGAGGCGCGGCGCCGCGCCGTTGCCCGAGGGTGACGGATGATCCGAGACCTCCTGGGATTCCTCGCGCCGACGACGCGCGGCGGGGGCGTCGCGCTCTTCCGCATCGCGTTCGGCCTGCTCGGCGCGTGGACCGCCGCGGGAGCGCTGCTCAACGCGCAGCGCTACTACGGGCCCGACGGCATGGTGCCGTGGGCGCTGCTCGACGGGGTGGGGCACGCGAGCTGGTCGCTCTTCGCGCTCGCGCCGGACTCGCGGCTCTTGCCCGTCGTCGTGGGCGTCGGGTTCCTCTTGGCGGCGCTGTGCCTGGCTGCGGGGGTGGCTCCACGCGCCGCGGCGCTCGTCGTCTTCGTGTGCGCGGCGTCGCTGCACCATCGCAATCCCTATGTCGCCAACAGCGGCGATCGGCTGTTCGTCATCCTGGCGGGCTTGTCGGTGGCGATGCCGCTCGGGCATCGGGTGCGGCTCCTCGGACCGTGGCGCGACGCGGGCGCGCTGGCGCCCGGGTGGTCTGTTCGGCTGGGCCAGCTCCAGATCGCCTACGTCTACTCGTTCTCCGCGCTCGCGAAGCTCGGGCACGAGCGCTGGCGGGCGGGGCTCGCGCTACAGGACGTGCTCGCCTCCCCGCTCTACGCCGAGTGGCCCACCTCCGTCGGAACGCCGGTCGTCCAGCTCATCACCTGGGGCACGCTGGCCTTCGAGCTCGGTTTCCCCTTGCTCGTCTGGTTCCGGCGCTTTCGCCCGTGGTGCCTCGCGGTCGGCGTCGCGTTTCACCTGGGCATCGACGTCGCCATGACCGTCCCGATGTTCAGCGCGGTGATGCTCGCGAGCTACGCGCTGTTCCTCGACGACGACGTCGTGGAGCGGGCCATCGCCCGGCTCGAAACCCGGCGCGGCGAGACGACCGCGGCTCAGTCGCTTCGGGGAACCGAGTCGATCGAGAGCACGCCGACGTCGGCTGCGCCGTAGCCCGCGGCGAGGAGCTCGTCCATGCGGGCGGCGATGGCGCCGAGCACCGTCAGACGCCGCTGCCCCGAGGCTTCGAGCATGAGACGCACGTCCTTTCGCGCCATCGTCAGCTCGAAGCTGGGCGCGTACCTGCCGGCGGCCATGTTCTTGCCGCGGTGAGCTATCAGCGCCGCGGGATTGAACTTCGAGAAGAGGCCGTGCGCTTCCGTCGCCGGGATTCCGAGCTCGGCGGCCATCGCGTACACGTCCGACAGTCCCGCGACGATGCTGACGATCATCGCGTTGCCGAAGAGCTTGAAGGCCGCGGCGGCGTCGGCTCGCTCGCCCAGGTACTCGACGGATCCGGTCATCGCGCCGAGCGCAGCCTCCACGCGGTCGAAGGTCGAGCGCCTTCCGGCGACGAGCATGATCCCCTGCGCGCTGCGGCACATGGCGGGAGACATGAACACCGGGGCATGGAGGAACGCGTGGCCGCGCGCGTCGAGCCGGGCCGAGCGCTGCGCGGTCCCCGCGGGCGCGGTGGTGGTGTGATCGACGACGACGGCTCCGGCGAGGGCGTCGCCGCAGGCGTCGAGGACCGCGTCGACCGACGCGTCGTCGTTCAGGGCGAGGTGCACGCGCTCCGCGCCGCGCACGGCGTCGGAGAAGGAGGGCGCCACGACCGCGCCCAGCTCCGCGAGGCGCCCGGTCTTGCCGGGCGTGCGGTTGTGGACGCGCACCGCGTCACCACGGCCGATGGCCGCCTCCGCCAGGCCGCTGCCGATGAGGCCGGCTCCCAGGAACGCCACGATGGCCATGGCGGTTTCCTACCATGGCCCACCCGGGGCGCAGCGCCTCGGCCGGGCTTTTCTGGCGGTCGACGGAACCCCGGCCGGCGACTTCGCGTAAGATCCCGTTCGTGGAGAATGGCACCGCGCTGTCCATCTGCGTCGTGTACGACGTGGTCTGCCCGTGGTGCTACGTGGGGGAGAAGCAGCTCGACGCGGCGCTGGCCGAGCGGCCAGACCTGCTCGTCTCGGTGGACTATCACCCGTTCCTGCTCCATCCGGGGCTCGGGCCAGAAGGCGTAGATCGGGACGAGCTGCTCGCCCGGAAGTTCGGCGGCTCGCGGGTAGCGGATGCGTTCAAGCGACGGCTGCTCGAGGTCGCCGAACGCGTGGGGATCCAGTTCGCCTTCGCGCCGGCCGGGCGGGTTCCGGACACTCTTCCCGCGCACTGCGTGGTGCGGTGGACGCCGCAGCCGAAGCGGCGCGAGCTCGTCATGCGGATGTACCGCGCGTACTTCGAGGAAGGGCGCGACGTGGGGTGCCACGCCGAGCTCGCCACCCTGGCCGCGGGGATCGGCCTCGACCGGGACGAGATCCTCGCCCGGCTCGACACGGGTGAGGATCGCGACGCGGTCCGGGCACACGCGGACGACATGCGGCGCGAGGGCGTGACCGGCGTGCCGTTCTTCGTCATCGACGGACGGTTCGCCATCCCCGGCGCGCAGGAGCCGCAGACGCTCCTTGCGGTCATCGACGGTGCCCGGCGCATGTGCACGAGCAACGTCTGCTGACTCTGCGCGCCGGCTGCCGTGGCGTCACGGCGAGCGCTGTATCGTGACCACCGTGGCGTAGTCCGGCTCACCGGACTGCGGGTCGTAGCGTCGTTCGAGCAGCGGGTTGCACTCCGGCCAGTAGCCCTGAACGTGCTGGCGCCGACAAGGTGCGGCGATGGCCGAGGCGGTGATCTGCGCGGCCGCGCTCCGGACGAGGATGTCCTCCCCCTCGGCGACACCCAGGTCGCGCATGTCGCGCCGGTCGAGCAGGATGGCGCGCCGCGACGCGCGGCCCGTCAACGGGTCCTCGTTGCCGTAGGTCATCGAGTTGAACTGCTTTCCGCGCCGCGTGGTGAGCAGGAAGGTCCCCTCGGGGACGTCCACCCGGGGGATCTTCACGACCGCGAAGCGCGCGCGCCCGTCGGGCATGCCCGGAAAGCCGTCCGCGCAGAGGCGTGGCCCGCCCCACTGCACCGAGTCACCCTCCTTCTCCAGCGACGCGATCCCGTCGTAGAGCGGCATCACCGCCTGCATCTCGCGTCGCACCGCACGCGTGTCCGCGAAGCCGAACAGATCGGGCCGGTCCGGGCGTACCCGCCGGCCGATGAGGCAGGGGATCTCCCACTCCGGCTTCGCCTCGCCGACGCGAGGTCCGGGGATCTCCGGCGTGAAGCGGATGCGTCGTTCCGTGGAGGTGGACGTGCCGCCGGAGCGCTGCTCGTAGCGTGTCTGCGCGGGCAGCAGCAAGACCGCCTCGCGCGCCTCGAGGAGCGAGGACGTGTTCAGGACGATGTCCTGGTGCACTCTGAGAGCGACGCTGGACAGCGCCTCACGCGCGTGCCGGCGATCCGGCATCGTCTCGAGGTGGTTGCCCCCGACGAGATAGAGCAGATCGAGCCCCTGGGTTCCGGCCCGCTCGAGCAGGTGAGCGGCGCGGAGCCCGGCACGGCGCGGAATGGGGTGGTCGTACGCTCGCTCCAGGCGCTCGCAATGCTCGTCCTCGATGGGAAGCCCCCCCGGAAGCTTGTCGGCATCGGCCCCGCACTCCGCGGAGCCTTGCACGCCGCTGTGGCCGCGAATGGGCATGATGCCGCACTTCTCGCGGCCAATCATGCCGCGCGCGAGCGCCAGGTTGACGACCATCTTGACGTTCTCGACGCCGAACTCGTACTGCGTCAGCCCCATCGAGTAGACGAAGACGGCGGTCTTCGCCTTCGCGTAGATCCCGGCCAGGCGGCGGATCTCGGCCTCCTCCACGCCGGAGTCGGAGGTGATCTCCGCCCACGAGGTGCGCGCCAGCAGCGCCCGGAACTCCTCGGAGCCGGACGTGCGCTCCCGCACGAACGTCTCGTCCCAGCCGCCGATCTCGTCGAGCGCCTTGAGCACGCCGCTGAGGAACGCGATGTCCCCCGCCGGACGCACGGGGAAGTAGTCGTCCATGAGCCGCGTGCCGAAGAGCGCGGAGGGGAGCACGCTCGGGATCCAGTACCGCTCGAGCGCAGGCTCGCGGAACGGGTTGACGACGACGACCCGCGAGCCCGCCTTGCGTGCGGCCCGGAGGTACTTGGTGCTGACCGGCTGGTTGTTCGGGAGGTTCGAGCCAATGACGAAGATCACGTCGGCGCCGATCCAGTCCGACAGCGAGAGGGTCGGTGCCGCGATGCCCAGGGTCTGCTTCAACCCGACGGTCGAGGCGGCGTGGCAGAGGCGCGCGCACGAGTCCACGTGGGGGCTGCCGGCGATCCGCGAGAGCTTCTGGACCGTGTAGTAGGTCTCGTTCGTCAAGCCTCGGCTCGTGAGGAAGAAGCCGACGCGATCGGGATCGCAGTCGCGGAGCTTCTCCGCCACGAGCTCGGTGGCTTCGTCCCACGAGATGCGCTGGAACTTCCGCTCCCCCGACCTGCGCAGCATGGGGTGAGCGAGGCGTCCGAGGCGGTGCAGGTCCTCGTTGTCGAGCGCTTCGAGTGCGTCGGTATCCTCGAACCAGTGCGGCGGGATGGCGCCCATGGTGTTCAGCTTCATGAGCTTGAGGCGCGACAGGCAGAGGTGGACGCCGGGCAGGACGTCGTCGCGCAAGCCGCGAGGTCCGAGCGAGCAGCCGTCGCACACTCCGTGGCGCAGGATCCTGAGCATGTACGCCCAGCGGCCCCGGTTGTCCCAGAGCACCTTGAGCATCTCCCAGTAGTGTCGCGGCTTCGTGTTCACGAGGAGCCCGAAGGGCACGACGAGAGCCAGCAGCGCTTTGAGGCGACGGAGCACGGGGGGAGCCTAGCCCCGATCGATCCGTCTTTCACCGGCGCCGAGGTGACGGCGCGGGTGCTTCAGTGTCGGATGCCCAGGACGCGGGTTCCGGCCTGATCGCGGATCGCATGGACCTCCATGGGCCGCGCGCCCTCGGTTGCCCCGCGAAGCGCGAGAACGCGGAGGATGAAGTAGCCCCGCAGCTTCTCCGGAAGCTCGACGGTGAACGTGGCCCGCGACGGCCGCACGCTGATGCTCGGGAAGAGCTCGTCGCCGTCCTCGTCGAGGAACGCGACGGCGTAGATGGTTGCCCCACCGGGTTGCAGGTCGCTCGCCACCGCCTCGTCCCGCAGCACGACCTCGTCATCGTTCAGGGACTCCACCTCGCAGGGCGTGACTTCCGCGTACGCCCACCGGGTGAGGTCCTGCCGTCTCGACCGGAGCGCGTCGATGAGGTGGCGCGCCACCTTCGCGTCGCGGATCTTTCCCGCGGCGACCGCCCACTCCATGGCGTCGTCGTCGATGCGTGCCAGGCGCTTGGCGCCCCAGTAGGCGTCGTCCGGTAGCATTCGGTCCCTCGGTTCGTAGGGGTGGCGCGGGCGCCACTTCGCGGCTCGGAGCTTCGGCTTGAACGCACGGAGGTCCGGCCTGGGCGTCGGATCCGTGGGCTCCGGGCGGAGCCCGAACGTGATCAGGTTCGTGAACACGTTGCCGCTCACCTCGCCGACGGGCAGCGCTTCCTTCTTGTGGCGGTGCGTGCGATGAGCACCCAGCCATCCGGAGAATCCGACGACGTAGTGCCGCACGTGACCCGCGCCGCGCCGCCCGACGTAGGCGTCACGGGTCGCCTCGGGCCCCAGGTTTCGCGCGTCGAGCCAGGCCGCGAGCACGCCCAGCGCGCGGAGCGAGCGCCGGTCACGGTGCGCGATCCGATCGTTCGGATCGTCTGCACGGCGCCTACCCTCGGGGGTCGGCCCGACGTCGATTCCCGGCGACCAGTGCACCGCCGCCACCCTCTCCCAGCCGGGCTTCGGCGCGGGCCGAAGGTCCACCACCCAGGTCTCCGGCGCGATCCACCCGGCCAGCCTCGCCAGGCGAGAGCCGATGGCCGCAGCCGCCGTGCGCGTGTCGCGGGGCGCGGGGTGATCCCTCACGAGCTCCCACCGGTGGCCGCGCGCGTCCTCGACGACCAGCGCTCCCGGTTCGATGGCTCCCTTTCGGTCCAGGATGCGGAACGGCGGCTTCGGCTTGCCGACGATCGCGTAGGCGTCCTCGAGTTCCTTCGCGCCGCGACCTTCGAGGGGGTCGAACCAGCTCGAGCGCGGGACCTCGTCGTAGGCGTTGACGTCTCGTGCGCGCGGGACGCGCGTCGTCTCGAGCGCCTCGAGGACGGGGCGCTGCAGGTACACGCGGGACAGGTGCGTGCCCTTGAGCACGCGGGTTCGCGAGGGGACCGGCACGGGCACGTCGTCGCCCGCCACGCCCACCGCGGCCACGTCGCGGTAGCGCGCCGGGGAGTGGGCGCAAGCGACGGCGAGGAGCGCCGCCCACAGGGCTCGAACGTGCGGCGCCGCCCTCATCTGCGATGCTGCCGATCGCCGAAGCCGGAGGAGATGCCCACCTCCACCAGCACTCGCAGGCCATCCGTGCCGCCGCTCGCCGCGATGGCGCCGAGTGTCGTGCTGCGACTGAAGAGGTCGAGCCCACCGCCTGCGGCCCAGCGGAGCTTCTCTGGAGCCGGGTCGAGCGCGTCGACGCTCGGTGCGACGGTGGTCGCGTCGACGAAGACGCGGGTCGCGACGTACGTCCAGATGGCCCACCGATAGTCGAGTGACGCGACGGCGCTCACCAGATCGGCACGGTCGTCGGACCCGCGGTACGATGGTGCACCCGCGAGCTCGGTGAACGGGATCGCCGAGTCGCCCAGGTTGCTCACGCCGTCGAGCACGATGCGGGGTGACAGGATCGTGGAGCTACGAACGACCGGGACGTACGCGGCGGCCCGCCCACCGGCGCGTCCGAGGGTCACCTCCGTGTCCACGATGCCGTCCGTGCGTCCCACGTAGGCCTCGAGCACGACTCCGCCGGAGGGGCCTCCGCGACTCCTGCGCGTATCGAGGCGAAGGGCGATCTCGTCGTAGAGCAGGGAGGTCGTCGCCAGGGCCGAGGGGACGCTGCCGGGTTCGAACACGCGGCTCATCGCCGTGGCGTCGGGGTCACGAGGATCCTCCGTCGTTCGGCGCGTGACGCTCGACGAGAGCAGGACCTCGAAGTCCGAGAGCGGGCGGATCCCGAGGCTGCCGATGAAGCGTCCGCGCTCCTCGCGGAACTTCGCTGCCGTTCCCGCGGCGCCCGGGACGAAGCGGTTCCTCGTGTCCGTCGCCGGGGTCTGCCCCAGACCGAGATAGCTCCGCTCGCGCCGGTCGCCGAGGACCTCCAGCCCCACGCTCGCGGGCACGCCGACCGTCGCCGCGACCTTGAGCCGTGACTCGACGACCACGCTGTCGATGCCGCCGAAGCCTGCGCGAGCGGTCGAGGCGAAGTGCTTGCCACGCGTGATCATGCGAAGGCCGATGCTGGGAGCGAAGCCGGTCTCCACGAACGCCGTGGGGAACACGCGAACCTCCCCCGGTGGAGGATCGAGCAGGTCGTTCACCCGGGGGACGACCTGCTCGTCTTCCACGACGCCGCCAGCGACACCGGTCACGAAGAACACGCCCTCGACGACCCAGCGCAGCGGCCAGAGCACGACGTTGCCCACCGCCCTCACGGCGTCGTCGGGGTGGGACTGCTCGTCCTCCACGCCGGCGACCACCTCCGGTTCCGGTGGTGCCGGCGCCTCCTCTGCCCCGACGGGTCGCGCGGCCGCCAGCGACGCGAGCGCGGGCAGCAGCCGCCACGAGCGCATGTCCGGCAGTGTCGCGTGGGCCGCGGGCGGCGTCCATCCCTCGGAGCGTCGATCGTCGCAGTTCGTGGTAGCGTGGCCAGCGACGTGGCGGTTCGTCGCCGCGAACTCGGGAGACTCGCCATGACTCGCCTCTGGATGATCGGCCTCGTCGGCTTCGTGGGTTCGGCTCTGCTCGGCTGCGAAGAAGAGAAGAAGGCTCCGCCGCCCGTCGCGGCTGCGCCCGCGCCCGCCCCCGCGCCGCCGCCCGTGAAGGATCCCGAGCCGGCAGCCGAGGAGAAGAAGGACGAGCCCGAGCAGTCACCGCTGCAGAAGTGCTGCATGGCGCTGAATCGCGGCGCGTTCTCCATGGGCGCCGAGCGCAGGTTCTACGCGAAGGGAGCCGAAGCGTGCCGCGAAGCCAGCGAGGCGAAGCAGGAGTTCGCCCAGGCGAAGGCTAAGATCAACAAGGCGATCGGCACGGCGAAGGTGCCTCCGGAGTGTGAGTGAGCGAGGAGCGATGGCCGAACCGTGCCTCTCCGGTCTTTCGATCCTGAACTCGCGTCAGTCGCTGGAGGAGGTCGCGGGCGTCGAGGCGGTCGCGAAGGCCGTTGCAAGTCTCAGCGACGCGGATCGGGAGATCTACGAGGCGGCGCTCCCCGAGTCCTGGGTGCCCGTTCGCATCGCCGATGAAGTCCAGCGGGCCGTGGCGGCCGAGTCCGGCGTCCCACCGGGCGAGTTCGCGGACTTCGTTCGCCGATTCTGTCATCGCACGACCGAGCGCATGGTCTCCACCATCTGGCGCATCCTGCTGCGGTTCACGTCCGACAAGGCCCTCGTCGAGCGCACCCCGGAGTTCCACAGCCGCACCTACAACGTCGGCAGGCTCGAGGCGCGCGTGGAGCAGCCCGGGGTCGGCGTGGTCGAGCTCGTGGAGTGGCCCGACGTGAGCGAGGAGCAGATGCTCGGGATCGCCGGGGGCATCGAGGCCGTGCTGCAGGTGGCGGGACGCAGGGAAGTGCGCGTGCGCTGGACGCGCACGTCCGGTGGCATCCGTTACCACGTCACCTGGAAGGGGTGACGCTCACCGAGACTTGCCGGGTCGTCGTCCCTGGCGCACCCTGCTCCGACAGTGTTCGTGGAGCTCGAGCGTCGTGAGATCGCGGGGCGCGACGGTCCGCGCTTCGCCCTCGTCGTCCATCCGAGAACGCGCATCCGCCTCGGCTTCGATCGCGTTCAAATGCTCGAGGTGACCAACGGTGACGCGTCCGTCGATCTCGAGATCGTCGCGATGGTCGACGGCGTCCGGACGCCCGGCGCGGTGCTGGTGTTTCGAGGCCGGTCGGACGACGGCCGAGGATCGTGGGGACTGGACGAGCGCGCTTCCGACGCCTCCGCCGCGGACCTCGGCTACCGTCTGATGCGCGCGCAGCTCCCGACCTTCCGAAGGCTCCTCGGGCTCGGCATCGTGGGCATCGTCCACACCGACATCACGTCGCGCGACGCGACGGCGATGACCGGTGGCGCGGCGCGCCTGGCCGGGGAGCTGGTCGCCGGCGGAGCCGCGCACGAAACGGACGCGGCGATCGTGCGAGACCTCGTCGTCACCACGGACCGCCCCCTGTCCCAGGTGATCGCGAGCGATCTCGCCGAGTGGATCGCGCGGATGGACGTCGCGTGGGCGAAGCTGAAGGTGCCGTGAGCCGCCGCGCTGCTGCGCTGCGCCTTGCCCTGGTGGAGCGGTCGTGCTGCAGTGGGCGCGGTTCGCCCTTGTCCGGTGCGCTGTCCTCCCGCCCCTCACGCGCGTCCACCCGAGCCGTCGTCGTCTCGCACCGCGCGGTGTCGGCGCTGCTCGTGACGCTGGGCGCGATGGGCCTGTCCGCGGCGTGCGCGCAGGGTGACGGGAACGTCGGGCCGTACGCCGGCGCCGTGGGGGGCGTTGCGGGTCGAACGGACGCGTCGTTGCCGGACGGCGCCGCGGGCGCCGGTGGCACGAGCGGTGCGAGCGGTACCGGCCAGGCAGGGGACGCGGGGGCGAGCGCGGCCGCGGGGCAGCCGCCAGGTGGCGAAGGCGGCGGTGGAGTCGGAGGCGCCACGCAAGCTGGAGCGGGAGGCGTTGCCGGATCCGCAGGCGCCGCGGCGGGGGGCACGTCCGGCGCCGGAGGGGTCGGCGGTGCCGCCGGAACGTCCGGTATGGGCGGCACGGGCGGCGCTGCCGGAACTTCGGGCACCGGCGCCACCGGCGGCACGTCGGGCACCGGTGGAACTGCGGGGACGGCGGGTACCGGTGGAACCGCGGGAGCGGGCGGGACGGCGGGCACCTCCGGCACCGGCGGATCCGGTGGTGGTACGACGCCGCTCGGCTGCACGTTCGCCTCGTACAGCTTCGACGCGTGCCCCGGAGATTTCGTCGCCGGCGGGTCCAACGGCGACTGGCAGTGCGGTGTCCCGTCGGGTGCAGAGGGTCCGGGCGCCGATCACACTGGCGCAGGCTCGCTCTGGGGGACCAACCTCACGGGGAACGCGCGGGCGTGCAGCGACGGCTCGCTCACGTCCCCGCCGATCGACCTGACAGGGCACACGGGCAAGACGATCCTGCTCAGGTTCTGGCACTGGATGGAGATCATGCCCTGCACGTGCTTCTGCATCGGCCCCTCCGCGTTCGGCGGCGCCCTGGTGCAGGCCAGCTCCGGGACGAGCTGGACGGACCTCGCGCCTTCAGGAGGCTGGGGTGCCGGCGCTGCCAGGAACACGTGCGCCGACACGTCGTGCACCACGCCGTGCACCATCGACAACCGCATGAGCTACACGTACCAGAGCCCGCAGCGCGTGTGGCAGCTCGCGGAGTACGACGTCAGCGCCTACGCCGGAGGGTCGCTCAGCATCCGGTTCTGGTACGGGACCACCGCCAACTACGCCTGCTCGCCGCGGCGCGGAGGCTGGTACGTGGACGACATCGAGATCGGAACGCTCGGCGCCTGCTGACGCCGCCGGGCGTGTGGTTCAAGGTCCGACGAGCTGTCCAGTCCAGTCCGCCACGACGACCGCCTCGCGGCGCGGGCCGGCCACGGTCACGCGGAACCGCACGTCCTTGGCCTCGGGCAAGTCGCGCTTCACGACGATCTTGGTCACGAGGGCGTCCTCGACGCCGCTGGCCGCAGCGGCGCGCTGCACCAGCTCGGGAATGGCCGCGATGCGCGCCTCTTCGAGGGGGAAGACGTTGTCGTCGAGCGTGCCTTCCCCCTTCAGCTCGACGGGGATAGGTCCGGTCACCTTTCCCTCTCGGTACACGAACTGATCGAGGGCGTCCGAGCGCCGCTTGCTGAGCACCTGCACCACGAGGCGATCGGAGAAGACGACCATCTTGAACACGCGGAGCGGGTCGCCGGCCTGCGCCTTCAAGGCGGCCATCGCGCTCGCGAGGGGGGCTGCCGAATAGAGCGACCCTCTGACGCGCTGATCGGTGCCGGGGCCCAGCCACTCGTCGCAGGCGAGCGTCGAGAGGACCGCCGCGACGAGCCACGCGCGACGCGTGGGGGTGCGGGCGTGCGCGCTCACCTTGCCGCTATCCTCTCGAGCCAGGTGTCCAGAATCGCCGCACCCTCGGCGAGCTGCGGAAGGAGCGTCCACTCGTTGCGCTGGTGCGCCTGGGCCTGCACCCCAGGGCCGAAGTTCACCGCCGGGATCCCGAGCGCTGCGAAGCGCGCGACGTCGGTCCACGCCTGCTTCGGCTCGACCGCTCGCACGCCGCTCTCGATCAGCGCCTGAACGAGGGGATGGGCTCGAAAGGGCGGGGCCGAAGGCGATCGGTCCGTCACGATCAGCTCGGCGTCGCCGCCCACGAGCTCGGCGACGACGCGCTCGGCTTCTTCCAGGGTCTCGCCCGGGCCGAAGCGGCGGTTCACGTTCAGCTCGAACACGTCCGGGATCACGTTCCGCGCGCGCCCGCCGCTCGCCAGCGTGGCGCTCACGACCGAACGCCACTCGAGACCGTCCACTTCCCGGGCCACCGGCTGAAGCGCGCCGAGGCGAGCGAGCACGCCCGCCGCCTTGTGGATGGCGTTCTCGCCCTGCCAGGGTCGTGCGCTGTGGGCGGTGCGCCCCGTGAAGCGGGCGGTGACGTGGAGCGACCCCCCGCAGCCGAGCTGCAGCTTGTTGTCGCTGGGCTCGAGCGCCACGGCGAGCGTCGCGGTGCGCAGTTCGCCGTCCTGCTCGAGCACGGGGCCCAGCTCGTTCTCGTCGAAGGGGCCCTCCTCGCGCGAATAGAAGACGAGAGTCAGATCCAGGTCGGGTCGGTGCGCGCCCTCGGCGGCAGCGAGCATGAGCGCGAGACCGCTCTTCATGTCCGCCGCACCCGGCGCGAACAGGCGGTCGCCTTCGACCCGCGGCGGCCCATCGTGCTCCGTGCGGACGACGTCGAGGTGGCCCGCGAGGACCACGTGCGGTCCGGCCGTGCCCCGGGTGACCGGTACGACCAGGGAGTTCTCGTACCGGCGGATCGGAGCGGCCAGGGTCGCGCGGCCGAGGCGCGCCTCCACCGCATCGCACAGCGCGCGCTCCTCCCCGATGGGCGAGGGGATCTCGCACAGCCAGAGCAGCGTGTCTGCGAGCGTCATCGGGGGGCCTCGAGCGTCGCGGGTCAGACGGCGACGGCGAAGTCGCGCAGCGCTTCGTTCAGCGTCGTCTTCGTGTCGGTGCTCGCCTTGCGTTTTCCGATGATCAGCGCGCACGGCACCTGGTACTCGCCCGCGGGAAACTTCTTGGTGCGCGTGCCCGGGATCACGACGCTGCGTGCGGGCACGCGGCCGCGAATCTCCACCGGCTCGCTTCCGGTCACGTCGATGATCGCGGTCGATGCGGTGAGCGTCACACCCGCACCCAGGACGGCCTCGGTCTCGACCAGCATGCCCTCCACCACGATGGCGCGCGAACCGATGAAGCAGCCGTCCTCCACGATGACCGGACGCGAGCACGCCGCCGATCCCGACGCCGCCGGACAGGTGGCAGTTCTCGCCGATCTGCGCGCACGAGCCGACGGTCGCCCACGTGTCCACCATGGTCCCGGCGCCAACCCAGGCCCCGATGTTCACGAAGCCGGGCATCACGATGGCGCCCCGGCCCACGAATGCGCCGTAGCGCACCGTCCCTGGCGGCACGACGCGCACGCCGGCGACGTCGAGGTCCCTCTTGAGAGGGATCTTGTCGTGGAACTCGAAGGGGCCCACCTC
>CAZARU010000126.1:16859-19409 GCA_964487605.1 uncultured Polyangiaceae bacterium
CTCGAGCTTCTCCATCCTGGCGACGCCGAAGTAGAGCAGGACGGCCTGCTTGATCCAGGCGTGGGTCGTCCATTCCCCTCGCTCGTCGCGCGTGGCCACGCGAATCTCGCCGCGATCGAGCAGCGCGATGGTGTCGAGCACCGCCGTCCGGTGCGCCTCACTCTCGAGGAGCGACCGGTCGGCGAAGGCTGCTTCGACGAGGGGGCGGATGTCGGTCGTGCTCATGCTTCCTCCGAGGCGTCAGGGTGATGCGGGAAACTGCAGCGCCACTCGGCGGCCGTCGTCTCCGACCTCCATCGTGACGCCGATGGCGCGGGCCACGGCGCGCGCGCAGGGCTGCGACGGGCCGATGAGGCGCGGAACGGTCGCCGTCTGGACCGAGCCCGTGCCGTCGAAGGGGACCACGGCGATCTCCACCGTGGCGCCGCTGCCGCGCCAGGAGACAGCGGCGGGCCGTTCCGACGTCGAGCTCACCAGCGCCGCGGCGATGGACACGAGGCCCATTGCCGCTCGCGTGTTCGCGATGATCTCGAGATCCTCGCTCGGCCCGTCCACGACGACGTCGGCGCTCTTGCCCCTGTTGCTGCTGGCACCGAAGAGGCTCTCGCGGATCAGGTCGCGGGTGCTCACGACGGTGTGGTGTGCCGACACCGCGTCTTCCAGAAGGGAGACCAGCGCGAGCGCGCACTCGATCTCCGTGGCGGAACGTTCCACGGCGCGCTCCAGATCGAGGCGCGTCCTGGCGGACATGGCGGTGCTCATGGCGAGTGACAGCGCTTCCTCGAGATCGGCGACGGGTGGCGTCATGTGGTCGACCAGGTCGTGCAGGCACGTCGAGTCGTCCAGGTGGGCGCCGACGGCGTCCAGGAGCTCCCGGGTGAACCCGACGAGGGAGCGAGCTGCGGCGCGCACCTCGGGGATGACCTCGCCCACGGCCTTCGGCGCCATGCGGATGGAGCGCAGGAGCTCGTGCAGGTTGCGAATCGCGCTCAGGGCGTCGCGCACCGCGCCACGCGTCGTCTCGAGCCGCGCGAGCTGCGCATCCGATGGGCGCGAGGACGGTGGGCGTCCGCTCTCGCGCATCGAAGCGCTCACGCCCCGCTCGAGAGTCGGCGGCTCGCCGTCATGCTCAGTAGAACTCGCTCTCGGCGAAGAAGAACGCGACCTCGCGGCGGCCGTTCTCCTCGGAGTCGGAACCGTGAACGGCGTTCTCGCCCACGTCCCTGCCGTAGAGCTTGCGGATGGTACCCTCGGTGGCCTTGGCGGGGTCGGTGGCGCCGATGACCTCCCGCCACTTCTCGACGGCGCCCTCGCGCTCCAGGGCAGCGACCACCACGGGGCCGCGCGTCATGAACGTGCACAGCTCGTCGAAGAACGGGCGCTCCGCGTGGACGGCGTAGAAGCCCTCCGCCTGAGCCCGGCTCAGACGGACTTGCTTCAGGCCGCGGACGTCGAAGCCCGCCTTCTGTGCGTGCGCGATGATGGCGCCGGCGTTCGCCTTCTCGACGGCGTCCGGCTTGACGATGCATAGGGTTCGCTGGGTGGACATGGTTTCAATTCCGGCCTTGCCGGCTCCTCATCGAAGGACGCTCGCGAGCGTCGCCCCCATCTCGGATGGCGACGGCGCGACCTTCACGCCGGCGGCCTCGAGCGCGGCAATCTTGTCCGAAGCCGTGCCCTTTCCTCCCGAAATGATCGCGCCCGCATGTCCCATGCGCTTACCGGGCGGGGCCGTCGTTCCTGCGATGAACGCCGCGACGGGCTTCGTCATGTGCGCCTTGATGTAGGCGGCGGCGCGCTCCTCCGCGTTGCCGCCGATCTCGCCCATCATCATGACGCCCTCGGTTCCGGGGTCGGCGTTGAAGAGCTTCAGGCAGTCGACGAAGTCCATGCCGCCGACCGGGTCGCCGCCGATTCCGATGCAGGTGGACTGTCCGAGACCGAGCGCGGTGAGCTGCCCCACGGCTTCGTACGTGAGCGTTCCGGATCGCGACACGACGCCGATCTTGCCGGGCTTGTGGATGTGCCCCGGCATGATCCCGATCTTGCACTCGCCCGGCGTGATGACGCCCGGGCAGTTCGGCCCCACGAGCCGGCTCCCGCTCCCGCGCAGCGCCTCGCGCACCGCGATCATGTCGCGCACCGGGATCCCCTCCGTGATCGTCACGATCACGGGCACCCCGGCGTCGATGGCCTCCAGGATCGCGTCGGCCGCGAAGGGCGGCGGCACGTAGATCGACGTCGCGTTGGCGCCGGTCGCCGCCACGGCCTCCCGCACCGTGTCGAAGATGGGGACGCCGTGCTCGCTGCGCTCCCCGCCCTTCCCGGGCACCACGCCCCCCACGACCGTGGTCCCGTAGGCGATCGCCTGGGCCGTGTGGAAGGCGCCGTGCTTGCCCGTGATGCCCTGGACGAGCAGCTTCGTGTTCTTGTCGACGAGGATGCTCATGCCCGGGCCCCTGCCGCGGCGACCGCCGCCTTCGCGCCGGCGGCCATCGAGTCGGCGGCGATGATGTTCAGGCCCGACTCCGCGAGCATCTTCTTGCCCTT
>CAZARU010000127.1:0-19103 GCA_964487605.1 uncultured Polyangiaceae bacterium
CGGTGCGAGAGGCGGCGCGAGCGGCAGCGCGGGCGCGAGCGGCAGCGGCGGCGCGGGCGCGGTCGGTGGGGGTTACTGCGACGGCACACCCCGGTGGCCCGCCGAGTCCGAACCATGCCGCGACCCGAGCGACTGCGCGGACGACCTGGTCTGTTACCCCGCAGGTCCCCCCGACTTCAGCGGCGTCTGTGGCGCGTGCCTGGGCCCGGATCAACCGTGCGAGGCGGACGCAGAGTGCAGCGCGGCGCAGATCTGCGCGCCCTTCGCGGATCCCTGCAACTGCTTCGGCGGCGGCGTTCGGGAGTGCTCGGCCCCCTGCACCGACACTGGCTGCGGGGACGGCGAGCGCTGCGCGAGCGACGGCCATTGCGAAGTGATCCCGTGTGACGATGGGTGGTCGTGTGGAGACGACGAACGGTGCGCTCCCGCCGCGATGCGCGCGGACGCGCACGGCTGCCAGCCAATCCCCTGCACCGAGGGCTTCGCGTGCCCAGTGGGTCGCCGCTGCGAAGCCGAGACGGGCTCCGTCCACGATGTCCACGGTTGCAGGACGCTGAACTGCGCGGAGCCCGGCGGCCTGCCGTGCCCGGACAACTTTCGCTGCGACGCCGACCTCACGGGCACGGGATGCAGAGTACTCGAGTGCGAGTCCGACGCCGGGTGCGACTGCGGCGCCTGCGTGATGGGGCGGTGCGCAGCGCGGCCCGGAATCTGCGCGGCGGAGGTCTTCCCGCCCGGGTGAACCGCCTTCACTCGCGCTTGTAGAGATGCGTGCGGCTCACGGGCTTCCGAGCCGGAGGCGGTCTGTGCGCCGGCGGCGGGACGTCCGTGGCGACGCGCGCCGCGGAAGCGGCGGAGGGGATCGCCGCAGAAGGCGGCACGGCAGGCACGTCTTCGGGCGCAGCCAGCACGGCGGAGGCGTCCGGCGCTATCGCGACGACCCGGTCGGCGGCGGCCGGCGCGGGAGCGTCGGCGGAGCCACTCCGTGACCGGAGCGCGAACAGCCCGAAAGAGCCCGCGACCAGCACGCCCACCCCGGCCGCGACCAGGAGCCGGCGCGAGCGACGCTGGCGACGCGCTTCGCCGTTGGTGATCGACAGGGACGTACTGGTCGCCTCGAGGCGGTCGGAGGTGCACGACGCATGGGGGACGGCGACGGCGGTCGCTTCCGCGCGGGCGTCGAGGGTCGGAGGCTGGTCGTCCTTCGCTCTGCCCCAGTCCGACTCGGCGGCACCCGTCGCCGCGACCTCGGCGCCGGGCGGCACCGACGAGCTGTTTGCGCCGGAGTCGTCCTCCAGAGGCGGAGCCGGCACGGACGTGCCGAGCGCGAGGGCGAGCGCCGTCACCGCCTGCATGCACGACGAAAAGCGGCGTGCGGGATCCCGGGACGTAGCCTTCTTGAACCACTCGTCGAAGGCACGGGGCAAGCGCACACCGAGCAGCTCGGCGCGGACTGACGCGGGCTCCTCGGGTCCGCCACTGACCAGGACCGCGAACGCGAACGGATTGTCGGCGAGCGCGTGTTCGTCCTTGAAGTAGTGCTCGCCCACCAGCAGCGTGTAGGCCAGCAGCCCGAACGCGTAGAGATCCGTCGCGGCCGACACCTTGCCCTTCGGATCGAACTGCTCCGGCGCCATGTAGAGCGGCGTGCCGACGTTCTGAGTCGCGCTCTCCGACGTGCTCGGCTGTGCGAGCATCTTCGCGACGCCGAAATCGAGCAGCTTCACGCTCGGCTTCCCGTCTTCGGTGCGGGCCACGAAGAGGTTGCGGGGCTTGAGATCGCGGTGAACGATGCCGCGACGGTGGAGCTTGTCGAGCGCGACGGCGGTCTGCCAGAGCAGGAGCGCGGCCTCGGCGCGGTCGAGTCTCCCCAGGCGTTGCAGCCGTTGTCCGACGTCCTCTCCCTCGAGCAGCTCCATCACCAGGAACGGCGCGTTCGTCGCGGAGTCCACGCCGGCGTCCAGCACGTCCACGATGTGCCTGCTGCGGATGGTGCCCGCGACGCGCGCCTCCTGCAGAAATCGGCTCCTGAGCGCCTCGCTGGAGAGCGTGTGACCGAGCATCACCTTCAGCGCGACGCGGCGGCCCGTGACCTGATGGACGGTCTCGTACACGGCACCCATGCCACCCGAGGCGATGAGGCGCACGATTCGGTATCGCTCGGCGAAGAGCGACCCGTCCGACAGCACGGTCGCGACCACCTGGAACGAGAGCGTATCACGGCACCACGGACGGGCTGCTCCGACCCGCCGAGGAGCTCAGATGCAACATCGGAACCCCACTTCCCCCGAACGATCGAGGAACGGGCGCTTTGCCGACGCCGTGCAGGTGAGGTCGTCCCGCCCGGAGGCGAAATGGCCGCCGCGTACCCTGCACTCGAACGCTCCGCCGGTCGTCGAGCAGGAGTCTTCCCACTCCGCGACGTTGCCGCTCAGGTTCAGCGGCGCGCCACACCCCGCCGCGCACCGCTCCTGTCCGCTCGACGACGTCTTCGCGCCGACCCCCGCGTCCGCGCCGTTGCACGCGAGGGCGTCGTACGCGGTGCCGTAGGGAAAGTCCCGGGTGCCGCCGACCGAGCAGGCGCTCATCCACTGACTGCTCTGGGGATCGTCGAACGCCGCGGACGGGTTCGAGCCCCCACCGAGTCGACCGCAGAGACGCTTTCCCGCCCACCGGCAGTACTGGAGCGCATCGCAGTAGTCGACACCCGTCACGGGAAGCGCCTCCGCCCCGGATGGCGTGGGCCATGGGACGGGAAAGAAGGTGAGGTTGATGGCGATGCAGGGCGGCACCTGGTCGAGCAGGTTGGGGACCGTGGACAGGAACGCGAGGTACTCGGCGTTGTTCACCTCGCGCTGATCCATGCAGAACCCACTCGCGCCGCCGTCGGCCGTCATCCGCACGAGCGGCGGTCCCGCGAGCCCTGGCGGGCACCCGATGGACGTCGCGCAGGGCGGACCGGCCTCGGAGTCGGGACCGGAGTCGGAGGGATTCACGTCGCTGGCAGCGTCGGCCGAGACGTCGTCTCCGGCGTCCGCGACCCCGGCCGAGCCGTCACCCGCCGCGCCGGCGGTTCCACTCGACGCGGCAGCGCCCGCGAAACCTCCGTGGCCCGCGGCACCGACGCCGCCCTCGCCACTCGACCCGGAAGCACCCGACGCGACGTCACGCCCGGAGTCGATGCGCGCGCCACCCTGCGCGGTCCCTGCGGTCCCCGCCTCCACGTAGTCGCCATCGACGCCGAGCAGGGTCGTGCATCCCACCGCGCCCATCGTCGCGAGAGCGAGCCACGACCTCACCATCGCGAGCTCGCTCCGACCACGACACCGCCCGTCGCGGGCGCGACGGACACCGCAACGCGCTGGGCGTCGGAGGGCGGGACGACCCAGTAGCCAACGGCCGCCGCCCCCAGTCCGGCCACGCCGAGCGCGAACGCGACGGTACTGATCGTCCCGATGCGCTGCGCGTCCTCGGCCGCCTTTCTCCCGGTGCGGCTGCACGCGTGACCCAGGCACTCGTCGCGGATGGTTCGTCGCTCGGCCAGCACCATGAAGCCGGTGACGGCGCCGACGGCGATCCCCGCGGCCCCGACCCCGATCGCGGCGTGCGCCCAGGCGGGCGCTCCCGGAGGCTCTGCGGGAAGCGGCGGCGCATCCGTCGCCGAGGCGACGACGGGCACGGGCGAAGGGTCCGGCGACGGGGAACCGGCGACCTCGCCGCGCGGGTCGGCATCCGGCGCGCTCGTGTCCACGGGAAGGGTCATCGTCAGGTGCTGGCCCGCCGCGATCACCGTGCGACGTTCGGCGACCGGCTCCCCCGGCGCTTGCGTCACGAAGATGTGCTCCCCCGGATCCACGCGCAGCGCCTTGCCCAGCATCCCGGGGTCGAGGACGACTCCGTTCTTCATCACGACCGTTCCGGCGGGTGCGTCGGCGGGGAGACGAAGCTCCATGGTCGGCACCCTCTCGAGCAGCACCTTGCGCTCCCTCTTCGACACTTCGAGGCGCTCCTGGTGCGCCTCCTGCTGCTCGGGCGAGAGCGCGCCCCACGCCTGCAGGAACTCGGTGTAGTGGTCGATGGCGGTCGCGATCTTGCCCTGCGCGGCCCGACACTCGGCGAGCGTGAAGAGTGTTCCGGGCGTGAAGTCGATGCGAAGGCTCTGGGCGATGAGCTCGCAGCCCGTCTCGTGACGCCCGGCCAGCATGTCCGCGAGGCCGCGCTGAAATAGCTTCTCCGCGCGGTCGGCGTCGCCCGCCCAAGCACCACCGGTGACGCTCAGCATCGCCGCACACGCGACGGCGCGGCCCGACGCTCGGAGTGCTCGCACACATGGAGGGTACCACGCCGCTAGGTGTCGGTTGTGGTATGGCCCAGGGACGTGACGCCACCTGGCGACCCCGCCGATCGACCCAGCGGCGAAGCGCTGCTGGACGTCCCGACCGAGTTCGACAAGACGAGCGGCGAGGGTGCCGGTTCGGGCGGCGACGAGCGCGTCTACCTGGTCGTTCAGCAGCGCGGCACCGCCCGCGTGCTGGACGTCCCCGACGGCGCCAACGTCCTCTTCGGGCGTACGCAGGAGTCCGCCGTCCACATCGACGACACCCGCGCCTCGCGACGCCACGCGGTGCTGCGCCGCCGAGGCGCGTCCCTGGTGCTGGCCGACCTCGGCAGTCGAAACGGGACGCGGATCAACGGGGACAAGCTCGTGGGCGCGGAGGCTCCGGTCGCCGCCGGAGACGTCATTCGCATCGGCGACGTGGAGGCGGCCGTCGCCGTCACGGAGGGCATCGCCACGGCTTGGGAGCGGGACTCGCAGCCGCCACCGAGCGGCGCAGCCGGCGGAGTCGTGATCGCCGACGCCGCCATGGCGGCGGTCTTCGAGGTTGCCCAGCGTCTCGGACGCGTGAACACCACCGTGCTCATCCTGGGCGAGACGGGAGTCGGCAAGGAGGTCATCGCCGAGCACATCCACAGAGCCAGCGAGCGTGTGAGTGGACCGTTCGTCCGGCTGAACTGCGCGGCCCTGCCCGAGACCCTCCTGGAGAGCGAGCTGTTCGGACACGAGCGAGGGGCCTTCACCGGAGCCGAGCGACGCAAGACGGGGTACTTCGAGGCCGCCCACGGTGGCACACTCTTCCTGGACGAGATCGGCGAGCTGCCCCCGGTGACGCAGGTCAAGCTGCTCAACGTGCTGGAGAACCGGAACGTCCGTCGCCTCGGCGCGACGACCGACGTCACGATCGATGCCCGCGTGGTGGCCGCAACGCACCGCGACCTCGACGCCGAGGTCGAAGCCGGGCGCTTCCGGCAGGACCTCTACTACCGCCTGAGCGCATTCACCGTGCGCGTACCTCCGCTGCGTGAGCGCCGCGTGGAGATCGCGCTCCTGGCCGAGATGTTCTCTCGGCAGTTCGCGCTCCGCGCGGGGATAGGCGCACCAACCATCAGCGCGGACGCCGCCGCGATGCTGGGACGACACGACTGGCCCGGCAACGTGCGCGAGCTGCGCAACGCGATGGAGCGCGCCGTCGTCCTCGCCGATCACGGGGTCATCGAACCAGGCCACCTCCCTGCGGCCGTGGGTGCGGGCGCGAGCCGCACGTCACGGGCCTCTTCGGGCGCGCAGTCCATCGACGACCGCCTGGCCGACGTGGAGCGCCGCGCACTCCTCGACGCGCTGGAAGCCGAGGACGGCAACCAGACGCGGGCGGCCAAGCGCCTGGGCGTCTCACGAAGCGCGCTGATCCACCGAATGCGCAAGCACGGCCTGCTGAAGTGACGGACGGGCCGGGGCGCGCCGCCATGTCGTCCCCCTCGCGTCGCCCGCCAGCAGGCACGTCGGCAGCGGCGTTCGCCGACGCGGCGCGCGGACGGCTCGACGAACGGTATCGCGCCGCGGCGGCGACCATCCTGCGCGCTCGACCGTGGGGAAGCTCGGACGCCTGACGCCGTTTGCCGGGCGCACGGCGGGCGCGTACCGTTCCCCCATGAAGGCGCTGCGACTGGGCTTGCTGACGTTCACCACCCTCGCCGCGGCCGTCTCGTGCGGCGGCGACGAAGGCGGCGTCGCCGGCGACTGCGGCGGGAGCTGCAAGGTCGGCGAGAAGTGTGTCGGGAGCCGCTGCGTCCCGTCCGGCGGCGGAGCGGGCGGGACCGCCGGGGCCGGAGGGAGCGCGGCGTCCGGCGCAGGTGGTACGACGAGCGGCGGGGCGGGCGGCATCATCGCCGGCGGGGCCGGCGGCGGCGACGCGGGCTGTCCCACCGAGCGCGAGTGCGCCGCGGCCTGCTGCGCCGTGGGCGAAACGTGCCGCTTCGATCGGTGCTTCGAGTCACCCGGCCCGTGCACGACGTCGGACGACTGCTGGACCGACAGCTACTGCGACGGCGGCATCTGTGTCCCGTTCGGACTGCCCTCGGGCAAGGAGAACGACGACACCTGCACCATCACCATCGACATCGACGCCCTCGTTCCCTCGGTGCAGTGCCGGTGGACGGGCCCGCCCGCCGGAGATCCCCATCCCGGACACTTTCACGTGATGAGTACGCCCGTGGTCGTGGACTTCGACTTCGATCAGAACCCGGGCACGCTCACGCCGTCGATCGTCTTCACGACGTTCCCCACCAACAACAGCTACTCCAACCCCGGCATCCTGCGGGTCATCGACGGCGCGACGTGCGCTCAGCAGCACACGCTGTCCGCCGCGGGAGACGAGGCCATGGCGCCGGCGTCTCCCGCGCTGGGAGATCTCGACGGCGACGGCCGTGCCGAGATCGTGAGCGCGGCGCACGGCGGCGGTCTCATCGCGTTCAAGTGGAACGCGACCTCCGGCACGTTCGCGCGGCACTGGCGCTCGGGCACGTGTAGCGGGGGCGTGTCGACGCCCGACGGCACCGGCGGCGGCGATCAGTGGAGCGGCCCGTCGATCCACGACCTCGACGACGACGGTCGGCCCGAGATCGTCTACGGGGGCACGGTCTACGGCGCCGACGGCTGCATCCGCTCGTCCGCGCTCGGCTACCCCGCCTACCACAAGGGCTACGTCCCGGTGATCGCGGACGTGGACGAGGATGGGCGCATGGAGCTCGTGCAGGGGAACGCGATCCACGAGTGGACCGGAGGCGCGTGGGTGGCGGAGAGCTACTTCTCCGGCGGCGGCCTGGGCCTCGGTCAGGTCGCGGTCGCGGACCTCGGCGACTTCCCGCTCCCCGCGCAGGGCAACGTCGATCGCGCCGAGATCGTCGTCGTGTCCGCCGGGGCGGTTCGCGTGCAGACCATCGAGGGCACCGTGCTCTTCGGTCCCGTCGCACTCCCGGGCGGCGGCACGGGCGGTCCGCCGACGATCGCCGACTTCGACGGCGACGGCCGTCGAGAGTTCGCCAGCGCAGGCGGCACACGCTACGTCGTGTTCGACTTCGATTGCCTGGCAGGCGGTGACCCCGCCCGCTGCAACGGCACCGCCAAGACCGACGGCGTGCTCTGGACGCAACCGTCGCAAGACGGAAGCTCGAACGTGACGGGCTCGTCGGTGTTCGACTTCGACGCCGACGGCGCCGCCGAGGCGGTCTACGCCGACGAGTGCTTCCTGCGCATCTACGACGGAGCCACGGGCACCGTCCGTTACAGCGCGGCCCGATCGAGCGGCACCACGTACGAGAATCCGGTCATCGCGGACGTGGACGGCGATTTCCACACCGAGATCGTCTCCGCCGTGAACGACTACGCCGGAACGCTGGGCTGCCCCGCGAACGATCCCCTCTTTCCGTCGTCAGCCTTCTCCACGAACCACGGTATCGTCGTGCTGCGCGACGAGCAGGATCGCTGGGCGTCGTCCCGCCCGGTGTGGAACCAGCACGCCTACGCCGTCACCCACGTGGGCGACCGCGGCGAGACGCCCGCCACCTCCGCCGTGGCCATCAACTGGAACGACGTCACGCTGAACAACTTTCGTCAGAACGTCCAGGGCAACCTGGACGCACTGGGCATCCCCGACCTGACGGTGTCAGGGCGCGTGAGCGAGGTGCAGTGCTCCGGGACCATCGCGACGCTCGAGGCCGAGATCTGCAACCGAGGCACGCTCCCCATGGCCAGCGGCACGGAGGTGGTCTTCCGCGAAGGCTCCGACTCGGGACCCGAACTCTGTCGCGTCCCGATGCCGACCGTTCTCGGCACGAAGCAGTGCGACAAGGTGAGCTGTCAGGCCGACCTCATGGGGAACGTGCTCGACGTCTTCGTCACCGTCGACCCCGAAGGCCTGGCGGAGGAGTGCTGGGAGGGGAACAACCTGACGGTGTTCCGGTCCCTCGAGTGCGGCAAGATACCGAGGTGATCCTCTCGACGTGAGCCGCGGCTCGGGCCGACGCCCGACGTTCGACGAGGCGCCTCACGGTTCGATCTCGTGACTCTCGTCGGTGCGCCGCCCCTCGGAGCGGGGCGCGAGTGGCGTGTCCGATTTCGCGCCGGATTGCCGGAGTTCCAGGTGGTACGCCGCGCGCCAAGCGTGGTAGCCGATTCTGTCCACCCAGCGCATCGCTTCGAGCCTCCGCTCGGTGACCTGGGGCTCTTCGCCCGCAGCTGCCGCCGCCGCCAGCACACGCGGACGAGCCTCGCGCCGAGACGCCGCCGCGACAGCCGACGCTTGCCCCAGCGCGTCCACGGGAACGCCTGCCGGAGCCTTCAACACGGAGATCGCTTCTTCGAAGGCGGGCGCCAGCGCGCCGACCATCGGACGAACCTCGGGATCTCCGATCGCGGCGGCCGCGTTGCCGGACTCCGCCAGCGCCTCCACCAGCCGGGACAGGTGATCGAGCGCGTGGAGGTTCCCCACGTGCTGACCGTGCTCGGCGGGCAACGCCGGGCTCGTACGAATGCTCGCCAGGCGTTCGCGGGTGGTGTCGAGCGCGCGCTCCAGCGCTCGAAGGCGCCGCGTCACGTCCACGGGAGCGTCGGCAGCGAGCAACCGCTGGGAGATCCCGAGGGCTTCCGCCGTGATGTCGCGAGCGGTGAATCGAACGGCCTCGAAGAGGGCGGAGGGCAGCGCGATGCGACCCGTGCGCAGCCGCCGGGTGAGCGTCGCGCCCTCTTCGACCACGACCCGTTCCAGGAAATCCGCGAACCGCTGGGTGAACGGTGCGAAGAGCACGACGCCGAGGACGTTGAACGAAGTGTGGAACGCGGCCAGCATCACGGCCGGATCGGCGGCAGCGAGAGCACTCACCGCAAAGCCCAGGAACACAGGCAGCAGTGCCAGCGCCACGGCCCCGCTCGCCACGTTGAACGTGAGGTGCGCGAGCGCGGTTCGGCGCATGGGGGCGGAGCCGCCCGCCGCGCCGATGAGGGCCGTGACCGTCGTTCCGACGTTCTGCCCGATGACCAGCGCCGCCGCCTGAGGAAGGTCGATGGTGCCGGCGGCGAGCGCGGTGAGCGTGGTGGCCACGGCCGCACTCGACGACTGCATGACGACCGTGGACAGCGCACCGACGACGACGAACGTGAGCGGGCTCCCCCATCCCGTACCCGAATGGCGGCTCGGATCCAGGACGCTTCGCAGCTCCGCCATGCCCGTCTGGAGCACGTCGATCCCGACGAAGACCAGGCCGAAACCGGCGACCGCGGCGCCGACGGCCGCGCGACGTCCGGTGAGGAAGAGCTTCGCCATCGCGCCAGCGCCGACCAGCGGGAGGGCGAACGTGCTCGCGTCGACGTTCAAGCCCACCGTCGCGACGATCCAGGCCGTGGCGGTCGTTCCGACGTTGGCGCCATAGACGATTCCGAGCGCAGCGGAGAACCGCAGCAGCCCGGCGCCCACGAAGCCGATCGTCGCGAGCGTGGTCGCGCTCGACGACTGCACCACCGCCGTGACGGCGGCGCCCGTCACGATGCTGGAGAAGGTGCTTCGCGTGCATCGCCGCAGGGCCGTTCGAAGCGCGTCCCCGGCCGCCGCCTGAAGCCCATCGGTGAGCAGGGCCATCCCCAGCAGGAAGAGCCCGATTCCACCTAGAACGACACCGACCAAGTCTCGAGCCCTCTCCGACCGGCCTCATGGCGGACGAGGCACCACGGCGCCTGCCCGGTCGCTGCACGCGCGCTGCGTCAACGGGTGATCAGCTCGCGCAGCACGTCGTGCTCGGTGATGATCCCGATCAGGCTCCCGTCTTCCGTCACCACGGGGAGGCAACCGATCTTTTTCTCCACCATCCGGGCCCCCGCCTCGCGGACGGACGCATCCGGGGTCGTCGTCTCCATGCTTCGGCGCATCACGCGGGCAACGAACGTTCCCTGCGCCGCAGCCCCTTCGCGCCACGAGGACACGTTGGGATCCGTCAACACGCTCGCCGACAGGCGAAGAACGTCCCGATGGGAGAGCAGTCCGACCAGCTTCTGCCCGTCCACGACCGGCAAGTGCCGGATCCCGTAGCGCTCCATCCCCTCCAGAATGCTCCCCAGGTTGTCTTCCTCGTTGAGCGTCACGACCCTACGGGTCATGACGTCGGCCACCGTACGCTGCTTCGCCTCCGTCATGGACCGACGCCGCTGCAGGACGCGTTCCAGCTCGCCGCACCGACGTTCCGCGCAATGACGATGCCTCCACGGCTCGACTGGCGCAGCATGTGCGCCGGAGCCGCGGTGACGAGAAATGGTTGCGCGAGCCGTCGCGTCACCGTCGGATCGACGGGCGGCGCGTGCACGCGCTCGAGACGGGTCAGCCGCGAACCTGGAGCTGCCCCACGCAGCTCTCGGGCAGCGTGAGGTTCGGATCGTTGATCTGATCGCACGTGAGCCCCTGGATGAAAGGTAGGCAGCTCGATCGAAGGGACGCTTCGTCGCGGATCGCCACGACGTTGGCGCAGCTTCCCCCGGTGGCCCCCTGCACGAACGCGTCGTAGTTGGTCTTGTAGTCCAGACCGCACCTGCTCGCAGCGTCGGCGAACGCTCCGGCCACGTCCTCGCAGGTCTTCTCCGAGCCGGTCTTGCCACCGCTCGTGGTCGAGCTGCAGCCCCACGTCGTCGTCACACCCACCGCCAATAGGATCGCTCCGAAAACTCTCATCGGTCTGCCTCCACGTCCACCCATCGAGGCCGAGGCTACCCCGCCACCACTTCGAGCGCGAGGGACGAAGGTCGCCCGCGACGGATCCGCTCGAGCTCGACGCGCCATGGACGCTGCATCGCCGCCACGGCAGGATGCGGTCGTGTTTCGCGATTCCGCCGGTCTCACCCCGTTTGCGGACGACCTCTGGACGCTCGCGCGCCCGCAGCGCTTCTGGGGCGTCGAGACGGGCACGCGCATGACCGTGGTGCGGCTCTCCGACGGCGGTCTCTTCGTGCACTGCCCCGTGAAGCTCGACGACGAGACGCGGCGGTCCCTCGACTCGCTCGGGCCCGTCCGCTGCATCGTGGCCCCGAGCCTGTTTCACCACCTGTACGTCGGCGACTGGGTCCGAGCGTATCCCGGCGCGACCGTTCATCCGTGTCCCGGTCTGGAAGAGAAGCGGCGGGACATCGCGTGGGGCGGTGTGCTCGGCGCGGTCCCGGACGCACGCTGGGCCACGGATCTCGACCAGGCCGAGATGACCGCGCGCTTCGAGCGGGAGGTCGTCTTCTTCCACGAAAAGACGCGGACGCTGATCTGCGCCGACGCCCTGCTCAACCTCTCCACGCATCCGTCGCGCGCGACCCGGCTCGTGGCCCGCCTGATGACGAACACGGCGCCCGGGAAGGGCTGGCTGGAGCGCTTCGCGGTCGAGGACTGGGCCCTCGGCCGCCGGCAGGCGGACCGCCTGCTCGAGTGGGACATCGACGCGGTGCTGCTCGCGCACGGTGAACCCGTGGCCCGCGACGGGCGCGAGGTCGTGCGGCGAGCCTACGCCTGGCTCCCGCGCACCGACTGAACGTCCCGCACCATCGCGACGCGGCCCCAGGCGTCCAGCCCCGCCTCGCCCTCTGCGCGCCGTATCGCCCTCATCCAGTCGGGCCACGCTGCTTCCTCCAGCTCGACGAAGCCGTACCGTCGGTACAGCGGCGCGTTCCACGGGACCGCTCCGAACGTCGTGAGGGACACCTTCGGCAGTCCTCGCCGTCGGCATTCTTCCACCACGTGCTCGATGAGCGCTCTTCCGAGGCCGCGACGCGCGTGGCTCGGATGCACGTCGATCTCGCGCAGGTGCAGGGCACCAGGGCGCAACCAGCACAGCGCGAAGGCCACGGGCACGTCGCGAGAATCCGGCACGACCCACAAGAGGCCCTCCGTACATCCCCTTTCGAGGAGCGCGCGCGGCAAGCCCTCGAGGTCCCCGGGCAGCCCGACGGTCGCGTAGGCCGCACCCGCGGCGTCCTCGATGTCCCGCAGCCTGTCGAGGTCGTCAGGACGAGCCGCACGGATGGGTTCGACCTCGCTCATCGCCGAGCCCAGCGTACGCGAGAGCAACGGCCTCCGCTTTGGCTACTGGCCGCGCTATCGTCCGCCTGCGCGTGACCGCCCCCATGCTCCAGGCACTCTCCTGCTCGAAGTGCGGCGCCTCGCTCGAGGCGAGCGCCGGCCAGCAGCTCCTCACCTGCCGCTACTGCCAGCAGGCCCACGTGTTCGTCCCGCCTCCTGCTCAGGAGAAGGTCGGCACGCGCTACGCGCCGGGTGAAGCCGTGGCGGTCGAGTGGGGCGGTCGCTGGTGGCCGGCAACCGTGCTGGCGCCAGTGGGCGGCGCGGAGTGGCGGGTGCACTTCGAGGGGTGGGGCGACGAGCACGACACCGTCGTCGGCCCGTCGAGGATCCGCCACCGATCGGCGGCGACGGCCACGCGCCTCCCGCGCGCGCTTCCGCTCGGCCTCGTCGCGGCGATGGTCGCCATCCTCGTCGCCTTCGGCGCGCTGGCGCTTCACACCCGCTCCACCTCGGGCTCGAGCGCCGCGACCGGTGGTCCGGGCGTGGCCACCGCGACGTTCACCCAGGGGGAGGACGTGGACATCTGGGACGGGGGCGCCTGGTGGCCGGGGCGCGTCAAGACCGTGAGCGGCGGGACCTACCTCGTGGGGTTCGATGGATACTCGCCGAGCTGGGACAAGACGGTGGACGCGACCCTGCTGCGCAAGCGGGCAATCGTGGTTGCGAAGGCCGCGCCGGCTCCCTCGCCGACACGGACGGGGCCCGGCGACCCGTCGAAGGTCTATCGCAAGGGGCAGAAGGTGGACATCCACTGGGGGACGTCGTGGTGGGCGGGTCGAGTCCTGGAGGTGACCGGCTACGAGTACCGGATCACCTACGACGGATGGTCGAGCTCGCACGACGAGACCGTGGACGCGACTCGGCTGCGCCCACGCAAATAGAAAAGGCCCGTCAGGACGCTCAGTTGATGGGGACCAGCGTGCCGCCATCCTCGCCACAGAAGCGCGAGTCCCCCTCGTACATCTTGCCGCACAAGGGACAGATCTTCCGCTGCGGCTCCGCGCGCGGCGGCGCGTAAACCGACGCCGGCACCAGCTCCTCGTCGTGCGCCGGGCACCGCTCGACGCCGGGATCGAACCCTTGCCCGCACACGGGGCAGATACCGCCCGACGGCGAGCGCCCATCGGCCGTCGAGACCGGAACGAGGCGATTGCCGTCGTTGGGGCAGAACGTGGAGCCGGGCGGATACTCCTCGCGGCACGTGGGGCACACCATGGCCGTTCGCGGGGCCGGCAAGGGCTCCGGCGAGAGGTCGAGCTCACTCCCGCGCGCCCTCTTGCGCCTGCGACTCCGCAGGGCGAGGGCGACCCCCACGATGCCGAGGACGGCGGCCAGGCCGCCCACCACCGCGAGGAACGTCGTTCTGCGCGACCTGGCGAGATCCTCCGCGACGGCGGCGCGCGCACCGACGGAGGTGCCCGCGATCACGGCGACGGCGGCCTCGGAGGACTCGCCCCGTTCGTCGAAGCCACCCTGCGCGAGCAGCGCGTCGTAGCGCTCCTTCGACGCCACCTGCAGCACGACCTTCACGCTCCGTCCGGCGACGGTCACGCCCAGCTCGATGTCGCCCTCGGGCGCATCGTCCTCGACGCGTACGGTGCCCGGCTTCGAGAGTCGAGCCTTGGCACCGTCGGTGGTGACGCGCCACTGTGGCGCGGCTCCTACGCGGCAGCCCTTCTCGTCGAGCACGACGGCGGCGAACGTGAACTCCTCCCCGGGCTGGACGAGCTTCTTCTTCGGCCTCACCTCGAGCCGCGCGGGGTCGCCGGGATCGCTGCAGTCCACGCCGGGCTTCTTGACGGGCTCCGGGCGCGGCGCAGGCGCGGGAGCCGGGGCGGGCTCCGGCTCCTTCGGAGGCGGCGGCGCTTCGCCCTCGCGCTGCAGCAGGCGGAACGACTGCGTGCGGCGAACGCTGGCGGTGCAGTTCTGGCCCTGGATCAGGAACTGGTACTGACCCGTCTCGTCGAACGAGATGGAGTCGTCGGTGGCGCTGATGGTGGTGATGACGGTCGCCTGTCGCGGATCACCGGAGGCGGTACGACACGTGTTGCGCCAGCCGCGCGAACCGCCCGTGTGCGCGACGCTCATGCCCGGCATCGTCTCCCAGCACCTCGTCGTGGAGTAGCTGCGCCCACCGCCGCTCATGGACAGCTCCCCTCCTTGCTGCACGATCGTCACGGTTCCCCCGGCAGCGCCCCCGCCGCCGGGCTTCGGTCCGCACGCCTCGCCCCACTGCCCCAGGGCCCACTGGACGCGCATCGGGGTCGCCGACCATCGCCCGGACAGGGTCTTCTGCTGACCGCTGGCGACGGATGCCACCGAGACGACCGCGGCGAACCCGAGGACGGCCAGCGACGCGTGACGAGGCACGAGCGGAACGTACCGCGGCTTACCCGTCGACGGGGACGGTCCAGCCCGAGGCGCGTCCTTCCCCCGGCACCCTCGGCCAGTTCGGCGCGTTGACAGCACAAATTCCGCGGTGGTAGCGTCCGCCCCGACCTCTTACCCCTGGAATTTCGCGCCTTTTTGAGGCGGCGGAGGGAACCCTGGCGATGGCCACTCGACCGATCCGTGCGCTCCTCGTGGGCGCCAGCCTGGCAGCAACGAGCGCGACCGCGGTCGCCCAGGAGGACACCCGCACCGGTGAGAACAACGGCGCGGGCATGGACACCCACCTGTTCCGCCCTGCCCTCGACTCGAAGGGTTTCTTCGCGACGAACGGGTCGGACATCCTCGGTGCCGGCGACATCAGCTTCGGCCTCGTCCTCGACTACGGGCGCAACATCATGCGGACCAGCGAGAAGCGCGTGCCGGCGAACGGCCTCACGCCCGGTGAGGATTGCAAGCAAGGGCAGGCCTTCGGCACCGAGTGCCAGCCCACCGAGTCGGGTTCCGGCGTCGATTCCCTGGTGGACAACTCCTTTCAGGGCACGTTCGGCTTCAACATCGGCCTCGCGAACGCGGCCGTCGTGGGTCTCTCGCTCCCTGTCGTGCTGATGACGGGCGAAGAGGCGTACCAGATTGGCGAGAACGCCGCGCTCTACAACTCGAAGAAGCTCGACCGGCAGGAGTTCGCGACCGCCGCGCTGCACGGAAAGGTTCGCATCACGCGCGTGGACCGTGGCCCGGGCCTGGCACTCGCGGTGCAAGCCGGCGTGCCGCTGGGCGATGCGCCGAAGGATCTCGGCGCCGATCCCGGCGTCTGGTACTGGCCCCAGCTCATCGGCGAGCTGCGAGCGGGCCGAACGGGCCGGTTCAAGATCGGCGCGAACGTCGGCTACCGCGGTCACACGGGAGAGAACCCGCGGTTCCAGCAGGACAGCCAGGGCAACGACCAGCTCGCCGAGGGCGAGTTCCAGAACGGGAATCTCGGCACCGCGAGCGCCGGGCTCTCCTACCGTGCCCTCGACTCCCTCGACGTCGTCGGCGAGACGTACCTGACCTACCTGCTCGCGAACGACGCCGATTCGAAGCAGAAGCTGTCGCAGGAGTACGTGGGCGGCATCAAGCTCTTCATCGAGCGCAACTCGTTCCTGATGCTGGGCGGCGGCTCTCGGACGTACTCGACGGGCTTCGAGGCCGCAGATCTGCGCCTCTTCCTGGGCTTCGTGTTCGAGCCGTCCATCGGCGACCGCGACGGCGACGGCTACAAGGACGACCAGGACGAGTGTCCGGACGAACCGGAGGACTTCGACGGCTTCAAGGACGCCGAAGGCTGTCCCGATCCGGACAACGACAACGACGGCATCCTGGACGTGGACGATCGGTGCCCGAACGTCCCCGAGGACCGCGACGGCGACGAGGACGAGGACGGATGCCCGGAGGGGAGCGAAGGAGACCGGGACGGTGACGGCATCCTCGACAGTCGCGACAAGTGCCCCGACGACCCCGAGGACCGTGACGGCTTCGAGGACAAGGACGGATGCCCCGAGCCGGACAACGACAAGGATCAGATCCTGGACGTCAAGGACTCCTGCCCGAACGACCCGGAGACGTACAACGGATTCGAGGACGAGGACGGATGCCCCGACAAGGGCAAGGTGGTCATCGAGGGCAGCGACATCCTCATCCTCGAGAAGATCCTGTTCGAGACCAACAGCGCGGAGATCAAGCCCGAGTCGATGCCCATCATCGAGGCGGTGGCTACGACCTTGAAGCACCACCCGGAGTTCCAGCTCATCGAGGTCGGCGGCCACGCGGACGAGCGCTCGTCCGATCAGTACAACCTGAAGCTCACGCAGGACCGCACGCAGTCCGTGGTCGAGGCGCTCATCGTCCGGGGCATCGAGCGAAGCCGCGTCATCGCCCAGGGCTACGGCGAGTTCTGCCCCATCGACCCCGGACACAACGCGGTCGCCTGGGAGAAGAATCGCCGCGTCGAGTTCAAGGTCGTCAAGACCGAGGACGGAACCACGGGCGTCGAGCGCGGCTGCGAGGTCGCGAGGTCGCGAGGCATCATTCCGAAGCGCGTCGGCGACGACGACGACGACGAATGATCGACTCACCCGCCGCGACGCGCACGCGGCGGGGCGCCGAGTGACCCGGAAGGTCGCACGGCGCTACGACGACCCCGTGGACGCGATCTGGGTCGCGGCGGCGGCTCGCCTCGGCATCGTCGTGGAGCGGACGTCCGATGCGTACGCCGCCTACGACGGCTCGGGTCGCCTCGCCCTGGCGTCGCGCGAACACTTCGACGCCGACGACAGCCTGGCGCAGATGATCCTGCACGAACTCTGTCACGCCCTGGTCGCGGGCGCTTGCGCCACGGAGCGCGCCGACTGGGGCCTTTCGAATCACGACGACCGGGACCTGGTGCAGGAGCACGCCTGTCAACGCCTCCAGGCGTCCCTGGCCCAGCGCCATGGCGTCGGCGCGCTCTTCGCGGTCACGACGGATCACCGCCCCTACTGGGACGCGCTGCCGAGCAATCCCCTGGCTGCAGGTGACGATCCGGCGATCGCCGTGGCGCGAGAGGCGCTCGCACGAGCGCGCACGAGCGCCTGGTTCCAGGTCATCGACGAGGCGCTCCGCAAGACCGCCGACATCGCCGACGCCGTGCGCCCGGACGCGGACGGCGCCTCCCTCTGGGCGAAGACCCTGCCGCGCCACGCCACCGGGTTCGTCCTCGGCACGAACCCGAGCGAGACCTGTGGAGAGTGCGCCTGGTCCCACGCGGCGTCCGAACGGGCGCGGGCGCTTCGCTGCCGTCAGGCCGAGCGGGAGCGCGCACCCGTGCAGCGCGTCCGAGCGTCCGACGCTGGCTGCGTGCGATGGGAGCCGAAGCTCCGCATCGAGGACTGCCGCGCGTGCGGCGCCTGCTGCCGCGAGGGGTACCACGTGGCGCCGGTCGGGCGGCACGAGCCGGTCGTCACGAGTCGCCCGGACCTCGTGAGCCGATCGGGCCGGCGTCTGCTCATCGAGCGACCCGACGGCCGCTGCGTCGCGCTTCGTGGCCGCGGCTCGACCGCCGCCCCGTTCGACTGCAGCATCTACGAGATTCGTCCACGCGCGTGTCGAGACCTGGCGCCCGGTGGCGCCGCCTGCCTCGAGGCGCGACGAAGAGTCGGCCTCGGCGCCTGACCGTACCCGATCACTTCGGAAGCGGCGGCAGATCGACGCAACCGAAGCGAATCGAAATTTTGGAGAAGCGGCCTGCCTTCGCGTCGTCGCAGGTCGTGCCGAGGAGCGTCGCCGTCTTGCCGTCCTGGGAGAGCTCCCATCCGTCGGGTCCCTCCGGAACGGAGAAGTCGTTCCCGTTCGACGCCTCGGTGACGACGACGAACACCTGGTCGGGATTCGGCGGCGCGGGCTCGAGCCCGAGGACGCAGCTGTCGATGGAGGTCTTGACCGTGGTCGAGGCAATCTTGTCGAGCTCGGCCTGGAGCTGCGCCGGGTTCGTCGGAAGGATGAAGCTGCCCGTTCCCCCTGCAACGGCGATGTCGTTGAGGATGGGCGCACCCGCTGCTCCGGGGAGGCCGACGACGTAGGTGCGGATCCCCTGGGTCAGCCACTCCGCGGCCCAGGCCACCGCGCCCTTCGGCTGGGGACACGTGGGAACCCCGTCGGTGAAGACGACGACCACCACTTCACCGGACAGACCGCTCGCGTGCAGCGC
This sequence comes from uncultured Polyangiaceae bacterium, assembly GCA_964487605.1. Classification (GTDB taxonomy): domain Bacteria; phylum Myxococcota_A; class Polyangia; order Polyangiales; family Polyangiaceae; genus JAJDAH01. The sequence continues at coordinate 18,553 of CAZARU010000127.1, forward strand.
GGCGTCCGCCTGCGCCATGGCGTCGTCGAGGGGCGTGCCGAGATTCAAGGCCGACGTCGCCCACTTCTGCTGCCACTTGCCGATGAACTGCGGGCCGGCCTGGAACAGGATGTTCGACGCGCCGGTGATCGGCTCCACGCCGCCGCAGAGGTTGAACCCCGCGAGCCCCGGGAAGAAGATCGCGCCGAGGTTCAGCTCGTTCTGCAGCGGGGTCACGGCGGCCACGAGCGCGTCGCTCGCGGCGAGCCACTTCGGCTGTCCGGCAAGCTCCGCGGCGCCCATGCTCAGGGACTGATCGAAGACGACCAGCACGTTGCCGGGCGTGACGATGGTCTCGACCTGCGCGTCGAGATCGACGCTGCCGCAGCCCCCGTCCTCGGACGGCGCGGCCCCGGCGCCCGAATCGAGCCCGATGACGCCGGACCCGCCCGTCGCGCCGGTGCCCGTGCCGCCCCCCCCGGCGACGCCGCCGCCGCCCCAGGGCGCGCCGCCGCCGGACGCCCCCCGCCCGGAGGACGCGGGCGGGCGGCGCGCCGCGCCCCCATCGTCGC
>CAZARU010000128.1:0-18822 GCA_964487605.1 uncultured Polyangiaceae bacterium
CGAGACCGCGCGCCACCGCCTCCCGCGCTTCGTCGAAGCGACCGGAGTCGGCGAGGGCGCGCGCCCGTAGCGCCTCCACTTCGGCCTGGAACGCGGGACTCTCGGGGAGCAGCTCCCTGGCTCGGTCGAGCGGTCCGAGGGCCTCGGTGGGCCTGCGCGCTTCGACCAGCGCGGCCCCCTCGAACTCGAGGCACTGCAGCTCGATGCGGGGCGCCTCGACCTCGCGCGCCAGGGCGAGGCCGGCGGCGAGCGTGCGCAGCCCGGTCTCCACGTCGCCGAGTCGCGCCTGCGCCAGGCCCAGCACCGACAGGAGGTACGCCTCGGAGAAGCGATGCACCGCGCGACGGCACTCGCCGCGGAGCATGCCGAGCTCGCGGCTCGCGTCCCCCGGCCGCCCGGCGGAGAGGAGCAGGAGCCCGCGCGTGCAGCGCGGAATGAAGCCGAGCCGCACGTCGCCCGTCCTGGTGTACGCGACGATGGCGCGATCGACGAGGTCGAGGGCGGCGTCCACGGCTCCCGCTCGCGACCGGCAGTAGCTCATGGTCACGAGCGCGCCGCCGAGGACGTAGCCGTCGCCGGTCGCGTCGCCCGCCGTGACCGCGCGCTCCGAGACGGCGAAGGCCTCGTCGTAGCGGCCGAGATCGCGCAGGGCCGCGGCGCGCCGCATGAGGAGCCGGCCCGAGTCGGGGGCGACCTCGAGGCCGCGCGCGGTGGTCGCGAGGACCGCCGCCGGCAGCCCGCGACGCCACTGGAGATAGGCCGCCCGCTCGCAGAGCTCGAGCTGCGCGGCCGGCGTGTCGGCCAGCGGCTCGGCCTCCTCGAGCTCGCGCTCCTCTTCGTCCAGCCGGCCCAGGTGGAAGAACGCCGCCGCTCGCAGGAGGCGAAGCCGGAAGCGCTCGGACGTCTGCTCCAGGCACCCTAGGGCGCGCTCGGAGGCGCGCAGGCCGGCGGCGAAGTTTCCCTCGCTCAGCGCGGCCTCGGCACCGCGCGCCCAGTGGAGCATCGCGGAGCTGGAGTCCCCGCCCTGCTCGAGGTGCCACGCGAGCTCGAGCGGCGGTGCATCGGGACGCTCGGCCAACCACAGCGCGGCCGCGCGGTGGAGCTGGCGGCACTGCTCGTCCGTGAGCGTGCGGTAGGCGACCTCCCGCGTCACCGCATGGCGAAACCGCCACTCGCTCATGCCCGCCAGGCGCGACCGCCGCTCCGGCTCGACCAGCTCTCGGCGTCGCAGAGCGTCGAGCAGCGGGGCGGCGCCCTCTTCACGCAGATCGCTGAGCGCCTGGGCCCAGAACCGCTCGCCGAACACCGAGGCTCGTCGCAGCAGATCCTTCTCCGTACGGGGGAGCGCGTCCAGGCGCACCTGCACGGCCTCCTCGACGGAGCTGGGCAGGTCGTCCACGCCGTCGCGCAGCGCGAGCGCCAGCTCCTCGCTGAAGTAGGGGTTCCCGCCCGTCCGCGCGTGCACCGCATCGGCCTGGTCGTCGGACACCGACCCGAGGATGGCGCCGACGATGGTCCTCGTGGCAGCCCTGGACACGCCGGCGAGCGGAAGCGACCTGAACGCCGGCGCCATCCCCGCAGGCTCGGGGCGCGTCGTCGCGAGCACGAGCACCGGTCGGTCCTCCAGGCGGCGGGGGAGTGCCTCCACGAACCCGCGCGTTGGATCGTCGGCCCAGTGCAGGTCCTCGACGAAGAAGAGGACGGGGCCGTCCTCCGACAGCGCTTCGAGCAGATCCACCATCGCGTCACCGAGGCGATCGTGCAGGAGCACCGGGTCGCTCCGCGCGGCGACGAGCTCGGGCGTGGCGTCGAAGTCTGCGCCGAGCAGCTCGCCCAGGAACTCCGCGCAGGCCTCCGTGGGTGCGATGGCCCGAAGACGCGCGCGCACCACCGACGCGTCGGATCCCGGCGTCAGGTCCGAAAGCAGGCGCACCGCCTCGGAGAGCGCGTGCCAGCCTTCCATCTGGCGACTGGCTTCACACCGGGCCTCCACGCGCCGAACCGGCGTGTCCCAGGTCTCGAGGCGCGCCGCGAGGGCGTGGAGCAGCCGACTCTTGCCTATCCCCGGAGCTCCGACGACGAGCACTCCCGCGGCCTGGCCTTCCGCGGCAACCTGGCGGAGCGTCGCCTCGAGGTCCGCCAGCTCCCGATCGCGACCGACCAGCGGCACGTCGGCGCCCGCGACTCCCCGCACGCCGACGACGGTCGCGCCGAAGCGGGCTCGCTCGATTCGCGTCCCGTGAACGTCGAAGCCGCCGCGCACCCGGCGCCGGGTCTCGTCGTCCGCACCCACTGCCCGGCCGTCGAGCACGGCTTCGGCCGCACCCACCGCGCTGCCGGCGACGCGTCCGCTCGACAGCCGCTCGGCGCGCCCGGTGCCCACGCCGAGCAGACCCGCCGTGCCCCGCGCGCGGAGCGCCAGCGCAGCACGCACCGCGCGCTCGGCCTCGTCGCCCGACCAGCGCTCTCCGCCGAAGATCCCGACGGCGCGCCGTCCGACGAGCGCGGTGGCCGCGCCGCCGTGACCGCGAACCACCGAGTCGAATGTCGAAACGTCGTCGAGCTCCTCGGCGATGAGCACCGACACGAGTCGAACCTCCGCGCCCAGGGGGACCAGCCCCGGCTGGCGCTGGCTGCGCGTGGTCGTCTCTCCGGTGCCCGCCCCCCCCGCCTCCCGCAGTCCCTCCGCGAGGGCGGCGGCGAGCTCCTCGGCCGTCTGCCAGCGTTCGGCCTTGTCGCGTCGCATCGCGCGCAAGAGGACCATCGCGAGCCACCTGGGGACGTGGGCCGGGAGCGGATCCGGGTCGTCCACGGTGATGCGGACCAGCATCGCGAGGGCGGTCTCCGCCCGAAACGGAACGTTGCCCGAGACCGTGCGGTACAGCGTCGCGCCCAGCCCCCACACGTCCGTGCGCGCGTCCTCCCGCTGCTTGCTGCTCGCTTGCTCGTAGGACATGAACGCCGGCGTTCCGACGACCGCCGCCGTGCGCGTGAAGCGCTCCGCGTCCGCGTCCGCGGGTATGGCGAGTCCGAAGTCCAGGACCTTCACCGAGCCGTCCTCGCACAGGAACAGGTTGCCGGGCTTGACGTCGCGGTGAACGACGCCCGCGCGATGAGCGGCGCCGAGGCCCGCCGCCGCCGCACACCCGATGCGCACGGTCTCCTCGACGGTGAGCGATCCGCGGCGGAGGCGACGCCCCAGATCCTCCCCGGACAGGAGCTCCATGGCGATGAAGGGCGAGCCGTCCGGGGCAATCCCGTGGTCCAGCAGTCGCACGACGTTCGGATGGCTGAGCGTGCGGGCGATGTCCGCCTCGCGCGCGAAGCGCCTGCGCGTTTCGGCGTCGTGAGCGCCGGCGGGCAGCCACTTGAGCGCGACCGGCGCGCCTCCCCCGACGGGCACCGCGCGGTGCACCACCCCCATGCCTCCACGCCCGAGCCGCTCGAAGAGCTCGTAGCGATCGCCCAGCGCCGGGAGCGTTCGCGACGTGTCGCCCTGAGCGCCGCCGCCGGGACCCGAGCTCGCCGCGAGATCGGCCACGGCGATGCGACACTCGTCGCAGCGGTCGAGGTGAGCCTCGGCGTCCGTACGCGCTTCGACGGCGAGGCGCCCGCCCACGAGCTCGATGACCGTGTCGGGATCGAGGCACGGATCGTCCACGCCGAGATGGTAGCGCGACGCTACCCGCCACGAGCTCCCGGGGGCCCGGCGCGTCGCCGCGTGAGGCCTGTCGGCGAAGAGCGCCCAGAACTCGGGGATTTCCCGCCTATTGCCCTGCGGCGGGAACGCATGCCAGGATTCGCGCCCATGAAGATTCGTGCATTGCTCATCGTTCCTGTGGTTGGGGTTCTCTCGATGTCGCTCGCCGCGTGCGGCGACGACTCGAGTAGCGGCAACGGTAGTGGTGGCTCCAGCGGCGCCGGAGCCGGGGGCGCCGGCGGAAGCGGCGGCGGGCCGGCCGGGCCCTGCGACAACGACGCCGACCGAGCGGCGGCGACGGGCATGTACATGCTCGATGACGGCAGCATGGGCGTCTACACCCAGGTCGTCCGGGAGTGCGGCATCGGCTGCCTGAGCGCGATGGACTCCACCGCGTGCACCACCGACTGCCTCAACATGAAGACGAGCAACGCGATCTCGAACGCTTGCCTTCCGTGCTTCATCGCGTCGTACTCGTGCGGCCGTGACAACTGCACCGCGGAGTGCATCCGGAGCGCGGCTCACGAGGTCGGGACGGACTGCAACAACTGCATCTGCGGCAAGGCCATGCCGGAGAACATGAACCCGACGGTGAACTGCATCGCCACGCAGTTCGAGACCTGCGCGGGCATCAAGTCCACGACCTGCGGCTGATCCGCTGACCCGAGCGCCTGGCGCGGGCCGTCCTGTGCCAATCAGCGCCAGGTGAGGCGGAGCGCGACGCGCCCGGACGTCCAGTCCGGGCGCTCCTCCACGCGACCCACTCGCCCCGCGTCGGCGATGCAGGCTCGCAGGTTCCCGGCCCACACGCCGAGCATCTCCGGCGTGGCTCGAATCACGCGGGGCAGGTCCGTGAACTCGACGAGCGCCTCACCGTCTGCCGGCGAGGACGCGCGCGGAGCGCCGCAGTCGCGCGACACGAGCGACCAGGCGCGGGCGGCGTTGCGCACGAGCGACCACGGCGAACGGCCGTGCAGCGCGTAGGCGCTGACGCGAAGGGGCTTGATCAGCGGGCGCCCGAACGCTTCACGCAGGTGGTCCTGCCAGAACGCGCGCGCCCGCTCGCCGCCGAGCCCGGTCTCGAGCGCCCTCACGAGGGCCAGGTAGGGCGCCGCGTCGATCCAGTCGAAGAGGCCGGCGTCACGGATCGTGGCGCGGTCGCCGACGGACAGGCCCCGGAGCACGCGATCGCGCTCCTCGGTCGCGAGTCGCTTCGCACCTCCGACGACCATCTTCGCGTAGTTGGCTCGGACCGATGGGCTGCCGTGAATGCGTCCTCCCTCGCGGCCTGGGCCCTCGGGGCGGCCGCGATTTCGAGGCTAGCATCCTGATCAGGGCGGATCCCAGCCCACGTGCGTGGTGCCGTCCTCGTGCACCCAGACGCGTGCGCCCGCCGCGAACGGTCCGGCGAAGACGACCTCGGGCCGACCCGGAAAGCGGACCCGGATGGCGTCGGCGCTCGCCCGAGGGCCCAGACCGAACACCAGGTAGGCCGAGTCCTGCCCCCCCTGACCGCTGCCGCCCTGGACGTGGCGGGACTGGACGCGGCCGCCGGCCTCGACGAACACCGTGGCGCCGATGGCCGAGGTGTTGGAGCCGGCGTTGCCGACGGCGCGCACTTCCAGAGAATTGCCGAGGCGGGCCGCGGGGAGCCGATTCTCGAAGAGCGTGCCGGCGAAGAGGTCCGCATCGCCGTCTCGATCGAAGTCGCTCGTCGCCACGCCCCATCCGTTCGTGGTCGTCAGACCCGCGCCGGCGACGTCGAGGCGAAAGGTGCCGTCGCCGTTGCCCCAGTAGAAGTCCATCGGCCGGCCGTCGTAGACGCACGTGATGGCCAGATCGAGGTGCCCGTCGAGATCGACGTCCGCGAGCACGGGCACGGAGTGCGTCTCCTGGTACCGAAGCCCGGTGGCATTCTGCAGCGGCGACGACCAGTCTCGCGCGAGGTTCGTGTACTTCGCGCCGTCGTTGCGGAGGATCTGCGTCTTGTCCGAGAAATCGTAGAACCGCGGGTGCGCCAGGTTGGCGGCGACGAGATCGAAGTCGGTGTCTCCGTCGAGGTCACCCCAGGCCGCACCGATGGTGTGGCCGAACGACCCGAAGAACCCGCCTCCCTTGGCGAACTCCCCGCTCAGGCCTGCTTCGTACGCACGCTCCACGAAGGTGCCGTCCCCCTGGTTCTCGAAGAAGACGTTGGCGACGAGGCGATAGTTGTTGACGAAGATGTCGACGTCACCGTCGCCGTCGGCGTCCGCCGGCGCGACGCCGCGGCTCGGCGTGCGCTGATCCGAGAAGCCGCGTGTCCCCGACCAGCTCTCGAAGGTGCCGTCTCCCCGGTTGTGCCAGACGAGGTCGCGATAGTAGCCGGCCGTGCCGGGGCACTCGTAGTTGGCCACGTAGAGATCGAGGAACCCGTCGGCGTCGAGGTCCACCCATGCGGCGGCTGCCGTGGGTGACGCCGTGTTCTTCGGGTCGCCGCAGGTCTCGTAGTCCTGCTGGTCGGTGACGCCGGATGCGACGGTGACGTCCTCGAAGGTTCCGTCGCACCTGGATCGGAACAGCGTGTCGGGAGCGTCCATCGCGTCCGAGTACGCGAAGAGATCGAGACAGCCGTCGTTGTCGTAGTCGCCGAAGACGCCGCCGGCGACGTAGGGCCCGACCAGTCCGGCGGCTTCGGTCACGTCGGTGAACGCTCCGCGCTCGTTGCGGTGCAGGCGGCCGCCCACGTAGAGGTCGTCCCAGCCGTCCGCGTCGTAGTCGCCCCACGAGACGCGCTGACCCGTGGGGCCGGCGGCGGCGCGGAACACCAGGTCCTCGGGGGCGCGCGCGGGCTCGTACTCGACCAGCAGCGTCACGGCGAAGTCGAACTGAAGCGCCAGGGAGATGCCGTTGTAGTACCCCGCGGCGTCGGGCAGGTTCAGCGCCGATCGACACTCCGCGAGCTCGGCGCAGTCGTCACCGACCTCGACGTCGCCGAAGGCGAAGCTGGGCGCGAGCGCGCCGTCCGACCGGTGGGCGACGTACACCATGCCCGGCTGGTGAATCTCCACCGGTTCGGCGAACACGTAGTCGATGGGCTGACCTTCGCGGAGATCGCCAGCGCATCGCGTTCCGGTCCAGAGTGGATCGGCCGTCCACAGGTCGAACCCGTTGTGGCCGAAGTCCGGGTAGAGCCCCGCCTCGAGCGGCGTCGAGGCGTCGGTGTCCGGCGGCACGTTGAGCCACTCGACGCGAAAGCCGTGCACCTTCGCGGGGCGCACCAGATCGAAGCGACTGGCCTCCCAGAGCGGCTCCTCGGCCAGGACGTACGTGCGGCCACCGTCGTCGAGGGCCCAGTCCTGGGCGCGCACGTGCGCGCGCGAGCCCTCGGGGAAACGCGACAACGCCTCGACGTTCGGCGGGAACGACCCGACGGCGGTTCCACACGCCGGGGCGGCCGCAGCACCGCCGCCCAATCCGCCCGTCCCGCTCGCGCCGGACGTACCGCCCGTGCCGCCGGTCGCGCCGCTACCCGTGGTGCCGCCATCGGCAGCGTCGTCGTTGCCTCCGCACGCGGCGGAAGCGCCCAGAACGGAGAGGCCGACGAGGAGGCGAGCGGCAAGGGACATCGAACTCGAACTCGTCGAGGGTACCGCGTTCGGGCCGGGCGTGCAGGGCGCGGGCATCCGACCTGGCCAGGGCGCTCAGAACACCGGCGGCGGAGTGAAGCGTCGCAGATCGAGCCCACCCGGGTACATGTAGCTCGTGTACGTACCGTAGCCGTAGACGGTGATCCCGAAGGGCTCGGAGGACTCCATGGTGTGCACGCCGCGGCCGTCGAGCAGGACCCGCGTCGCGACGTGCTCGCTCGCGCCGACGGGCGTGAACTCGGACGTGGGGATCGAGGTTCCGTCGAGCACGACGTCCTGGCCGGCCGTGGCCACGACGTTCACGTAGCTCTGGTCGTAGTTGGCCGGCGCGACGAAGACGTAGCTCGTGCGGAACTGCTCCGTGGCGATGGCGAGGGACTGGCTGGGGTCGCCCGTGCGGCTCGGCACCGAGTGGCTGCCCTGCATGAACTGGGCGACCAGGACCGGCTTGTCGGCGCTCACGCGGACGTCTTCCTCGAGGTAACGGATCTCGAGGGGCTTGCCCGGCTCGAGCGCGGTCGGAACCTCGACGGGAGGGTCGAACGACACCCTGGTCCCCGGCTCGACCGCCGCCACACGCAGCGTGTAGGGCGACGGCCCTCCGGGCGCCGTCGGGACCGTGACGACGTAGCTCTTGCCGAGCGTCTCGACGGGAAACATCGCCTCCTCGAGGTGATCGCATGCCTCGGTCTTGGGCGTGGGGAGGTTGGCGCAAGCGTGGCCGGAGATCACCTGGACCGGCTTGCTGGCGTGAACGCGAGTGCCGCTCATGTCCGACCCCTCGACGTTGAAGCAGAACGGGCCGCCGTTCGCCCGCGACACGAGCTGCAGGACGTCGCCGGCGTCGAGCCGCGCCTTGCCCTGGCCGAGCTCGTCGATGCCCGCGCCGGGCTCGAACTCGCCGAGCGGCGCGAGCTCCACCACCGTGTCGTCCGCGGTCGCCGTGATCGTGATGAACCCGGAGCGGCAGCCGAGGGCGTCCCAGCTCATGGCCACGTAGTCGCCGCTCAGCACGTGCGTCGGCAGCAGCAAGGAGGCGTCGTTCGAGAACGAGAAGCAGCCGCTCGCCTGGAACGGGTCGGGACAGTCCGCGGGCGCCGGCGCCTTCGTGTAGTCGAGCGGACTGAACTGGTAGACGGTCACCGGGCGGTCCGTGCGCAGGCGGTAGGCACCGTCGCGGACCACCGCGGGCGCCGGGCCCTGCTGGGGCTGACCCGCGAGGTTGGGGTCCGGACCCTTGAGCTCTGGCACCCAGGGAAGCTCGATGACCTCGAGGCCACCGGCGGGGACGACGAGCGTGCGGACCGTCGCGTCGCCGCGGGTCACCAGGACGCTGGCGGGCTCGGCGCTCGTGTTCGCGACGGCCACAGCGTACGCGAAGCCGCTCCACACTCCGGTGTTGAGGGTCACGGTCGGGTAGTAGTCGCATCCGACGTAGCTCGAACCGAGCGTCGTGGGAGAACACGGTCCCTTGCAGCCGTCCGGCTCGCAGGCCATCCCCTGCGCCGGATCGCACTCGAACTGCTGCATGCCGGAGCCGTCGGCGCGACACGCGACGGTGTTCCCGCCCGAGCACGTCCCGACGCCGGGGTGGCACGCGACGCAGCCGTAACCTGCCGAGCACGTCTGGCCGACGGCCGCACAGTCGCGCCGGGTGGGCGCTTGCCCCTGGCCGCACTCCACCGCGACCTCGCCGTCGCAGACGATGGCCGGCGCGAGCGAGGAGCACGACGTGGGGCTGCCTGCCCCCGCCGCGGTGGGTCCGAGATCCGAGGTCTGGGCGCACGCCCCAGCGCTCGCAGCCAGGCAGAACGGAAGGCAGAACGGGAGCGGACGGCCCAGTCGTTTTCGTCGAGTCACGAACCTGGGAGGAGCCGGTCCGCCGCGCTGCGCACGAAAATCGCCGCGGGGGCGTCCCATCCTGCCCGGGCGCGACCTTGCGCTGAGGCCGCCGCCCGAATACCAGTAACCTCCGTGCGGGCCCCGGGACGGAGAGCGATGGGGCGACCCGCGGCGTACGTCCTGGCCGCATTCCTGTGCGCAATCGGCGTGGCGGCACCGAGGCCAGCGGGCGCGCAGACCGACGCGGGGCCGCCGGCGACCGATTCGGGGCCTCCCCGGGTCGAGCCGAAGAAGCCGCCGGACGTCGCCGAGCTGCGCCGGCGAGCGACCGGCCTCGAGGCGTACGCGAAGGGGACCCTGGAGCCGGCCATCGACCCGCAGACGCTCTTCGACGTGCCGCTCGGCGACGAGCGCGCCATCGCCGTCGAAGTGGCGCGCCTCCAAGCGATCGTGGCGCGGGCCGACGCGGGAGCGGGCGCCGCAACACGAGCCGACGCGGGACCGAGCGCGGACGCCGGCACCAGGTCGGAGGCCGGCGCGACCGACGCCGCCGTCCCGCCCGCCCCGCCGGATCCAGACCTGTGGGAGGCGCGGCTGGCCGTGGACCGGGCGACGCTCGCCATCCTGCGACTCCCGGCAGAGCGAAGGAAGGAGCTCGCCAGGACCCACGCCGAAGCCGTGGCGAACGCCCCGCAGGACGTCGAGCGCGCCATCGACGACGCCACGCGAAAGGCGAAGGCGGCGGAGGAGGCGCAAGCGAAGGCCCTGATGGCGGCGAGGGAGGCCGCCTCCGAGGCGCGCAAGCTCGTCTCGGAGGAGATCGCGCGCCTGCACGGCGTGAAGGCCGACCAGGCGAACTACGAGGCGACGCTCGCGCGCGTCGCGCGGGACCTCGAGGAGACCGGCGAGCTCGGCCTTCAGTGGCGACGCAAGGTCAGCGAGCTCGTCGAGCAGCGGCGCGAGGGCAAGGCCCAGGCGGACGACGCGGACCGCATCTATGGGCAGCTCGTCACCGTGCTCCGCGCGAGCCGCGACGAGCTCTGGAACGCCCTCGACGACGTGGACGCGGACACCCGCGTTCCGGCTGCGTCGACCGACCGCCTGGACGACGTGGGGGTCGAGGTGGACCGCGCCGACGTGGACGCCCTGCGCGCCGAGATTGGGCAGGCCGAGCAGCGGCTCGCGCAGCGCGAGTCGAAGCTCCGGCGCGATAGGGCCAACGTCCTGATGGCGCGCATCGAGACGCTCAACAGGAGCCGCCTGTCGCTGTACCCGCACCTGACGGCGTCGCGCCGCGACCAGCTCACGGGGTTCAGCCCGGAAGGCCTGACCCAGGGGCGCGCGGAGCTGAAGCAGGTCACGCTGGTGGCGCGGTACCGAAAGCGCACCGTCATCGACTGGATCCTGGGCGACGAGAGCGCCGCGCAGAAGGACCGGACGTTCCAGGTCGTCGCGACGGTCAACCTGATCAAGGTGCTCGCGCTCCTGGTCGCGTGGTCGTGGTGGCGGCGGCGCGCGCCCGAACTCCTCGAGCGTCTGCGCGAGCGCGTCGCCCAGGCCGCAGCCAAGCGACCCCATCAGAGCCCGTGGGCGGTCCACGGGATCTCCGTGCTCGAGCGCATCCGCGGGGCAGCAGAAGTGCTCCTCGTGGCGTGGGTTGCGCTGTGGGCTCTGGGACCCGCGATGAGCAGCACCCTGGAGGTGCGGCTGGCGTGGCTCGTCCTGGCGTGGATCGTGGGCGGCATCGTCGCCGTGAATCTGCTGGACGCGATCGCCGCCCAGCGCGAGGATCTCGTCGCCGGGAGCGGCGCGCTCCGGCTGCGGACCCTCCGCCTGATCGGCCGCGTCATCGTCGTCGTTGGCCTCACCCTCGCAGTGACCAGCGAGCTGGTGGGCCAGGGCACGATCTACGACTGGGTCCTCGGCACCTGCTGGTTCGCCGCGATCCCCGTGGCGGCCGTCGTCGTGGGCTGGTGGCGACCGGTGGTGTTCGCCAGACTCGAGCCGCGCGCCTTGCGCAGCGGGTTCGCGCGCTGGGTGGGCTCGAACAGCGCCGGACCGCTCAGCTTCGTCGCGGCGGCAGCGGGCGGCTCGTTCCTCCTGGGGCTCTGGGTCCTGCGCTTCGGGCGAACGTACATCGGAGGGTTCAACCTGACGCGCCGCGTGCTGGCGTACCTGTTTCGCCGGCAGATGAGCAAGCGCGAGGAGCTGGCCAACCCGCTCGCCCTCGCGCCCCTGGCGCCGAGCGCCGTAGCGGCGCTGGACCCCGAACGCCACACCGAGGATCTGGTGGCGTCGCAGTCCGACGCCGACGCCGAGCGCGTCGCCGAGTGCATCGAGCGGGTGGGTGGGGGCGTCTTCGCAGTCGTCGGCGAGCGGGGCAGCGGCAAGAGCACCTTGCTGCGACGGCTCGCGCGGGAACGGGACGACACGACGTTCGTCGCCTGCCCACCGAGCGGGGCCGCCGAGCTGCAGGTACGGCTCGCAGAAGCCCTGAAGCTCCCCGCGACGGCTGGCCTGCCGGAGATCGCCGCCCACCTCGAGGGGCTCGCGGACGGGGCGGCGGTGCTCGTGGACGACCTGCACCTCGTGGTGCGCCCGACGATCGGGGGCCTGGCGGACTTCGATCGGGTCGTTGCCATGGCGCGCCACGCCAGCACGACCTGCACGTGGGTCTTCTGCCTCGACGCGGCGCTCTGGCGCTTCGTGGAGCGGGCACGCGGAGCGCAACCCCTCTTCGACGCCGTCGTGCGGATGGCCCCGTGGTCGGAGGAGAGCATCGGCGAGCTGCTCGTGGCGCGGTCGCGCGAGGCGAGCATCGAGCCGTCGTTCGAGCGCCTCTTGACGGAGCAGATCGACGACGACATCGAGCGCGAAGAGCGGCTCCTGCGCATCAGAGCCGGGTACCACCGTCTGGTGTGGGACTACGCAGCGGGCAATCCCGCCGCCGCGCTCCACCTGTGGCAGCGCTGCCTCGGCGTGGACGCCGAGGGCACCGTCCACGCGCGCGTCTTCGCGGCGCCGGAGACCTCCGCCCTGGAATCACTGCCCGACTCCGCGGTCTTCACCCTGCGCGCCGTGATCCAGCTCGAGCCCGCCACGGCCGAAGACGTCATCGAGGCCACACAGCTCCCCGCGGCCCGCGTCCAGGACGCGCTCCGACACGCCGTGTTCAAGGGCTACATCAACGAAACCGACGGCAGGCTGCGCGTGACCTGGGAGTGGTACCGCGCGGTCACGCGCTTCCTCCAGCGCCGCCACCTCCTCTCCATGGGCTCGTGATGCCGACTTCCCGATTCCTCCGTGTCTTCCTTACGGCCTCGGCCGCGCTCGTGGCGATGGCACGGCACGCAGGGGCGCAGGAGGTCGACACGTCGAACCTCTCGCAGATCGTCGGCTTCGTCCGGTGGGGCGGCGTGCTGGCCTCCATCGGCGTGCTCGTCGTTTCGGCCATCGTGCTGCGCTTCCTCCACGGCGCGGTCGAGGGCCTGAGCGCCCGCTTCACGCATCGCAGGCTCACGTTCCAGAAGTTCGAATCTTTCACGCGATTCGTCGTCTACATCGTCACCGCCGCGCTCGTCGTCGCCCTCAGCTTCCAGATCAACCAGACGGTGCTGACGCTGGTGGGCGGCACACTCGCCGTGGCCATCGGCTTCGCCATGCGCGATCTCGTCGCCGCCATGATCGCGGGCGTCACCATCATGCTCGATCGCCCGTTCCAGGTGGGCGACCGCGTGCAGTACGCCGGCGAGTACGGGGACATCGTGGCCATTGGCCTGCGGTCGGTGCGCATGCAGACGCTGGACGACAACACGGTGACGATTCCGAACAACAAGATCCTGACGGACGTGACGTCGTGCGGAAACTACGGCGCTCTCGACATGCAGGTGCAGATCAACTTCTACATCGGCATGGATCAGGATCTGGCGCTGGCCGAGCGCCTGGTGACCGAAGGCACGCTCACCAGCCGGTACATCTTCCTGGAGAAGCCCGTCGTGGTGCTGGTGAGCGAGGAGATCATGGAAAACTACGTGGCGATCAAGCTGCGTACGAAGGCGTACGTCCTGGACACCAAGTACGAGAAAGCCTTCGTCACCGACGTCACCAAGCGGGTCCTCGGCGCGTTCCGGCAGCACGGCGTGCTGCCCCCGGCGATGCTGCACCGTCGCGTGGGCTCGACCGAGACGACCCGAGAAGCCCCGTAGCCGGCCATCGCGAGGGCTCCGGTTCGGCATCGACGCCCTCGCGGCAGACCCATTCCGCCCCGCGGGTTCCCCCGCGGCGAGGCGCTTGCCCCTAGGATGCCGGGCGCGGCACGTGTCCGCGCAGAAAGGAGCACCCCGTGGGGTTCAAGCAAATGTTGGGTTCGGCGTCGGAGGTCGGTGCGACCAGGCTGTTCGACATCGGCGGGCGCCCGGTGACGCTCTCGACGCTCGTGACGTCACTCGTCGTCGTCCTGGTGGCCTACTCGCTCTCGCTGATCGTCCAGCGGGCCGTGACGAGGGGGCTCGAACGGCGCGGCGTACCGGACGGGGCGGCCGCTCGGGTCGTCGTTCGGCTGCTGCATTACGCGTTCGTGGTCGTGGGCGTCGCCGTGGCTCTGAACACGGCCGGCATCGAGCTCGGGGCGCTCTTCGCCGCCGGCGCGGTCTTCGCGGTGGGGATCGGCTTCGCCATGCAGAACATCGCCCAGAACTTCGTGTCGGGGGTCATCCTCCTGGTCGAGCGCACCATCAAGCCCGGCGACATCCTCGAGGTCGAGGGGAGAATGGTGCGCGTCGTGACCATGGGGATCCGGGCCACCCTCGTGAAGACGCTGGACGAGGAGGACATGATCGTTCCGAACGCGACGCTCGTGCAGTCCACCGTGAAGAACTACACCCTCACGGAGCCGCTGCACCGGCTGCGAGTCGTTGTGGGCGTGACGTACGGGTCGGACATGGGGCTGGTCCGGCGGGTGCTGCAGGATGTAGCCGAGCGCGTCGAGTTCCGCGACGAGACGAAACCGCCTCAGGTGGTGCTCGTGGCGTTCGCCGCCTCGTCCGTGGACTGGGAGCTCTCCGTGTGGGTGACCGACCCGTGGAGCGCCGCCCCGTCCAAGGGCGCCATCCGCGAGGCCATCTGGTCGGCATTCGCGGAGCACGACATCGTGATCGCGTTCCCTCAGCTCGACGTCCACCTCGATCCGCCGGTCATGAAGTCGCTGGAAGGCCTGGCCCGCGCGGCGTAGCCGCGCGCACGCCGCGACGTGGACACGACGGAGACTCCCAAGTACGCCTGGAGCATGAACGTACTCGACCAGGCCCTCTCCCACCTCAGGACGCAGCTCCCGTCCCTGGCGCTCCGCGCCGTCGTCGCCCTCGTGGCGTTCGCAGCCTGCGTGCTGCTCGCCCGCCTGGCCGCCGGGTGGGTGGAGCGCCTGCTCACTCGCCGCGCCGACGCCACGCTCGGCTCGGTCGCGTCCAGCGCGGTGCACGCGTTCGGCGTCGGCCTCGGCATCGTCATCGCCGTGGAGCGCATGGGGCTCGACGTGACGACCATCCTCGCGGGCGCCGGCGTTCTCGGCCTCGCCGTGGGTTTCGGCGCGCAGACCCTGGTGAAGGACACGATCTCCGGCTTCTTCCTCATCATGGATGGCGTCCTGAAGAACGGCGACTTTGCGCGCGTGGGCTCGGTGACCGGCACGGTGGAGGCGGTGGGGCTGCGCCGGACGACGGTCCGCGCCTTCGACGGCCAGCTCTTCTACATCCCGAACGGGAGCATCGACCTGGTGGGCAACTTCAGCCGCGACTGGGTCCGCGCGGTCGTGGAGGTCGGCCTCGCCTACGAGCAGGAGGTGGCGAAGGGCATGGAGGTGCTCGCGCGCGTGGGCGCCGAGTATGCCGAGGAGCGCCCCGATCTCGTGCTCGAGCCCCCGGAGGTTCAGGGGCTGACGAACTTCATGGAGTCCGAGGTGCGGGTACGGCTGGTCGCGAAGGTGAAGCCCCCCGAGCACCTGGCGGTCGAGCGCGACCTTCGAAAGCGGATCAAGGCGGCCTTCGACGCCGAGGGCGTGGAGATCCCCTTCGCACGCCGCGTCGTCATCGAGCGACGGCCCGCGGCGAGCTGACGAGACGCGCTCCCGGGCGCGGCCGAATCAGCGCCGCCACCGGGGCCGGCGCTTGGCCTTCGCGCGCCTTCTGCCGCCCCGATGGGGCGGATCGGGGATGCTCGTCCGCTGGCGACCGCGCAGGAAGTGGGCATGAAGCGCCACGAGCGCTCGGTCCGCATCCCCGTCGGCGACCACGCACGTGAGGTTCAGCGCAGACGCGCCCTGGGAGATGAGCTCGACGTTGATCCCTTCGCGCGCGAAGACGCCGAAGATTTCTCCGGCCACGCCGGGACGCGCCTGCATTCCCTCGCCGACCGCGCACACGATGGAGCGGCCCGGCTGCACGGTGGCACGCGCGGCCTTGTCGAGCTCTTCGAGCGCCGCCGAAAGGCGGGCCTCGTACGCGGCGTCCACCGTCAGGCTGACGCTCACCTCGCTCGTGGCGAGACAATCCACGCTGACGCCGTGACGCGCGAGCGTGCCGAAGACGAGCGCGAGGTACCCCTCGGCGTCGAGCATTCGCGTCGACTCGAGGTGGACCAGCAGGTTCGCGCGCTTGACGCTCAGGCCCTCGACCACCCGCTCCGAGTCCTCGGCGGACTCCTTCACGACGAGCGTACCCGGGTCGTCGGGCTGGAAGGTGTTGGCAATGCGCACCGGGATCCCCACCTCGACGGCGGGCTCCACGGTCTTCGGGTGCAGCACCTTCGCGCCGAAGTACGCGAGCTCCGCCGCCTCGGCGAAGGTGAGATACCTCAGCGTGAACGCGTCCTTCACGACGCGCGGGTCGCAGCTCAGGATGCCGTTGACGTCCGTCCAGATCTGGATCTCCTCGGCGTCGAGCGCGCGACCGACGAGCGCCGCCGAGTAGTCGCTGCCGCCGCGCCCCAGCGTCGTGCGCTTCCCATCCCGCGTACCCCCGAGGAAGCCGGTGACGACGGGAACGCGCTTGCCCAGCTCCGGAGCGAGCTTTCGGCGCAGCGCCGGGTAGGTCTCCTCGAGCACCGCCGCAGAGCCGTGGTTGCCGTCCGTGACGATCCCGGCCTCCCACCCCGTCCAGGCACGCGCCGGGAGGCCACGCTTCACCAGCAGCGCCGCGAAGATCTTCGACGACATGATCTCGCCGAAGGCGACCACGTAGTCCAGGCTGCGCGGCGTGAGCTCACGCAAGAGGTAGATCCCCTGCAGCGCCTCCTCCAGTCGTTCGAGGTCGGCGTCGACGAGCCTGCGGCCGAGCTTGAGCGCGGTAATCACGCTCCGGTGACGCTCGCTCAGGGGCGCCACGAGGTCTTCCGCGCTCTTCTCGCGCTTCTCCGCCGAGCGCGCGGCGGCGATGAGCGCGTCGGTGACCTTGGACAGGGCCGACACGACGACCGCCGGACGGCGAGGCCGCGAGCGCTCGACGATGCCGGCCGCCTGCAGCATGGCCTCGGGGGTTCCCACGGACGTTCCCCCGAACTTCATCACGATCATCGACGGCATCGCGGCGGGGACGCTAGTACCGCATGACGCCCGTTTCCACGGGGCCCCGCCGGCGGCTCGCGGGGGCCGGGAAACACGCGGCCACTCGCCGTGCTCGCCCCTGGCGATGGATCCGGTCCATGCCGCCGACTCTCGGATCGATCCCTCGAGGTTCGATGGCGCAAGTGATCGAAAACGCGTCGGCTTGTCGCATCGCACGCGGCGATCCCGTCGTGTAGGTCCATGTGCTCCATGTCACACTTTGTCCTTCCATAATTCCCGCATTGCGCGTTTTTCGCTTTCCATTCGATCTCGCTTCCGGCAATGGAGAACCCACGTCGAAAGGGGGAAAGCCATGGAGCTTTCACGCGACACGAGACGATCGAGAAGGAAGCGCGCGGTTCGGGCTCGAACGATCAACGTCAAGCGCCTGAGCCGCCGAGAAATCGAGCTCACCCGGGAGCTCACACCCGACATCGAGTACGACAGGCCGCAGACTCGCGCGGAGTGCGTGAACGGACCTCGACCGTGCCCCTACGTCGCGTGCAAGCACCACCTGTACATGGACGTGTCGCCGACGACGGGTGCCATCAAGCTGAACTTTCCAGACCTCGAAGTGTGGGAGATGTCGGAGAGCTGCGCCCTCGACGTGGCCGAACGCGACGGCGTGACCCTGGAGGCGGTGGGCTACCTGATGAACCTGACGCGCGAGCGGATTCGCCAGCTCGAGATCCAGGCGCTGGCGCAGCTCGGCGCCGTGGTGGACATCGAGGATCTGCGCGATCTCGTGCGGTCCCAGCGCGCCGCGTGAGGTCACGCGGAGGCGCCACGCAAAGCGCCCGCCGCACCCGACGGCCGCCCGTCAGCGGTAGAACATCCGGCGGATCACCGTGTCTTCGACGATGAACAGGCTGCCGGTGGCGCCGTCGAAGTGCACGTCCATGGGCTTGTCGAACTGAGCCGACGTCGTCAGGGCCTCGACGTGACCGGCGGCGCCGCTACCGGCGAGGGTCGTCACGACGTTGCCGGGAAGCTCGACGTGTCGAATCGTGAAGTTGTCGCTGTCAGCGACGATGAGCGCGCTGCCGTCGGTGTCGAGCCCGCGTAGCCTGCGGAAGCGAGCGGCGACGCCGGTGGCATCCACGTTGCCGGCCGCCGCCCCGAGGGGCGACGACACGACGTGCGTCGTCGCGTTGCCGGCACCGAGGACGATGCGCCGGGGGCGATGGTTCTCGGTGTCGCCCACGTAGACGTGCCCACCCGCCATGCCGATGCCGCGCGGGCGACGGAACTGCGCGACGTCGCCGGGCCCATCGACCCCGCCCTGGCCGTTGTTGCCGGCCACGAGCTCCACCGCGCCGGTGCCCACGTCGATGCGCCGCACGCCGTTGTTGTTGGCCTCGGCCAGGTAGAGATAGCGCGACCCGTCGTAGTGCAATCCGCGGGGCTCCGAGAAGCGCGCCGCGGCACCAACGCCGTCGGCAAAGCCCGGGTTCCCGACCGCGCCAGCGAGCGTCGTCACCGCGCCGGTGGCGAGGTCCACGGCGCGGATCACGGCGTTGCCGGTGTCCGTGACCCAGAGCGTCGTCCCGTCCGTGGCCACACCGGTCACGGCGCCGAAGCGCGCTGCCGTGCCCGTCGCGTCCAGGTAGCCGGCCGTCCCCGATTGGCCTGCGAGCGTCGTCACGGCCGCGGTCGCGACGTCGATGACACGCACCGCGTTGTTCGCGGCGACGTAGAGCTGCCCGCCGCTTCCGGTGATGTCGCCGACCGCCTGGAACCTGGCGGCCGTCCCCGCGGCGTCGACGTTGCCCGGCGTGCGGAACGCTCCGGCGAAGTCGATCACGCAGCCCCGGAGCGGACCTGGAGGACAGGTGACCCCCGCGTCGGCACCCGCGGTGCCCCCGGTCGCGCCGGAGCCCGCGGAGCCCGCCGTGCCCGTGCCCGCGGTTCCGCCGACCGCTCCAGCGCCCGCTGCACCACCGACGGCGCCGGAGCCCGCCGCGCCACCGACGGCGCCGGCCCCCGCTGCACCAGCTCCGGCAGCGCCACCGCCGGCGCCCGCAGCGCCACTGCCCGCAGCACCCGAGGCGCCGCCA
>CAZARU010000129.1:0-18670 GCA_964487605.1 uncultured Polyangiaceae bacterium
GGCCAGCCGGCGCACGGCACCCTGCTTCGAGATGGACCCGCCGCGCGCGGCGCGCCGGCTCGGGGCGCGCGGCGTTCCCCTCACCGCGTCAGCGGGTGGCGCTCTTCCGGGCGGGTCGGCGAGGACTTCGCGGGCGCAGGCGCCGGCGCCGGCGCCAGTGCGGGGGCGGGCGCGGCCGCAGCAGGCGCGGCGCCGAGGGACTCGACCTTCGCCGGACCCGGCATCACCGGGGTCGGCCGCGCGGCAGCGGCTCCCGCGCCCCTGCGCCCCGGACGACCTCGGGCGGCGACGCCAGCATCTCCGACGTCGAGGGCCGGCGACACACTGGGCGGCTCGCCGCTCCTCGACGGGGCCGGCGTGCGCCTCGGCAGGCGCGGCGCCTCGGTGGCCGTGGGCACCGCCAGCGACCGGATCTCCGTGGACGTCGCCGCGCTCGGCGCTTCGGACGACGTCATCGCGCGCACGGCGAAGAAACCGCCGCCGCCGAGCACGGCGACGGCGGCCACGACGGCGGCGACTCGACGGGACGCCGATCCGCGCTGCTCACCCGAGTCGCTCGTCCAGTTCTCCTGGGTGCCCCCGCGCGAGGAAGCCCGCTCTTCGACGAGCGTGGCACCGGGGTCGGCCGTCACGGCGGCACGCACTCCCGGGCTCGAGATGGCGGCCGCGTCGATCGTCGCGTCCAGGCGAACGACCTCGGGAACGGACGGCAGTGATCCACGGGGCGACGAGCGCGCGGACAGCGGCGCCCACGCATCGGGCTGGGCCGCGTACGGCAACAGGTCCTCGGCGAGTTCCTCGATGCTGGCGTGCCGCCCGTCTGCGCGCTTGGAGAGCGCACGCATCAGGGCGGACTCGAGCCCCTCGGGGATCTCCGGCACCTTCTCGCGAGGTGGCACGATCGGATCGGCCGTGACCGACGCGATGATGGCAGAGGGGCTCTCGCCGTCGAACGGCGTCTCGCCGGTCAGCATCTCGTAGAGGATGATCCCGAGGGACCAGATGTCGGTGCGCTTGTCCACGTTCTTCGCGGACCGGATCTGCTCGGGTGACATGTACATCGGCGTCCCGAGGGACGACTGCGTCATGGTCACACTGACTTCCTCGTCGAACAGCGACTTCGAGATCCCGAAGTCGAGCACCTTGAGCACGCGCGACCCGTCCTTCTGCTCGTGGAAGTACAGGTTCGTCGGCTTGAGATCGCGGTGCACGATCCCCAGCGAATGTGCCTCGGCCATGGCGGAGCAGGCCTCGAGCACGTATCCCACGGCCTCGCCCGCGGGAATTCGCCCGCGTGCATCGATCTCGTTTCCGAGATCGTGCCCTTCCAGGAACTCCATCACCATGTACGGAGTGCCATCGTCGAGCACGTCCACGTCGAAGACCTTCGCGGTGTTGGCGCTCCGCAGCTTCGCGGCTGCGCGGGCTTCACGACCAAAGCGCTTCACGAACTCGTCGGACTCGCGCGCAGCGTCCTTGAGCATCTTCAGCGCCACACGCTGAGCCAGCATCGTGTGCTCGGCTTCGTAGACGACGCCCATGCCGCCCTCTCCAAGCACGCTCAGGATCACGTACTTCTGGGCGAAGACGTCACCGGCACGCAGCCTGGTCTTCTTCGAAGGCACGGCAGACCTCTCAGTATAGAGCCCACCCGGGCGAGGACCGGGCGCGGGAACGGCGCCCCGAGGGCGCTGCACCCCTGGTGCTACGCCCGCTCGCGACCCTGCTCCTACTGTCTCATATCCGACACCATGTCCCATATGAGACAGTGTCGTCGCTCTGGAGCATCGAGCGCGGACCCGCGGCGAGGCAGTGATTTGCCAAATCATTACGAGAGTTTGTAGCATTTCAGGGTCTCGCAGCGCCCGAAGGGATATCCCTGACACTCGCGCTAAGTACCCGTATTTTTAGGACATTTATTTCACTGGCACGACATTCGCACACGTGGACGCGCTTCGCCCCTCACTTCCTGGGAGTTCCCGCAAATGCCCACCTCGTCGCTCCGCCGCCGCCTGCTCGCCAGCTCGATGCTCTCCGGCGTCACGCTGGTCGCCGGTGTCGCGGGCGCGCAGACGTTCTCACCGACGTCCGGCGTCACCTACTCGAGGGGCTTCTCGGCCCAGCAGGCCACCTACGACGCCTTCATCGCGGCCAGCGTCGTGGACATCGCGGACTTCCCGAACTTCCCCATGAAGCCACGCGGCTCCCCCGGCGTCGCGCTGCTCGATTACGACCGTGACGGCGACCTCGACATCTACGTGACGAACGGTCCCGGCGTCGCGAACAGCCTGTTCTCGAACCAGCTCGTGGAGCTCGGCTCCGTGTCCTTCGTGGACGTAGCGCTCGCGGCAGGAGTGGACGCCACCGCGCAGGACAGCACCGGCGTGTGCTTCGGCGACACGGACAACGACGGTGACCACGACCTGCTGGTGCTCGGCCAGAACGAACCGAACCGCTTCTTCGAGAACCTCGGCAACGGGACCTTCGTGGACGTCAGCGCCGCCAGCGACATCGGCGGCTCCGGGCTGGGCGCGACGTCCTGCTCCATGGGCGACGTCGACGGCGACGGGCTGCTGGACATCGTCGTGTCGAACACCTTCGACTGGGCCACGCTGCAGGCCTACATGGTCGAGCCGTTCGCGCTCAACCACCCGAACAACCTCTACGCGAACACGGGTGACAACACCTTCGCGGACGTGAGCGCAGCGTCCGGGATCCAGAACGTGCAGACCATCAGCTTCGCCACGTCGATGGTGGACTACGACCAGGACGGCGATGTGGACATCATGTTCGCCGACTCCCAGGGCACGATCCCGACGGCGGCGAACGGCGGTGTGGATCGCGGGGCACTTCGCATCTACGAGAACGACGGGACGGGTGTCTTCACGGACGTGACCGCCGCATCGGGCACCGGCGCCACCGGCGGCTGGATGGGGCTCGCGTACGCGGACCTCGATTGCGACCGGAACCTGGACGTCTTCGGCAGCAACTTCGGCGATTACCTGTTCGAGCTCATCGGCGTGCCCAACGCACCTGGCGACAACGAGACCCGCTGGTTCCTCGGCGACGAGAGCGGAGTCTTCACCGACACCGGCTCGACCAACGGGTTCGGCACGCTCCCGTTCGGCTGGGGCACGACGACCTTCGACTACGACAACGACGGCGACTTCGACCTCATCTGGCACGGTGGCTTCGAGCTCAGCGTGTGGCAGGACGTCACCAACCCCGGCGCCATCCTCCGCAACGACGGGTGCGGCACGAGCTTCTCGCGCGATGCGGTCGCGCTCGCGGGGTCGACGAACCACAGCCGTCGCGCGGTCCAGGGCGTGTCCGTCGGCGATCTGGACGGCAACGGGTACCCCGACGTCGTGACGGCGGCGAACAAGGTCTCCCCCGATCCGATCCCGCTCATCCCGCTGACGCCGCTCGGCGGACCGTTCGACGACGTCGCGTTCTACACGCCGAACTTCCTCCCCATCTTCACCGATCCCATGCTCCCGCCCGACATGTTCGTGTGGGCGGGCTTCCCGTTCCAGCCCGGCGACCTCGCCATCGAGCTGAACAGTGGCTCGGCGGGCAACGGCTTCGTGGTCGTGAGCACCCTGGGCACCAAGGGGCTCACCTCCGCGGGCGTCGCGAACCGCGACGGCATCGGCGCGGTGATCACGGTGACGCGCAACGGCGGCCAGCCGAGCTCGCGACCGGTGCTCGGCGGTGCGAGCTATGCGTCGCAGGACGCGTTGGCGACGAACTTCGGGTTGGGGTCGAGCGACCGAGCGACCGTGGACGTGCTGTGGCCCGGCGGCGTCCGGAACCGGCTGTACGGGGTCGCGGCCGGCACCAAGCTGCGCTTCCCGGAGATCCCGTGCAGCATCGACACGTCCGACTCCCTGCCGAAGTACGTGAAGTGCGTGGTGAAGGCCCTCCTGGAGCTCAAGGCGGCGGGAGCGATCAGTCACCAGCAGAAGGGGCAGCTGCTCGCCAGCGCCGTGCGCGCCTACGCGGAGGAGCGAACGGGCCACGGACATGGACATGGACATGGACATGGACATGGGAAAGGCCACCACTCGCACGGCAAGGGCCACGGCAAGGGCCACCACAAGCACGGCCACTGACGGAGGCGCGAAGGCGACTCAGCTCAGGCCGTGACGCCGCATTCGGTACATGAGCTTCTGGCGGGAGATGGTCAGGTACCGCGCGGTCTTGGACACGTTCCCGCCGTTCAGTTCGAGCGCGGCGACGATGGCCTGCCGCTCGAGATCGTCGAGCGAGAACCCCGCGGGCGGTAGCTGAAGGCGCCAGCGACCGCTGCGCGAGGCGACCCCCGAGCGCTGGGACGGCGGCCCCGCTGGCGGAGGAATCGTGTCGAGGCTGGCCGCCTCGCCACCGAACTGGAAGTCCTCTGCGGTGATGGCCTGATCGTTGCCCAGGAGGACTATCCGTTCGATCTGATTGCGTAGCTCGCGGACGTTGCCGGGCCACGCATACTGAGTGATGGCGCGCCGCGCGCCTTCGCTCAGCTCACGTCGAGGTATGCCGTACTGATCGCACATGGACGCCACGAACGCCTGGGCGAGGCGAAGCTTGTCGTCGCCGCGCTCGCGCAGGGGCGGAAGCGTGATCGCGAGCACGTCCAGCCGATGATAGAGGTCGGGCCGAAAGCTGCCCTGGGCGGCCAGACGCTGCAGGTTCTTGTGGCTGGCGCAGACGACCTGAACGTCCACGGTGATCGGCACGCGTCCGCCGACTCGCCGGATCTTCTTCTCCTCGATGGCCGTGAGGAGCTTCGCCTGCAGGTCGAGAGGAAGCGACCCGATCTCGTCGAGGAACAGCGTACCCCCGCTGGCCGTCTCGAAGAGACCGGTGCGCGAAGAGCGTGCGTCCGTGAATGCGCCGCGTTCGTGCCCGAAGAGCTCGGACTCCATCAGCTCCTTCGGGATCGTCGCGCAGTTGATGTCGACGAAGGGCTGGTTCCGCCGCGCACTCTGGTAGTGCAGCGTCTTCGCCAGCAGTCCCTTGCCCGTACCCGTCTCACCGGAAATGCGGATGGGCGGCGCGTTCCCCGACGCGGTCCGAAAGCAGATCTGCTCGACCAGGCGCCGGACGCTCTGCATCGCGGGACAGTCGCCCACGATGGCGTCCCAGCCCGCCTCGGCGGCGGCCCTTCCCCGCAGGTACCTCAGGTGTTCGTCCTGCCGGCGAACCCCCACGGCCACCCCGATGGAAGCGAGCAACTGGTTGAGTTCGCCACGCTCGACCCAGTCCGTCGCGCCAGCGTCGAAGGCGTCGCCCGCGTTCGCCAGGTCGGCATCGGACCCCACCACGATGACGGGCAACGCCGCGTCCATGCCACGAATCTGCATCAAGGCGTCGCGGCTGCGCGATCGGTCGAACGGCAGCACCAGTACGACGAGGTCGGCCCCCTCGCGCCGCAGGACCTCCAGGCCATCCGCCACGGCCAGCGCGAGACGGGGCCCGTGGCCTCGCTCCCGCAGTCGATCGACGATTTCCCGCGTCGTCTTCGCCGGACCGCCGATGACCAGGATCGAAGACAGAGGCTCGGACTCCGTCGCAGCCGAGTCCGACGACGGCGGGTCGGTGAGCGCGGCGGGGGACGGCACGGTGTCGCCGCGCGTCACGGGGACCGATCGACGCGTCACGCCACGCTCCGTACCCGGGTCACGAACCGGCGCTCGCGCGCGGACTCCGACATCGAGCCAGCGCGTCCGCGAGGGTCGGCAGCACGATGAGCCCCGGCATGGGAACGTCGAGATCGCAGAGCAACTCCGCGATCTCGCGGGACACTCCGGTGAGGTAGCACTGCGCGCCGAGCATGCCGAGCGTACGGGCGGCCCTGCCGAGGCGCTCTGCGGCTCCCGCGTCGAGACCGCCGACGGCCGTGAGATCGAGGATCACCGCGAGCGCGCTCTCCGCCGACGCCGCGTCGACGAGCCGATTCGCCACGCGATCGGCCTCGACGACGTCGAGAGACCCGGCCAGGACCACCAGCAGGGCCCGGTCCGCAACGGGAAGCACAGGAGCCGCGAGCGACGACGTCGACATCACTGGCGAAGGAGGCGCGCCGCGTCTGGCCTCCTCGAGAGACGAGAGGAGCTGGTTCAGCCCCGCGGCGAGCGCGCCGAGCGGGTGATCCGCCGGCTGCTCGGTATGCACGCGCACCCCGTAGTCCCCGGCGCTCGCCTCGGAGAGCACCATGAGCACGTCGGTCAGCTCCCCGTAGACTTCGAGCTCGGCGTCGTTCATGAGGCCCACGCTTCGTGCGCTGGTCGGCGCGACGATAGCCGAAACGGGCCCGTCGCGCTCGTCTCCTTGCCAGTCGCCCGCGCGTGTGCGACGTGTGCGACCCCTTGCGCGCGCTTCACGTGGCACTGGTCGGGTGGGTCGGCCTCTCCGCGGCCTGCGGCGCGCCGGAACCGACCCCGCAGCGCGAGTGGCACGCCGTCCCCGCGGAGGTGGAACCGGAGAGCGTGGAGTGGCTCTACGCCACCGACGGCTTCGGTGGCGACCGCGCCGCCGAGTGCCGTCACGTCCTCGAGTGGGTGGAGGGCGAAAAGGACTGCTCCAACGTCCTGTGCCGCCACGGCGCGAAGCTCGCCTTCGACTGGGTTCGCACGTGCCAGAAGAAGATGCCGAAGGACGTGGCCCGCGTGAAGGAGCTCACTCAGACCCTCGAGAGACGATCGGTGCTGGGGTCGGGTCGCTGCGAGGACGACGCCTCGAGCGTCGTGCGGGACGGATGCGGAGAACGAGGCGCCTGCGCCGAGAAGCTGCAGAAGTGGGGAACACGATGCGGCGATGCCGGGACGCCGCTCATCCGAAGAATGCTCGAGCTCGCCGCGCGACGAGCGGGAGAGACCGACTTTCGCCTCGACGCCCGGAGCTGCGACGATCTCGCGAACGAGCTGCGGACGGCCGCCGGCTGCGAACCAGGGTTCGCTTGCGAGGATGCGCTCCCCATCGTCGAGCTTCACGCGAGCCGGTGCGACGCCGAGGGCACTGCGCCGCCGCCGGCGACCGTCGCGCTGCGCTTCGCTCTGCTCGCCGGGGCCGGACAGTCGCCACCGCCCACCGCCGTGGCGGCTGACGAGCAGCCCATCGACCTCGGTGACGGCTGGGTCCACCTCGCGGACGGCTCCGGTGTCGTCCTGACGGCCTGCGGTCGTCGCGTGAAGACCGTGGACGAGTACCTGGGCGTCCGGGCATCGTGCACACCCGCCGGAGAGATCGTCGTCGCTCGCGCGCGGAGGTCCAAGACGGGCAGGGAGCTCCGTGCCGGGCGCATCGCGCTGGAGGACGATCGCTCGTTCTGGCGCCGCTACCCCTCGCTCGCAGCTCGCGGCGAAGCGGACCTGCGGGACCAGAAGTGGCTCGCCGCGTTCACCGCGGCCCTCGATCGCGCAGCGACCACGAAGCCCGGGCCCGAGGCGACGGCACGCCTCCTCGAAGCGCTCATCGCCTACGCTCACCGGCTGAACCGATCGGAGGCGTTCGCCCGCGCGGTGACCGACCGCGACGAGGCCCTGATCCCGGTGCTCCGGGAGATCGGCGCGGCGAAGCGCTCGGCGGCCAAACCCACGCTCCGCGCGGTGGAGCTCGTTCCGTTCGTCTCTCGCGCCGAGCAGCTCGTGCTCGCCGACGTGAACGCTTCTGGAAAGGTGAGCCTCGGCGCGACGACTCCCGTCTCGTGGATGGACCTGGCAGCCCTCCTCCCGAAGGCCGTCGCCGCGTACAGGGAGGAGCTGACCAAGACCGTGACGATGGCGCGCAAGCGAAAGGTGGCGCCGGAGGATCTGGAGAATCACGCCGTCGTGGCCGGCGAGGCCTCCGCACGCTGCGGCGCCGCGACGATTCAGGCCGAGTCCTCGGAGCTGTCGCTGGTGGACTGTGCCATCGGCGTGGAGACGTGTGAGCCGGAGAAGCTGGAGCGGGAGACGACCCTGCTCGATCAGGCGATGCGGGAGGCCACGGAGAGTCACGCCGCACTCGTGGTCGCGGTGGCGAGCCTCGACCCGGTATCCCGCGAGGCCGCGCGCCAGGTGATCGCACAGACCCGCTGCGAGCCCGCCATCCGCTGAACGTGCCTGGGGCGCTCTTGCCGGAACTCGCGAGAGGGCGGCCACCGTCGGCGCAATTTTCCGGGTGCTTCCACGTCGCGGCGTGCGGGTGGTAGCTTCCGCAGCATGGGGCTCCTCCTTCGCCTCTCGTTCGTGGCCGCCGCGCTGTGCGCCACGACGAGCCTTCCCGCGGACGACGCCACCCTCGACTGCGGGGCGGGTGCCAAGGCCTTCGGGGGTGGCTTGCCGGAGGTCGAGCGCGGCTGCCTCGTGGGCGGCAAGCGTCACGGCCCCTACCAGTCGTACTGGCCGGACGGAGCGCGGTGGCGCGATGGAAGCTACGAAGACGGTCGCCGAGCGGGGCTCTGGAAGGGCTCATGGCCCGGCGGCAAGCCGGCCTACGAGGCCACCTACCGCGGTGGCCTGCTCGATGGCTCACTGACGCTGTACTACCCGACGGGAGGAAAGAAGCTCGAAGGCACCTACGCCCTCGGACGCCCGAACGGCACGTTCGTCGCGTACCGCGAGGACGGCGAGAAGGTCGGGCAGCTCGTCTTCGATTCCGGCAAGGTCCGCCCCAAGTCGATCGGCAACCCCGAAGTCGCAGGGTTCCTGCCCTCGGGCGCGTCGTCGGCGTCCGTCGAGCGCGTCCGCAAGTCGCTCAAGCCCTTCCTGCTGAAGGACGCCGGCAACACGCTGCTCACGCTCGGCCGCGCCCCGAAGCCGGCCAAGCTGGACGGCGAGAAGGCCGAACGATACGCCGAGCAGTCGGCGTTCCTGGAGCGTCTCGGGCAGCGCGTGCTGGCCGTCCTCGCGGCGCTCGACGTGCTCGAAGCAGAGTCGTCAGAGGGACTCCGCGCTCCGGCGCGGGACGAGCTCACCGCCCTCGTCGAGCTGCATCGCGCGTCGATCGCGGGCGCCATCGAGGCGAGCCGCACGTTCGAGCGCTCTTCGGCGGCGGCGAGCGCCCGCCACGCCATGGCGGCGACCGCGATTCGCAAGCTGGAGCCGTCTCCATGACGGACCCGAGCGACGACGACGACGGACGCCTTCGCGAGAAGCTGTCCGACCTCCAGTACGAGGTCACGCAGTGCGGCGGAACCGAGCGCGCGTTCACGGGCGCTTACCACGACGAGAAGCGACCGGGGGCGTACCGCTGCATCTGCTGCGACGCGGAGCTCTTCGACTCCGACCAGAAGTACGACTCGGGCTCGGGGTGGCCCAGCTTCTGGGCAGCACGAGACGACGGGCGCCTGCGCCTGCTCTCCGACACGAGCCACGGCATGGTCCGCATCGAGGTACGTTGCGCCTCCTGCGACGCCCACCTGGGCCACCTCTTCGACGACGGGCCGGCCCCCACGGGAAAGCGCTACTGCATCAACAGCGCATCTCTCGACTTCGTGAAACGGTGACGCCCAAGCCGCCGCCCAGCGGCGGGTCCATTCCCCATGCAGCTCAGAACCGAGGTCGAGATCGCTGCAAACCGTGAGCGCGTCTGGGATGCGCTCACGTCCTTCTCGGATTACCCGCGGTGGAACCCGGTGATGACGCGCGTCACCGGAAGCCTCGCCGTCGGCGCGAAGCTCGCGGTCGAAATGAGCCAGCCGGACGGGCGCGAGTCGGTCCTCGACGGACGGGTCACGGTGGTTCGGCCGCTCGAGGAGCTCCGCTGGACGGGTCACGTGGTGCATCGGTGGCTCCTCGCCATCGAGCACTTCTTCCTGCTCGACGAGCGAGGGAACGACCGCACTCGCGTCTCCCACGGACAGGATCTCGGGGGCGTCGCCCTGAAAGCGATGGGGGCCGGCGCTGCGTCGGTGATCGGCAGCCTGGCCGCCATGAACGAGGCGCTCCGGCGTCACGTCGAGCAGGGCGGCCGGTAGGCCTCGCGCACCCGCTGGCTCCGGCCGGGTCGTCGCGGACCGGGGCCCGAGGCCCCCGAGACGCATCGAATCCAGGGTCCACTGCGGGGAACGCGCGACGCGGCGCGCTCGGCGACGTGCTAGCGTCGATCGTCGCGCGTCATGACCGACGACGACAAGAAGGGGCGCCCGGGACCACCTCCGCCACGGCCGCCGTCACGGCGACCGCCGCCGCCGTCCGACGTTCGCCGTGCTTCGCGGCCCATGCCGGCCGTGCGCCCGCTCCCGCCGCCACCGCGTGCACCCAGCGCCGCACCGAGTTCTCCCGCAGCCGGGCCAGCCTCCCAGGCACCGGCCCGTCCGGAGGCCGTCAAACCACCTGCACCGCCCGCCGAGCCGGCCGAGGCACCCTCGGACGATCCGGACGCGACCCGAAAGCGTGCACCCGCGAACCCGGGCGCGTCGAAGACCCAGCTCGGCATCGGCGGCGCCGAAGCGCCCGCGGACCCGCGCGTCACCGCGGCGCGCGCCGACGTGGACTCCATGCTCGAAGAGCTCGCACTGGTGACCGACCGGCTGCGCACCGCCAGGCTCTGCTACGAGATTGGACGGCTGATGGAGTCTCCGCTCGGCGAAGCCGACGGAGCGGCCGAGCACTACCTGAAGGCGCACGGCCTGCGCCCCGAGCACGTGCCCACCATTCGCGGCGCGAGGCGCGTACTGCTCGGCGCCAGGCGCTTTCAGGAGGCGCTGCCGCTCTACGACGCCGAGGCGCGCGTCACCGCAGACCCTTCGGCGAAGGCACTCGTCCTCTTCGAGAAGGGACGTGCCCTCGAAGATCTCATGGCGCTGCGCGACGAGGCGCGTCGCGCCTACGAAGCAGCGCTCGACCTCGATGGAACGAACCTCACGATCCTGCAAGCCGTCGCGCGCTGCGAACACCTGGCGCAGGCGTGGCCCGCGCTGGACAAGACCTACGAGGCGGCTGCCAACGCCGCGAGCGCCGACAGTTCCTATCGCGCCGCGCTGGTCACCGAGCGCGCTCGCCTGGCGGAAACCAAGCGCAAGGATCCGAGGACCGCGACGGAGCTCCACCAGACCGCGCTGTCACTGGACTCGGACGCTCCGGGTTCGCTCGAGGCGCTCAAGCGGCTCCACTACGCTCACGGTCAGTGGCGTGATCTGGCGGAGGCGCTCCGCCTCGAGGCCGCCAAGGCGATGGACTCCGCGGGCCGCGCGATGGCGCACTACCGGCTCGCGCGGGTCCTCGCGGACCGCCTGGGGGTCCTCGACGAAGCGGTCGCGGCCATGGAGCGCGCCCACGCGGAGGCCCCCGAGGACACGATGATCCTCGAAGAGCTGACCCGGTTCTACGAGCTCGGCAAGCGCTGGGACCCCCTCGTCGGGGCGCTCGAGCGCCTGGTGGCACGGGACGGAAGCCCCCGGCACAAGGTGCCGCTGATGCACCGCATCGGGCAGATCGTCGAGGAGCGCCTGAAGGACGAGGAGCGGGCCATCGACTGGTACACCCGCACCCTGTCGGTCGATCCGGTCTTCGCGCCGGCGCTCGCCGCGCTCGGGAAGCTCCTGACGCGACGCAAGGACTGGGCGCCCCTGGTCGCGATGCACAACGCGGAAGCCGAGGGCGCGAGAGATTCACTCCAGCGTGCGGCCGCCCACGCGCGCATCGCGGAGATCTACGACGCGCAGCTCGGGAACACCGGCGAGGCCATGCGACACCACGGCAACGCACTGGTGCTGGCTCCCGGCTACGCGCCCTCGTTCAAGGCGCTGGAGCGCCTCTACACCCAGGGCCAGATGCACCGGGCCCTGGTCGACCTGTACGAGCACCGGCTCGAGCACGCGGCCACCGACGAGAAGATCACGCTCCTCTTCAAGATCGGACGAGTTCAGGAGGACGCGCTGGGCGAACCGGGACTCGCCGTGAGGACCTTCCAGCGAATCCTGGAGATCGAGCCGGCGCACTCGGGTGCGCTTCACGCCGTGCAGCGCACCGCCGAACGAGCGGGGCGCCACAAGGACCTCGTCGCCGCGCTCGAAAGGGAGATCGCCGTCTCGCGCGATCCCGCGGTCCGCGTCGCCCTCTTGCACCGCGCCGGGGAGGTCAGCGAGGCCTACCTCGACGACGACGACGCCGCGCTCGGTCACTACCGCGCGGCCCTGGACGTTTCCTCGAGCTACGCGCCGGCCCTGTCGAGCCTCGGCCGCCTCCACTATCGGCGAGGTCGCTGGGAAGACCTGCTCGGCATCTACCGCCTCGAGCTGGCGAACCTCCCCAAGGGTCCCGACGCGGCAGCGCTCCTGTTCAAGATGGGAGAGCTCGCCGAGGAGCGCCTGGGTCGCGACGACGAGGCGATCGAGCACTATCGACGCGCCATCGACTCCGATGCCTTTCACCGACCCGCGCTGCACGCGCTCGCCCGCAAGCTGACCGAGAAGGAGCGCTGGGACGATCTGGTGCGCCTGCTCGGCCTGGAGCTGTCCGGTCTCACGGATCCGGCGGACCGCGCGCGGACGTGCTTCCGCATGGCGGAGGTCTACGAGAACCGACTCGCCGCACCCGAAAAGGCGCTGGAGAGTCTCCAGGGCGCACTGACGGCGGTCCCGACGTTCCGACCCGCGCTCGACGGACGCGCTCGATTGCTCGCCCACGCGGGAGAATGGAAGGCTCTGGTGGAGCACCTGGCCCGCGAGGCCCAGGCCGCCTCCGATCCCGCGCAGGCGGTCCGGGCGCTCTTCCGCCAGGGAGCGATCCACCGAGATCACCTGGACGAGCCGCGGCGGGCCGTCGAGTGCTTCGACGCCATTCTCGCCCGTGACCCCCGGCACCTCGGCGCCATCCTGGCGCTCGAGCGCCTCTACGGAGCGATGGCAGCCTGGGAGCCGCTGTCGAAGCTCCACGCCATCAGCGCGCGGATCATCACGGACGGCGGGGGGCGCGCGGCGGCGCTGCGCGAGGTCGCACGCCTTCAAGAGACCAAGGGCCTGGGTGACGCGACCGCGCAGCGCGACACGCAGCGCGCCATCCTCGAAGCGAACCCGGGCGACGCCCTGGCGCTGGCCGCACTGGAGCGCCTCGCGCTCGAGCAGCGCGACATGGGTCTGCTCCTCGAGGTGGACGCGGCGCTGGCCTCGTCGTCGGGCGACCCCGCGACCGCGGCGGCGCACTTCACGCGCCTCGGCGAGTCGCAGGAGAGCTTCGGCATGAACCCCGCCGCGCTCGAGAGCTACCGTGCGGCCCTGGCGCGCGA
The DNA here is from genome assembly GCA_964487605.1 of uncultured Polyangiaceae bacterium. GTDB lineage: Bacteria > Myxococcota_A > Polyangia > Polyangiales > Polyangiaceae > JAJDAH01. The sequence goes on from CAZARU010000129.1 coordinate 13,210, forward strand.
TCCCGAGAACCTCGCGGCGGCACGCGGACTGGCGCGGGTTGCCGAGCGCTTCGGTGATCCCGATCTGCTGGGCGAGGCGTCCGCGGCGCAGGCGCGGGTGACGCGCGACCTCGAGTCGGCGGCCCGACTGCTCGTCGCGAGCGCCGCGATTCGGTCCGAGCGCCAGGCCGATCCCGACGGCGCCGCCACCGACCTGGAGCGCGCCCTCGTCCTGAACCCCGATCACGAAGAAGCGGCGCGACGTCTCCGCGCGGTGCTCCTCGCTCGCGGCGAAACGGACCGACTGCACTCCGCCCTCGGGAACGCGGCGCGATCGGCCCGCCATCCCGAACGGCGCGCCGCGCTGGCCGTCGCGCAGGCCGATCTCCTGGCCGACGGCGGCAACGTCCCCACGGCGATCTCGGTGCTGCAGCGCGCGACCGACCTCGATGGCTCGGCGCCCGAGACGTTGATGAAGCTGGCCGAACTCTACGCGAACGAGCGTCACTGGTCCGAGGCCGTCGATCGCCTCACTCAGGTGCTGACGCTCTCGCCGCCCAGGGAGGCCTACCTCGAGACGCACCTGCGGCTGGCCGCGATCCTGGACGAGCGCCTGGGGGACGGCGCCCGCGCGCTGGCCAGCGTTCGCGCGGTCCTGGAAGTGGACCCCAAGCACCGCGCGGCGTTGAAGCGATTGCTGGGGCTGCAGCTCCGCAACGGGACGACGGCGGAGGCGTCGAAGACCGCGGCCCGGCTGGTCGAGGTCTCCGTGGCGCCCCCGGAGCGCGCGGACGCGCTGCTGCACCTGGCGAGACTGGCGCGCGAGGCGAGAAACTCCGAAGAGGCGGTGCGCGCCTACCTGGGAGCGATCGAGCTCACGGGCCTCGGCGGTGGCGCAGCGAAGGAACTGCGTGACCTGCTGGTCGAACAGAAGCTGCTGGGAGACGACCCCCGATGGGGGGAGTACGTCACTGCCCTCGACACCCACGCGCGCAACGTGGAACTGGACGCTGCAGCGGCCGCCGCTCTCCACCGGGAGATGGCCCGCGTCCAGTTCGACGAGCTGCACGCGTTCGATCGGGCTCTGGCGACGCTGCAGCGCGCGGTGAGCCTGGCTCCAGGCGACGCCACACTTCGCTTCGAGCTGGCATCGCGCCTGCGACTCGCGCAGCACCTTCCGGAGGCCGCCGACGAGCTCCGCCGTGTGATCGACCTCGACGCGACGAACGTGGAAGCGTGGCGGGAGCTCTGCGACGTCTTCAAGGCGCTCGGCAGGGAGGACCAGGCTCGCGCCGCGATGTCCGCCATCCTGGCGGTGGGCGCCGCGAACGACCTGGAGCTCGCGACCCTGAGCGCGAATCCACCGCGCCCCGCGAGCGGCACGGCCGGCAGCTTCAACGAGACGACGTTCCTGCTGGTCGATCCGGGCGCGAAGGCCGATGCACCGGCGGCGCAGCTCCTCGGCGCGCTCTGCCACGCCCTGCACAAGATCCACCCGCCGGAGCTGGAGAGGTACGGCCTTTCGGCCCGGGACAAGCTGACCTCGCGGTCGGGGCACCCCGTCCGATCCGTCGTCGACGACGTGGCTCGGATGTTCGGCGTGGAAGAGGTGGACGTGTACGTTCACCGCGCCCACGCCGGCGCCCTGGAGATCGAGCTGACGAGCCCCCCCTCCTTGCTCGTGCCGGCGCACGCCACGGAACTCACGGAGTCGAAGCTCGTGTTCCTGGTGGCCCGCCGCCTGGCCAACGTGGCGCGAGGCGTCTACGCGGTGGACCGCCTCTCCGCCGAGGAGCTCGAGCTCCTGCTCGCGGCAGCTGCGCGCCTCGTCGACCCGTCCTTCGGGGCGGGCCTCGCCGAAGAGGACTTCCTCAACGGCCACGGGCGACGCATCGGCAAGGCCATCGCATGGCTGTCGAAGGGCAACGTCGAGGACGCCGCCCAGCAGTACGTGCAGGCGGCTCGCATCGACGTGCCGCTCTGGACGGCGCGCGTGCGACAGGCTGCGGCACGCGCAGCGCTCGTCGTCAGCGACGACGTCGCGGGTTCGGTCGAGACCGTGCGCCGCCTGGAGGCCGATCTCGCAGGAGTCACGGGACATGCGCTGGCGCAGGGAATGGCGCTGGTGAGCGACCTCTTGCGCTTCGGCGTGAGCGACGCCGCCTTCGGGCTTCGCCGCCGCCTGGGCATGACCTGATCCGTCAGCCGGCCGCTCGCATGGCACCGGAGCTGGCTGCTCGAGTGGTGGTCACGATGCCGTCCGCGAGCGTCGCCCGACGAGTCCCCGTCGCGCGACCACGCGAGCCACTCGCACTCTGGGGCCCGCGCGGACCGTCATGCGGCGGAGCCCGACGAACGGTTCACCATCGATGATCGGACAAAGGAGCTCGGGGCCGAGCGCCTCGACGTCCATTCGCCGGCCCCGCGTGTCGACCATGCGCGCGCTGCGGATGGCGCTCCCTCGGTGCAGATCCGGCAGCGCTCGCACGATCTCCGCCGGCGTGATGGTGCCCGCCTGGAAGTGCAGCACGCCGTCGTCCGCGGCCAGGGGAAAGACCCGAAAGACACCGCCCAGGGAAATGTCGAACGCGCCGGCGTGCAGCGCGCCGTGCTCCGTGGAGTCGAGCTCGCTGCCGTCGATGGTCACGCGCGCGAGCGTGGGCGCGAAGATGCGCCGACCGAGCTCGGAGATGGCGGGCGGAAGCGAGAGCCCTGCGCGAGCGCCGACCTGCGCGAGCACGGCGCGCCCAACGACCTGCAGGATGGTTCGTACACCGGGGTTCGCGGCACGGTAGTACTCGTCGAAGAAGCGTCGCCCGATGCCACCCGCTGCGAGGGCGAACCCCATGCGCCGAAAGGGGACGACGCCGTCGGGCGTCTCGCACTCCCCCGTGACGTCGAGGCTGTCCACCTCGACGATCTCCGGTTCGGCCCCGGCCCGCTCACCCTCGACGAGGCTCTCGACGATGCTCAGGCCCTCTCCGACGACGCCGACCTTCTGAGCGACGAAGTCGATGGTGCCGCCGTTCGTCGGAACCGCCGCGGGCAGGGCGACGTCGCGAAACTCGGGCTCCGATACGACCTCGCGCACCGTGTTCAGCAGCCAGTGCATCGCGCCGTCGCCGCCGTCGGATACGACGTAGCGCGCACCACCGCGGAGCAGGTCGCGCACGGCGGGACCGATGTCGTCCACGGTCGAGGTGACCTTGAGGGCGTCGCCGCCGCCCAGGATCTCGCGAAGGCGCGCCTCCCGCTTCGCCGGATGCCGCCGGTTCTTGCGGGAGTGCGGGTTTCGGACGACGCCGATGGGGCCCAAGAGACCTCCATTACAGCTTCGCGCGCGCGGCTTGTCGAGGTCCCGGGGCTTCGGTGGCCCAGAGCCAGCGAATCCCGAGGTGCGCGAAATCCCCGCCGACCATCCCGAGAGAGTCGCGACTGACGAGCACGGGCACGAAATTGCCGCGCAGCTCCAGGTCGTCGAAGAGGCGGAATCGCAGCAGCACACCGCCCCGCCATACGTCGAGATCACGGCCGGGCACGCGCACCACCTCCGCCACGGCGGCGGCCAGGAGTGCGCCGCGCTCCGCGAGCCGGATCCCGACGCCGACGCGCTGGCGCCCCACCCAGCCATCGTCGGCGACCACTCGAACCGACTCGAGGAAGACGTACCGATCGTCGGGGATCCCGGGCGCCCAGGACACCGAAGTCTCGGACAGGAACAGCACGGGACCCGCCGGAACGTCGATCGACGCTTCGGCCTCCCAGGCGACGTACTCGACGTCTCCCTCTCCGCGGAACTCGATGGCCTCGCGATCGTACGCGTGGCGGATGGGCAGGAACGACCGTCGCAGGCCGTGAAAGAACCGCGCGCCCGCGCGCAGATCGACGATCGGAACGGCCAAGCGAACACCGCCGTAGGCGCCGATGGCGGCGGGGGACACGATGGGGTTGGCGTCGACGCCGCCCCAGGTGTCGTGCGGCAGGCCGTAGCCCGCGGACACGCGGGGCCGGAAGTAGCGGAAGCCGACGTCCACCGCGCTCGACACGAACGGCCTCGCCGGACCTCCGCGCCACGACGACGTGCCGGACTCGATGGTGGGATCTGCCTCCGAGCCCTCGGCCGCGAGCGAGGGTGCGAGCAGGAGCACCGCTCCCGCGAGCAGCAGGCACATGGACCTCACCGGAACGTCCCGACCGCCGCGAGGCCACCCGGCATGGGCGCCAGCGCGACCGAGACCGCCGCGCGGCGGGAGGGACTCGACCGGTAGTGCAGCAGCAACGGGACCGTGAACCCCGCCGTCGTCCCGACGAGCGCTCCCGTGATCACGTCGGTGGCGTAGTGCTGATCCGCGGCCACGCGCAGCGCGCCCGTCGTGGCCGCCGCGAGGAAGCCTCCCGCGCAGGGAACCGCCTCCGCGGCCCCACCACCGTGCAGGGGCACGTTCGCATGGTGAGCACACGTGAGCGCGGCCACCGCGAAGGCCTGCGAGGTGTGACCGCTGAAGAAGCTCTGGAAGCGATTGTCGGCCACGCAGTCGTGGGCGTCACCGTCGATGGCACCGCCGCACTCGCGGACGTAGGGCCGTTCGCGCCCGACCAGCATGTTGGTGGTGGTCTGGAGCGCGAGGGTGACGGCAAGCGTCTCGGTCGTGATGAGCGCCATCTGGACGCCCACGTCGGGGCTCGCGCGGTACCACGATGCAACGAGCAGCGAATCGAACAGGTACGGGTAGCTCGTCGTGACGGCCAGGAGCACGTCGCTCGTGTCCCGCGCGTCCTGGCGCGCTCGCTTCGTCCGGAGCCGCAGCCCGTCGCGAACGTCGTCATCGAGCCAGACGCCCCCGCTGCGACGGGCCTCGTCGCCCGGTCCGGCGATGAGGCCCACGCCGACGGTCGCGAGGGCAGCGCCGGTCAGCGCGTAGTTCCACGCGCCGAACCGCTCCCATTCGCCGCGCCACTCGAGGGGCGCACCGCGCCCCCGGCCGAGCTCCTGCGCGGCGGCGTCCCCGATCGCCAGCGTGGCCAGGAGGGCCCCCGCAAGGGCGACGAGCGAGGCGCGGGTCATGCGGCGAGCGAGAGCAAAGCTGGACCTGGCAATATACACGACCGACGGAGCGGATCTCCTCGCTCGCTCGACGCACGGCACCGGGCGCATCGGGGGGCGACTTTGGCCGGCGTTCCGCTCATAAAGGGCTGGGCGGATTGCCACCCACGACGCGGCGGGGCAGACTCGCCGTCTGCGCCTCCCAGCACCTTCCCTACCAGACTGGATGATCATGGCCGACTACCGCTCCGTTCTCTGGCCGCTCGCCGTAGCAGCGCTGACCCTTCAATCGTGCGGGGGCTCCGGCAGCTCTTCCACGGGCGGAAGCGGAGGGAGTGCGGCTTCCGACGCCGCGGCCGGAAGCGGCGGGAGCGCCGCCTCTGGGGCAGGCGGCTCGAGCGCTGGCTCGGGCCAGGGCGGCCAGGGCGGCTCGGCAGC
>CAZARU010000130.1:0-18313 GCA_964487605.1 uncultured Polyangiaceae bacterium
GGGACGCCGGCCGGGGGCAGCGGTGGAAGCGGCGGCGCGAGCGGCGCGGGAGCGGACGCCGGAAGCGTCGCGTGCGGCGTCGACATGCCGCGAGCATTCCCGGGCGCCGAAGGCTTCGGCGCGTGCGAGACCAGCGGCGGACGGGGCGGCAGGGTCCTGCGCGTGACGCAGCTCGGCGCGAGCGGAGCCGGGTCGTTCCAGGCGGCACTCGACCAGCGCGGACCTCGCACCATCGTCTTCGACGTCAGTGGCGTCGTCGCGGGGGTACCCACGCTCTCGGAAGGAGACGTCACGATCGCGGGACAGACCTCGCCCGGCGGCGTGATCCTGCGCGGCCTGCACATCCAGGGCGACGTCGTGTGCGAGCAGGAGGGCTGCCCGCTCCCCACGGTCGCGCCCCAGAACGTCATCGTGCGGTTCGTGAGGCTCCGGCCGGCGCTCTCCACCGACGACGGCCTGCGGCTGCACCGGGCCAAGCGCGTCGTCGTCGATCACGTGTCCATCGGCAACGCCGAGGACGAGGCGGTGCAGATCTCCATGACGAGTGATCTGACGATCCAGAACTCGATGTTCGCCGAGACCATCGGTGGCCACGCCGAGTACGGCGGCATGCTGATCAACTACAGCGACCCGGTCCGCGGCTACCCCAACACGCGCATCACCCTTCATCACAACCTGTGGAACCGCATCGTCGGTCGCGTGCCGGAGCTGTCGCGGGAGAACATCCCCTCGGCGGCGCGCAGCACCATGCAGTTCGAGATGTCCAACAACGTGATCTGGGACCAGCGCGCCGCGATCTGGCTCGCGCTCACGAGCGAGATTGCAGGACCGAGCGACGGCCCTCCCATCTTCTACGAGCTTCAGATGGTGCGGAACTACTTCGTGGGCCAGGCGTCCGGGCTCGCGTTCGGGATGCTCTCGCTCGGTGGTGGACCCGACCCCGAGCTGCAGCCCGAGAACGCAACGTTCCTCGAGGGCAACCGCCTCAGCCGCTGGCCCGCGCTCACCGACTATCAGCTGTTCTACTGCTGCAACGACTTCGATCTGGCGGCGCAGAGCCTGGGCATGCCGTACCCCGATCCCTCCCGGCCCCCGGCCTACGCCGTCTCGTCGCGCCTGGCGTTCCCGGAGGTGACCTACACGGAGGGCGGCGACGCCCTGGTCGATCACGTCCGAGCCAACGCCGGCGCCTTCCCGCGCGACCCCATGGACCGGCGCCTGCTCGCGCCCCTGGCGACACGCACGTTCCTGTCGGCCGACCCGAGCACGAATCCTGCGAACGATGCGCTCGACCTCGACTTCACCGTCGCTCCGCCGCCCCTCCCGGACGCCGACGCCGACGGCATGCCCGACGCGTGGGAGACGGCCAACGGCCTGAATCCCGGCTCCGCCGCGGACGGCGCCGCGACCAGCCTGTCCGCCGCGAAGCTCGGCGTGGGAGGGTACACGAACCTCGAAGTCTACCTGCACGAGCGGGCCGCGTCGCTCGTCGCCGGGGGCTGACGGCGCGCGACGCCGACGGGGCCGCGCGGCGGCGGCGTCTCACTCCGCGACGGCGAGCCCGACGTTGAAGCTCAGGGAGATGCGCGGGCGAGCCGCGCGCACGGGATGCACGAAGTGCAGCACGCTGCCGGGAAACACGACGACGAGCCCGTCACGCGGCGGCACCACGGCGCCGCTCGGTTGACCGTGCAGCTCTGCGGCAGGAATGGGGTTCAGCAGCTCGAGCTGTCCGGCGCGGGGTTCCGCGTCCGCCGGCGCTCCATGCTCGGTGTCCAGGTAGAGCACGCCGGTCCACGCGGCAGGATGATGATGGTGCGGCACCGCCCAGCCCGACGGTTCGAGGACCATGGCCCAGCACTCGGTGATGACGTGTCGCATTCCGGTGGGAACGCAGTCACCGACCACCGTAGCGCACGCGTCGTTCAACCGGCGAAGGAGCTCGGGCCAGGGAGCCTCGGCGCGGCGCAGCAGGTCCCGGGACGAATGCCAGCCGTTGCGGTTGCTCGCGTCGAGACCAGGGCCCGCCCGGCGAAGGCCGGCCACGGCGTCGAGCAGCGCAGGTCGGATCTCCGTGAACGCCGCGAGCGCGTGAACGTGGACGGGCACCGCGAAGGGACGCAGCGTCTGGGTGGAGGCCGCCATGCCCGGAGGAGTGTACGGCGTGTCGCCCGGAGTTTGCGGTCGCCCGTGGGCGCCGCTAGGGTCGGCCCATGCTGAACCGAAACGTGGTGATCCTCGGGATGGGCGCGCTGTGCGGCCTCGCGGCCTGCTCGGACGACGAGTCCAAGAAATCCTCTTCCGATGGAGGCGCCGGCACCTCGGGGACGGCGGGCTCGGCCTCGGGGGGCACGTCGGGAACGGCCGGAACGGGCGGCGCCGCAGGAACGGCCGGAACGGGCGGCACGTCAGGAACGGCCGGAGCGGGCGGCGCCTCGGGAGCGGCGGGCGCAGCCGGCGCGAGCGGCGCGGCGGGGACGGCGGGAGCTGCCGGTACCGCCGGTGCGGGCGCGACCGCCGGCCTGGGCGGAGCGGGAGGCGTCGCGGGGGCGGATGCCGGCCCCGACGTCCAGTGCGCGACCACGGCGCTCGACTGCAACGGCTTCGATTCCGCGGGATCGTCGTACGACGGCTCGACTCACCTGGTGGACATCGTGTTCGCGGCGGGGGTCACCCCCATCCAGAGCGGCAGCGTCCAGCTCGACGTCAACTGCTCCGGAACCGTGACCGCTCCCGTGACGCCGAGCGCGACGGGCTTCGTCATCGACCTCTCCACGCCGATGCCGGGCTTCGGCTTCTACCTCTGCGGCCCCACCACCGTGAGCGTCGTGGACGACTGCGGACGGACGCTCAGCTTCGAAGCCGACCTCGCGTACAACGGCGAGTCGGGCGAGCTGACCATCGCGTGTCCCGCGCCGACAGACGCCGCGGTGGAGTGAGGCGAGGCGCGGGCCCCTCAGCGAGGCCGGTAGAACCCGACCTCGACGGCGCGCTCGCGGTCGGCGGCCAGTCGCATCGCGATGGCGGCGTGCTGCGCCGTCTCGACGTCGAACACCACGACGGGCCGTAGCGCGTACCGCCCCCGAAGCTGCGTGAGCAGCGGTCTCTCCAGGTTCGGCGGCACCACCGAAGCCTCGATTTCGCTCAGCAGGAACGTCGAAAGCGTGGTCCCGACGTAGACGAGGGTGCGCTCGTCGGCGCTCGGGCCACTCGCCATCCAGCGATCGAGCTCGACGACGTTCGCCGGCGCCAGTCCGCGCCGCAGCATCGCCGCACGGTACGCGCCACGGGGAAAGAACGCCTCGACGGGATCACTGCGTCGCGGCGAACCGGGAAGCTGGTCCTGCAGCACCGGGGGCACCACGAGGGTGTCGTGGGGTGGGAGCTCGTCGAAGGCCGCGTCGAGGGCCGCGAGCTCCCGCTCGAGCACGCGCGTTCCGTGAAACAGGTCGAGCGCGTCGCGGGTCGTGGGAAGGAACGCGAGGCATGCCGCAGCCAGGCCGGCGGCGGCGCGGTGCCGTTGCCGCGCTGGTGCGCGGGACCACACGGCCTCGAGACCCGCGGCCGCGAGCAGCGCGACGAAGTACAGCTCGTAGAAGTGATCGATGAAACCGACCGGATACGTGGACGCGAGCGGCTCGGCCCAGAGGGACAGGAACCCGTGCACCGAGACGAGGGCCACGAGCGCCGGTGCGAACATCCTGAAGCGCGCCAGGGCGACCACCCCGCCGAGGACGGTGCAGGCGACGACCGGCAGCGACGTCATGCTCGGATCCAGGAACAGCGAGTGGAAGCTCGCCAGCATGCGGCCGGGAAGCGTCGCGAGTCCGCCCAGGGTCCCTTCGCCGCCGCGACCGACGGCCGTTTCGAACGCCGTCGCGACGCTCGGCGCGGCGAACGTCCCCGCGACGGCCAGGACCACCAGGGCACGACGCCAGGCACCCGGCTCGCCGCGCCAGCACACCATGGCGACGAGCACCGCGGTCGCCACGGGCAGCATCACGTAGTTCGACGAGAGCGCGAGTCCCAGCAGGGACCCGCACGCCAGGGCGGCGTCATGGCGACCGCGGCTCGCGGCACGCGCGCCGGCGAGCGCCGCGCCGAGGAGCGTGCAGAGCGCCCAGGGCCAGAACGTCGCGCCCACGGCGACGCGGGCGAACACGGGATGGAACACGAGCAGCGCCACCGTCCACAGCCCCACACGCTCCGCGGCCCGCTGCGCGTCGAACCTCTCGCCCACGGCGCGGATCAGGGCGTCGAGCAGGAGCAGCGAGGCCACGGTCAGCAGGAGGCCGACGTGCACCGTGAGCGTCACCGTGTACGGAAACGCCCGGAACACGGCGCCGAGGACGTGAAAGGCGGGCGCCGCCCAGGCCGGCCCGCGCGGGTCGACGTCGCACGCCGGGTCGAGCGCGCAGTCGGACCGCGCCACGAACGAGTTGTGATCGTGCAGCGGCATGGCGCTCGTTCCGGCCAGGGCCATGACGGCGAACGCACCCAGCAGGACTGCGAGCGAAACCCACTGCCAGCCCGGTCGGCGCCGAGGGTCGACGGCCGCCGCGCGGGCGTCCCGACGCCGACGGAGCAGGGAATCGACCAGGAGCCATCCGAATCCCGCCGCCGCCAGGACCAGGCTGACCCATTGCGGCCACCCGTGACCCGAGTTCTCGCGCCCCGTCACGACCCACAGCTCCGGCGCGACGCGGTCACGCGCTTCACCGAGTGCCTTCGCGAGCGGCGTCCAGCGCTCGACGGTGGCGCGTCCGCACGCTCCCGCGCACGCGAGCACGACGTCGTCGCCGACGGCAGTGCCGCCCTGCGACGGCAGCGACGAACCCGGTCGTCCCAGGACGACCTCCGCGGCGTGAGCCTCCCCCGCCGACAGCGAGACGCGGATCACGTCGCGCTCGACGCGCGCCGACCAGGCCGGGGCGGTGCCGCCCACCGACGCGAGGGCGGCGCGAACCAGCGCCACGACCACCGGCTCCTTGCCCGGGGGGATGAACTCACCCGCGGTCGAGGCGGCGGCGACCCCGGCGTGACTCGCCAGGAGCAGCCAGAACCAGACGGTGAACGCGAAGCAGCGCACCTCGAGATCCGCGCGTCACATGCCAGCCGGCGTCGGGACGGTCGCCTCGGTGCTTCGTAGCCTCGTCGCCAGTGCTTCCATCGGCTCCGCCATGGACAGCTTCGCCCCGGGGGCGTCCACCGGGAACGGCGAGCTGACGTAGATCGAGTACTTCTCGGTCTCGCTGGGCGGCGGTTGCGACTTGCTCCCCTTGCGCGCCACCCACAGCGTCACCGAAGCTCCCTCCGCGACGATCAGGATCGGTAACCGACCGTCGTCGGGCGCGCGCACCGCGGCCACGGTCCAGGACCCCAGCCGGTCCCCCGCCCCGAGTCCACCCACCAGCGCGATCGCGTCGGCGGCGGCGGGCGGCTCGGGGTCGCCGACGGGCGGGCGCGTCGGCGACGAAGCGTCGTCCGCGTCCCATCCCGTGGCGACCGCACCGGCGCCGATGAGCGCGGCCACCGCGAGCGCCACGGGCAGCACCCTCTGCGAGCCTGGACGCCGTGCGGAGCTAGCGGGACGTGGAGACGGCAGCTGGCGTTTCGTCACTCGCGCGGAAGTCTACGGCAAGGCGTCCCCGTTCACACGAAGCGGATCGTCCCCTCGCCTCGAGCCTCGATGGCGGCGCGGGCGGCGGGGTCGAGCGCGTCGCCGTCGAGCTTCACATCGACGTGCTCGGGGCGCCCCCCCGAGATCTCCCACGCTCTGAGCAGCGGTCTATCTGCGGAGAGCTTCGCCTCGAAGCCGTGCGCGACGACGGACTCGTACTCGGCGACGGGGTGCGGCCCCCAGGGCATGCCGGTGCGCGACGGAACGATGCTCTCGACGAAGAAGCGGTTCGCGACGTCCGCGATCCCCGCCGAGTACGTGCAAATGGGGTAGGAGCACACCGAGGCCTCCGGCACGGTCGCGTCGAGGTGCACCAGGAGGCTGGTGGCGACCGCATCGTGGTTGGGAAGGCTCGTGGAGGCGACCACGATCATCGGGTCCACCGGGTGGACCGTTCCTTCGTCCGGCCCGAGGTCGAGGAGCACCTTGTCGGCGAACGACACCGCGAGACGGATCCGGTCACGCAGCTCCGGCACGTAGTTCACGTCGGTGTAGTTCTCGTAGAACGAGCCGGCGCGCACGTGCAGGTGGTTGCGACTGTCGTCGCGGAGCCAGCCGACCGACAGCTTCAGGGCGTGGGTGTAACCCGCGATGACGTGGGCGCTCAACCGGGGCAGGTACACGATGTGATCGACCTCCCTGATCACGTTCGGGAGCATCAGCGGCCGTTGCCACGCGCTGCCGGCGGGTGGCGTCGCCTCGAAGTACGCGTCCCACCCGTTCTCGTCGAAGAGGTGCGCCTCGGCGCCCGAGGCCTCGATGGCCGCCAGGATCCCCGCGGTCGAGAGCTGCTCGCGCGTCGACGAGAAGCGCCCCTCGGGCCCCAGCCGCGCCCACTCCACGCCCGACTGGTCCCCCACCAGCACGCGCCCGGCGCCACGCTTGCCCAGCTCGGCGACCAGCGCGCGGACCGCGGCCGGGTGCGTCGTGGCCGGATGCACGTGTCCCGAGTTGGCCGCCACCTTGATCAGCACGGAGTCGCCCGGCGAGAGCCACGAGAAATCGAGGAGACCCAGGGCGGCGGTGACCGCGGCGTCGGGGGTCGCGTGCGTCGCCTTCGGGTAGAGGCCGAGCAGGACCTCGCCCGGCCCGACGGCGGCGCCCACTGGCGCGTCGTCCTTCGGCCGCGACTCGGCGCTCGAACCGCAGGCGAGACTCAGGACGCTCGGCGCGACCAGCAACCCGCCGGCAGTGTGTCCCAGGAAGCGGCGACGTGTGAGTCTTCGGTCGTTGCGGTTCATCGCGTCACCCCGTGGGAGACCAGACTACGCGCGGGCTGTACGGCGCGTCAAAGCGGCGCGTGCCGCGAGTCCGGCGAGGTCGGGGCAGGGCGCCGCGACGCCGGTGTCCTCTTTCGGACCATTGAGCGCCACCATTCGCGGCGCTAGGACGTGCGCGTGAAGCTCGGAACCCCACGCGTCGCGCTCCTTCCGCTTCTGGTCGCGCTCGGCGTCGCGTGCGGAGGCGGCGACGACGGCGCGGGAGGAAGCGGCGGCGGCGAGCGTGACGGCGCGGCGCCACCGGCGGACGCCGGACCCTCGCCGAACCCGGCGTTCGTGCCCGCGCCGACGGGCGCGTGCCCGGACCTGGTCGAGGGGAAGGTGCGGTTCTCGCCCGCCGGGATCCCCGAGCGGGACGTCCAGCTCTGGGTGGGACCGGAAGCGGAGACGCTCGACGGACCCGTGGTGTTCTACTGGCACGGCTGGACCAGCAGCCCCGCCGAGGCGAACGTCGGGCTCGGGCCGATCATCGAACGCGTCAAGGCGCTCGGCGGCCTCGTCGCGGCGCCCTTCTCCGATCCCGGCGCCGGCACGTTCCCCTGGTATCACATCGGAAAGGCGAACCCGCCGGACGACGACATGATGGTCGCCGACGAGGTGCTCGCCTGCGCGCAGCAGCGGTTCGGCGTGGACCTGACGCGCATCCACTCTGCCGGGATGAGCGCCGGCGGTCTCCAGACCGTGGCGATGAGCTATCGTCGGTCCGGCTACCTCGCGAGCGTGGTCGCCTACTCCGGCGGGCGCCAGGGCAAGTCGCCGTATCAGGATCCGGAAAACAAGTTCGCCGCGCTGGCGTTCTACGGCGGCGACGACGACAAGGTCATCATCGACTTCAAGCCGCTGACCCTCGACTACCAGGCGGACCTGAAGGCGAACGGTCACTTCGTCGCCGTGTGCAATCACGGGCGCGGTCACACCATTCCCACCGACGCCGTGGAGAGCGTCTGGCAGTTCCTCCAGGATCATACATTCGGCAGGGTGCCCTCGCCTTACGCGACAGGCCTCCCGACCGGCTTTCCGTCGTACTGCGCGCTCTGACACCGGCGAGCCTTCGCCGCGGGAAGACCCCCAGCGAGGGTCGGAGGCCCCGAGGCGTCACGGTTCGACGCTCGGCCCGCCTTTCGAGTGGCGCGCCGCGCTGGCGCGCGGCACGGTGCCGCTGCCGTGGACCCGCTGGCCCACACTCTCTTCGGCGCGTGCCTGGCCAAGGCCGGCCTCGAGCGGCGCTCGCCGCTCGCGCTGGGCGTCGCGCTCGTCGGCGCGAACGCGCCGGACGTGGACGTCTTGTCGACCCTCGCAGGGCGCGACGCCATGTACGGTTTCCGTCGCGGTTGGACCCACGGCGTGGTCGCGGTCCTGGTGCTGCCGTGGGTGCTCGTCGGAGCAGCCCTCGCCTGGGACGCCTGGCGCCGCCGGCGTCATCCGGATCGGCCCCCCATCGAAAAGCGGGGCCTGCTCCTGGTCGCCTTCGTCGCGGTGCTCTCGCACCCGCTCCTCGACTGGCTGAACAACTACGGCGTTCGAGCGCTCATGCCGTTCTCCGATCGCTGGTTCTACGGCGACGCCCTGTTCATCGTGGATCCGTGGATGTGGCTGCTCACGGCGGCGGCCGTCGTCATGGCGGCTTCGCGCTCTCCGCTGCGCGCCTCCGGCCTGGCCGTGCTCGGCGTGGCCACCACGGCGCTCGTCACCGTCGCGCGCGAGGTCCCCACGCCGGCGAAGGTGGTCTGGTGCGTGGCGCTCTGCGCCATCGTCGTCGGCGCCACACGCCCCGCGGCCGTGCGCCGGGCGCCCGCCGTGGCACGCGGAGCGCTCCTCGCCTTCGCCGCGTACGTGTCGCTCATGCTCCTCGGCTCCGCCCTCGCACGCGGCGCGGCCGCGCGATGGCTCGGCGAGCGTGGCGTCGGCGTGGACCGCGTCATGGCCGGCCCCATGCCGGCCAATCCGTTCACACGCGACGTCGTCGCCGTCGGTGCCGGGCAGTATCACTTCCTCGAGGTCGGCTGGCTACCCGCGCCATCGGTCCGGCGCTCCCACCCCGCCGTGCCCATCGGCGATGGTCCCGACGCCCGGGCCGCACTGTCGTCGACGGACATCGCGGGCTTTGCCCGCTGGCTCCGCTTCCCGACCTTCGTGGTGGAGCCGCGCGTCGACGGACGCAGGGTGTGGATCCGTGACGTGCGCTACTCGCGAAGCCGGGCCACCATCGGCACCGTCAGCGTCGACCTGGACGCCGACGGGCGCCCGGTGCGCTCGTCGCTGCGTTGACGAGCGAGCCGGGCTTCAACTTCCCGCACCGTCACGCTCGCCGCCGAGCCGCCCCTTGGCGCGGAAGTAGACCAGGCGTGCTCCGATCGAAGCTCAGTCCGGGTACGCCCACGACGACGGCGAGCGGGATGAAGGCGTGTGGCGATCAGGGTCGGCAGTCGCTGGCCGCGAGCCGCGCGGCGTACTCCTCGATGATGACCTCCGAGTCCGCCCGGATCTGCTCGACCCGGTGCAGGAGCCGGTCGGTGCGATCCCGATGCTCCGCCGCCACGTCGATGGTCTCGCGGGGGTCCGCCTCGAGGTCGTAGAGGGCATGGCCACCCCCCTCCTCGACCACGACCTTGAAGCGGCCGTCGATGAGCCCGAGCTGGAAGCGCGGCGGGCGCCCACCGACGTACGCGATCGCCCGTCGCGCGGTCCTGGTGAGGTCTCGCCCCCGCATGGTGCACGGCACCGGAACGCCGAGCAGCCCCAGGAGCGTCGGCGACAGGTCGAGGTGCGACGTGACCTCCTGCACCGTTCCGGTGACCCCGTCGAGCTGGGGACCGAGGACCACCATCGGCACGCGCGCGGAGTCCTCGTACACGTTCCGACCTCGTCGCTCGGGAGGTCCTTCGACGCCCTCCCCGTGATCGGAGGCGACGACCAGCAGCGTCCTGGAGAGCCGCCCCGCTCGCTCCAGGCCCTCCACGAGGTCCCGGATCCTGTCGTCCGCGACGCCGAGCGCACGAAGGTAGCGCTCGCGCCGGGTCGGGAGTTTCTGCTTCGCGTGTTCGGGGAGCGCGTCGTACGGGTGGTGGCCCGCACGGAAGTTCACCAGCAAGAAGAGCGGTCGGCTCCGGGGCTCTCCGAGCACGTCCAGCGCGTTCTTCACGGTGAGTCGATCGTCGATGCCCCATCCGTCCTTCCATGCGCTCGCGTGCCCCGGCTGATCGTCCATGTCCCACGCGCGGTCGAGGGACCGGTGGCGGAAGAAGCGGCGCTGCTGGTCCCAGTCGAGGTCGAGACTCGTGATGAAGGCCGTCTCGAACCCGGCCCTCGACAGCGCCTGGGTCACGCTGACGCAGGGGATCCCCGGGTTGATCCGCGTGATCGGCTGGAAGGTGGGGTACGGCAGCTCGGAGCAGAAGAAGGAGAAGAAGACCTTCGTCGTCAGGCACCACGTCGTGTAGTGACGTTCGAACACGACGGCGTTCGGTCGGGCGGTGAGGCTCTTCAAGAACGGCATAGGGGGCGGCTCGGCGTCCACGTAGGTCGAGCCGATGGACTCGAGCATCACGAACACCACGTCCGTGGGGGCGGCCTTCGCGCGCGCGAGCGGGGTCTCGAAGGAGCCCGGGCTCTCGAGCGAGTCGAGGTTCGTGGACAATCCGCGCGTCACGGAGGACCCGGCGGCGAACGTGCGAAGGAGCGCCTTCCCGTAGGAGCCGAAGAGCTCGACGGCCGGTGAGCGATGCAGGTCCCCGGGGAAGATCCGTCGCTTCCACCCGAAGTCCCCCCGCTCGAGGGCGGGCAGCAGGACGAGCGTCCCCGCGACGAGCGCGGTCGCCAGGAGCCCGGCGAGCGAAGCGACGGGCCAAGGAATGCGGCGCCGTACGCGCGCGAACCGTGGCGGCAGCGCCGCGCCCAGCAGCGGAACACCGACCAGCGCGGTCATCGCGACCGGCGACGCGAAGTCCCTGACCGAGTCGAGGATGGCACCGGGCGCGTTGCCGCTCTGGTAGAAGAAGCTCGCGATGGCCTGGCGCGTCAGCGGACCGCCGAGCTGCCAGACGCTGATCGTCCCCACGACGGCGATCACGGCGTGAGCGACCTGAACCGCGGCAGCGATGCGCGCGCCATCGGTGCGGCGCCACCCGCGCCACAGCCGCGCCGCGAGGCCCGCCGCGAGGCCCACCGCGGCAGCGCCCACCACGTCCCACCCGAACACCAGCGGCGCCAGGGACTCCAGGGCGGCGGGCTCGGTCCACCGCTCCGGACCCGTGACCGCGGCCGCGATCAAGCCGACCTTGAGGACGAACAGCACC
The DNA here is from genome assembly GCA_964487605.1 of uncultured Polyangiaceae bacterium. GTDB lineage: Bacteria > Myxococcota_A > Polyangia > Polyangiales > Polyangiaceae > JAJDAH01. Next base: position 11,256 of record CAZARU010000130.1, read on the forward strand.
GCCAGCGCACCCACCGCGTGGTCGATGACCGGGAGCAGCGGGGACTCGCCCTGCACCGCGTCGGCAGAGGCCGCGCTCACCGGAGCACCCTACCACGCGAACCGGTCCCACGGCCGGCCCGGGCGCCTGCTGCTCGAACGGGCAGCCCAGGTTCGCGGTGCGGAAGCGTCGCCGCAATCGGCGCGAAACACGCCGCGCCGAGAATGATCGCCTGACGACCTGACGTGATGAGCGCCGCGATCGCCAAACGCTCGGGGGAGGAACGAAATGGGAGGCGGCGATCTCTGCTCGCCGCGGCTCGTGACTCCCAGCGGCGCGGTCCGCCGTACATCGGCGTGGTCGGACACGGCGCGGACCTGGAGCGACCCGGTGGCGTGGCATGGCTGCTGCGCGGCCTCGGCGCCGAGGTCAGGACCATCGGGCTCCACGACGACCCGAACACTCTCGTCGAGGACCACGACGCCGAGCGCGGAGTCCATGCGCGCGCCGTGGTGATCGATGCCATGGACCGCCTCGACAAGGCGTCACGAATGCTGCACTCGCTCCGGGCGGATCCCACGTTTCGGGACGTGGCGGTCCTGCTGGTGACCCCGAACGAGCTGGTCACGCGGGTCGAGCCCTCGGTCGGCTTCGACGATTTCGTGGTTCCACCGTTGACCGCGGAGGAGCTGTACGCGCGCATCCGGCGCCTCGAGTGGCGCCGCAGCGAGTTCGTCACGGAGGAGCGCTACAAGGTGGGCGCGCTGGTCGTGGACAGGGCGCGCTCGGACGTCACCGTGAACGGAGTCCCCGTGTCCCTCACGGCCAAGGAGCTGGCGCTCCTCGCCTACTTCTGCGAGCAGCGCGGGAAGGTCCTGTCACGGCCACACCTGCTCGCGCGCGTCTGGGGCGACCGCTACGAGGGCGGACCGCGGACCGTCGACATTCACGTGCGCAGGCTGCGCGCGAAGCTCGGCGCCGCGCTTCCGCTCGACACGCTCCGCCGCTGGGGCTACCGGCTCCGTGAGCCGTGAGCGGCATCAGTCGGTGGGCCCCGCCAGGCGAATGCGCGCGGCGCAGGCCTTGTACGCCGGCTGGCGCGAGTGCGGATCGAACGCCGAGAACGTGAGTCGATTCGTTCGCGAGTCGTGCATGGGCACGAAGCACTGACCGGGCTGTACGGTGGGCGTGACGAAGGCACGCGCACGCAGCTTGCCGCGACGCGACTCCACGACGATCCACTGCATCGACTTCACGCCGAGACGCGCCGCGTCGGCGGGACCTACCTCCACGTAGGGGTCCGCGGGGCTCAGCGCCCGCAGCACGTCGGAGCACCTGGTGCGCGTCTGCGTGTGCCACTGGCTCGAAGTTCCGCGGCCGGTCAACAGCGTGAGCGGGAAGCGGTCGTCGGTGGGCTCCGGAACGCTGCGTGGTGCGTCGAACACGAACCGCGCCCGGCCGTCCGGGTGGAAGAAACGACCGTCCTCGAACAGCCTGCGCTCCGCCGAGGGCTCCACGTGGGCTCCCGCCGGCACGGGCCACTGCACCCCCCGCGACCGCTCGAGCGCGTCGTAGCCGCCCATCCCCGAGATGTCGCACGGCCTGTCACGCGTCAGCTCCTGCAGGATCCGGAACACGGCCTCCGGACTCGACCAGCGAGCGAAGAGATCACCCACACCCCAGGCCTGGGCGACGAGGCGAAAGATCTCGAAGTCCGAGAGCGCCTGCCCCGGGGCGCGCGCGACCTTCTTCAGCAGGCCGACCCGGCGCTCGGAGTTGATGAAGGTGCCCTCCTTCTCGCCCCATCCCGCCGCCGGGAGCACGAGGTGGGCGTGCTGGGCGGTCTCCGTGTCGTGGTACATGTCCTGCACCACCAGGAAGTCGAGACGACCCAGGATGTCCTCGACGTCGGCCTGGTTGATCCACGAGTGCGCCGTGTTCGTCGCGACGATCCAGAGGCCGCGGATCTTGCCCGCCAGCACGCCCTCCAGGATGCGGTCGTAGGACCACGAAGCCTGGTGCGTGATCCGCTCCTCGGGAATCGCGAGGACACGCGCGACCTTGGCGCGGTGCTCCGCGTTCGCGAAGTCGTGACCGCCGAGCAGGCTCGTGGTGTTGGCGAAGAGGCGGGACCCCATGGCGTTGCACTGGCCGGTGATCGAGTTCGCGCCCGTCCCGGGGCGGCCGATGTTCCCCGTCATCAGCGCCAGGTTCACGAGGGACTGGGCCACCCGTACCCCCTCGTGGCTCTGGTTGACACCCATGGTCCACCAGAAGGACGCCCGCTCGGCCTCGTGGATCCATCGCGCGAGCTCCTCGATTCGCGCCGCCGGAACCCCGCTCGCGCGCTCCGCGAGCTGCGGGTCGAAGCCCTCGACGTGCCGCGCGAAGTCCTCGAACGCGTTCGTGTGCGCCTGGATGAAGCTCGCGTCGATCCAGCCTCGCTTCACCAGCACGTGCGCGATGGCGTAGAACAGCAGGAGATCCGACTTCGGCGCGAGCGCCACGTGATCCGTCGCCGCCATGGCCGTCTCGGTCCTTCGCGGATCGAAGACGACGACCCGGGGCCTGCGCCGGTTGCGCAGCACGCGTTCCCAGAGGATGGGGTGCGTGATGCACGGGTTGGAGCCGACCAGGAAGACGAGGTCGCTCTCCTCCATGTCCGCGTACGTGTACGGCGGCGCGTCGAACCCGAACGATTCCTTGTAGGCGACGACGGCGGTTGCCATGCACTGTCGCGTGTTCCCGTCACCGTGGATCATGCCCATGCCGAACTTCGCGAGCGCCCCGAACAGCGCGAGCTCTTCCGTGGGAAGCTGGCCCGTTCCGAGAAACGCAACCGCTTCCGGACCGTGCTCGCGTCCTATCGCACCGAAGCGACCGACCAGTTCGCCGAGCGCCTCCGTCCACGACGTGGGGACGAGCTTCTTCCCCCTGCGCATCAGCGGAGTGGTGGCGCGGTTGCGCGCGCCGAGGGGCGTCAGGGCCTCCCAGCCCTTCGGACAGGCCATGCCGCGGTTCACCGGGTAGTCGGCCGCGGGGCTCACATTGACGGCGGCGCCGTCGCGCAGGTGAATCTCGAGCCCGCAGCCCAGGGAGCAGAAGCCGCAGACGGCGGTGGTCGTCGCCTGGGGCTGCAGGCGCACCGGGACCTGCCCCAGGCCGAAGCCGCCCGGCCCTCGCCGGAGCTCCCCCGTGCGCTCGCCGTCTCTCGCAACGGCCGCTCGAACCAAGCGACCGAAGCCGAACGGCGCGCGCGCCGTCACGGCAGCCCGCCCGGCATGCGGGCCGACGCCATCGCACGGAAGAAGAGGTGCCGCTCGAGAAGCTCCCCCGCGAGCAGCAGCGCCATCGTCGCTGCGGCCAGGAACGGGACGAGACGCGCCGCCGACGGCTCGCCCGCCGCGAGGAGCAGCACGGACGGCAGGAGGACGCCCCCGACGCCTCCGCACCAGAAGCGCCAGAACGCCTGCCCGCCGAGCTCGTCTCGCAGCAGCAGCGCGGTGCGCTTGAGCTCGGTGTGGCGCCGCATGCGGAGGTGCGCGAAGACGCAGGCTTCCCACGACAGCTTCGCGCCGGCCGTGAAGAGCACTGCCACGGCGAGGACCCCGACGGGGACCTCGGAAGCTTCCGGGCTCGTCAGCGCGGTGGCGAGCAGCGTGCTCCCGAGTCCGAGCAGCGTCGCCGTCGCGAAGAACCGGAAGGCGGTGCGGGAGGCCGTCCAGAGCGCTCGCCGCGTCGCGTGGTAGACCATGATCGAACACGCCATGGCGCCCGCACCCGTCACGACCACGGCGAGCCCGAGGCTCGAACGCACCGTGTCGTTCGCGAGGCCCGACCACCCGAAGGGGGCCCACAGGGCGGCGGCGTAGGCGAACGCCGCGCCGGAAAACGCGCCGAATGCCACGATCTCCCGGCTGAGCCACGAGTGTCGGAGTCCGATGACCGCTCGGAAGGCCAGCAACGGGCGACCGAGGTGGAGCACGCTCCCCGCGAGCGCCGACAGACCCGCGAGGACCGCAACGGCGGCATGAACGGGACGCGCCTGCTCGGCGACCGCCCCCTGCACCGCGCCGACGACGAGCGCGCCCACCGAGAGCTGCGTGAGGACGAGCATGACCGCGAGGGGGGTGTGTCCCTCGGCAGCCCGCACCGAGAAGAAGTCGGCGGGCAACAGGTCCCTCGGGAGCGGGCGCGCCGACGAGTACGTGGTCGTGGGGAGGGTGAGCCCGGCAGGCGGCGAACCCGGCAGGAACGCGTCGGACTCCGCCTCGCGCACGACGGATTCGACGTCGACGACGCGAACCGTGATGGCCTCGGTGGGACACGCCTGGACGCAGGCGGGAGCCTCGCCGACGGCGAGCCGCTCGGCGCACAGATCGCACTTGCGGACGATTCCGAGGCGCGCGTTGTACTGGGGCACGTCGTACGGACACGTCAGGGTGCAGTACCTGCAGCCGATGCACTGATCGTCGAGGTGCCGGACGATGCCGGTCGCCGCATCCTTCTCGTACGCGTTCACCGGACATCCGACCAGGCACGCCGGCTCGACGCAGTGATGGCACGCCGCCGTCACCGTGCGCTGGACGGCGCTCCGATCGGTTCCTCCGTGGAGAACCCCCACCCGCCGCCACGTCTCGCCGTCGTCCAGCCCGTTGAGCGAGTGACAACCCGCCACGCACGCCTTGCACCCCGAGCAGCGGTCGAGATCGACCTCGAACGCGTACTGCTGTCCCGCGGCCGGGGGGGCGGCCGGCATGAGGTCCCGGTAGCGCGCGACGTCGGGAAGCTGACCCGCTTCGTGGCGCTGCGCGAAGCGCTCCACGGCCGTGAGGTGCGCCTGTTCGGCGAGCGCGCGTGCCACGAGCGCCTCGAGCCCCGCCGGCGCGGGACGCGACGACGCCACTCCCAGCACGGGCAGGTGGACGGTCGCGGTCGAGGAAGCCACGCTCTACCCGGGACTCGAGGCGGGGAGGACCGAGCCGACCGAGCCGGCGCGGCGTGCGTCGGCATCGTCGTCCACGCTGAAGCGCACGCAGGGGACGAGCGCGGCACAGCAGACCACCGCGAGACCGAGGAGGAAGATCCCCTGCCGGTAGTCGATGCCCTCACCGCGCAGCAGCAGCGCGGCGAGCACGGCGCCCACGTTGCCTCCCGCACCGACGATGCCCGCGACGGACCCGAGCGCGCTCCGGTTCACGAACGGCACGACGGCGAACGTCGCTCCGCTCGACATCTGCACGAACAGCGCGACGAGGACCAGCCCGGCGATCGCCCAGCCGAACGTGTCGATCCTCGAGAAGGCCAAGAGCGCCGCACCTTCCAGCAGCAGCAGCACGAACAGCACGAGCGACCTGCCCAGGAGTCCGACCCGCCGACCGGCAGTGTCGCTCACCCATCCGCCGAGGGTGCGCGTGAACACATTCATCGCCCCGAAGGAAGCGGCGATGGCGCCGCTCACCGCCAGGCTCGCCCCGAAGGTGTCGAGGAAGTAGAGCGCCGCGACGTTGTGCAGGGTCAGCTCCACGCCGAAGCATGCCGCGTACGCGACGAAGAGGCACCACGCCCGCGGGTCTCGCGCGGCGACGAGCAGGCCCGCCTTCCCACCCTCGGCCCGCCGGGGCCCATCGCGGAAGTCTCCGGCGGGCGTGTCGCGCGTCACGACGTAGTAGCAGAGGCCCGCGAGGATCATCAGCAGTCCGGGGACGACCATCACGAGGCGCCAGCTCGCGGCGCGCGAGACGCCGCACGCGAGCAGCGCTCCGAACGCCAGCGGCATCAGGAGCTGGGTCGCGCCGCCGCCCAGGTTGCCCCACCCCGCCGTCGTCGCGTTCGCGGTACCGACGCACGCGGGCGCGAACATCTGGGACGTGTGAAACTGCGTCACGACGAACGCCGCGCCCACGGATCCGATGGCCAGTCTCAGCAGGAGAAACGATTCGTAGTCGTCGGCCAGGCCGAGGCTCATGACCGGAATCGCCCCGAGCACGAGCAGCAGCGCGTACACCCGCCGCGGACCCTGGCGATCGCACAGCCGACCGACCACGACGCGGGCGAAGGCCGTCGCGGCGACGGACGCGATCACGGTGCTCATCACCTGTTCACGCGAGAGGGACAGCTCCTCGCGAACCACGGCCATGAGCGGCGCCACCCCGAACCACCCGAAGAAGCAGACGAAGAACGCCATCCAGCTCGCGTGGAAGGTGCGCATGGGGATCGACTTCACGTCGAACAGGTCGATCCTGACGGCCTTCCCCGCGCCGCCTGCCGCCGGGTGGCTCACGGCAGCACCGCGCCTTCCGTCGGGGCGTCGTTCGCCCGCTTTTCCGCGCACCCCGCGGGCGCGCAGGCTTCTTCCTCCCCGGAGCGTGGTTCGTGAGCGCCGAGGGCGCGCTCGAGGTCGGGAATCGGTGGCAGCTCGACGAGCACCGCGTCGCCCTCGATGCGAACCGGAAACGTGGCAATCCGATGGTCCTCGTCACCGAGGCAGCGTCCGTCGGTCAGGGCGAACGTCCGCTTGTGCATCGGGCACGCCACCTTCGGCGTCCCACGCTCGTCGCCCAGCAGGCCCCTCGCCAGAACCATGTCGTGCCGGTGCGGGCAGGCGTTCTGGACCGCATACCACTCACCGCGCGATGCGAAGTTGAACACGGCAATCTGCGCGCGGCCGTGACGGACCGCGATCCCTCCGTCGCGCGGAACGTCCTCGACGGAGGCCACGCGCACCCACTGCGCGGCGACGACCCGGAGGCGACGTCGCGTGCGTGTCCCGCGGTGGCGAGCCCAGTCTCGCGGCCTTCGCTGACCGCGCTCCCGGATCCACTCCACGGTGTCGTCGTCGTCCAGGCTGGCGGCAAAGTGCCGGAAGCGCGCGCGCTTCTGCGGGTCCCGAACCACGGAGGCCCACTCGCACTCGTACGTGTCCACCAGGTGCTGAACCAGCTCCTCGAGATCTCGGCAAATGCCGAGGGAGTCGGCCACCAGGACGTCTCGCAGGTAGTCGATGCCGCCCTCGAGCTTCTCGAGCCAGACACTCGTGCGCGTCAGACGGTCGGCGGTACGGATGTAGAACCCCAGGA
>CAZARU010000131.1:0-18298 GCA_964487605.1 uncultured Polyangiaceae bacterium
GGCGAGGGCGACCTCCGGCGCGGCGCGGGGCGCCGCCAGCGGCGTCGCGACGGCCACGCCGAAGAGGACCACGAGAGCGATGCCACGCGCCGCGCGCTCGCCGAGCCGCACGGGGAGCGTGCGCTTCGAGGTCGCGGCGTCCGAGGGCGTGTCGGGCAGCGCGGTGATCACGTTGCCGGCCCAGCCGAGCGCGAAGCTCGGCGCGAGCGCGATCCAGGGCAGCTCCGCGAGCGACCCGGACTGGGTGTAGAAGCCGACGACCGGCAGCACCAGGCCCACGCCGACGCCCTGGAGGACTTCCCCATGCCCGCGGTACGACAGCCGGATCGGGCGAAAGCTGTAGGCCCAGAGCAGGACCACCGCGAGGGCCGTCAGCGGCACCATGAGCACGCGCCCGTCGGTCACCGCCAGGTGCATCGCCAGCGCGAAGAGCGCCGCGGCCGCGAGCGACGCGCCGGTCAGGAGCTCGCGCGGCGTGAGCAGCCCGAGCGGCACGACCCGCGAGCCCCCCGAGAAGAGCGTCGGCGTCGTGTTGGCGAGGTCCGCTTCCACGTCGGCCGCGTCGTTCGCCCACACGATGAAGAGCTGGTCCACGAGCCCGAACGCGTGGACCAGTGCCGCGCGCCGCGCGTCGAAGGCTCCGACCTCCGACCAAGCGAGCGCCTGGCCGTAGGCGAGAGGCAGCGCGACGTTCGCCTGGGCGTGGAGTCGCGACGCTCGGAGCCACGCGCCGACCTTCGAGGCCATCACCCGCGGACCATAGTCGATCGCGCACACGACGGACCTGCCGGTGTGCCGCGGTCCGCGACGGCCCGCCGCGCGCGTACGCGGTGCTACGGACCGACGTGCTCGACGCGCCCTTCGAGGAATCCCCCGGTGAACGCGGCGATCGAGATGGGGCCTACGGAGGCGTCCGTGAAGCGCGTCCGCCAGGTGTGCTGGTGAAAGGCCGCGTTGAGCCCACCGAGGAAGTACGTGTTGAAGCGCCCCGTACCGGCGTACTCGTTGCGCAGGTCGACGAGTCCGGCCGAGTAGTCTGCCGCGGGGAAGAGGACCGTCGGGTCGACGATCTGTCCGGCCGTGATCAGCACCGGATCGGCCGTCTCGAACGCAGAGCACTCCTTCACGCCCATGGAGAAGAAGAGGCGGATCACCTCGTCCTCCATGCTCGAGACGAGCGCGAGGCGGGTGTTCGGGTGCTTCTTCATGAGGAACGACGCGAGCCCGTCGACGAGGGCGCCGCCGTCCGGGCGAAAGCAGCCGTCGCAGTCGGGCGGGAGCGCCGCGTCGAGCCCCCACGTGTCGCGCCAGCGCTTCTGCATGCACACGGGCATGTAGCGATCGTCGAAGGGGGGACCCGAGTCGAGCAGAGCGTCGACTCGCACGTCACCGAACGCATCCTGCATCATGCTCAGGTTCAGCGCGGCACCGTAGGAGCCGGCGCTCGCACCCGTGAGCACCACGCGGTTCACGCGCTGCGCGAACGTCGGGACGATGCGCCCGACGAACGCCTGCATGTTGTAGTGCCCGACGAACTGCTGCGGCGTGGGCACACCCGGTACGGTGGCGTTGGGCCTCGTACCCGCGTGAACGTCGCCGGTGCAGTACGGAACGTAGACCGCATTCCAGTCGCGAAACGGGTTCGCAACGTCGCTCGGATCGAAGATCCCGTGCACGGTGCCCAGCTCGAAAGCGCCGGGTTGCTGCCGACCGTCGACGACACCGAGCGCCGATCCGATCACGGTCTGGCCGTCGCCCGAGAGGATCTTGTTCACGTTGGGCGGGTTGAAGTTGCAGAACCCGGCGTTCGTGCAGGCGCCACCGCCCTCGAGATAGACCAGCAGCTTGTCCGACGGCGTGAACCGGACGAAGATCCCGTTCGGCGACCCGTCGCGGCACATGGCGCCCTGGATCGGGAACCAGCTCCAGCCGGCAGGCGGCGGCGGCGAGAGCGGCGTGGCCTGTGCGGGGTCCAGGGGCGCGCCCATGGTCGGCGAGAGATCGACGAAGCCTGGCGCGGTGTTCGGGCCCGCTCCGCCGGTCGCGGGGGGCGCCGGAGGCTGACCGCCAGAGCCCGCGCTCGGCGCGCCGGTACCGCCAGCACCCGTAGCTGGCGATCCGCCGGCACCCGCGGCTCCTGCAGCGCTCCCCGTCTCTGGGGAGAACCCGACGCGATCGCCGCCATCCGGACCCGCAGGACCACAAGCGGCGAGGACGACGGAGCACGCCGAGATCCGTGCGGCGCGATGGGCAGCCTGGAGCGCGCGGTTCACGCCGAGGCTTCAAGCAAGAGCGGTGCCTGGCCCGTTCCTCGCGCTTTGCACGGATCGGCGCGCGGCGCGCGCGCGACGGCGTGTGCGCGGAGCGTTCGGGGTGTCCCCTCAGCGTACAGGTCGTCAGTGTCGCGAGTAGAGCCCGCGCCGCTGTTCCTTGGTCACCGGCGCCGGCGGTTCGGCGGGCGCCGACGCCGGCAGGGGCTCCGGCGTGGGCTCGAGCGCCTCGGCAGGGGCGGCGCGACGTTCCGGCGGCGAAGTGCTCTTCGCGCTCCGTGCGGTCCCGCCCTGCTCGACCGGCAAGTCTTCGAGGCTCACGGCCTCGGGGTTCACCGGTTCCGCCGAAGTGGGCGGGCTGCGGGCTTCATCCGCGACCTGCACGGGCGCGACGCTCGCCGACGCCGAAGGCGCCGTGCTGCGCACGGGACCTCGCGCCAGGGACGCCGCCACGAGCGCGGCCGCCGTCGAGACCAGGACCCCGGCGGTGGCCGCGAAGAGCCGCCGCTTCGGTCGCTTCGGCGAGACCACCGCGCTCGCGGGGAGGGCGAGCACGCGACCCGTGATCACCGCGGCAGGATCCGGAGTGGGAGGCAGCGCGTGCTCGACGGCGCTCGGCGCGCTCGGTGGCTCCGACTCCAGGCGCAGGGCCGATCGGACGACGCGGCGCCCGGAGCCGCCCGTCTCCGCCAGGGTGGTGTGGCCGCCCCCGGGCGGATGGGAATCGCCGGACTCCTCGACGGTCTCGGGGAGCTCGGCGGGCCTCGCGGGCGGCTTCGAGCGCTCGTCCACGACCGGATCGGGCGTCTCGTCCAGGCGCATCAGCGGGACGGGCACGTCGAGCGCCACCGCGAGCTCCGCGACAGCGTCCTGCGTCGTCGCGAAACGATCGGCGGGCTGGTAGGCCGTGCACTTGGCGAACCACGCGTCGAACGACGGCGCCAGGGTGACCCCGCGGCGCGCCGCGCGCAGCGAGGCGGCTTCGCGCGGCCCGTCGGCCGCGATCCCGGCGAACGCGAACGCGCTCTGCGAACGGCCCCGCTCGTCCTGCCAGTAGTGGGCGCCGACGAGCGTCGTGTAGGCGAGCATGCCGAGCGAGTAGATGTCGCTCGCCGCCGAGACCCGGGCCTCGGTGCGGAACTGTTCGGGAGCCATGTAGAGCGGCGTCCCGACGTCGGACGTGGCCGCCTCGGCGGAGACGTCCTGGGGCACCAGCTTGGCGACGCCGAAGTCGAGCACCTTGACGAGCGGCATCCCGTCGTTGCGGCGGGTCAGGAACACGTTGGACGGCTTGATGTCGCGGTGGACGATCCCGCGCCGGTGCGTCTCCGCGAGCGCGAGGGCGACGTGCGCCAGGCACGTCACGGCCTCGGTCGCGGGCAGGGGCCCGTCACGGCCGACACGTTCACCCAGGTCCTCACCGTCGAGCAGCTCCATGACGAGGAACGGCAGCCCCGTCGCGCCGTCCAGGCCGGCGTCCAGGACGTCCACGATGTGGTCGCTCCGGACCTTCGCGACGACGCGAGCTTCCTGCAGGAACCGATCGCGGAGGTCCTCGCGCCGCAGCTCCGTGCGGAGCATCACCTTGATGGCGCAGCGGCGCCCGGTGACGACGTGAACCCCCTCGTAAACCTCCCCCATGCCGCCGGCCTTCACGAGCCCGGCGATGCGGTACCTGTCGGCGAACGTGCTTCCCGGGTCGAGTGTCGAAAGGGTCACCTCGGCTCCGTCCCCCTAAGCTACACGACCGGTCGGGGGCCGCCACCCGGGCGACGCGAACGAGCGAAAGGTCAGTCGGCGCAGCAGCGAAACCCCACCGAGGGCGAAGCGAAGAGGTGCGGCTCCGTCCGGGCGGCGGCGCACGCCAGGGCGGTGGCCACGTCCACGAAGGAGCCTCCCCGGACGCGGCAGACGGTGTTGCCCACCGAACAGCCGTCCTCCCACTCGGCGACGTTGCCGCTCATGTCGAAGAGCCGATCGCAGGCTCCGAAGCACCCAGCCGTCGCGAAACCGGGCGCCGTGGAGCCCACGCCGAGATCCCTGCCGTTGCAGGCGCCGGCGCTGTACGCCGCCCCGTACGGGTACTCTCGCGAGCCGCCGGCGCTGCACGCGTTCATCCACTGGCTCTTCGTCGGATCGGCGAAGTCGCTGCTGCCGAGCGTGCCGCCACCGATGCGCCCGCACAGCCGCTTGCCGGCCCACCGGCAATACCCCCAGGCGTCACACCAGTCGACTCCGGTGACGGGATGCCCGGCTCGGGCAGGCGCGACGGGCCACTCGGTGGGCGCGAACGTCAGGTTGCTCGCCTGACACGCGATGATCGGCTGCACGATCGACGGATTCGTCATCAAGAAGCGCGCGTACTCCGCGTTCGTCACTTCGCGCGCGTCGATGCAGAACGGCGGATTCGCCGAGGCGATCCGCACGAGCGGCGGACCCTCCAGGCCCGACGTGCAACCCGATGCGCACTCGCTCGTGGTCCCGGCAGCGCCGCCGACGCCGCCGACGCCGCCAGCGCCGCCACCGACTCCGCCCATGCCGGAGTCCGCGCCGGTACCGGCGCTGCCGGAGCTGCCACCCTGCCCCGCAGCGCCGCCCATGGCCGCCATGCCGGCGGCCCCTCCGAGCCCGCTCGAGCCCCCGGCACCGACGCCCCCGGCGCCGACGCCCCCGGAGCCTCCCATTCCCTTCCCTGCCGCGCCGGAGGTCGCGCCTCCGCTGGCTCCGCTTGCGGAGCCGGGATCGAGCTCGTAGCTGTCGTCGATTCCCGCCAGGCCCGCGCAGCCCATGGCGAGACCCAGCGACACGGCAGCGACGCTCCTCGGGATCACCATGTACCTTGAAGCCCCGCGCCGCGCGCCGCCACGTACGGCCCCAGCGAGCGACGCCCGGTCTTCGACTCCGAGCCGCCGAAGGCCAGGACGACCGCGAGGCCCAGCCCCAGCGCCCCGACGCCGAACGAGACGTTGCTGACCGTCGCGAGCGTTCGGCCGCTCTCGGCGGCGTCGAGCCCCTCGCGATCGCAGCGCCGACCGCGACAGTGCTGGTCCACGACCGCGCTCTTCGAGAACACCATCAGGCCCGTCACGGTGCCCACCGCGACCCCCGCGACGCCCAGGCCCCCCGCGATCCACGGCCACGCGGAGGACGACTCGGGGGGCGCAGGCCGTTCCTCCGGCGCGCTGCGGGAGGTACCCACCGGCGGCGCCTCGGGCTCGTCCTCGTCCACGACCGCGCCGGCACTCCGAGGCGAGGCCACGGTGAGATCCACCATGACGTGCTCGCCGCGCCTCACCGTCACGCGATGCTCGCGGGAGGGCCCTCCGGGTGCCTGGGTCGTGACCACGACGTTCCCGGGGTCCACGGACAGCGGTCGCCCCAGCCGGTCCGCCGAGAGGACACTACCGTCCCGAGTGACGACCGTACCCGACGGCGCCGTGGCCGGTAGCCGCAGCGTGACGCGAGGGACGTCCTTCACCAGCGCCGCGCGCTCGTCGATCGAGACCTGCAGGCGCGCCCCCTGGAGCGCCTGTTCCTCCGGGGAGAGGGTGCTGTAGAAGGCGATGTACTCCGAGTAGAGCCCCACCGCCGTGGCGATTCTTCCCGCCTTGGCGTTGCACTCGGCGAGAGTGAAGAGCGTCCCCGGCAGGGGCTCGATGCGCTGGCTGTCGGCGATGAGCGGGCACGCCTCGTCGTAGCGACCCGCCAGCATGTGCTGCAGGCCGCGGTCGAACAGGGCCTCGGCGCGCTGGGCCTCGTCGGCCCAGCCGACCGACGGCGCCAGCACGGCCGCCACGACCACGATTCGTGCGAGCCGCCAGCGCATCCTCGCGCGAAAGCGTACCATGACTCGCCCCGCCCATCGCGATATCGTCGATGCGACCGCATGGGTGCCTGGAAGCCGACGACCGATGGGAGCTCGAACCCGCTGGAGGTTCCGACCGAGTGGGAGCGCACCAACGCGGAGTCCTACGGGCCCCTCGCGCCGTCCCTGACGCGCGTCTACCTCGTGGTTCACGAGCCGGAGGCGATTCGCGTCGTGGACGTCGCGGACGGTGACGAGGTCGTCTTCGGCCGCTCGCCGGAGGCGACCATCTGCATCGACTCGAGCCGAGCCTCGAGGACCCACGCGGTCGTCCGCAGAACCGGGGCGGAGCTCGTCCTCGAGGATCTCGGCAGCCGCAACGGGACGCGACTGAACGGAACGAAGATGTCGTCCCGCGCGGTGGAGCTCAGCGGCGGCGACGTGATCGAGATCGGTGGCGTGCAGTCGGTCGTCGCCGTGACCCAGGCGCGGGCCGCGGCCGACGCCGGAACCCACCTCGCCGGGACCGGCGCCTCGCCTTCTCCCGGCGTCATCGTGGCGGACCCGGCCATGACGGAGGTGTACGACCTGGCCCGTCGGGTCGCCGCGGTGTCGACGACGGTGCTGGTGCTCGGAGAGACCGGCTCCGGCAAGGAGGTCGTGGCCGAGCAGATTCACCGCTGGAGCCCGCGCGCCGACGCGCCGTTCGCGCGACTCAACTGCGCGTCTCTACCCGAGAGCCTGCTGGAGAACGAGCTCTTCGGTCACGAGCGCGGCGCGTTCACCGGCGCGGACCGTCAGCAAGCCGGGTACTTCGAGGCTGCGGGCGGCGGCACGATCTTCCTGGACGAGATCGGCGAGCTGACGTTGCCCACCCAGGTGAAGCTGCTCGGCGTCCTCGAGAATCGCAGGGTCCGGCGCCTGGGCGGCACGCGGGACCTTCCCGTGGACGTCCGCGTCATCGCCGCGACCCACCGCGATCTCGAGGCCGACGTCGCCGCCGGGAAGTTCCGGCAAGATCTCTACTACCGCCTGAGCGCCGTCACGCTGCGCGTCCCCCCCCTGCGGGAGAGGCCCGTCGAGATCAGCCTGCTCGCGGAGATGTTCGCGCGGGACTTCGCGCGCCAGGCCGTCAAGCCCACGCCCGTGTTCGACGTGTCGGCGACGCGAGCGCTCGGCCGGCATCCGTGGCCCGGCAACGTGAGGGAGCTGCGCAACGCGATCGAGCATGCCGTGGTGCTCTCCGACGGGGCACGCATCGGCGTGGAGCACCTGCCCGAGAACGTGCGGCGCGCGGCCGCTTCGGGGCGCCCGGCGGGTCACTCCATGGACCAGCGGGTCGACGACTTCGAGCGGCGCGAGATCGTGGAGGCGCTCGCCGCGGAGCACGGGAACCAGAGCCGGGCGGCGCGCCGCCTGGGCATCACACGCCGAGCGCTCATCTACCGAATGGAGAAGCACGGGATCGACCGCTGAGGTCGCGCGCGAGCAACGTGACTGCCCCGAGCCCGAAGCCAGAACGCCCATCGCCGAGCGGTCCCCGAGCGTCCCGGGACGACGCCACGGTGCAGGACGGCGTCGCGGCCCGCCCGGCGAACCTCGAGACCGCGGGCCCGGCGCCCATCTCCGGCGAGACCTCCCGCCTGATCGACCAGGGCGTCCTGGATCGCGAGCGCAACGAGCAGGCTCGCGCCGGCGTCCTGGCGATCCTGGTCATCTGCGGCCTGGGCGGCGCGCTCCTGCAGGTCAGCGAGAACAAGCCGCCCACGCACTGGGTCCTCACGGGCGCGCTCGCCCTGACGACGCTGGCCGCGCTGTACTTCTACAGCGCCCTGCGCCGCGGCTCTCGTCAGGCCACGGACGGAGCGATGTCCGCGGTCGGCCTCGCGCTCGCCGCCGTGATGACCACGCTCCTCGCACACTTCGGCGTGCTCTCGATGATGGTCATCTACCTCCCGATCGTCGTCTACTTCTACGCGCTGCAGGACGCGGAGGACGTCGCCATCGCCGTCTACGCGGCCGTCGCGGGTGGCCACGCCATCGTCACCGGTCTGGTGTGGTTCGACATGCTTCCCGTGGGAAGCAGCGTCGTGCCCGTCGAGCTGACCTACCGGCGCCCAATCCTCACGCTCGGCATCACGGTGCAAATAGCCATGCTGGTCACGTTCCAGACGGCGCGTCGAAGCCGGCGCCTCACCGTCTCCGCCATGGATCACCTCGAGGGTGCTCGAGCCGCCATCGTCCAGCGCGAGGCGCTGCTGAACGAGGCGCGCGCAGAGATCGATCAGATGCTCGGCGCAGGGCGGCACGGGCCGCTCAGCGGGAGACGCGTGGGCCCGTACTCCGTTCGCGCGCTCATCGGCCGCGGCGGCATGGGCGAGGTGTACGAGGCCGTGGACACGACGTCGGATCGACGCGTGGCGCTCAAGGTGCTGCACGCCGCCGCCAAGCAGGAGCCGGCCAAGCTCGAGCGCTTTCTGCGCGAGGCTCGGGTCTGCAGCGAGCTCAGCTCGCCCCACATCGTCCGCGTGCTCGCGTCGGGAGAGGCGGATGACGGCTCGCCCTACATCGCCATGGAGCTGCTGACCGGCTACGACCTGGCCGACCTGCTGCGGCGCCAGGGCCGCCTGCGCCTGGACGACGTGGTGGACCTCGTGGACCACGTCGCGCGCGCGCTGTCGGAGGCCCACGCGCACGGCGTCGTGCACCGCGACATCAAGCCGCAGAACGTGTTCCGCACGACGGGCGAGACCGGGGACATCTGGAAGGTGCTCGACTTCGGGATCTCGAAGATGAGCGGCGTCGGCGCGACCCTCACGCACCTGGGCGTGATCGGCACGCCCGGATACATGTCGCCGGAGCAGGCGCGCGGCGAGCCCGTCGATCACCGCTCGGACGTGTTCAGCCTGGGCGTCATCGCCTACCGCGCGATCACCGGCCGCCCGACGTTCAACGCTCCCGACGCCGCCGTGGCCATCTACAACGTGATCCACTCCATGCCGCCGGCGCCGAGCACGCTCGTCCGCGTGCCGGACGACGTCGACTCCGCCATAGCGTTCGCGCTGGCGAAGGACCGACGGAGCCGCTACCAGTCCGTCCTCGACTTCGCCGACTACCTGGGCCGCGCGGTCCGCGGCGACCTCGACCCCGCCGTCCGCGCCACGGCGCTCGACCTGGTGTCGCGCCACCCGTGGGGCGAGACACGCCACTAGGGACGGCGGGCAGCGGCGGCCTCGACGCTGCGGCTCGTGTCGTTCGTCGCGAACCCTCGGAGGACGTGCGACCCGATCAGCGCCTTGGTCTCGGCAAGGCGCCGACGCGATGGGCGAGGGCGATCGCCTCCTCCAGCCATCGGAGTCGTTCGAGGGGCGTCGCCGCGAGTCCCATCGTCAGCTTCCTTCGGCGCGCGTCGTCCCAGGTCGCGTCCCACCCGCCGTCGCCGGCGCCGACGGTACCTTCCGCGTCGCGCCGGTCCGTCGCTACGTCACCCATGCTGCGCCCGTTCGATGGCTTCCAGAGCTTCGATGTCCTGGAGGTCCTGGGGGCGACCTGCAAGGCGCTTCAGAGCGACGAGGTCGGGAATGGACGCGATGCGCACGAGCGTCCCGCCGAGGTCGATCTGCACGGCGCGACGCCACAACTCCTCGAAAGCGATGGGAGTTTCGACGAACAGGTCCACCTCGCGCAGAGGGTTCTTCGGATCCCAGAGGGAGAACACCTGCATGCCCTTCTCGCGGATCCACGACGTGCGCGTCTCCCGGTCGGCGAAGGCGAGGGCGTCGACGGGCGCCCGCGGCCGGAGGCCGAACCCGGTGAGCGCGATCATCGCGTTGCGCGCTTCGTCCGGATCCAGGTCGACGACGAGATCGACGTCGGCCGTGAGTCGTGCGTGGCCGTGGAGCACCACTGCGAGGACTCCCACGACCACGTAGCGCACACGTGACGCGTTCAGTGTGTCGAAGAGTGGTTCGAACAGTGCCACGGACTCCGGGAAGCCTACCACGAGGGGGTGACCCGCCGGACGCATCGACCCGCGAGGGCGAGCGTGCAGCGCGCAGCGCGTGGGCCGTGTCGGGCGATCAGCGCTGCGTGCTGGGGCAGGGTCGAGAGGCGCCCATTGTCGACAGCGTTTCGACACGAGCCGCCGCTCACACAGTATCGCCGCTCGTGCTAGCCTTCGGCGCCTCATGACGCTTGGGTTTCTTCCACTTCGAGCGCGCGCAACCGGTTCGATCTGCGTCGCCGCACTCATCGCGTGTGGGGGCGAGGCTGGCGACGATGCGCCGCCGCCCGACGCCGATTTGCCGGTGGGACCAACCTGCGTGCATGACGCAGCCGCTTGCGACACCGCCAGCCTTGCCGATCTGCGCGTTCGGATCGTGGATCCGCAGCCGCAGCTCGGGCCGCCCGTACCGCTCTGCGACGGCTCGGTCGTCATCAGCGGAGTCATCGCCGGGTACGAGAGCACAATCGGACCGCTCGACGGCGAGGGCATGAAACCCGTCGGAGGGTTCCTGACCCGGGTCGATCACGACGGTCGGGTGGAGTGGCTGCAGCGCAGCGGGCTATTTCACGTGGAGAGCGTTGCGGCGATCGCCGCGCCCACAGTTGGAGACTCCAGTCCGCAGGCCATCTTCGTGGCGCGGTTCGAGGAGTCGGGCGAGCTCGCCGTAGTGCGGCTGGCGGTCGATGGCAGCGTCGTGTGGTCGCGTCCGCTCGGGCGCCCAGTCGGGGCCAACAGCAACAGCGTCACCCGGCTGGCACTGGACTCTTGCGGCCATCACGCCCTCAGCTGGAGCCTGGAGGCGGACGAAGTGCGGCTCGCCGACGGTTCGACGGTCGAGCTCGGCCACGCGACGCTGCTCTTCCGGTTCGACTGGGAGGGCAACCTCCTCGACTGGACGCGTCTGTCAGATTCCCGAGTCGAGGTCCTCGAGCGAAAAGCCGGTGGGGGCTTCTTCGCGGTCGGCACCCGCCTCACCGACCTCGACGAATCGCTCGACGTCGTGCGCGAGCGCCCGCTCACCGCCGACGCGACTGCTGCTGCGACCAGCGTCGCACAGTTCGACGACGGCCGGCTGATCCTCGCAGGCGTGTCGCCTAGGCCGGCTGTGTTCGGGCCGGGGGAGCCGCAGGAGACCAGCATCGACGGGGCCTCGAGGTGCGGGCCACTACCGCCGCTTCCGTGCGACACTACGTGGCAGTTTGCGGCACTCTACGAAGCCGATTGGACCCTCGCCTGGGCGCGCTCGCTCACCGACGAGCCCATCGATCGGGTGCGCTTCGGCACCGCGGTGGACGGCGCTCTCGAGCTGCTCAGTGGGGGACCACAGCTCTCTCGCGTTCGCATCCACGAGGCGGCAAGCGTCACGACGGAACAGCTCGCCACAGGATGCTTCATCTCTCCCTTGGGCCGCGCTGGCGATGTCGTGATCGGTTTCGCTTCGGGCCACCATCCTTCGGTCGGAGGGGGCTGCGCCAGCGCCGACGTGACACTCCCGGGCGGCGTCGCGCTTCCCCTCGCCACGAGCTTCTACGACGGTCTCGTGTTCGGCGTGGCGCAGAGCACCACGAGGTAGGTCGGCGCAGGCGCGAAGGTGCAGAGGCGCAAAGGACATCCGATCCGTCGAACCCACGGGTAAGCGCCGTCGTCCCTGCAGCGCGGTGCTCGCCTGAGCTCATGCGCGCGTTCCGAAGATTCTGCGCCACCACGGCAATCGTCCCTTCCGCTCGTCGTTCCTCCGCGTCGATTGTCCTTCCGACCCTGAGCGGAACCACGCGGGTGGCTTGGGCACCTCCCAGCCGAGGTACCAGCACGTCGGGCAGCCTGTTCCTCCTGCGGGCGCGAGCGCCCCGCACTGCGGGCACGCGCGCGCCGCGGCGGGGCGGCGCGGTGCCAGCGTCTCGAGCGTCGGCTTCGTGCGTGCTGCTCCGACGGTAGCGGCGAGATGCGCGACGCCCGAGGTCTCCTCGCGCGTCGAGTCGTCCTGGCGATCCCATGCGACGCTGAGCACTGTCCCGTCGCGCCTGATCCCCAGAGCACCCCCCACGTCGAAGCTCACGGGCAAGGCCCGGCGCGCGCGTGCCCAATCCCCGAGCCACGCGCCGTGGCTTGGGTCGGGCTCGTACCGATCGACGAGCCGATCGATCTCGGTCTCGACGTCGGTGGAATCGAACCGGAGCACGGCGGCGGCGGAATAGGGCGAGTCCCCGTTCGCGAACCCGAGGTCGACGAGGCGCTCCGCAAGGATGGCAGGGGAGCTGTAGGCGGCAGCAGCGAAGGCGACGTCGTTCGTCGGGAAACACGGCGCGCGGAAGTTGGCCTTGCTGAGCAGGACGACCACGTCGCCTGCTTCGAGACGGAACGCCGCGACCGCCGGTGGATCCTGATCTGGGGCGCGAGGCCCAATCGTGCGAACCAGAATGTTCGGGACCTGATCGACGCAGGCGAGTTCCGCTGGGTGCTCCCGTTTCCATTGCTCGCGAAGGGTGTGCGGCGTCGTCTCGCTTGCTGCTACGAACCCGCGCGCCAGCACGGCGATGTCGCCGCCGACCCAGGCGGCGTGTGCAACATCCTCGACGGTTGCAACGGCGAGCAGAACGGCGGTGGGGAACTCGTCAGGGAAGTCATCATCTCGAGGGACCAACGCAGGCCCTCGGGCGTTGAATCGCTGGCGAGCTTGGTCGAACGCGAAGGCCAGGCGGTTGCCGACGCTCCCCGACGACTCCGCCCAGGCTTCCTCGAACACGTCCAGAATCAGCCGGGAAGCCGGTGGGCAGCACGTCGAGAAACCGCTGTCGTAGCCGTTCGCGAGCAGCGCTAGCTGAACTTCACCGTCCTGGCAAATCCGCACCAGATCTTCGCGCTGAGCTTCCCTGGTGATGAGGCGCCATCGAAAGGCGGTAGCGGCGCGGACGTGGAGCGGCATCAGCGCAGAGGACGTCCTACCCGTCGCGCGGAGGGCGTCCGATCCGTCGAGCCCACACGGCAACCCTACCACGTCGCGCCGCCGCCCGCGCCGCGGCACCCTCCTCGCCGGAGACGGCCCGACGAGCCAGTGCGGGACCGTCTCCAACCTCGGTGACCAAGCTATCGACGTGGGCGTGCGCGCGCGGTCATCGCGCTCCGCCGAGGTAGCGCGCGAGGTTCTTCAGGCTCGACCGAAGCCCTGCATCGTGATCGGCCTTGCAGATACCCGGGGGGACATCCTCCGCCGTTATCGTGACGCGCGTCCCTTCGCCGATGGGCTCGAAGGACCAGGTCATCACCATCTCGCCCGTGAGGGAGGCGTCCGCGGACTCGAACTCGACGGACTGCACGACGCGCTCCCCCGGCGAGAGCGACAGGAAGCGTCCCGAGCTGATGTCGGTGCGCTCGGTGGTCTTGCCCGCGCCCGGAGGTCCCATCTCGTCGTACGTGAGCTCGATGCGATACCGGCCGCCTTCGCGGAAGTCGTACTCGAGGACGCGGCCCGTCATGTTCCCGGGTGGAAGCCATGCCATCAGCGCGTCGGGTTCGGCGAAGGCTCGGTAGATCGACGGCGGCGCCGCAGCGATCACGAGCGATGCGGTGTCGGTTCGATGGCCCTGCGCGGACATCGGTCTCCACTAGCACGAGCCGGCGGCAAGGAGTTCCGTGGCCCGGTCGCTGCTCCGGCGAGGCATACTGAGCGGGCATGAAGAAGACCAGCGCGAAGCAGTTGCCTCCGGCGCGCCGGATGGAGCTGCTCGGGATCCTGAAGGATCGCTTCGAGAGGAATGCGGTGCGCCACTCCGGGATCCGCTGGGACGCCGTTCAGCCGAGGCTCGAAGCCCACGTCGAGAAGCTCTGGTCGCTGAACGAGATGGAGACCAGCGGCGGCGAGCCCGACGTCGTCGGGCACGACAGGAAGACCGGCGAGTACGTTTTCTACGACTGCTCGGCACAGAGTCCGAAGGGCCGCCGGGGCGTCTGCTACGACCACGAGGCGCTCGAGGCGCGCAAGAAGCACAAGCCCAAAGACAGCGCGACCAACATGGCGACCGCGATGGGCATCGAGCTGTTGACGGAGGAGCAGTACCGGCAGTTGCAAGAGCTCGGCGAGTTCGACACCACGACCTCGAGCTGGGTGAAGACTCCGTCCGACGTCAGGCAGCTCGGCGGCGCGCTCTTCTGCGATCGCCGCTTCAACAAGGTCTTCGTCTACCACAACGGAGCCGAGTCCTATTACGCCGCCAGGGGTTTTCGAGGTGCGCTGAGGGTCTGATCAGAAGGTCTCGAGTCTCGCCTTCACGTCCCGGTCCGCGTGTTACCCTGCTCCAGGTGGGTCAGGGCGGGTCGGGAGGTCTCATGCGCTGGGCCGAACAGGTCGCTGGGTTGCGCATGTGTTGAGACCCGACGCCCGTGCGCTTCCGTTCGGTGTGGCGGCGCTGTTGGTGTCTCCATTGCTGTCCGTCGTCATCTGGATGCACGGTGTCGATCACTGGGCACCCATCCTGGACGAGGCGCTCATCGAGATGCGCGTTCGGGACGTGGGCACGCGCGATACGCCGCTGGTTGGCCTCCCGGGTCGCCTCTCGCGATCCGAGCTCCCGGCGGGCTATGGCAGCCATCCCGGCCCGGTGAGTTTCTACCTGCTGGCGCCGTCCTATCGCCTCTTCGGCTCGACTTACTGGGCGCTGCGCGTCGCGACCGTACTGTCGAACGCCCTCGCCGTCGTGGCGGCGCTCGCCCTCGCGCGGCGGCGTGGAGGCACGTGGGCGGTCCTCGCGGTCGGGCTGGCCCTCGGCGTGCTCGAGCTGGGGTTCGGCCTGGTGAGGCTCACGGCACCCTGGAACCCGCATCTGCCGCTGCTCTGGTTCGTCGTGTTCCTCGTCGCCGCCTGGGTCGTGCTGTGCGGGGACGTGGCGATGCTTCCCGTCGCGGCTTTCGCCGGGACGTACTGCGCCCAGACACACGTACCCTACGTCGCGGTGTGTGGTCCTCTCGGGTTGCTTCTGGCGGCCGCGGTCTCGTTGGGCTAGCTCCGCGCCCGTCCGCGCGCCCCGAGCTCCTCGCCGGCTCTTCGCGCCCTCGCCTGGACGCTCTGCGTGGTCGTCGTGCTCTGGATCCCGCCGGTCGTGGAGCAGGTTCGCTCCAACCCCGGCAACTTCGCCATCCTCGTCGACTACTTCGGCGACCCACCGAGCCCGTTCCTGGGCGGGTGGGGAGCCGTGGGATTGCTGCTGCCGCATTTCGACCTGTGGCACGTCGTGTCGAGTCAGGTGCTCGCGCCGGGCACGCTGGGCGATCCGTTCGGGCGTTCGCCGAGTGCGGCTCGCGGGGCCGCCACGCTTCTCGCATGGACGGCCACCGCCGTCGTGGCGGTGCGCTTGCGCAACCGTCCCCTGCTGGCACTGCACGGCGTCGCGGGTGCCGCCATGGTCGTCGCGTTCGCCGCGACGAGCCGAATCGTGGGTCCGGCCATGCCCTATCTCACGCTCTGGGCGTGGACCATCGGCGTCGCCCTGGGGATGGCCATCGTCGCGACGGCCGTCCTCGCCATCCATTCGCGCCGCTCCGAAGGCCCGCGCCGGCGGTCGCCCCTGCTCGTCGCCTTCGCGCTCTGTCCCATCGCGTTCACGTGCGTACGGCTCGCTACGGAAACGCGCGCCGCTTCGTCAAACACGCCGACGCACTCGCAGCAGGTCCACGAGCTCGGCCGGCTGACGGTCGCCGCCATCCGGACCTTGGAGGACAGCGCGCGCGTGAAGAGCGGGCGCTACGCGGTGACCTGGTCGGAAGGCCTCGACCTGCCATCGGCGGTGGGACTCGTCAACGAACTGGAGCGAGCGGGGCTCGAGGTCGGCGTCGCCGAGATCCTCTCCCACTCGATGACGCCGCGGCGCACGTTTCATCCAGCGACGGCGACCACGCGTGTGCATCTGGCGACCGGGCCTTCGGTGGCCAAGCTGCGACGGACGCCCGGTGCAAAGGAAGTCGCCTACTCGGACCCGCGCTCGCCCGACGCCCAGCGTGAATACGAGCACCTCCGCAAGGCGGTGCTCGGACACTTTCGCAAACGAGGGCGTCCGGATCTCGCCACGGCCGCCGATCGGGACCCGCTCAAGGTAACGGAGGCCGTCACCGACGTCTTCATCGGCCTCGGGCTCGCCAGAATGGTCGCCATCGGCCGCCCGGCAGCGGTCTTCCTCATCGATCGCTCGGTGCCCTGAGGGTCCGACACGCAGCATCCCGCGCTCGACGACCTGGCACCGATCGCCGAGTTCCGAAGGCTTCGCCAGCCTCACGGAGCACCCGCGCGTCGCCCCGAGCATGCGATCGACCAGCACCACGACTACCCCATCGGCGGCCGCCGTACACGCGCCGCAGCGTCGATGGCACCATCGCCAAGGGCCACGAGCACGGCGAGCACGGTGGGCTCGTCGGGTGCTCGCGGGAGGCCCATTTCCTGCCGGAGCAAACGGAGGCAACATCGCGCCGGTGACGTCTCCCCTGAACCCTGGCGACGAGGTCGCAGGGCGCTATCGTGTCGAGCGGGTTCTCGGGGAAGGGGGGATGGGGGTCGTCCTCGCGGCGGAGCACCTCGTGCTCGGCGAACGCGTCGCGCTGAAGCTCCTTCTGCCGGAAGCGGCGCGGATCCCCGGCGTGCTGCAGCGCTTCCAGCAGGAGGCGCGAGCGGCCATGCGCGTACAGAGCGAGCACGTGGCACGCGTGATGGACGTCGGCGCGCTCGACGACGGCACCCCCTTCCTTGTGATGGAATACCTCGAGGGGCGTGACCTCTCCCAGGAGGTCGAGCAGCGCGGTCCGCTTCCGGTCGAAGAGGCCGTGAGCTACGTGCTTCAGGGGGCGGTCGGCGTCGCCGAGGCGCACGCGCTGGGGCTCGTGCATCGCGACCTGAAGCCGTCCAACCTGTTCCTGGCTCGACTGGAGAGCGGTCGCACGCTCGTCAAGGTGCTCGACTTCGGGATCGCGAAGGACCTGCAGGGCGCGAACGACAAGCACCTCACCGCGACTCACTCCGCGCTGGGATCGGCGCCGTACATGTCGCCGGAGCAGGTGAGGCTGGCCAAGAGCGTGGACGCACGCACCGACGTCTGGGCGCTCGGGATCGTTCTCTACGAGGTGCTCACGGGACGACTGCCCTTCGATGGCGAGAGCGTCACCGCCGTCGCCGCCGCCATCATCGCCGACAGTCCCAGGCCGTTGCGCGAGCTCCGTCCCGAAGCACCCGCGGGGCTGGAGGCCGCAATCGCCGCCTGTCTCGAGAAGGACCGCGACCGCCGTCCGGCGACCGTGGCCGCGCTCGCGAGGGCTCTCGAGCCGTTCGGGGGCGCGTTCGCGCCGGTCCTGGTCGCGAGGATCCACCAGGCGCTCGGCGTGACCACCGGAGGCGCTCCGCCGCCTTCCTCAGCCGCGGAGCCGCAGCCCGCTCGGACGGCGAGCGGGCCCTCGTGGGCGAAGACGCAGGCTGCAGGTGACGCGCCCGCCGCACGTCGGCCCTCGCTCGGGCTGCTCGGCGCCGCGGCAATCGTCGTGCTGTCCATCGCGGCAGTCGTGTGGGCGCTCGCGGGCCGCGGCTCGATCGACCAGAACGCGGCGGCAACGGCGGCGACCGACACCGCTCCGATCACGAGCACGCGAACGCCGGAGCGAGGCTCGAGAGAGCCGATCGCCGTCCCGGCAGCGAGCGCCGACGCCGGCTCCGCGTCGAGCTCGGCGGCGCGAGCGGAGTCCGCACCGTCGTCCGCGACGACCACCTCACGGCCTTCCGCAGCGGGGAGGACGCGCCGCGTGGAAGCGCCACGAGGGCCCGTGCGTGGGAAGCCACCCGAGGCGCCGCCTCGAAAGAAGCCGCTCGTGACCGATCTCTGACCACGTGACGGGCGTCCGCTTCCCTTCGAACGAGCGCACTTGTACCCTGCTTCGGTGATGCGCTTCGGGACCGTCAGCGCCATCCTGATCGCGGTACCCGCGGCGTGCAGCGTCGATTTCCAGGCCAACCAGGAAGAGTACGAGCGCCACCGTTGCGCGCGCACGGGGCAGTGCGCGGCCATCGACGGTGGGGGCAGTGGCGGCACCAGGGGCGGCGCGAGTGGCACCGGGGGCACGACCTCCGCCGGGGGCGCGGCCGGGGACGGGGCGACTGGCGGCGCCGGCGGCGCCACGGGTGGCAGCGGCGGAGCCGCGGGCGATGGCGTCGGCGGGACGGCGGACGCGTCCACGGGCGGGACCGGTGCC
>CAZARU010000132.1:0-18228 GCA_964487605.1 uncultured Polyangiaceae bacterium
GGCGGTGGCGCCTTCCGCACGGCGGGGGGAAGCGGCGGCTACGGCGACAACAACGGCAACCAGGGCGCGGGCGGGACACCGCGCGGGACCGACACCCTGGCCCCGCTCGTCGGAGGCTGCGCCGGCGGGCGCGGCGGCGGCTGCACGAACGCGGGCGCTGCGGGCGGTGGCGCCGTCCAGGTGTCAGCATCGGGCGTGCTGTTGCTCTCCGGGACGGCGCGGTCCAACGGCGGCAACGGCGTGGAGACTTGTGGCAGCGAGGGCGGCGGCACCGGCGGTGGCTCCGGGGGAGCCGTACTCCTCGAAGCGGACGTCGTGGTCGTGACCGCGACGGGCGGCGTGCAGGTCAACGGCGGCAGCGGCGGGCGAGGCCGGGGGGGAGGCAACGGCGGAGCGGGTGGAACCGCGACGACCGCGCCGACGAACGGACAGAATCACTCCTCCAACGGTGGGGGCGGTGGCGGAGGCTCGGGCGGACGCATCCGCGTCAACGCCGCCACGTCGTGCTCCGGCACGATCGCCGGCGCGACGGCGAACTGCCCCTGAGGCGCGCTAGGCGGCTCCGGCGCGCGGGGCTACCGTCGAGGGCATGCTCGACTGGTTACGCAAGATCTCGGATGCGCCGACGAACCCGACGACCGCAGACGACGGGCCGCGCGCGTTCGACGTCGCCGATCTCTACCGAGGCCCCGTGCCCGACGACGGCGCGCCGCCCGCCGTCGCGCTGCCCCTCGATGAGAAGCTCCGGCAGGCCTACTTCTGGATCGTCAACGCCGCCATCCTGAGCCCGTTCTACGACATCGAGTATCACGAGACGCCGCCGCAGACGTACACGTTCGGCGACTCGAAGAGCGCGGTCACGTTGCCGACGGGTCAGAGCTACTCGAGCTTCGTCCTGCTGCCGCTCTTGACCCTGGCGGTTCGGCGTCGCTGCCTGCTCGTCGGCGGTCCGGGGCGCGGCAAGACCGCGAGCGCAATCCTCATGGGCGTCATCGCCGGCTACACGCTCCCCGAGATCAAGCGAGGCATACAGCACGGGCAGCCGCAGATGACGATCACGGACTTGCTGGGCAATCCGCTCCCCAAGGACCTGGTCAACGCCGACAGCACCGACCAGATCCGCATCTCGTGGCGCAAGTGGCTCGGCATGCGCGTCAAGATCATCGACGAGTACAATCGCATTCCGACGCGGACGCAGTCCGCGCTGCTCACCGTGATGGGCGACAACTACGCCGAGATCTTCGATCAGGTGTACGAGTGTCCCGAGGCAGCCTGGTACCTGACGGCGAACGACGACGCAGGCGGCGGGACCTACCAGGTCATCGAGGCGCTGCGTGATCGCATCGACGTGGTCGTGAAGGCGCTCCACTTCAACCCGCGCTTCCTCGGCGATCTGCTCGCGCGCATCGAGGCGCGCGTGAAGCCGGAAGAGACGGTCCCACCCGAGATCGTCTTCTCCGAGAAGGAGCTCGACGCGATGTACGGACGCATTCTCGCCGTACGGTTTCCGGTCGCGCTCCGCCGCCGCATCGAGTTCTTCGCGAGCCAGTTCGAGCTGTGCGAGCGCGCCGGTGCGCAGTTCGAGTACAAGACCAAGGACACGCTCAAGCTCTCCGGCATCGACCCGCGTGCGGTGCTGGCCAAGGACACCGGCCGCGACCGGGTGAAGGACCTGGGCAGCCAGACGAAGAACGGCCTGTCCGTGCGCGCCCTGATGACGTCGCTCGTCTACGTGAAGGCGATGGCGTTCCTCCGGGGAGCGCCGGAAGCGAGCCTCGAGGACGTTCGTCAGATCCTCCCCTTCGTGCTCCACGACAAGCTCGTCCCGGACCACGACTCGCCGTTCTTCGAGGGCTCGGGCAACGACGTGCTGCGCGTCGACCGCATCGGCTGGATCCGCAGGCTCTTCGATCTCTCGTGTGCGGAGTACGATCGCCTGGAGCTCGACGCCGACGATCCCGTTGCAGCGCTCGAGGCGACCTTTCGCCGTGGGCTCGACGGCGTGTCCGCGCGCGCCGTGGAGGCCGAGCTCGTGAAGATCGAGTCGGTCCTCGCGGACTGGAGCCGCGGAAGGAAGCTCTACGGGCACCTCTTCGACGACGTGCTCGAGCTCAAGTACCTGCACCAGCGGTACACGAACTACCTGCGCTGGCTGCGCTACACGGGAGCGGCTCGCTGACCATGCCCGTCTCCGGCTCGCTCGCGCGTCTCCTCGAGACGCGGCGCTCGGAACTCAACCGTCGCTTCGAGCTCGCGCGCCTCCGTCACCCGGGCCTCGAACCCGAGACCGTGCTCGGCGCTCTCGCCGGCGGCGCGGGTGAGCTCGTGTCGGGCCTTCCCGAGGGTCGTCGCGACGGCGCCCTGCTCGCGATGTTCGACGCCATCGTCGCCCTGGCGGCCAGCGGTCACGGGTCCGCGATCGATCCGCTGTGCCGCATCCTCGCCTCCGCGCCGGCGCACGTCGCGGAGGATCCGAAGCGCGTCGTGCGGTCGGTCGCGAACGCGGTCGTTCACCTCGGGGCGCCGGATGTGGCCGCCTGGGCGGACTCCATGGCCGCGCTGGGCGGCCTCGCCACGTCCGCGCGCGAGTGGCTGGACGCCGGCCTCGTCTCGGCGTGGCGATGCGGGTTGCCACGGTATCGCGCCAGCGCCCTCGGGCGCGCTCGCGCGCTGAGCACGGAGCTCGCCCGCCGCGCGCTCGCCCTCGACGGAGAAGACGTCGAACTCGAGATTCGCGCGCTTCAGGCCGACCCGTGGTGGCAAGGCGCGCGGTCGCGCTCGCTCCGCGTGGTCAGCCGCGTCGGCGGGTTCGCGGGCCTGGGTGGCCCGTTCGTGTCGCCTCCCACGGTCTGCGCCACGGGCGAGCGGCTGGGCGCCACCGACGAAGGGGGTGCGTACGAGATCTTCGCGGACGCGAGCGGGGCGGAGGTCGTTCGCGTTCCGCACGCGCTCGCGAGGCGCGGCGAGGTCCGAGCGCCGTTCCGCTACGACGACGCCGGGGTCATCCGGCTCGAGGGAGAGCGGTTGCAGGTCGATCGCCTCGCGCACGCCTCGAGCGTGGCCAGCACGACTTCCACCCTCGCCGTCGCGCTGCCCCACTCGCACTTCGTGTTCCTCGTGGCCAGGGCCTGATGGGCGCCGCCGAGCCGTTCCCCGTGACGGATCTCGAGGCGCTCGAGCGGACGTGGGCAAGTCGCTGGGAGGAGGCGCTCTCGTGCTGGAGCCGCTACACGAAGCTCCTGGCGCCCCGCTGGTGCAAGACGAACGCGGACGAAGAGGCCGAGCACCTCGTCGGGAGCTTCGCGATGATCCGCATCACCGATCACGCGGTCGTCGTGAGCTTGCGGCAGATCGCCGCGCGCGGGCTCGAGCGCTTCCCGGTCGAGATCCTCGCCCACGAGATCGGCCATCACGTCCACTGCCCGGGCGACCTCACGGACCAGGGACGCCTGCTCGCGCGAATGCGGGCCGGGCTGCCGACCAAGGAGCACCTGGCGCCGTTCATCGCGAACCTGTACGCGGATCTGCTCATCAACGATCGCCTCGCGCGGACGTCGAAGCTCGACCTCGCGGGCGTCTACCGCACCCTCGCGACGGGGAAAGGCGACGACCTCTGGCGTCTCTACATGCGAATGTACGAGATCCTCTGGAGTCTCGGGAAAGGATCCCTCGGCGGCGGCGGCGGCTCCGACCCCGGCGCGCTCGAGGTGGACGCGCAGCTCGGCGCGCGAGTGGTTCGCGTGTACCGCAAGGACTGGCTGCTCGGTGCCAATCGCTTCGCGGCGCTCTGCCTCCCCTACGTGCTCGAAGACGAGGGTTCGACCGCGCGCCAGATGCTGGAGGGGCTGCTCGACACCGCCGCGGCGGGTGAGGGCGGCTTCCCCGACGGGCTCACGGAGATCGACGACGGCGAGCTCGAGGGTGCGATCCATCCCTCGGAGGATCCGCTCGTCACGGGTCTCGACGACGTCGGCGAGTACGACGAGGAGGGCGCAGCCGGCCGACAGGCGGGCACGGGGGGCCAGAAGAAGGTCGGTCGCTACCGGGGCCCCATCGAGTACCACGAGCTGCTGAAGGCCCTCGGGGCCACCACGAGCGAGTACGAGAGTGCGATTCGCTACTACCGCGAGCGCGCGCTGCCGCACCTGGTGCGCTTTCCGGTGCGCGAGTCGCCCATCGCCGGCGAACCCTCCCCGGAAGGGCTCGAGACCTGGGAGGTGGGCTCGCCCCTCGAGCGCGCCGACTGGCTCGAGAGCGTGATCCGCAGCCCGTGGGTCGTGCCGGGAGTGACCACGGTCGAGCGTGTTTACGACGAAGCGCCAGCTCGGGAGCGGGCCCGCGAACCGCTCTGGCTCTACGTCGGCATCGACTGTTCGGGCTCCATGCCGAATCCGGTGCAGGCGCTCTCCTTTCCGGTGCTCGCGGGAACCATCCTCGCGATGAGCGCGCTCCGGGCAGGGGGGCGCGTGAAGGTGGTGCTCTCCGGCGAGCCCGGAAGGTCGCTGTCCACGGACGGCTTCGTCTCCACGGAGCACGCCGCGCTCTCGGTCCTGACGCGCTACCTCGGGACGGGAACGGCCTTCGGCATTCACCGGCTCGCGGAGACGTTCCCCGACGGCGGCGCCCCGGGCCGACCCACGCACGTGGTCGTCATCACCGACCAGGACATCTTCGGCATGCTCGACGGGCGAACGAAGGGCTCCGCGGACACGGGCTGGACCATCGCGAGGAGCGCGCTCGCGACGGCCCGGGGTGGCGGTACGTACGTGCTCCACATGCCCTCCGCGTGGAAGGACGCCGACGTGGAGAAGATGGGCGCCGATGGCTGGGACGTGCATCGCCTGTACGACTGGGAGGAGCTGGTGGCCTTCGCCCGAGCGTTCAGCGCGCGGTCATGGGGACGCGAGATCGAGCTTGACGGTCACGCGTCGCACGCGCCGAATGGATGAGGCATGACCGAGTCGGGCCCGCCACTCGCCGAGCTCACGCACCGCCTGGCGGACTGCACGCCGGAGTTCCTCGCGGAGCCCCGTATCGGCGAGAAGGGCGTCGTGCGAGTCGGTGCGGTCGTGTCCGACGTCCTCGTGCTCCTCGCGGGCGAGTCGCTCCCGGAGGCGCGCAACACCACCTTCGCGCCGAGCGGCCCGGCCGATCGCAACCGGCAGCGCGTCGTGCTCGTGGCGTCCTGGCTGCTCGCGGCGCCCTGGTTCCGCGGCCGGGCAAGGGTGTCGGAGCGGGCGCTCGCGTGGTTGACCCACGGGCTCGCAGACCTGGCGAGCGTCGTCGAGGCGTCCACCCTCGTGAGCGACGCCGAGCGGCGCGAAGAGCTCGCGCGTCGCTGCCTCGATGCGCTCGGACTGCGCCCGGAAGGGGAGGGCGAGGAACAGGCGGCGGATCGGCTCGCCACGCTCGACAGCGTCGAGCGCGCTCGCGTCGTGCGCGCGACCGCCGCGGCGCAGCAGCGCGCGCGCAAGCTCCGTGAAGAGCTCGCGAAGAAGGCCGCAGCCGAGGCCGCGGCGAAGGTGACGCGCGAATGACCGTGCTGGACCGCATGACCCAGAGCGTGCACGCGCCCCGCTTCCGTGACCGTGCGGGCGACCGGCTCGGCGAGGCGGACCGCGCGTGGCTGCGGGAGCTCGCCGACGCGCTCGGCACCCGGCGCGGGCGGTCGGAACCCGACGACGAGGTCGAGCGCTACGTCGCCGGCTTGCGCGACCGCGTGCCCTCGTTCCGCGAGCGCGTGCCGGTCGGCTATGCCGTGCTTCGCGACTGGGACCAGATCCCGACGTCGTGTCGCGAGGACGTCGCGCTGCGCCCGGAGTCGCTGGTGCCGGACGACGCGGACACGGACGAGATGGTCGTGTACCGGACCGCGGGGACGACCGGGCACGCTCTGCTCGTTCCGAGCCACCCGAGAGCGGCGGGAGCGTACCAACCGCTCCTCGAGTTCGCCCTCGGGCGCTGGGCCCTTCACCTCGACACCGGTCCCGATCGCGTCGCGGGGTTCCTCGTGGGCGCACAGGTGAGCACGGTCACGTACGCGACGACCCTCTCCTTCTGGAACGACGCCGGCTGGGCGAAGCTGAACCTGCAGCCGACCGAGTGGAACGCCGAGCGCGACCCTCACGCCTACTTCGACGAGCAGGCCCCCGCGCTGCTCACGGGGGACCCCATCAGCTTCTCCGAGATGCTGCGCCGCCAGATCCCGGCGCGGCCGGTCGCCCTCGTCTCCACGGCCGTCGCGATGAGCGAGGGTCTGCGCAGACTCCTGGGCCAGCGGTACGCGTGCCCCGTCATCGACTGGTACTCGCTCACGGAGACCGGCCCCATCGGCTTCCGCTGTCCGAAGAGCGACGCGTACCACGTGCTCCCCCACGACCTGTTCGTCGAGGCCGTCGACGAGGTGGGGGCCCCGGTGGCGCCGGGCGAGCGCGGCGAGATCACCGTCAGCGGCGGGCGCAACCCGTTCTTGCCGCTGCTGCGCTACCGCACGGGGGACTGGGGACGGCTCGACGCCGCGCCCTGCCCGTGCGGCGATCCGGGCCTGCGTCTCTTCGACCTCGAGGGGCGTCCCCCGGTGCTCTTCCGCGCCGCGGGAGGAACGGTGGTGAATCCCGTGGACGTCTCGAGGGTGCTGCGCGCGTTCCCCTTCGTGCAGCACGAGCTCGTGCAGTCCGCGGACGGCTCGCTCGATCTGTCCGTGCGACCCGCACCCGGAGTCGTTCCGGACACGCGGCCCGTCGAGCAGGCAATTCGCGAGCTGTTCGGCGACACGCGCCTCCGCGTGACCCTCGACGAACGGCTCGGGGATCGCGCCGGCAAGGCGTTCCCCTACCGGAGCGAGCTCCGGCTCGAGGACTGATGTCACGGCCCGAGCCTCCACGGACCAGCGCCGCGCGCACCCCGCTCGATCACCCGACCCCCGAGCGCCCGCACCGCACGTACGTCGCGCTCACCAACCACTGCAACCGCGCGTGCCCCTGGTGCAGCACCTGCTCGTCACCCCGTGGCTCGACGTTCCTCGATCCGTCGTCTCTCGAGCGCCTGGTGCCCGCGTCGGGTCCCTTCGAGATCCAGCTGGAGGGTGGTGAACCGACGACGCACCCCGCGTTCTTCGACTTCGTGACCGCCGCTCGCGCTCACCCGCGGTGTACCCGCGTGATCGTGTGCACGAACGGCGCCGTGCTCCCGCGCGATCCGGCGCGGCTGGCGGCGTGGCTCGAGCGCCTGGGCGCGCCGCTCACCCTGAAGCTCAGCGTGAATCATCACCTGCTCGAGGAAGACCGCGGGCTGCTCGATCTCGCGGTGGCGATCCGCCGGCGCCTCCAGGTGCTCGGCGGCGCGCGGTTGCTCGTCGTGAACGTGCGCGTCAGACCTGGCCGTGACCACGACGTGGTCGCGGCGGTCGAGCGCGCCGGGCTTCTCGAGAACGCGAACGTCTTCGAGCTGCAGCGGTACGGCTTCGCCGCGGAGGAGCTCGACTGGGCCGAGCCGTTCGTCGTCGGCAGGCGCTTCTCGATGGTCAATCCCGATGGCGCCGTGTTCGGGCCGGACCTGGTCGAACGCAGCGAAGCCATGCGGGTGCTGCCATGACCGGCGTGATCACGGGCGGCGAGCGGGAGCTGGATGCGGCGCTGCGCCGCGGGAAGAGCGCCGCGTTCCGTCTGGCGCGGAACAGCACGGCGCGGCGCACGGTGCCCGTGGACCTCTGGGGCACCAGCCGCGAGGTGTACGCGAACGCGAATCTCTCCGTCTACAGCGCCGAGCGATGCAACGCCCGGTGTCCGTTCTGCGTGGAAGAGCTGCGCCCGGCGTCACGCGGACGCGCGCTCTCGGTCCAGCGCTCGGTCGAGACCGACGACGCCCGCTACTTCGCGGCGCTCGACGAGGTCCTCCGTGCGCTTCGTCCGCTCGCGCCCAGCGTGAGCGTGACGGGGGGCGAGCCGTCGAAGGATCCGAGGCTCCCACGCGTGCTCCGCGCGCTCGCCGGCGTGAACGCGCGCAAGCGCACGGTCACGACCAATGGATCGGGCCTGTTCGACGGCGTCGAGGGGCGCACGGTGCTCGAGTGGATCACCGGCACCGGCGTGCGGCACCTCAACGTGAGCCGCGCCCACCCGGACGACGCGGCGAACGCGCGCCTCATGCGCTTCACCAGCGCACCGACCGCGGGCGAGCTCTCCACGGTGGCCCGGCGATGCCGAGACGCCGGGACGCGCCTCCGGCTGTCGTGCGTGCTGCTGCGCGGTGAAGTGGACTCGCTCGACGGCGTGGTCGCGTACCTGGAGTTCGCACGGTCCGTCGGCGTGGACAACGTGATCTTCCGCCAGCTCATGAAGACGAACCCGGAGACCACCTCGAACAACTCCGTGGTGCGCTTCAGCGAGGGGCGCCGCGCGGCGCTCGTCCCGATCCTGGAAGCGGCCGGCGGCGATCCGAGATTCTCCCTGCAGAGGCAGATCGTCGGCTACTACTACTACGTGGAGGTGTTTCGGTACCGCGACGTGGACGTCGTGTTCGAGGAGGCGGACCTCGCGCAACTCGAGCGCGCCAAGGCGAAGAGCGACGTGGTTCACGAGCTCGTGTTCCACCCGAACGCCACGCTGGCCTCGACGTGGCAGCCGTGGGACGGCGTGCTCGGCCCGGGTCGAGCGCGGGCCCAACCGGCGCCGACCCCTGCGAGGATGCGCCCGTGACGTCGTCGCTCCTGATCACGCAGTGCCTGCAGAACGACTTCCTGGCGCCCATCGGGAGGTACCAGGAGCTGCCGAACGCGCTGCACGTCGGCTTTGCGGAGGCCCGCCGGCTCATGGGCGAGAACCCCGCAGAGGGGCCCATCGCCCGCTTCATGCGCTGGGCCTACGCCCAGCCGGACGACGCCCTGCGCGTCGTGCACATCCGTGACTGGCACGACGAGAGCGACGCGCGCCAGCGGACGCACCTCGATCAGTTCGGCACCCACTGCATTCGCGACACCGCCGGCGCGGCCTTCGCGTTCGAGGAGCCGGCCGGATCGGGAAAGGAGATCGCCGTCGTCGACTCGCTCACGCTCAACGACTTCGTCGACACGAACCTGGCGACCGTGCTGCAGCCGTTCCGCGAGGTGCCGGCGCGCGTCGGAATCGTGGGCGCGTGGACCGAGGCGAAGGTGACGTTCCTGGCCTACGAGCTCGCGACGCGCTACCCGAAGATGTCCCTGGCCGTGTGCTCGGCGCTCGCGGCGTCGTCGTCCACCGCGCAGCACCACCTCGCGCTCGATCAGCTCGAGCGGCTGCTCGGCGTCGAAGTCTTCTCGAGCGTGGGGCGCTTCATCGAGTTTCTGGGGGGCAAGGCGGAGCAGATCCCCCTCATCGGCCTTCGCGAACGTCAACCGCGGATGGAGTTTCGCGGCGACCTCCGAGCGACGCCGAGCGACGAAAAGCTCCTGCGCTACCTGTTTCGCGACTGCCGCACGGTCTGCTTCGAGGTGCTCGACGGCGGGTTCAGCGGCAACCTGGTCCTCGGCTCCGAGAGCGTGGACGTCCACGGGCATCGGCAGGTGCCGCACGTCGTCAAGATTGGCCCGCAGCACGCGATTGGCCGGGAGCGCGCGCAGTTCGAGCGCGTGGAGTCCGTCCTCGGCAACTCCGCCCCGCGGATCACCGAGTTCGCCGACTTCGATGACCGGGGAGCGATCAAGTACCGCTACGCCTCGATGGGCGGCGGATTCTCGACGACGTTCCAGCGCCTGTACGTCGAGGGGATTCCGCTTCAGAGCGTCGCCGCCGTGCTGCGCACCGTGTTCGTGGAGCAGCTCGGCCGGTTCTACGCGGCAGCGACCCTCGAGCGGTGCGACCTCTTCGAGTACTACTCGTTCGATCCGAAGTGGGCTCCCTCGGTCCGGGCGAAGGTCGAGGCGCTCACCGAGGGGCCGCTCGACGGCGCCTTCATGCAGATAGCGGGCGGACCGCGCGCCCCCAACCTCTGCCGCTTCTACGAGAGCACGCTGGCGCGCCTGCCGCGGAACCGGGGCGACTCGGCGTACTTCTCCTGGGTGCACGGGGACCTGAACGGCGCGAACATCATCGTGGACCGGCAGGGCAACGTCTGGCTCATCGACTTCTTCCACACGAAGCGCGGGCACGTCCTCAACGACCTCGTGAAGCTGGAGAACGATCTGCTCTACATCTTCACGAAGATCGACGACGACGAGCTCGCCGAGGCGCTCCGGCTCACGGACGCGCTCCTCGAGGTGCGTGATCTCGGGGCACCCCTCGGCGAGTTCGACCTCACCAGCCCGAAGCTCCTGCGGGCGTGGGAGACGATTCGCGTGCTTCGCTCGTTCTACGCGGACCTGGTGAAGACGGACCGGGACCCGCTTCAGCTCCTGGTGGCGCAGCTCCGCTACGCCGTTCACACGCTGGGCTTCGAGGAGTCGAGCGAGCTGCAGAAGAAGTGGGCGCTCTACGCGTCCGCGCGCACCGCCGAGCGGCTCGAAAAGCGCCTCACCAGCGGAGGTCCGCTGCGCGTCGACTGGCTGGATGAGTCCCTCACGGCGCCGGGTCGAGTGGGGATGACGCTGCTGCCGGGACGCCGCGACTACTACCGCGACCTCGGCTCCGACCTGGCCGCGCTCCGCGGCGCGGGCGTCACGCACGTCGTCTGCCTCCTGTCGAACGACGAGCTCGCTTCCCACGGCGTGGAACATCTCGTCGCCGCGTACGAGCGCGAGGGTCTCGCGACGATGCAGCTCCCCATCGTGGACCAGCGCGTGTGCAGCCCAGAGGAGATGCAGGAGGTGATGGCGTTCGTCGACGAAGCGGTGGCTGCGAAGGGACGAGTGCTCGTCCACTGCGTGGGGGGCCTCGGGCGGTCCGGCACCGTCGCGGCGTGCTTTCTCACGCGCCGAGGGCTCGACGCGAGCTCGGCCATCGCGGAGGTGCGTCGCGCGCGATCACCCCGAGCGGTCGAGACCCCGCTGCAGGAGCGATTCGTTCATTCGTTCGCGCGGGGTGGCGCGGGAGCGGAGGGGTAGTCGAACTCCCCGATCCGACGGCGCCAGGGACACTTGACGCCCCCTCCCATGCATGTACATGTACATGCATGGCAACCAAGACGATCTCGATCGACCTCGAGGCCTACGGGCGCCTCCGCGCGGCCCGCCTCAGGCCCAACGAATCGTTCTCGCAGGTCATCAAGCGGGGTCGCTGGGCAACGGTGCGCTCCACTGGTGCGTCGCTCCTCCGCTCGCTGGAGGCGACCCCGGCACCGTCGCAGCGGGTCCTCGATCGACTCGAACGCGCGCAAGCCGACGACGCGCCCCCCGAAGACGCATGGAGCGGCTAGCACTCGACACCACGTTCCTGATCGATCTGCAGAACGAGCGCCGCGCTCGCGGTCAGGCGCGCGGCGCGACGGAGTTCCTTCGAGCCCATCTGGACACGGTGCTGTTCCTTCCGTCCGTTGCGCTCGGCGAGTACCTCGAAGGATTCGTGGATCCGGAGGCCGACGGGGCGGGCGCGTTCATCGAGCCCCTGGAAGTGCTGGACGTCACGGCGGACGTCGCGCGGCTCTACGCGAGAGTCGCTCGCGACCTGCGCCGCCGAGGCAAGCTCATCGGTGCCAACGATCTCTGGATCGCTTGCACCGCGCGCGCTGCCGACCTGCCGCTCGTGACGCGAAACGCCCAGCACTTCTCGCGGGTGCCGGGGCTCGTCGTCGAGGCCTACGCCTGAGTGCTCGCAGGCTGGCCCGGAATCCGCAGGTGAGCAGATGACGCGGTGGAGCGCGCGGTTGGACGGCGAGTCCACGGCTGCGGCGTCGGGGTTGATGCGCTCGGTCGCCTGCGGCACTTCTGCGGAAGCAGCGAGGTCGGGTGCGCGCTACCCTCCGGTCAACCATGAACTGCCGTACCATCGGGCGCTACGCCTACCGGCCAAGCGAGGTCGCGAGGCGAGCTTCACCCGCACGTGGACTCGGCACGGCGCGGGTGCGACGGCGCGTCCCGTGGGTGCGCGGGGCGACGGCCACCGTCGTGGCCGCGTCGGTCGTCACCGTCGCAGTGCCCCGGCCCGCCTCGGCGTGCTCGGCCGACGCTGCGCCCTGTGTGGCGTCACTGGCGTTCGATTCCTCGAGCGCGATCCCACCTGGCATCGGCGGGATCCCGTTCGACACGGTGAACGCGACCGCCGTGGAACTGCGCCTCCTTGACGGCACGGTCGTCGGAGCGACCGTGCAGGACGATCCCGGCGGGCTCGGCAGCCTGGTGGTTCCCGCGGCGCCGCTCGAGCCACTCACGGACTACGTGATGGCGTTCCACGATGGCTGTCTCGACGGTGACGAAGCGCGTTCTTTCTCCACCGGTGAGGACCGAGCTTTGCCGGGCGCCATCGGTTCGCTTCGCGCCACCGTCTCCACGTCGCCCGGCTACGACGTCGAGACGTGCCAGGAATACGAGGACGTGGTCGTGACGCTGACGGTGCAGCCCGACACGAGCCTCGCGCCCTGGCTGCCGGTGACGGCGTTCGACCACCGAATCGACGTGCCGGGCACACCGGTGCTCCCGGGCGCGTACGGCGTGCCGGAGGTCCGGCGCCGGCTCCGCTGCGACCTCGACCGGCAGCCCGTCGGGTGGACGGAGGGCCCGCATACGTTCGTCGTCGAGGCGAGGTTGCCCGGCGTCGCCGTCACGCTACCTGCCGTGACCGTGACCGCGGACGTGACGTGTGGCGCGCGCGGTGAGCGACTGCCCGAGCAGCGTGGTGGCAGCGACGCGGGCGGCTGCGCGATTCCCACCGGGAAGGCGCCTTCGCGAGGAAGCGCTGCGCTGCTCGTACTCGTGCTCGCATCCGTCCTCCGCGGTCGGCGGCGTCGGCCCGCTCCGTCCTCGTGAGAGCCGACACTTGAACTACAGAGTTGCCTGGGGAATGCGCCGCCCCATTTCCTCACGCGGGATCCAGATCGTCCTGCTGCCCGGCGATCCACTTGTCGATCGTGCGCCAGACGTCCGGAACGACCTCGGGCTCGTCGTCGGCCCACACCGCGTAACAAAGCGGGGGTTCTTCGTCGAGGTCGAAGCCGAGGCTGGCGTTGCCGCCGTCGTCGAAGACGGAGAGGAAGCGCCCGGCCGGGGTGTTCTCGTCCTCGGACAGCATGGCCCAGTCCTGCACGGGCAGGGGGCCGACGCTACCGTCCCAGAGCAGGCCCCAGCCGTTGTGGACCTCCTGGTAGAACTTCAGGAATCCGGCCGGGAGCGACTTGGCGTCGGGATGCTCGACCGGTCCCGCCGCGTAGCCCCGGTACGCGTACGCGTCGGCGCCACCCCCCTCGGTGATGACGTAGAGGAGGGACGGCGGCCGCTTTCTGGTGGTCAGCAGCCCGACGCCCTGAAGGCACTTCTTGAAGACCTTTAGGGTCCTGGGAAGGTCTTTCGCCGCCGGCGTCCAGAGGACGTCCCAGACGGCCTTCGCGGGTTCCTCGTGTGTGAGGATCTCGACCCAGGGCGCCGGGACGGCCGCCGGCGCCTTGGCCAGCGGGGCCATCTCGATCCTGGGGCGGCCCTCCTTCCTCACCCCGTCGAGCAGCTCGTCGATGTGCGCCTTGGTGACCGACATCCCTCCACAGCGCGGTTCGCGTCGCGCCGACGGTATCTCCCGCGCTCCGGGAACGTCGTCAACCCAGCCTACTGCCGACCTGCGCGGA
Organism: uncultured Polyangiaceae bacterium; assembly: GCA_964487605.1. Taxonomy (GTDB): domain Bacteria; phylum Myxococcota_A; class Polyangia; order Polyangiales; family Polyangiaceae; genus JAJDAH01. Next base: position 13,681 of record CAZARU010000132.1, read on the forward strand.
CGGCACTCCGTCTATCTTGGCGGCGTTCTGGACGCCGGTGGGCGAACATGGGAGGTCACCGGCCCGGTCATCCGCGTGAAGCGTCGCAAGGCGAACCTCGACGCCGACGGAGACCAGGAGGTACTGCTCGAGATGCGTGTCGCCGGCGAGTGGCGCAGCAAGGCAGACGCGACCGTGGAGTCGGTGGCGCGGCGGGCCAGGCGGGCTACGCCGCGAGAGACGCCTGCGATCCCGGCACCGACTGCAACCCGCCTCCGCCTCCGCCGCCCTGTCCGGTCGACCCGCCGTCGTGGTGGACCGGCTGCGATGCGACGCAGGATCCCTGGGTGTGCAGCTACGACGTCGCGTGCCAGAGCGGGCGCCAGACGATCGATTTCCACTGCAGCCGAGGAAGCTGGACGGTCGTGCCGAGCGACTGTTCGCCCGCGTTCGACTCTTGCCCCGGCACGGAGCTGTACTGCGCGAGCGGTACGTGGTGGTTTCCATCCGGGACGAATCCGCCCTCCCCTTGCCCGGAGACGCCGCCGGAAGGCGGCGCGGCGTGCCTCACGTTCGGCTTCGGCAGTCACGAGGCGTGCGGCTACCGCTGCGACGGCGGGTGGCGCGTCGTGAGATGCACGACGGAAGGCCCTCAAGACGCGGGTGGGCAGGCGGGCGCCGGTGGCACCAGCAGGTGGGTCCACGGCGCATGCGAACCGCATGGGACAAGATGATGGGAAACCGAGCGAGGTGCCTGTCGATGCGCCAAGACGGTTGGTCGCCGCGCGTCCGCAGGCGTTGGACGGGGCTTGCGCGAGTGTCCGCGCCCGAGGCGGTGCATCACAGGCGCCGCGAGAAGTCTTCGACGGCGGTGTTCGTGTTCGCGCTCGTGCTGTCGTGCAGCGGAGGCCGTTCCGGGGAACCGTCAGGTGACGCGGCGATCCAGTCCTGGTGTCCGGCGACGCCGGCCGAAGGAGAGTCGTGCGAGCGGTTCGATCAATTTTGTTCGTATCCGAGCCCGGTGCAGCGGTCTGTGGACTATTGCTCTTGCACGTCGCTTTCGGGCGACCCGTCCTGGGAGTGCGGTCGAGCGCGCTGTCCAGATGCGTCGCCGCAGGAGGGGGGCATCTGCGCGCGCGCGCTCGTGGGATACCGCTGCGAGTGGGATTCAGGCCCGACGTGCACCTGCTCGGACGCCACGTTTCCCGTCTACACGTGGTCGTGTCCATGATGGCTCGGCGCGCTTCGCGCCCAGCTCACCCATCGCGACGCGGGGGGATGATCTCCTTGTCTGGACGACGTCTCGGTTCGACGCTGCGGCGGGTGATCGAGGCTGCGCTCGTCCTGAGCCTCCCTCTGGACACCGGCGGGGCGCTCAACGACACTGATCAGCGTCATGCGACGGCCGCCTCGGGGGGCATGCTCCTGAGAAACGGGGTCCCATCCTCGTGAGAGCCGACAGGAAGACCACCATGAGAATCATCGTTATGGGCGCGCTCTGCGTCGCCAGTGCTCACGCTGCGTGCAAGCCGGTGTCCAACGTACCGCCCGATCGCGCGTTGCGCGCTCGCGCCGCTCACGACTTGGCCTGCCCTGAAGCCCACGTCACCGTCAGCGCGATCGACGACCTGACTCGCGGCGTGTCGGGGTGCGGTCAACGCGCGACCTACGTGCAGCACTGCCCGGAGCCGAACCGCTGCACGTGGGTACTGAACACTCCGCAGGGCGGCGGCATGCCGCCCCCAGCATCGCCTCCGCCAGCGACGCAATGACGCGGAAACCCCACGAATCCGACTTCGGGAAGCTCTGGGCGGGGCCCCCGGCACGCCGCTCGACGCCCCCTCAGGAGCCGGAGCGGCGCTCGGTGGGGGCGCGATCTCGTTTGGTCGGTGGTGACGTCGTGGTCGGTCGGTGGCGACGTGCGGCTTGGTCGGTGGTGACGTGCGGCTTGGTCGGGCGAAGTGCGGCTTGGTCGGTGGCGATGTCGCGCTTGGTCGGTGGTGAGGTGCGGCTTGGTCGGGGCGACGTGCGGCTTGGTCGGGGCGACGTGCGGCTTGGTCGGGGGTCGGCAGCCGGCGGTCGGTGGCGACGTGCGGGTTGGTCGGGGCCCAACGGTCGTCGGTCGGGGTGGCCATCCGGCGAGGCCGGCGGCTTGCAGGTCTTGCATGGTGGTGCGCAGCGCTTGCGCGGGGGTGGTGTGGGGGTTGGTCGGTGGCGACGTCGTGGTTGCCGGGGGCGGGTTGCGAGTTGCCGGGGGGAGTGATCGCGGTTGGCGGGGCGCGTGATCGCGGCTGTGGGCGGGCGACTTCGGTTTGGTCGGTGATGGGTTCGGTTTGGTCGCGTGGAGTCTCGTCGCGCGCCGTCGCGCGCCCGCCTCGCTGCCCCCCGGTCCGCGCTCGACGAGGGCCGACTGGTCGCGTCGCGGCCTGCCGCCGCCTCCCTGCGTGCCGTCGCGAGCAGCGCCTGCACCTCCGTGATCACGGCCAACTGCTTGGTGGGGTCCACGGCTACTTCGCCGCGCCTCGGGTGCCCAGTGTCGCCATCACCGCGCGGCCGCCGAAGAGCGCCGTCGAGAAGAAGACCGTGGAGAGCAACGTGTCGTGAACGTAGGGAGCTGCTCGGTCGGTGAGGCCGGTTCGTTCGCGTGCGCGGGGAGGGCCGAGGCTCCGCGGATGCGTCCAGTCTCGTGATCTCTGGCGGAAGACGAGCCAGTCCGATCCCAGCCGCACCATTCCCCGGCGAAGCTCTAGACGTTGAACGCTGCGACCGGCGAAACTTCGTACATCCACACGCGGCGTGCCTCGGTCGGCGAGAGCCCGGCACGGATGCAGGGCTCCGCGGTTCGCAGGATCGCTGCGTAGGTTGCGCGCGCGTCGGAGACAGCATCGTGAGCGTTCCCAGGAACGCCCCGGCCGCCCGCCCACGCATCGATTCAAACGGAGCCAATCGGTCCGTTCGCCTCCCGCTTCCCTTCCGTGGCCGGCCCGCCTCGGGCAGCGGCGGTGGGGTCAGGCTCGCGCGCAACCCCTCCAACCATGGCCCTCACGTACCCAACGGCGGCCGCGCAAGCGGTCTCGGGCGGTCCGGCAACGCCTCGCCGCCGACGCGCCCCGCCGGGCTAGGGTGAAGGATGCTTCGCGACGTCGGTGCTCTCCTGAGCTATCTTCGCCGACGGCGAATGACCCTCCGCGGCAGTCTCGGTTGGGCGGGGGTGTGCTGGCTCGTGTTGGCCTGCTCTTCGAGCCGCGTCGGCGTGCGATCGGATCCCGATGCCGACGCCGGAAGCGATGTCGCGGCGGGCGGCGGCACAGCCGACGGAGGCTCGAACGCGGTCCTCGACGATTTCGACCGCCCGGACGGTCTCGTCGGGGGACGCTGGGTGGGCGGTACGGGGTGGTTCTCGATTGCGAATCGACGCTTGCACAAGGACACGGCGCAGGGCGACCAGATGCTCGCCTGGCCGGACTTTTTCGAAGCCGATCAGGAGCTGTTCGTCACGCTGTCGGAAATCGATCCCACCGTCACGGAGATGAAGCTCGTGATGAAGGCCGCGACCTTCGACTACTGTGCCGGCGCGGGCGCTCTCGAGGTCTTCTACTCGCCGACGCGGTCCGCCGTCGCCGTCTTCACGTGCGCGCAGTACGTCTGGACGCAGCACTCCGAGGCCGCCGTCGGCTTCGCGCCGGGCGACCGGTTCGGCGCACGCGCCTACGCGGACGGCCTCGTCGAGATCACGCGCAACGGCGAGGTCGTCGATACCGCATCGATCACGACCTACGACCGATTCGACGAGGGCGGCTACATCGGCGTCAGCGCCGACGTAGCCGTCGCGGTCTCGAGCTTCGACGATTTCGGAGGCGGGTCGTTGTAGTCTCGAAGCGGCCGAGCGGTGGATCCGGCCGCACGCCCGACGACCACCGGCGCGCGCCGTCAATAGCAGACGCTGTACGGCGGAACCGACGTGCACTGCTGCGAGGGTCCCTCGCACGTCGAGACGTCCTGGCACACGCGCAGGCACACGTAGCTCGGGAAGATGATGCTGCCGACGTTGATGCACGCCGCCGCGCAGGCGCCGGCGGCGATCTGGGCGTTCGTGGTCCCGACCGGGCAGCCGCAGTCGTCGTGGATCGTGCAGGTGCGCGTGCAGGTGCGGGCCGTCGGGCAGTAGCCGCCGGGGATCGAGGTGCACTCGTTGTTGTTGGTGCATCCCTTGCCGACGTCGGCGTCGTAGCTCCCGCCGACCGCGCCGGTTCCGCCCGTGCCGGCGCTGCCGGCGGTTCCCCCCGTACCCGCGGTGCCGCCGGCTCCGCCGATCGGCTCGCAGCCGGTGCCGGCCGAATCCTTCTGATGGCCGGAGCGGCACACGAAGTCGCAGTTCTCACCGCTGCAGACCGCGGACGAGTTGGCGGGTGGCGCCGGGCACGCCGTGCAGCCGGTGAGCGAGCAGCCCAGCGTCGGCGCCGGCACGATGCACAGTCCGCCGCACCGCTTCTGTCCGGTCGGGCAGCCCGAGCCGCCGTCGCCGCCCGCCGTGCCACCGGCTCCGCCGCCCGCGTCGAGCGTGCCCGT
>CAZARU010000133.1:0-18201 GCA_964487605.1 uncultured Polyangiaceae bacterium
GGGCGGAGCGCCTGCCGGCGGCGCCGCGGGCGGCGGTGCGGTGGGCGGAACGGGCGGAACGAGCGGCGCGGGGGGCTCCGGGCCCATCACCTACTGGAACTGCGGCGTGCAGCCCTCCGGCGTGTGTGACTGCACGCGCTGCGGCACCACCGCTTCGCCGGAGTGCACGCGCGATACCTGCTCGGCGCCCGGGGACTGCTGCCACGTGTGGCTCAACGGCACGAAGTGCCACTGTGATCCGGCCGCCGTCGTGTCGGCGCAGGGCGTGTCCTGCGCGCAGTGGGCCATGGGCGCGGGGTGCGCGCTCGCGCCCTGCACGCCGACGCCAGAGTGCCCGCCCCCGTGAAGTACGCCGCATCGCTCGCCTCGATCCGAGAAGCGGCAGAGCGCATCGGTCCCCACGCGCACCGGACGCCGATTGTCACGTGCACTGCGCTCGACGAGCTCGCGGGCCGACGGCTCTTCTTCAAGTGCGAGAACTTGCAGAAGGTAGGTGCGTTCAAGATTCGCGGCGCCTGCAACGCGGTCATGGCGCTCTCGGAGGCAGAGGCCGCACGGGGCGTCGTGACGCACTCGAGCGGGAACCACGCGCAGGCGCTCGCACTGGCCGCAAGGCTCCGCGGGATCCCCGCGCACGTGGTCATGCCGTCGAACGCCCCCGCCGTGAAACGGCGCGCGGTCGAGGGCTACGGCGCCACCGTGTACCCTTGCGAGCCGACGCTCGCAGCGAGAGTCTCCACCGCGGAGGCCGTGCTCGCGCGCACGGGGGGCACGCTGGTGCCGCCCTACGATCATCCGCTGGTCATCGCCGGACAGGGCACGGTCGGCGTCGAGCTAGCGGAGCAGGTCGCCGATCTCGACGTCGTCGTCGTGCCCGTGAGCGGCGGGGGCCTGGTGTCCGGCATCGCCCTCGCGCTCGCGGAGCTCGCACCTCACGTACGGGTCGTCGCGGCCGAACCGAGTGGCGCGGACGACGCGGCGCGCTCCAAGGCCACTGGCGAGCGCGTCACGCTCGACGCGCCGAGGAGCATCGCGGACGGCCTCCTGGCGGGGCTCGGGGAGCTGACCTGGCCGGTCGTCCGTGATCGCGTGGCCCGCGTCGTCACGGTGTCCGACGACGCCATCGTGCGTGCCATGCGCCTGCTCTTCGAGCGAACGAAGCTCGTCGTCGAGCCGAGCGGCGCCATCGGGCTCGCGGTCGTGCTCGACGACGGGTTCCGCAGCATCCCGGGCCAGCGCGTCGGAGTGGTCCTGTCCGGCGGGAACGTCGATCTCGACGCGCTGCCGTTCTCCGCAGGCTCAGGGTGAGACGAAGATCCCGAGGCTGTAGGGGAACACCGGCGTGGACGACCCGCCGCTGACGCGCACGAAGTACGTGCCCGGGGCCAGACCCGCGGCGACCGCGCGGGAGCACAGGCCGTCACCGGAGTCGTTGTCCGAGGCGATGACGCTGGTGCCGGAGGGGGCGAGGATCTCGACGAAGCTGTCCTGTAGCCGGAGCGCGCAGGCGCCGTCTCCCATGTCGAAGGTCGAGGCGCTGAGGAACGAGCCGGCGGTCGTCACGGCGACGCTGAACACGTCGATGTCGCCTTCGGGGTCGATGGAGGCCGTGTAGGGCGACCCCGGGTACGCGTCGGCCTGGGTCGTGACGTCGTTCGGCTCGGTCTCGTCGGGCTCGAGCAGGCACATGGCGCCGCACCCGTCGTTGGGTGCGACGTTCGCGTCGTCGCACTGCTCACCCGGATCCTGGAAACCGTCGGAGCACAGGACCGTCTTGGTGAACGCCTCGAGCCGGAAGTCGCCCTCGGCGCTGGCGCGAGCTCCGTCGACGAAGACGAACACCGTCTGCCCCTTGCTGATGGACGTGAGCACACGCTCGAGCCGGCCACTCTCGTCGGTCTTCTCGGAGCAATCGACCTCGACGCCGCCGCTGCCGCACGACGTTCGAACCGAGAGCGTCAGGTCGGCGGTTCCGATGGATCGGAGTCGAACGTCGAGGGTGCCGGTGTTCGCAGCGACGAAGCGATACGCCACCTCGGGACCGCTCATTCGGCCCCCGCCGTCCGGTACGCCCGCGTCGGGCCGCGGTCCGTCGAAGCAGCCCGGGGTCAGCGTCGCCGCGTGCCCGGTCGTCGAGCCGACGACCGTCCCCGGATCGGCCAGGAGCGGCACCTGCAGGCACGGATCGGCGCACGCCGCCGCACAGTCCGAATCGTCGCAGTCGATGTCCCCGTCCGAGTCGTTGTCGTCTCCGTCCTGGCAGTTCTCGGGCTCGGCGCAGCCGGACGTGTCGATGACGCAGCCGACACATTGGGTCGTGCCCGTCCCCTGGCCGAGGTTCAGGCACGTCTCGAGCCCGTCGGTCCCGTCGCACGCCTCCGTGCCCTCCCGGACGCCGTTGCCACAAACGGCAGCCGTGGTTCCACCGGAGCCGGCCGCGCCGGCGCTGCCGCCCGAAGCACCCGCGCTGCCGCCCGACGCGCCCGCGCTACCTCCCGACGCGCCCGCGCTACCTCCCACAGCAGACCCGCCGCTGGCCGCCGTGCCACCGTCTCCGGACGAAGCGCCGCTGCCAGCCACGCCGCTCGCTCCCGCAGAACCGCCCATGGACGTGCCCGCGCCGCCCGCGGAGCCTCCGGCCGCCGATGCGCCGCCGGAGCCCGCGCTCCCGCCATTCGCCGCGCTGCCACCCGCCGCCGCGCTCCCCCCGCTCGCCGCGCTCCCGTCGCCGCCCGCCGCCCCGCTCGCTCCGCCGAAGAGGTCACTGCTCGGCGGAGGCTTCTCGTCGCCTCCGCACCCCGGGCCCGCGAGCGCGCCCGCCGCGAACCACGCGACTAGAACGCGTCCACGCATGTGTATCCGACCTTCCAGCTGTTCAGCACCGGGCTCGTCTGCCCATTGCTAGTCGGATTCACCGTAATTTCCAACTCGACGTTGCCGTGGTGCGCGAGCGGCTTGCCGCCGAGCGCCTGATACACGTTCGCCGGGCACGTCGGCGCCGGGCCCGTGAGCGTACACAGCTGCGTGTTGGGCATCGCGCGCGCCACGCCGAGCGGTGCGAACATGGCCGTGGCCAGGCCGGCCTGCGTCGCCGCCGACTTCACCCGGAAGCTGATGGCGGAGTCGCCCGGCGTCGTCGCGTCCCAGGTCAGGAACGTCCACTGGGGCTGCTTCCCCTGGCCGCAGGTCGCCTGGTACTGGTGGTTGAAGATCTGCGTGCCCAGGCTGGTCTGGCAGCCGAGCGCGACGGTGATCTGGGCGGCGGGGTCGGCCTGCACGATGCTGCACGTGGTCGGGCAGAGCTCGATGGACGAGGGCGTCGTCGCATTCGGCAGGTAGTACCAGCCGCCCGCGCCGCACGTGCCGGCGGAGGCGCGCTGCGTGAGCGTCGTCGAGGTGCCAGCGCTGTTCGTGAAGATCACGCTCGCCGATGCCGGGTTGAACGTGCTGGCGGCAGGGAGCGGGAAGGAGCACGAGACGGCCTGGCCCGCGATGGCCCTCAGGGCGACGAGGAGATCGGCCGCGATCTGGGCGGCGGTTCCGTTTCCGATGACGAAGGCGCTTCCGGTTCCACCGGAGGCCGCGATGCCGTTGAGGGCCGCGATGTTCGCACCCGTCATGCCGATGGTGTACGTGAACACGCCCGAGCCGCTGAACGCAGCGCCCGCCTCGGTCGCGAGAGCGGCGTTCGTGGCGTTCGCGTCACCCTGCAAGCACGCCGTGGGGTTACCGTCGGTGACGAGGATCACGACGTGGACCTCGTTGGGGTTCGCGAGCGAGCTGAACCAGTCGAGCGCACCCTTCAGCGCCGGATAGGTCGGCGTGCTGCCGCCCGGGGCGTTCGCGTTCAGCGCGGCGACGAGCGCCGCCTCCTGGACGTCTCCCGGCGCCGAGACGGCCGTCAGCGGCGCGAGGGGCGTGTACGGCACGCCGCAGCGCGAGGTCTCGCAGCCGCCGGCCCCGCAGCCCAGCCCGGGCGAGGTGGTCCCGAGACCGAAGAACTCGAGGGCCACGCGCGTGTTGGCGGAGGCCGGATCCTGGAAGAAGGCGGTCAGCGCCGAGACGGCGCCGTTCCATCGCGTGCCCAGCATCGAGCCCGAGCGATCCAGGACGATGTACATGTTCACCGGCTTGAGCGTGGCCGCGCTCGAGGTGCCCGCGCAGCTCGGCGCCTGGCACGGGGTGTTGGGCGAGTAGAGCGACCAGTTGTCGAGACAGCTGCACTCGGTGACCTGGCCGGCGCCGGCGGGGTTCACCATGATCTCGCGGTTGCCGATGTTGCCCATGCCGTTGCCGGCGTTCTCGAGGCAGCCGCTGAGGTTGATGCACTCACCTGGTGGAATCGGCTGGGTCGTGGTGCACGTCCGGGCGCTCGAGTGGCCGAGGTTGGGCGTGCAGCTCGGATACTGGTTCGAGTTCGCCGCGAAGTGAACCACTTGGATGCCCGCCGGCGCCGTCGTGTTGCCGTGGTTGCAGATGGGCAGCACCGTCGGAGGGCCGCTGCACGGCACGCCGATGGCGAGGTCGACCCCGGGGCACGCCGGGTCCGTCTGACCCGGCGTCCAGGGGAAGCACTGCCCCGTCTCCTTGGGCGGCGTCGAGGTCGTGTCGCACTTGGCGTCGCACAGCGTGCCGACCCTGGCAACGCAAGCGGCCGTCCAGTTGTTCGGCGGCGGCGGGCGGCCGGCATTGGTGTGCTCGCAGATGTAGGGGTTGTTGTCGCCGCAGTCGTCGTCGTTCCAGCGACCGTTCCCGTCGTCAATCTCGACGCAGTCCTGATTTCCGCTGTTGTTCGGCTGCCCGCTCTCCCAGTTGCGGTACGTCGAGGTGCCGCCGTTCGACCACACGTAGGTCCCCTCCGTGGTGCGATCGTTCAGGCCAATCCAGTGGTCGCTCGAGGCCGTCATGGCGCCCTCGAGGAACGCCTGCTCGGTCGCGTCGTCGACGGTGGCGAGGTCCCATCCGGTGCCGCGGCCGCGACAGGCGGTCTGAGCGGTGGTCCACCCCGCGCCGCTCGTCTCGATGAAGTAGCAGTTGCCGCCCGGGCCCAGCGCCTCACCCGCACCGGTGCAGTAGCCCGTGAGGCCGACCGACCCCTCGTACTCGCACATGAAGTCTTCGGTGTCGGTGCACAGGACGTCGTTCCAGCGCCCGTTGGCGTCATCCATCAAGACGCAGTCCTGGCTCGCACCGAAGAACCCGCCGTCGTTGGGCTGCAGGAGCGCCCAGCGCGTGAAGCCGGGCGTCTGCCCGTTCGACCACACGAACGTTCCCTCGGTGGCCCGGTCGTTGAACCCGATCCACGTCGGGTTGGCGAGCTGCGTCTCGAGATAGTTGTTCTCCGTGAGGTTGTTCACCGTGGCGAGGTCCCACAGCGCCCCGCGGGCGCGGCAGTCCGCCTGGGCGTTCAACCAGCTGCGGTTCGGCGAGGTCTGGCGGTAGTAGCACTTGCCGGCCGGCGAGATGCGCTCGCCGGGCCCGTTGCACGCGTAGGCCGACGGGCAGCCGCACGACGAGATGGTCCGCGCGATGGATGCGCACGACGCGTCCCACGAGTCCGTGCAGCACGAAGATTGGGCGGCGCACACGGCAGCCGTGCACGCGGAGCACCCGACGTCGAGCGGCGGTCCCTGCTCGCACGCGCTGTGGGGACAGAACGCCGGCCCCATGCTGCAGCAGCTCGGGTCGGCCGCGCAGATCCGCTGCACGCAGCGATCGCACGACGCGACCAGGGAGGTGCCCGTCTGGCACTTCGAGTGACCGCACGCCGCGTTCGTGACGGGCTCGCTGCAGAAGTGGTTGAACTGGCAGTCCGCGCCGTCGATGCACGGCTCCTTGAGCCCCTTGCTCACGAGGCCCGGGGGCATCGTGCCGAGCCCCCCTTGCTGCCAGTTGTAGGGCGGCGCGCTCGCTTCAGTCGTTCGGATCCCGCCGTCGGGGATCTCGTTGAAGTTCTGGCAGAACGGATCACACGGGTTGTTCACGCAAGGCGAGGGCGGACTCAGCGCCTCGGGCGAGACCTGACCCGGATCCCAGCGCCGCTCGACGAGCTCGCCGTCGGTGCACTCACCCCAGACTCCGCCTGCGCAGGTCTGCGTCCCCTCGAAGCAGGTGAGCACGTCGCCCTGCTGGCCCACCGTCACGCCGCACGCGCGGCTCGCTCCGTCTTCGCAAGGTCCGCTGCCGGCCGCGTCGGGCGTCGGGATGGCCCCCGGGTCCAGGCCCTTCAGCGACTCGTCACCGGAGCAGCCCGCCGCGACGGCGGCCACCGCGACCGCGCCCGCGGCGAACGTCTTGGCGGCGATGCGCCATGGGGAAGTGCGAGGGCTCTTCAGGTTCGGCAAGTGTCAGGTCCCCGGGGTGAGAGAGAGTCCCGGCGAGCACGAAGCACATTCCGTGCCCTCCTGCGGTGCGCGACCAAGTGGATATACGCTTGATATTCCGAGCATTTATGATGATACCCCGGCATCCCGTCGCAGACAATTTGTGCGCGCTAGGAAATCTTTTCATCGCGGCCGGTGCTGCGCGAAACGCGATACTGACCCGGCGTTTAGCACGTCTGACGCGCTGCGCTGGCGGCCACGGCGGGCAGGGGGCGGAGGACGGCGGCCTATACTCGGCGTCATGTGGTCGAACTTCGCGCGCGCCGCGGCCAACGAGCTCGTCTACGACTGGAACGAGATGGGGCGCAAGGGGCGGATCATCCCGCCCACGGTGGAGTTCTTCGACGAGACGCTGCGCGACGGACTGCAGAACCCGTCCGTGACCGACCCGCCCATCGAGAAGAAGCTCGAGATCGTCCACCTCATGTCGAAGATCGGCATTCACGAGGCGGACATCGGGCTGCCGGGGAGCAGCCAGCGCGCCTTCGAGGACTGCCTGCGCATCTGCCAGGAGATCACGGGCGCGAAGCTGAACCTGCGCGTCGCGTGCGCGGGGCGGACGGTCGTGAGCGATCTGACGCCGATGGTGGAGCTGTCGCAGCGCGCCGGGATCCCCATCGAGATCTACGCCTTCGTCGGCTCGAGCCCCATTCGCGCGCTCGCAGAGGAGTGGGACCTCGAGACCATCAAGAAGCGCAGCGCGGAGGCCATCCGCGTCGGCGTGGAGAACGGATTGCCCGTCTGCTACGTGACCGAGGACACGACGCGCTCGCGTCCGGAGGTGCTCGGCGAGCTCTTCAAGGTCGCGATCGGCGAAGGCGCCACCCGGCTCTGCATCTGCGACACCGTGGGGCACTCCACGCCGGACGGCGTGCAGAACATCATCAACTTCACGCGGAGCATGGTCGCGGGGCTCGGGGTGGAGGTCGGCATCGACTGGCATGGCCACAACGATCGCGGCCTGGGGCTCATGAACGCGATCTGGGCGCTCGAGTGCGGCGCCGATCGCGTGCACGGCACTGCCCTGGGCATCGGAGAGCGCGTCGGGAACGCGCCCATGGAGCTCATCCTGCTGAACCTCAAGCTCCTCGGGCTGCTCGACGGCCAGGATCTCACCCACCTCCTGCGGTACTGCCAGGCGGTCGCGGAGGCCGTCGAGTGGGACGTCCCGATCAACTACCCGCTCGTCGGCGCCGACGCGTTCCGCACGGCCACGGGCGTGCACGCCGCCGCCATCATCAAGGCCAACGCGAAGGGCGACGACTGGCTCGCAGACCGCATCTACTCCGGCGTCCCCGCGGGAATGTTCGGTCGGCAGCAGGAGATCTGCATCGGCTACATGTCGGGCGCCTCGAACGTGTCGTACTGGCTCCGCCAGCGCTCCGTCGAGCCCACCGACGAGCTCGTGAAGGCGATCCTCGCCAAGGCCAAGGCGTCCGATCACATCCTGACCGAAGAAGAAGTGATGAACGTCGTCGGCTCGCACGCCGCGGCGCAGTAGCGGCGCGGGCGTCAGCCGGTACCGGCGCGCAGCGCGGCGGCCATCTGCCCTGCCGACTGCCACCGGTTTCGCGGGAACTTCGCCAGGGCGCGATCGACGACCTCGACGAGCCACGGCGGCAGGTCGGGGCGAACGGAAGCGAGAGACGGCGACGGCTCGGTGACGATCTTCATCAGGACCTGGAGCGGATTTTCGTGCAGGAACGGGAGCGATCCCGAGAGCGCTTCGAACAGCACGACCCCCACGGACCACACGTCGGCGCGGGCGTCCACGGGATCACCGCAGGCCTGCTCGGGGCTCATGTAGTACGGCGTTCCCACGGTGGTGCCCGCGCTGGTGAGCTGGCTGTGCTCCGAGTTTCGATCGCGCTTCTGGGGCTTCACCACGCCGAAGTCCACGAGCTTGGCCTTGAGATCTCCGAACTCTCCGTAGAAGAGGAAGACGTTCTCGGGCTTCACGTCGCGGTGAACCAGGCCGAGCTGATGCACCGCTTCGAGCGCTTCCAGGAGCTGCACGCCAATCTCGAACGTGTCCGGGATGGTGAGACCCCCGCGGTCCATCACTTCCTGCATGTTCTCGCCGTACAGGAACTCCTGGACGAGATAGGGACGGCCGTCGTCGGCGCGGCCGGCGTCGAGGAACTTCACGACGCCGGGGCTCTGAATGCGGGCCGCAGCGCGCATCTCGCGCAGGAAGCGTCCCACCTGCTCCTCGTCGTCGAGCAGGCTCTTGTGCAGCAGCTTCACGGCGACGCGGTCGCGGGTGACCCCGTCGCGCCCCTCGAAGACGGCTCCGGACGCGCCCGACCCGAGCAGCCTGACGAGCTGGAACTTGCCGCCCAGCGTGAGACCTAGGTCTTTTTCGGGGTTTCTCAACCAGGCTCCCGTCCGGCCGCCAGTATAACGGGAGCCGTCGAGCGAGCCCTAATCCGCGGCGCGTCGTTGCGCCGTGGGCGATTCCCCGTACGCTCGGGGTGTCGTCGCGCCAGGACCTTGGGAGATGAGAATCATGACGCACCGCTGGGGTTGGCTCGCAGGTTGCTCGCTGGCTGCGGCGGCCCACGCCTCGGGATGCGGCGGCACCGACGGTGGCGTCGCGGGCGCGGGGGGCAGCACCACGGCCGGAAGCGGCGGCGCGGCGGGAAGCGCCGCTTCGGGCGGATCGGCGGCGACGTCCGGCGTCGGGGGTCTGCTCGACGGCGGGTCCCCGACGGCCCTGACCCTCGAGCCGATGAACCCCAGCGTGACCGTGGTCAACGGTGCGGCGCAGACCGTCCAGTTCACGGCGAAGAGCGGCGCGCAGACCGTCACCGCCGCGTGGTCGATCAACCGCTCCGAGATCGGCTCCATCGGTGCGTCCACGGGCCTGTTCACCACGGGCCTGGCGGGCGGCAGCGCGACCGTCACCGCCATCGTCGGCACCGAGACGCTCTCCACCACGGTCACGGTGTACGTCGAGATGGATCAGAACGGCGCGCCCCCCAGCGGGACGTGTCCGCCGGGCGGGTGTGGCGGCGTGGGCGGCGAGGGCGCGGGACCGGCCGTGGACGCCGGAACGAAGACGGTGCTCGACGGCGCACCCTCGGGCACCGGCTCCCTCGCGTGGCTCTACCCCTACGACAAGACGGTCTGGCCCCTGGGGATCCTCGCGCCGCTCTTGCAGTGGTCCGACGGCGCCGGCGCTCCCATCGACGGCGTGAAGATCGAGCTGGAGGGCCAGCACTTCACGTACGCGGGTTACTTCGGACGACCGGCGCCTCTCGCGGCGGGAGCCCCGTTCGTCCGCCACCCCATCCCGCAGAACGTGTGGGACACCGCGACGCACTCCGCCGCGGGCTCGACGCTGAAGGCACGCATCACCGTGGCGGCGGGCGGCACCGCCTTCGGCCCCCTGGAGGAGGAGTGGCGCATCGCGTCTGCCGCCCTGAAGGGCACGGTCTACTACCAGTCGTACGGCACCAAGCTCGCCAAGAACTACTCGGGGTCCATCGGCGGCGACGGTCGGTTCGGCGGCGCCACGCTGGCGATCCGCGGCTCGTCCACCGAGCCGGTGCTCGTCGCGGGCACCGACGGCGGGTCCGCTCAGTGTCGAGTGTGTCACTCCGTCTCGGCCGACGGCTCGCGAATGATCGCCCAGCACGGCGACGACTACGCGGTGGGCTCGTCGTACGCGCTCACGTCTCCCGGCTATCCCGAGTCGCCCTACGGACCGGCGGGTACGGGCACCGTGGGCTGGATGGGGCTGTATCCGGACGGCTCCATCGGTCTCGGCAACTCGGGCCCCCTGCCGGGTGGCGCGAACGGAAACTCGAGCTCGCTGCTGGACGCGAACAGCGGCGGTGCCATCGCATCCAACGGGTTCTCGAACCTGGTGACCCGCGCGGGCACGCCTGCGTTCTCCCCCGACGGCAAGAAGGTCGCGTTCGTCTTCTACGCCGGACCGGGCGACGCAACGATCGGCCCCGGTGATCCGTCGAAGCTCGTCGTCATGGACTTCGATCGCGCGACGTCCACGTTCTCGAATGCACGGCTCGTCTACCAGGGAATGGGAGGGCACAAGCCGGGCTGGCCGGCGTTCCTGCCCACGAGCGATCGCCTGATCTTCCAGGTCGAGGTGCAGGCGAACTCCCAGAACGAGTACCTGGCCACGCGCAACGGCGCGCGCGCCGAGCTCTGGTGGGCCGATCTCGCCACCGGGCAGACCCATCCGCTCGAGCAGGCCAACGGAAAGCGGGGCGGCGCGATGTACCTGCCGACGGGGCCGAACAACCACGGCAACGACACCGAGGTGAACTACGAGCCCACCGTGAACCCCATCGTCAGCGGCGGGTTCGCGTGGGTCGTCTTCACCAGCCGGCGCCTGTACGGCAGCGTCGCGACCATCGATCCGTGGTGGAGTGACCCGCGCGCGCACGATCTGACGTCGACGCCCACGCCGAAGAAGCTCTGGGTGGCCGCCGTCGACATCCCGGCCCTCGGCGGAGAGAACCCGCAGATGACCGACGACCCGAGCTATCCCGCGTTCTACCTGCCGGCGCAGGAGCTCCTGGCGGGCAACACCCGCGGCTTCTGGGTCCCCGATCCGTGCAAACCCACGGGCAGCGACTGCGTGAGCGGCGACGAGTGCTGTGGCGGGTTCTGCACGTTCGATGCGCAGCTCATGAAGAACGTCTGCGGCGACACCCCCGACGTGTGCTCGCAGGAGTTCGACAAGTGCACGACCGACGCGGACTGCTGCGACGCGGAGATCACCGGCGTCAAGTGCATCAATCAGCGCTGCGCGCGCCCCGGACCGAAGTAGCTCAGCGCCAGCTGGCGAGCCGCGCGCAGTCGAGCACGGGGCGAGACGTGGGGTTGCGGTACTGCGCGAAGCACGTCCCCATCGCGAGGGCGATGCTCCGAAAGTGCAGCCCCTCGCCGCTCGGCTGGTACGCGTACGCGCCGTCCGGCGTGCTCGCGTCGAAGATGCGATAGATGGGATCGTTCCTCGACTCCGAGTACGAGTCGCGCGCTCGCCGGATGGCGCCGTGGAGCCACCGGACCTCGCGGGAGGTGAGCGGTACTCCCAGGTTCGCCGAGTGCATCAGCAGGTCCGCGAAATCCTGCTCGCCCAGGAACGTCGGGGGCGTCCCCGCCTCGTAGCCGTCCATCCCTTCGTCCACGCGCACCGTGAGGCCTTCGAGGAGCGCCTTGGCGAGCGCCGCTCGGCCCGAGAGCAGCGCGTGGACGATGGCCGCTTCGTGGAAGCTCCGGAGGATCTCGCCGTTCTGATCGTTCGTCCCGATGATCACCGAGTCGAGCGACCCGATGCCGTTGCCACAGTCGAGATCACCCTGCTCCCCACGACCGGTGAGGCGCAGTGCGAGCATGGCATCGCACTCCGCGTTCCCGACGAGGACGAAGTTGGCGAGCAGGTCGGTGGGAAACCAGAGCGCGCCGGCCTTGTCGTAGGTCGCGATCTTCCAGCCATCGTCCTCCACGCGCCGTGCCCACTCGCCGTAGCGAGACTTCATGTCTTCCAGATCGTCCTCTGCGCCGCTCTCCGCGAAGGTGCCCGCGCAAGTGTCCATCTGGCCGATGGCGCGAAGCATGTGGCCGATGTCGTCCTTCGAGCGCTTGTTCTTGACCCAGACGTCGCCCCAGTGCGGGTTGTCGGGCACGCGGACGTACTCCGTGGCGCCGTTGTCGAGCCCGGGGTGATTCAGATCGTAGTCGATGCGGAAGCTGCGACCGCCGTCGTTCGAGTCGATGGACGAGGGGTACGACGCACGCGTGAGCAGGACGCCGTCGTCGGCACCCGTTCGCTCCATGGCCATGATCCACGACGTGAAGCCGCGCACGACGCGACGGACGAGATGCTCGGTCTTCGCGTCACCCCACGCGCGATGAGCGAAGCAGAGACCTTCGAGCAGCGGGCCGGTCCTGAGGCCGTTGTTGTCGCCCCCGTTCTCGCCGTGCTGGTAGGTCACCCTGCCGCCGCTCTTCAGGAGGTTCACCCCGCTCCACCACGTGCCGTACCAGTACCGTCCCTGGGGATCGGACTCGGGCCAGCCGTGGACGCGTTCGTCCACCAGATCGAACCAGCGCGTCTTCTCCAGCAGATCGAGGTACACGTCCGTGGCGGCCTGCAGCTCCGCCGCCGACACGGAGCTTCCGACGTCTGCGCGCTCGAAGTCGAACGGCAACGACTTGGGGTGCCCTGGCATTCCGGCGGCGCCGCCCGCACCCGCACTCGATCCCGCCGCGCCCGCGAGGCCGCCGCCACCTGCCGCTCCGGCGCTTCCGCCCGCAGCGCCAGCCCCTCCCGACGGTTCGTCCTCGTCCGCCGAGCACGCGACGAGACCCAAGGCCAGAACCCACACCGACGCGCGACGCATCATCACCGAGACCTCCGACGCCGACGCCCGGACGGTAGCCCCCCGACATCGGGTTGTCACGACACCCGAGGCGATCACTTCGGAAGCGTCGCGCAGCAGCCCGTCACGCAGTACTCGCCGACCGGACACGGCGACTTTCCGGAGCCGCACGCCGAAGCCCCGAACGAGCACGGTGGGGCGACGCCCGGGTCCGCGCACTCCGCGGCCGGAGCCGGGCGCCCCATGCAGGACTCGCACGGATCGCACGCGTTCAGGCACGAAGCCACCGGCGTGCAGGGGCGGCAGCGCCCGGGATCGTCCACCGACGCCGCGTCGCAGCTCCCCGCCCTGTCCACCTCCGATCCGAGCCACACGAAGCGTCCCGCGCCGGCCGGCAGCTCGCAGCAGCCGAAGCAATCGCATCCGTTCGGCACGAGCGGAAGGCACGTCGCGCCGCAGATCGCGCTCTGGGCGACCGCGAGGTCCGAGCAGGCCTCACTCGTCCCGACGATCCTCGTCGCGGGGTCGTGCACACACCGCGGATCCGCGGACGGCGGGAACGAAGGCGCGACGGAGAGCTCGTCGCAGGCGTGACTCCAGAAGCACTCGTCGTTGCCCGTGCCCGTGTCGCCGTCGAAGAAGCAATCGAGCCGACACTGCGCCACGTTCTCTCCCTGCAGGCCCGGGTGAAACGAGTCCTCGGTGTCGTCGCAGGGCCCCGAGCAGTGATCGTCCGCCGCGTCGGTGTCGCCGTCGCCGTCGTTGTCCACGCAGTCACCGCAAGCGAGGATCCTCCCGCTGCACGCCGCCACGACGCAGGTGGCCACGGTGGCGTCCCGGCCGATCACCGGTTCGCTCGCAACGCGACCGACCAGGACGTCCTCGCCGCAGGCCGTGAGCGCGAGCCAGAGGGCGACCCACGCGACGCGCGGTGGGCGCTTCACTCGGAGGCTCTGCCCGGGGAGTCGCATCGCGCGCTCCATCATCTCAGAAGCGTTCAGCGTCCGCCGCGCCGAACCCGTTCTTCGTGCGCCGAGCCGGGGAATTGCTCCCGGAAATCGCCCGAGCGCTTCTTCGCCTCGGAGTCGTTGCCCAGGCGTTTCGCCGCCTCGATGAGGATCACCTCGCGCTCCTGGGCCAGCGCACCCGCAGGAAACCGGCGCGCGTGCTCGCGCGCGAGGGCGGCCGCCAGCGCGGGATCGTTCTTCAGGGCGCTCTGCGCGCGCCCGAGGAGCGCCGCCTCCGAAGGTCCACGGTCCGCACTCTGCGAGTCGGGCGACGTCGCGGGCGTCTCTGCGGCTTCGCCGGGCGCCCGACGAACCGCGGGCGTCGAACCGCCGGACCCGGCGGAGCTCGGCGTGGCCGGCCCACCGACTTCGTCACTGCGCGCCGTCGAGGGCACGCGCGTCGACATCGCACCTCGTTCGGGCGGCGAACGGTCCGCGGCCGGGACCGGGATGGCCGGCACGACTGGGTCCGACGCGTTCGCCGTGGCCACCTGGGCCGGAGTCGAGGCGACCGGCGGCGCGCCGGGCTCTCGCTCGACGACCCGGACGAGCGCGACCACCGCCGCGCCCCCCACCAGCAGGACGGCGCCGAGCTTGACCGCGAACGGGAGGTGAGCGCCGCCACTGGCGGCCGCCGTCTCGCCCGCGCCCGACGGTGGGACGCCATGCTCGAGGCCCGCGGCGATGCGCCCGAGGGCCTCTGGGGTCGGCAGATCGGCGTGCGCCTGCTCCAGGGCGAGGCGCAGCGCCTCGGGAGCCTCCGACTCGGGCGCGCGAAGGCGCGAGGGATCGCCGGTCACGAGCCGTCCTCGGAGTCCCAAGCGGCGTCCGCGCCGGAGAGCGCGGCGGTGCGAGCGTGGCGCAGCACGAGCTCGCGCGCCGCGTGCAGCCTCGAGTACGCCGTCTGCAGCGGACATCCCAGGACCTCGGCGACCTCCTTCATGGTCAGCTCCTCGATCTCGTAGAGGACGAACACGGCGCGCTTGTCCTCGTCGAGCGCAGCCAGCGCAGCGAGAAGCCAGCCCTTCGCCTCGCCGTGCGCAACGTGGTGCTCCTGCGGCGCCGCAACCGGGCCGAGCGGGGGGTCCGCGACGGGGGCCTCTCGCCGCACGTAGGCCTTTCGACGGTGATCGGAGGCGACGCGGAGACAGATCCCGTAGATCCACGTCCGCAGCTTCGAGCGCCCCTCGAACGACTCCAGCCGCCGGAGCACCGTGAAGAAGACCTCCTGCGAAACGTCTTCCAGGTCCGCGCTGGGCACGCCGACGTGACGCAGGACTCTCCAGACGAATGGCGCGTACTCATCGAAGATCTCGCGTAGCCCTGGCCGATCTGCGGTCATGACGTCCGTAGGGCCCGGCGATTCGGCGGCAGGTCGGCTCGAGGTATGTGGAGGCCCTCCCAGCACCTTATGACTCAGAACCTGACGCCCACACCAGCCTCTGCGCCGATCTGAGCGAGCGCCGGGCGAAACACCTCCTCGAGTCCGCCTTCCGGGTTCTCCACGACGAAGCGCGGGCGCGAGAGCAGCGCTCCCACGGACAGCCCTGCACGGACGCCCAGCCAGTCCGACAGCCGCAGCCCGAGGTGCGCAGCGGTGGACACGGCGAAGAGCAGGTGGGTCGTGGCGCGGGGTTCGACGTAGCCGAAGGCCTGCACGTCGAGGCGCGCGACGTGCTGGCCGACGCAGAGCTCGAGCGACGCGGCGCGCCCCACCCCAACGGGACAGAGCAGCGCTCGCGCCCCAGCGAGCCGAAACCTCGCGCCGCCTGCGCGGTGCGTCGCATCGGACGCCGTGGTCACGAAACCGCCCAGCTCGAACCGGGGAAACTCCGGGGGCAGAGCGGCGACGGCGACGGCGGCGACGCCGGAAGCCGCGGGGAGCGTGCCGACCAGCGCTCCGCCGCCGAGCCACAGTTCCGCGCGCCAGGGGGCCCGGGGTTCCGGCGCGTCGCGGGGCGTGCGAAGGCCTATCGCCTGGCGTGGCAGATCGACCAGCAGCGCGACGACGAGCACGAGGGTCTCGTCGAGCCCGGAGCAGTGAGCCGTCTCGGACACGAGATCGCGCGTCCCCAGCACTTCACCGGACGCGCTCTCGAGCGCCAGGCGGGCGTGCCACCGAGCACCGTCGCGCCTCAGGCGACCGGAGAGGATCACGTCCGCTCGCTGGCGACTCGTGAAGACCCGGCGCTCGAGCCGCCGCTCCACCTCGCGCTCGAGCGCGGGACGCGAGAGACAGTCGGCCGCCGACGGCTCGAGGACCCACTCCGCGTGGGCGGTGATGGGGCCCGCGGGCGCCCCTTCGGCTGCCTGGGCAAAGGTGGTACTGCACCAGACGGCCAGCGCGACCCCTGCGCCCAGGCAGACCCGACCGCGACGGCGTCCCCGGGACTCGGATAAAGTAGCGCCGGCTCCGCCACTCACCCGCCTCATGAACTTCCCGCGCCGCCTGACCGTCGCATCCTCCGCCCTCGCGCTGGCTTTCGCCTGCTCCTCGGACGATGGCGGCTCGGGTGGGACGGGCGGCGCCGGGGCGCGGGGCGGCGAGCAGACGGGCCAGTCGTGCGAGGTCGCGAGCGACTGTTTCGGAGACGTCGACGGCATGGCGCTCCGCGGTGAGGCGCGATGCCTCGACCGCGTCGAGGGAGGATACTGCACTCATCTGTGCGAGTCGGACTCCGATTGCTGCGCGGTGCCGGGAGAGTGCAAGACGAACCTTCAGCAGGTGTGCTCACCGTTCGAGTCCACCGGGATGAAGTTCTGCTTCCTCGGCTGCGAAGACGACGACGTGGCGGCTGCGGATGGTGGGCCGGACGCCGGCGACGACCCGACGGCGTTCTGCCAGCGTGAGGCCCACGTCGCGTTCAAGTGCCGCTCGTCGGGCGGCGGAACTCAGAACCGGAAGGTCTGCGTACCGGGAGGAGGCGGCGATGGCGGTTGAGAGAGCGGAAGTGTGGGCACCCCGATTCCGTGGAGGGCTCGCCCTGGTTCTGGCGGTGGCGCTGGCCGCGTGCGGTAGCGACGAGCCCGAGGACGGCGAAGCGGACGCCGGCATCGACGGGACGGGCGGTACCGGCGGCGCAGGCGGATCGTTCATCACGGGGGGAACGTCGGGCGGCGGAGCTGCGGGACAGACCGGCGGCGCCGGAGGTGCGGCGTGCGGGGACCTGGGGCGCAGCGCGGCGTGCACGGCGTGTCTCGACGAGCGGTGCTGCAGCGAGCACGCAGCCTGCAGCGCGAGCGCCGGGTGCGTCGCACTGGTCGGCTGCGCGCGCGAGTGCCCGGAGACGGCTGGCTCGCCCGACGAGACCTGCCTACAGGATTGTCTGAGCGCGAACCCCGACGACTTCGCGTCGTACAATTTGCTCGTGCTCTGCCAGGGCAATGACTGTCCGGCGGAGTGCCCGTTCGCCACGCCCTGAGCGATCACGCCGCCACGGCGTGACGGGCGCCTGGATCTGCGAGCCGCGACCCGACGCGCCTACTGCGGCACGTCGATGCAGCAGCCCGTGAGGCAGAACTGCCCGGTGGGACAGGAGGGCAGGCAGCTCAGCCCACACGACGCAACACCGGGCGGGCACAGCGGCTTCGGACAGCTCCCGCCACTGCCACCGGTACCGCCGGTAGTCCCGCCCGTGCCACCGGTACCGCCGGTGCCGCCGGTGGCACCACCCGTACCGCCGCTCGCTCCGGTTCCTCCGGTGGCGCCCGTCCCGCCGGTTCCCGCTCCGCCGTCGGGGGGAGGAGGAAAACAGTCGGGAGGGAGCGTGTCCTTGCCCAGGCAAAGCTCGCAGCGCTCGCAGGTGTTGACGCAGCTCTTCACCGGCGTGCACGGCCGGCACTTCGTGGGATCGCCCACGACGTCGATGGTGCATGTGGCGAGGGAGCAGCGCCCCGAGTCGTCGGACGTCGACCCGAGCCACACGAAGCTGCCGCTTCCGGCGGGCAGCTCGCAGCAGCCGAAGCAGTCGCACCCGTTCGGCGTCAGCGGCTCGCAGAAATCGAGGCACTCTTGCGTTTGCCCTCCGGGATCGAGCAGCTCCTGACACGACTTGCCCGTTCCGGGGGTGTTGGCCGCGGGGTCGTAGACGCACGCCGGCCCTTCCGGATCGAACGTGGGTGCGACCGAGAGCGGATCGCACTCGTGGTTCCAGTAGCAACCGTCGTTCCCCGGGGGCGTTCCCGGTCCCGTGTCCTTGTCGAAGTAGCAGTCGGCCTTGCACGGTGCGGCGCCACCGCCAGGAATGCAGTTGTGATAGACCGACTCCGAGTTGTGACACGGGCCGAGGCAGTCGGGATCGTCCATGTCGGCCTTCCCGTCACCGTCGTTGTCCACGCAGTCACCGCACGCGTTCATCAGTCCCTGGCAGAGGATGATGCTGCACCCTCCCGATCCGGCAGACCCCGCCGAGCCGCCCGCGCTGGACCCCGCCGAGCCGCCCGCGCTGGACCCCG
>CAZARU010000134.1:0-18055 GCA_964487605.1 uncultured Polyangiaceae bacterium
GACCGTACCGATACTCATGAGTCTCGCCAAACTCGCAGGCGCGGCGGCGGGTGCCGGTTCGGGCGCGGGCGCCGGCGAAGGTGGGGGCTGCGGGGCGGGTGCGGGCGTCGGCGCCATGGTCGCCTTGGCCGTGGCGGTCGGCTTGACCGGTGCCTTGCCCGCGGGCTCGTCTTCCGAGCCGAGCGACTTCACGCCCACGACGAGCAGCAGGAGCACCGCGCCGGCGACCACGCCGAGGACGATCTTCTGGTTGCCGGCAGGGCGCTTCGGGAGGTCGAAGTCGTCGTCCGGCGCCGGACGTGCGGCGACCGCCGGCTTGCCCTGGGCGGGCTTGGCCTTCTCGGCTGCGGGCTTGGCCTTCTCGGCCGCGGGCTTCTCGACCGGCTTCGACTCTTCCGAAGCAGCCGGCGCTGGCGCCGCATCCCCCGTCGGCTTGGCCGCCGGTGCGGCGTCGGCGCTCACGGGCTCCGCTGCGGTCTTGGTCTCGGCCTTCCCGGGCTCGTCCGGAGGCGGAGCCATTCCGAGCATCGTCTTCTTCGCGAGCTTTCCTCCGCCGTCCGCCTTGGCGGCTGCGTCGGACGGCGCCGTCGCCGGTGCCGAGCCGCCCGTCGGTGCGATGCCGAGCATCGTCTTCTGCATGGCCTTGGCAGCCGGGACCTTCTCCTCGGACGCGGCGCTCTCACCGGCGGGGCCGGCGGCGCTGGCCGTATCGGTCCGCTTCGCGTCTTCGGAAGGCTTCGTATCGGGTGCGGACGGCGCCGGCTCGTCACGCCGCTCGAGCGCGGGCATTCCGATCATCGTCCCCTTGCCGAGGGGTGGAGCCTTCTGCTCGGCGGGCGCCTTCGCGGGCTCGGCAGCTGGCGTGGCCGACACCTGCTCGCCCTTGGCGGCTTCGGGTTCCGCCGCTTGCGGTTTCGCCGCGGCGTCGCTTGCAGCCTCCTTTACCGCTTCCGCGGCGGGCGCGGTCGGCTTGGGGGCGTCCGGTTCGGCGGCACCCGCCGCATCGTCATCATCCCACGCTGCGCTGAACTCGCTCGACAGCGCGTCGGCATCGCCCGCACTGATGCCCCCGGACCCCGTCCAGTTCGCGCTCCCCTCGTCGGATGAATCGGCCATGATCGTCGTAGCAGAGACACGCTGGGCGCCAGGACTCCTGGGCCCGGAGCCGCCGGGCGGCAGGGTACCACCGCGCTCCGCGCTCACGCAATCCTCGTAATTCCGGGAGTTTGCGTCAGGGCGGTGGGGTCGCGAACCCGGCCACGAAAGCTCGCCCGTGCGGCAGGACTGCGGATATGAGGTGGGGGGCGTGCTCGCGCGGAATCCCGATCGTCCCTCGGCCTCTCGCGCTGCCCACGACGCGCGCCGCGCGAGGTGGCCTCGGGCGCAGCGACTGCTCTTCGTCGCCACGACGGTCACGCTCGTGGTCGCTTGCGATCGGCAGACTCCGGCCCCCGCGCCACTGCCGAGCAGCTCGTCTGCAGCACCCGGACCGCTTCCGCACCGCGCGGAGGTGGTCCGGCACGCCGACGATCTCGCGGTTGCTGCCGCGGCGGCGAAGGGCGAGACGGCCGCGCGTCTGGCCTTCGATGCGGCGCGGTTGCGCGCGCGAATCTGGCGCCTGGAGCGCCGCGAACAGGACGCGCTCGAAGCGATCGAGCTCTTCAGCGTCGCTGCGGTCCACGACGAGCGCCGCCGCTGTGCCGCCCGCATCGAGAGCGCGCTCCTCGAAGGCGAGCTCCGCAGCGATCCGTCGGCGGCGTTCCACGGCGTGTACGCCGCGCGCGCCGAGGCTTCAGGCGGGGACTGCACGGCGCCCGCGACGGCGGCGCTGACCGCGCTCACGGGCTTCCGACCGCTCCCGGGCGAGCTTGCCGCCATCGACAGGGAGGCGGCCCGCGTCCGCGGGGCCCGTCCCACGGATGCCGAGGTCGCGCTCGATGCACCTGCCGCGGCGGCGCCCGACGCTGCGGTGGGCTCGAACGAGGCGGTAGTGCTCCCCGAGATCTCGCCCGGGGCTTCCCGCGGTGCGGTTCGCATCACCAGCGTCGAGCGGTACGGATCCAAGGACTCCGCTCGCGTGGTCGTCTCGGTGACCGCTCCGACGCACTTCGAGGCAGGGTACCTGCCCCGGGAGTCGGCCGAGCGCGGTCCACGCTTCTACGTCGACATCCGGCACGCGAGCTACGCCGGGAAGCTCGCCTACGACGTTGGCGGCGTGGTCGAGCGCGTCCGTCTCGGCAAGCAACAGGGCGGTACCCGGGTCGTCCTCGATCTCACGGCGGACGTCCGCCGTCGTGTGTTCTACGTGCCCGAACCCTTCCGGCTGGTCATCGACGTTTCCGCGCACACCGCGGCGCCCACGGTGCCCGACGGTGAAGCGAAGCGTCTGCGGCGGGTCGTGCTCGATCCCGGTCACGGTGGTCACGACCCCGGTGCCGTCGGCGCCGCCGGGCTGCGCGAGAAGGACGTCACGCTCGACATCGCCCATCGCGCCGCGCCTCTCATCGCGCGGGAACTCGGCATCGTGACCCTGCTCACGCGCGACACCGACGACTACGTGCCGCTCGACGAACGCGCTGCCCGGGCCAACGCCTTCGGAGCGGACCTGTTCCTCTCCATCCACTGCAACGCGAGTGAGAACCCCGCGGGACGTGGTGTGATGACGTTCGTCCTCGACGAAGCCGTTGACGCCGCATCGACCCACGTGGCGGCCCGCGAGAACTTCGCGTCTCCGGCGGCCGCTGCGGAGCTCGCTACGGTGATGAGCCGCGTCGTGGACCGCGGGACGCGCGCGCAATCCCTCCACTTCGCCGAGCTCCTCCAGCGGTCCGCGGCGGCCTCGCTCGCGCCTCGCTATCCGTCGGTTCCCGACCAGGGCGTCAAGCGGGCCGGTTTCTACGTGCTCGCCGGTGCGAGCATGCCTGCGGCGCTCTTCGAGGCGTCCTTCGTGTCGAACCCCGTCGAGGAGCAGTACCTCGACACGGCGGATTATCGACAGAAGATGGCCGACGCGATCGCGAACGCGATCCGGGCGTACCGAGACGGCCGGTGACGAGGCGCCTCAGGCTCGGCGCGCGACGAAGCGGCCATCGAGGAGGATGAACCGCGTGGGTGCCGTCGGGTCGGCTGGGGGCGCGCTGGGCTCCGGGTACAGGGGATCTCCCGGCAGCGCGAGCACGGCGCCGTCGCCTTCCGACGCAAAGTGCGGGCACACCGGCTCCGTCGAGTGACCCCGCGCAATCTTCATGACGTCCCCCATCGAACGCGCGGGTCTCAGCAGTTCGACGGTTCGCGACGTCGGCGGCGCCAGCATGATCTCGCCGCGCTCCCACCGCTGCAGAATCGCCTCGGGTCGGGCCCAGAAGCTCGATGTGGTCTCGTGGGCGTCGTGCTCCCCGGTCTGTCCAGGCGGCGCTGCCAGCACGTAGAAGCGGGTGTCGTAGCGACGCGCCTCCGCCGTCGGCGTCACCCACCGTGAGAGGGCCTCGAGGGAGCCCGTGTCGATCACGAGATGGTGGCTGGCGAGAAACGCCAGGAAAGTCAGGCTGTCCTTGCTCCGAGTCCACTCGTCCCGCAGGTCGCGTAGGCGCGTCGGGTCGAGCGACGCGGGTGCCGTCGGTAGAATGGCGCCCTCCTCGAACAGCTCACGTAGCGCGGCGATCGCGAACGAGAGGGCTTCGCGCGGCGTCGGCGCGACCTGCGACGCGCGAAGCGTGAGCCCCGTCGAGTGTGCGGGCCAGCCGGCCTCCGCGTCCGTCGCATCCACCTTTCCGCCCGGGAACACCGCGGCTCCCCCGAGAAAACCGCTCTTGCGATGACGCACGACGCAAAAGAGCTCCGGTCCCGCGTCGCCTTCGCGAACCACGGCGACGGTCGCCGCGTCGCGCACGGGCGCACCACTTCGGTCGGCGTCGAGGTCGAGCACGGCGCGGGATGCTAACAGCCTTTCCACACCCGCGATCCGCCTACGGTAGCGGCGAATCGGCCGGCTCGGCGGACCCGACGGGGGGCTCGCCCACCACGGCCCGCGAAACCGCGGCGAGGCTCTGGACGTTGACGACCCGATGCACGGCTTCTATCTTCACCGGCTTCCCAGGGCAGGTCCTGCCCGTCACACCCCGACGGAGTTCATGGCTACTGCGTTGACCAAGACTCAGCTCAAGAAGTTCAAGGAGCTCCTCGAGTCCAAGCGCGACGAGATCATTCGCCGCGCAAAGCAGACGCTCAACGAGGACATGACTCTGGACGCCGACGACTTGCCGGACGAGATGGACCTGGCGTCGAGCGAGTACCTGCAGTCGTTCACGTTCCGGCTGAGGGGCCGCGAGAAGGTGTTTCTCGACAAGATTCAGAAGGCGCTCGCGCGCATCGAGGACGGGACGTTCGGAAGTTGCGAAGAGTGCGATGAGCCCATCAGCACCAAGCGACTGGAGGCCCGCCCCGAGACCACGCTCTGTATCCGGTGCAAGGAAGACCAGGAGCGGGTCGAGCGCGACTTCAACTGACGTTGCCGACGTCAGCGTGACGCGCGGGCCGGAGTAGCCTTCGGCTTTCCACGGGCCCTGCCACGGCCGCGGTCCAGCACCGCGGCGAGGAACCGGCCCGTGTGGCTCTCGGTCACCGCCGCGACCTGTTCCGGCGTGCCTTCGGCCACGATTCTCCCCCCACGATCGCCGCCTTCCGGACCCAGATCGACGACCCAGTCGGCGCACGCGATGACGTCGATGTTGTGCTCGATGACGATGATCGAGTTGCCGGCGTCGCGGAGCTCCGAGAGGGCGTGAAGGAGCAGCTCGATGTCCGAGAAGTGCAGCCCCGTCGTGGGCTCGTCCAGGACGTACAGGGTGCGGCCGGTCGCCTTGCGCGCGAGCTCGGTGGCCAGCTTGACTCGCTGGGCCTCTCCGCCGCTGAGCGTCGTCGCGGGCTGGCCGAGGCGAAGGTAGCCGAGCCCCACTTCCCGAAGCGACGCGAGGCGCTGCGCGATCCGCGGTATCGATTCGAGCTGGTCGAACGCTTCGTCCACGGTGAGCTCGAGCGCGTCGGCGATGGGGAGGCCTCGATACTTGATCTCGAGTGTCTCCCGGTTGTAGCGCTTTCCGCCGCACGCATCGCACCGGACGTACACGTCCGGGAGGAAGTGCATCTCCACTCGCAGTACGCCGTCTCCCTGACACGCCTCACAGCGTCCGCCCTTGACGTTGAACGAGAACCGGCCCGCCTTGTAGCCGCGCGCACGGGCGTCCGGGAGCCCTGCGTACAGGTCGCGCAGGAACGTGAACACGCCCGTGTAGGTCGCGGGGTTCGACCGCGGCGTTCGGCCGATGGGCGCCTGGTCGATGCTGATGATCTTGTCGATGTGCGCCAGTCCCTCGATGCGGTCGCAGGGGCCCACCCAGTCGGAGGCGCCGTACAGCGAGGCGCGAGCGGCCGCCAGGAGCGTCTCGACGATGAGACTGCTCTTGCCCGAACCGCTGACGCCGGTGATGGCCGTCATGAGGCCCAGCGGAACGTCGAGCGTGAGGTTCTTCAGATTGTGCGCGCGAGCGCCGATCACCGACAGCCGCATCGAGGTCGGCTTCTTGCGACGTTCGGGGATGGGCAGTCGTTTCGCGCCTGCGAGCCAGGGGCCCGTGACGGAAGAGGGGTTGGCCATGACTTGCTCCGCCGAACCCTGGGCGACGATCCGACCCCCGTGGGCACCTGCGGCAGGCCCCATGTCCACGACCCAGTCCGCTGCGAGGATCGCGTCGCGATCGTGCTCGACGACGATGACGCTGTTCCCCTTGTCCACGAGTCGGCGCAGCGCGCCGAGCAGGCGCTCGTTGTCGCGCGCGTGGAGCCCGACCGAGGGTTCGTCGAGGACGTAGAGGACGCCGACGAGCGACGCGCCGATCTGCGTCGCCAGGCGGATGCGCTGTCCCTCGCCGCCCGACAGCGTCTGTGCGGGGCGGTCGAGGGACAGGTAGTCGAGGCCGACGTCGATGAGGAAACCCAGCCGATCGCACACGGCGCGCACCAGCGGCCTGGCCACCGCGGCCTCGCGAGGCTCGAGGGTGTCCGACCTGGCGAGACCGTCGAGGAACTCACGCAGCGTACGAAGCGGCATCGAGCCCAGGGAAGCGATGTCCTGGCCACCGAGCTTCACCGCCAGCGCTTCGGCACGCAGCCGGCGTCCGTTGCAGGCCTCGCAGGTGCGCGTGACGACGAAGCGACCGAGATCCTCCGAGCCGATGGCTCCGTCCGGGAACTCGTCCTCCGGCTCGTCGGCTTCGCCGGTTGCCAGCATCCGCTCGAGCTTCGGCACGATGCCTTCGTAGGCTTCGCGCTTCCTCGCCAAGCCACGCCGCGCTTTCTTCGGCGCGATCCCGTGGAGCATCGCGTGTTGCTGCTCGGGCGGGAGGTCCTTCCACGCGATGTCCGCGTCGATGCCGAGCGCCCTCACCACGCGTGCGACCTCCGTGGCCGTGGCCACGGACCCGCGGCGGCCGAACGCTGCTACCGCGCCTTCGCGCAGCGTGCGACTCTCGTCGGGCACGACCCGGCGTGGGTCGATGCGAGACCGGACACCGAGGCCGTCACACGTCGGGCACGCACCGTGGGGGCTGTTGAACGAGAACAGGCGAGGCTCCATGGGCGGCAGGGTGATGCCGTGCTCCCAGCTCACGAGTCGCTCGCTCATCACGAGAGGATCCGCATCGTCGTGCAGATCGATGAGCACCGTGGAGTCCCCCAGGCGCAGCGCCAGCTCCACGGAGTCCGTCACCCGCCCCTTGATGCCGTCTCGCACCACGATGCGATCCACGACGACGTCGAGGTCGTGGGTCTTCGACTTGTCGAGCACGGGCGCGTCGCCCAGGTCGACGACCACGCCGTCGATGCGAGCTCGCACGTAGCCGTCCTGTCTCAGGCGCTCGAGCTCGGTGCGGAGCTCGCTCTTCCTCCCGCGAGCGATCGGAGCCAGGAGCGACACGCGCGCTCCGTCGTCGCGGTCCACGATGCGATCGACGATTTCCTGCACGGTGTAGGCGCGCAGGACCTTCCCCGACTTCGGACAATGGGGAGTCCCGACCCGGGCGTAGAGAAGCCGCAGGTAGTCGGAGATCTCCGTCACCGTTCCGACCGTCGAGCGCGGGCTCTTGCCCAGCGCGCGCTGCTCTATCGCGATGGCGGGGCTGAGCCCTTCGATGCTCTCGACCGCGGGCTTCGGGAGCTGATCGAGGAACTGGCGGGCATAGGCCGAAAGCGACTCGACGTAGCGACGCTGGCCTTCGGCGTAGATCGTGTCGAAAGCGAGGGACGACTTGCCCGATCCACTGGGACCGGTGATGACGACCAGCCGGTTGCGGGGGAGCTCGCAGCTGACGTCCTTCAGGTTGTGCTGGGAAGCCCCCCGGACGACCAGCGATTCCATCGGGATTCGATGGGGCTTACCACAAACGGCCGCGCGTTTCTTGGCCGACGGTCCGAGGCGGTGCCCATAAGCACCGACGATGCCGATGGCCGGAGATCTGCTCCCGCTCGTGCCCGTGCTGATTGGCCTCTTGCCGCTGCCCGCGGGAGTCCCGGCAGAGCTGCGGGTCGGCGCCATGGCCGCCGCGAGCGTCGAGGTCGTGGCGTCGCTGCCCGCGGCATGTCCCGATGACATGGTCCTGGTGGATGGCGAGCACTGCCCGTCGCTCGAGTACCAGTGCGACCGGTACGTGGACGCGTCGGCTCCGAGCTGCGCCGAGTACGCGCGCAAGCCCGAGTGCCGCTTCAACACCACGAGCAAGCGCTTCTGCGTCGATGCCCACGAGTGGCCGAACCGCCAGGGGGAGAAGCCGACGGTCTTCGTGACCTGGCACCAGGCGCAGGCGTCGTGCGCATCGGTCGGCAAGAGGCTCTGCGAGCGAAGCGAGTGGACCCTCGCCTGCGAAGGCCCGAAGCGAGCGCCCTACCCCTACGGCTGGGTACGGCATCCGAGTCCGTGCAACGTGAGCCGTCCTGCCATCGAGTTCGACGACCGCGAACTCGTCGATCCCAGGACGCGTGCGGCGGCTCTCGAGCGCCTGTGGCAGGCCGATCCCATCGGCAGTCACCCGGACTGCGTGAGCCCGTTCGGCGCGTTCGACATGGTCGGGAACGTGGACGAGTGGACCGACAACCGGGCGGAGGGAACTGCTCAGATCTCCACCTTGAACGGCGGCTACTGGGGGCCGGTGCGCAACACCTGCCGCCTCACGACCAAGACCCACGGTCCCGACTTTCAGTTCTACCAAATTGGCTTTCGGTGCTGCTCCGACACGCGCGACGGGGTGCGCACGCCGATGAGCGTTCCCCCGGTGGGCGCACCGGTTCTCGAAGGCCGAGCGGGTCCCGATGGGTGGCCGGTGCCAACGTCGGAGGATCGACGCTCGGCGACGCCCAGCGGCTGAGTGAAGCGCGTCGTCCTCTTCGCCCTCGTGTTCGGGACGTCGGTGGCTCTCGCTGCCCTCGTGCTCTCGCCGTCCAGGTCGGCTGCGCCGAGGCCCGCCGCAGCGACGCCCTCTTCGTCGTCGTCCCCGCCGGTGTCCGCGCCTGCGCCGTCCCACACGCCGCGAGGCCACGCGTCGGTGCCCAGCGCGAACCCGGTGGCGGAACCGAGCCGCATCGATCCCCGAACCGAGGCGCTGTGCCCCGAGCACATGGTGCTCGTCGATGGGTCGTACTGCCCGTACGTCGGTCACCGGTGCGCCGAGTGGATCTCCGAAAAACGGGATCGCTGCGCGCGCTACGTGCCACCGCCCATCTGCGAGGGGCGGCGACGACCGCTGACGTTCTGCATCGATCGAATGGAGTATCCGAACCAGGAGGGCGTCCTCCCCGCGGTCATGGTGGACTGGGTCGAGGCTCGTGACGCTTGCAGGCTGGAGGGCAAGCGGCTGTGCACCGAGAGTGAATGGAACTTCGCGTGCGAGGGCGCCGAGATGCAGCCGTTCCCCTATGGGTGGTCTCGTGACGCCTCCGCGTGCAACATCGACCGCTCGACCGCGGCGCCGGATCTCGTCGCGTTCGACGTGCCGAGGCGCGTGTCCGCAGAAGTGGCGCGCCTGGACCAGCGAGAGCCCTCCGGCGCTCGCCCGAAGTGCGTGTCGCCCTTCGGGGTGCTCGACATGACCGGCAACGTGGACGAGTGGGTGGCTCGCGATGCGAAGGAACCCGACGTGGCAGGCCTCAAGGGAGGATACTTCGGGAAGATCCGGGCTCGGTGCCGGCCCATGACCACCGACCACAACCGGTGGTTTCGCTTCTACCAGGTGGGGTTCAGGTGCTGCCGCGATCCGCTCGCCGCGGCCGGCCTCCGGCGCCCAGGGCCCGAAGGAACCTCCACCGGCCCGGGCGCGGGGCGTGTGGTTGCTCCCCCAGGGGCGTTCGACTAGGTTTTCGCCCCGTGGTTTTCTTGCCGAGTTGCGTTGGGACCTGTGGTGACCCCAGCGTCGTTGGCGGCCGAGCTCGAGGGCTCCGGCACTCGCGGGGATCAAGGGCCCATAGCTCAATCGGTCAGAGCCCCCGGCTCATAACCGGGCAGTTCCTGGTTCGAACCCAGGTGGGCCCACTGAGTCGCCAGCGATGGGGACAAGGAGTCTTCTCACGGTGACCTTCCTAGCGCAGATCGGGTTTCTCGAAGATCTCGCCTCCCTGGACGCGGCGCTGGCTGCTCTGGACGACGAGCTTGCCGGTGCCCGGGCGGTGCTGTCGGAGAAGGAGCGCGGCCTGGCCGGACTCGAGGCACGGGTCGGAACGCACCGCACGAGCATCGAGGAGATGGAGCGCACCCGGAACGAGCTCATGCAGGAAGTCCGGCAGATGAGCGTCCAGGTCGAACGGTCTCGCGAGAAGCTCGCGCGCTGCCGGACGGAGCGCGAGGCCAATGCCGCACAGCGCGAGGTCGAAGAGATCCGGAAGCTCTACCGCGATCGGGAGATCGAGATCGAGAAGCTCAACGGGCTGGCCGATCAGGCCCGTACGGATCTCGAAGACGTCGAGGCGAAGCGCGACGCGCTGGCCGGTGAACTGGGCGCCAGCGCCGGGGACACCTCGACGCGGCTCGGCCAGCTCGAGCAGGAGGCCGGGCGCCGCCGCAGCGAGCGCGAGGACCTCGTCGGCAAGGTCAAGCCGCAGCTCTACCGCAAGTACGAGATGATCCGGAAGCGGCGCGGAACGGCGCTGTGCCACACCGTCGACGGTAGCTGCAGCGCGTGCCACATCCACCTTCCACCGATGGTCTTCCAGCGGCTCATGCGGGGAGAGGAGTTCGACCAGTGCCCGAGCTGCAACCGCCTGATCTACTACCGGTCGCAGCTGGTGGCGCAGGCGTCCACCGGCGGAGCCTGATTCGGGCGGGGGAGGGCCCCATGACGAGAGCGACCACGACTCGGAAAAGGGGGCGCTGCGCGTGAAGGCGTGCCCCATTTGCGGTCGTCTGTACCCGGACGACGCGGGGTTCTGTCCCGTGGACGGCTCCGAGCTGACGAGCGCCACGCAGGCGCCCATTCCCTCGGACGATCAGGATCCGCACGTCGGGCAGGTGATGCTCATGCGGTATCAGGTCCGGCGTGTCGTCGCGGACGGCGGAATGGGCCGCGTCTACGAGGCCCTCGACATGCAGGAACGGCGAAGCGTCGCCGTGAAGCTCCTGCACCCCGACGTGGCGAAGGACGAGGTGAGCGTAGAGCGCTTCAAGCGCGAGTTCGAGGTGAGCCAGAAGCTCCCGCACGACCACATCGTGGAGGTGCTCGACTTCAGGCCGACGGCGGATGGCCGATACGCGCTGGTCATGGAATTCCTGTACGGCGAGGAGCTTCGCTCGACGCTGAAGCGCGAAACGGTGCTCTCGTCCGCGCGCGTGGTCCGCATGCTGAGTCAGATTGCCATCGGACTGGACCAGGCCCACGCCATCAAGTACGTGCACCGCGATCTCAAGCCGGACAACGTGTTCCTCTGCCAGACCAGCGACGGCGACATCGTCAAGCTGCTCGACTTCGGATCCGCCAAGGACAAGAGCGAGACGAGCAAGAAGCTCACCGTCCTCGGCACGACCATCGGATCGCCGTTCTACATGGCGCCCGAGCAGGCCCAGGGCCTCGACACCCTCGACCATCGCGCGGACGTCTGGGCGGTGGCCGCCATCGTGTACGAGTGCCTCACGGGTCAGGTTCCCTTCAAGGGCAACAACGGCCCGAGCATCCTCCTCGAGATCCTGACCAAGGAGCCGAAGCCACCGAGCGAGGCTGCGGTGGGCCAGAAGCACCCGGTCCCCCTGTCCGTCGATCGAGTCTTGTCCCACGCCTTCAAGAAGAACCCCGCGCTCCGCATCGGATCGCTGGGCCAGCTCGCCGACTCCTTCG
Source organism: uncultured Polyangiaceae bacterium (assembly GCA_964487605.1). Taxonomy (GTDB): domain Bacteria; phylum Myxococcota_A; class Polyangia; order Polyangiales; family Polyangiaceae; genus JAJDAH01. Next base: position 11,367 of record CAZARU010000134.1, read on the forward strand.
GCCAGGCGTACGGGCTCGGGGGCGATCACCGTGCCTGGGCGACCACGACCGAGGCGAACCTCGCCGCGCACATCGCGGCGCAGCTCCCGGCGCTGCTCGCCGCCGTGCCTGCTCCGATCAAGCCGGCCGACTCGGTCGCCGACTCGTTCTTCGGGGATGACGACAGTCTCGGGATGGATCTGCCCGGCGCGCCGCCCGCGCATTCGCCGGGGCACGGTGCCATGGCCGCGCCGCCCCAGCATCAGCAGTTCGCCCAGGGATACGCGCCCATGGCGTACGACGACGGACCCATGGGCGTCCCCAAGAACTCCGCCGGTTGGCTGCTCCCGGTGCTCGTCGGCGCGATCGCCCTCGTGGTGGGCATCGTGATCGTCCTGCTCGTCATGAGCTGAGTCGGCTTCCGCGGCCTGGGTCGGTAACGCCGGGCCCCCGGTGCGCGTAGGGTCCCGCATGAACCCCATCGCACGTGGTGAAGGATGGTCGCGCGTGGTACCTCCCCTCCGCATGAAGTCGAGCTTCCTCGGCCTGACCCTGCTGGCCACCGCCGTCGCTCTGGTCGGCGTCGCCGCCTGCGGCAAGGACACGCGGCCGGCGGCGGACGAACCCTCGCAGACCGCGGCCGCTGCCGCGCCCATGGGCGCGGTCGAGGCCGAGGAGCCCACCCCCACCGCGGCGTCGAGGTTCGAGGAGGAGAGCTTCATCCTCGAGCTTCGGCCGAAGGGGTCCTACACGGCCGGGCAGCCCGGGCAGGTGGAGGTCGTCCTCTCCGCCAAGGGCGCGTTCAAGTGCAACGACAAGTACCCCTACAAGCTCGCCCTGGAGGAGTCGCCCGGCGTGAAGTATCCGTCCAGGGTGCTGAGACAGGACGCGATGACCCTGAAGGACAAGGAGGCCGTCCTGCCGGTCGATCTGGTGCCGGAGACGTCGGGCGCCAAGACGATCGCCGGTCGCTTCTCGTTCTCGGTGTGTACGGACGACCGCTGCCTCGTCGAGCGTCGCGATCTCACGGTCGGCATCGACGTGAAGTGAGCCGGGTCGCGCCTCTCGGCGCGGTCGGGACACCCTGTCGCCACGCGGCCGACCCGGCGAGCGGCTTGTTTGCTACCCTCCGGACTCGTGGGTTCAGAGGACGTACGACGGCGCCTCGGCGAGATCGCGAAGCGGGTCGAGCAATCGTATCGAGAGCAGCGTCGCGTCCTGTCCTTCGACGAGTACCTCCAGCTCTTCGCGGCCAATCCCCTCCGTTACTCCCGTGATGCCGCGCGGTACGTGCGCGACGCTTTCGACTGGTTCGGCACGCAGTCGCGGGACCGACCCTGGGGCAAGAACACGCGCTACGGTCTGTTCGACCTGCCGTGGCTCGACGAGCGGGACCGTCGCGACGCGCTCATCGGCCAGGAACGCGTTCAGGCAGAGGTGTACCGCGCGCTCTCGAACTTCGTGCGCGAGGGGAGAGCCAACCGACTGATCCTGCTGCACGGCCCCAACGGTTCGGCCAAGAGCACCGTGGCCGCGTGCATCCAGCGGGCACTGGAGCACTATTCGGAGCTCGACGAGGGGGCGCTGTACCGCTTTCACTGGGTGTTCCCCAACCAGAACCTCGTCAAGGGCTCCATCGGTTTCGGCGGAGGTCGCGCGTCGCCCTCGCCTCATCAGAGCTATGCGCATCTGCCGGAGGAGCAGATCGATGCCCGCCTCTTCATGGAGGTGCGTGACCATCCGCTGTTCCTCCTGCCGTTCGACCTCCGGCGCGACGCGGTTCGCGAACTCTTCGCCGAAGCCGGCGTGAACGAGCCGCCGCCAGACTGGCTCCTGAGGGGCCGACCGTCCCACAAGGCGCGCCAGGTGCTCGACGCGCTGATGATGACCTCCGACGGAGACTTGCTCGAGGTGCTCCGACACGTGCAGGTCGAGCGTTACTTCATTTCCCGGCGCTACCGCGTGGGGGCGGTCACGGTAGGTCCGCAGCTGTCGGTGGACGCCGGCGAGCGACAGATCACGGCGGATCGCTCGCTGGCTGCGCTTCCTTCGGCCCTGCAGGCAGTCACGATGTACGAAGCGTTCGGCGAGCTCATCGATGCGGCAGGCGGCGTCCTGGAGTTTTCCGACCTGCTGAAGCGACCGCTCGATGCATTCAAGTACCTTCAAATGACCGCCGAGACCGGCGAGGTCTCGCTGCGCTCCCAGACCGTCAGCGTCAACGCGGTCCTGGTGGCCAGCGCCAACGAGGAGCAGCTCGAAGCCTTCCGAGAGCACCACGAGTTTGCGAGCTTTCGCGGGCGGCTGGAGCTCGTGCGGTGTCCCTACCTGCTCGGCTGGCCCGAGGAGCAACGCATCTACGATGCCCAGATCGCGCCGCAGATTCGCAAGCACGTCGCGCCCCATGCCACCGCCATGGCGGCCATGTTCGCCGTCCTGACGCGGATGCGACAGCCGCAAGCATCGCGCTACGAGAAGCCGCTGCAGGCCCTGGTGGAGGATCTGGCCGCCTGGGAGAAGCTCGAGCTGTACGCCACCGGCGCGACGCCTCAGCGCCTGGACGACGATGCGGCCAAGCTGCTTCGCGCGAGCATTGGACAGATCTACCACGAGAGCGACGCCTACCCGAACTACGAGGGAAGCTCCGGAGCCAGTCCGAGGGAGATGCGCGCCGTGCTGCTCGACGCCGCCCAGGACGAGCGCTTCGACTATCTGTCGCCGTTCGCCGTCCTCGAAGAGCTCGATGCACTCTGCGAACGCACGAACGAGTACGCCTGGCTCGCGGTCGAGCGTCGCCCCGGCGGCTATCACGACCACGTGCAGTTTCGGCAGATGCTCGAGAAGCACCTACTCGACACGCTCGAGGACGAGATGCGGGTCGCCAGTGGTCTGGTGGACGAGGAACGATACGCCGAGCTGTTCGAGCGCTACGTCGTGCACGTCAGCTTCTGGTCGAAGGGGGAGAAGCTGCGCAACGAGGTGACGGGCCAGTACGAGGACCCGGACGGGCGGCTGATGGAGGAGGTCGAGAGCAGGCTGGGGGGCGCCGATCGAGGCGAAGCCTATCGCCACTCCGTGATGAACCGCATCGCGGCGTGGGCCATCGATCACCCGAACGAGCCCATGGACAACGGTCGGGTCTTCGCGACGGAGCTTCGCCGGATGCGCGAGGCGGTGTTCACGGAGCGCCGCGCCACCGTCGCCGCCCTGTGCCAGGACGTTGCCGTCCTGCTGAAGGACGGCGAGGGGGCCGTCGAGCCCGCACGCCGCCCCGCGGCGCTCGAAGCGTGTCGAGTCATGAGGGCTCGCTTCGGCTACGAAGACGCCTCGCTGGCGGACGCGGCCGTGGCGCTCGTGAGGGAGCGGTACGCCGACGTCCTCGCCTGAGTCGGGGCGCGCATGAGCGACGCCCGTTCCCCTACGCTCGGGCTCCTGGCGCTGCTGGCGCTGGGCGTGAACGGCATCGTGGGGGTGGGGATCTTCTTCGCGCCCGCCGAGGTGGCGGCGCACGTTCCGGGCCTCGACGGGGTCGCGGTGTACGCGGCCACGGCGATCGCACTGGCGCCCGTCGCCGTCGTCTATGCGACCCTCGGGGCGACCTTTCGCGAGGACGGCGGGCCCTACGTCTGGGCGCGCGCGGCGTTCGGTCCCCGCCTGGCCTACGTCGTCGGGTTCGTGGCCTACGTGTCGGCGCTGTTCAGCACCGCTACGGTCGTTTCGGGCCTCGGACGCTTCGCGGCCCCGGCCCTCGGCCTCGGTGGCCCCGTTGCCTCGCGCGTGTTCGTCGTCGGTGTGGTCGTCGTGCTCTCGGCGATCGTCGCCTCGGGGCTCCGTCCGAGCGCGGCGACCTGGACGGCCATCACGTTCTTGAAGCTGACGCCGCTCGTGCTCCTGGCCGCGGTGGCGCTCGTCACGTGGTCCGTCGCGACGGAACCCGCCCCGCCCTCAGCAGGGTCGGCGCCTGCCCGAGTCTCGCTCGACGCATGGGGTCGTGCGGCGCTCGCCGTCGTGTTCGCGTCGCAAGGGTTCGAGATCGTCCCGATCCTGGCGGGCAAGGTCGCGAAGCGCTGGATCGTCCCCGTTGCGACCGTCGGGTCGCTCGCCCTGGCCACCGCGCTCTACCTGGTGCTTCACGTCGTCTGCGTGCGCGCGCTGCCGAACCTGTCGGCCAGCGCCGCGCCCCTGGCCGAGGCCGCGCGCGTGCACGGTGGGTCGCTGCTGCACGGCGTCGTGTCCGTGGGGACGAACGTCTCGGCCGTCGGCATCGCGTTCGGAATGTTCGCGATGACTCCCCGCTACCTCCTCGTTCTCGGCGCGGAGGACGCGCTCGGAAGCTGGGCGGGCACGGAGACGACCTCCGGCGTGCCCGCGCGCGCGCTGATGATCTCCTCGAGCCTCGTGCTGATGCTCGTCCTCGTCGGACGCCTGGACGAGCTGTTCGTGCTGTCCAGCGTCTCCGTGCTGGCCCAGTACGCCGTGGCGGCGGCGTCGCTGGCCCTGCTGGCCGTGCGGCGTCGTGGCGGGCTCGGACCCCACGCCGCGTGGGCCTCGCTCGCGTCGCTGGTCGCCATCGTCGTCGTCGGTCGAGCCGCCAAGTGGACCGAGCTCGCCGTGACCGCCGCGGCGGTGGGCGTCGGAGCCCTGCTTCTGGCCTGCCGTCGCGCGTGGCGTTAGAAGCGATCCGCCGTGCTCGTCGACACTCATTGTCACCTCGATGGATCCGCGTTTCCGGATGGCCCGGACGACCTCATGGAGCGCGCTCGCTCCGCCGGCGTGCGGGCGTTCGTCACGATCGGAGTCGGGAGCCTGGCGGCGACCGACGAGGCGGTGGCGCTCGCGGAGCGCCGTGCCGACGTCGTCGCCACGGTGGGCGTCCACCCGCACGACGCCGCGACCTGCGACGCAGCGCTCTTCGAGGCCATCGAGCGGCGAGCAGCCCATCCCCGCGTGGTTGCGGTGGGCGAGGTCGGGCTCGACCACCACTACGACCATGCGCCGCGCGCCGTGCAGGAGGCGGTCTTTCGACGCTTCGTGCAGGTCGCCCGCGCGGTGCGAAAGCCGCTCGTCGTTCACACTCGATCGGCGCCAGCGGAGACCCTCGCGATCCTCGAACGAGAGAACGCGCGCGACGTGGGGGGCGTCATCCATTGCTTCAGCGAGGACCGCGAGTTCGCGCGCGCCGCCCTCGACATGGGGTTCCACCTCTCGTTCTCGGGCATCGTGACGTTCAAGAACGCGCGCGCCGTCCAGGACGTGGCGGCGTGGGCTCCCCTCGATCGCATCCTGGTCGAGACGGACAGTCCGTACCTCGCGCCGATTCCGGTGCGCGGCAAGAAGAACGAACCCGCGTTCGTCGTCCACACGGCGCGGCGCGTCGCCGAGCTTCGCGGGATCTCTTCGGCGGCGCTTGCGGAGGCGACCACCGCGAACGCCGTCGATCGCTTCGGAGCGGCGCTCCGCTCGGCGCTCGAGCAGGGGCCCGCCGGCGCCGCCTGAGCCGGCCTCAGCGTCCCAGTTGCAGCATGCCGTCGCGCGCCAATCGCGCTCCTTCGGTCCACCCGATGGCCAGGGCGAGGTCGCGGGCCCGCTGGTAGGAGTCCCGGGCGCCGGCGACGTCGCCGAGCTTCGAGCGGTAGTTGCCATCTGCGAACGCGATGCGCGCCATGGCGTCTCGGTCGCCGACCCGCTCGGCCAGCGTGAACGCGGCTCCCGCCTCGCGAACTGCGTCATCGAGCGCCCCCTCGGAGGCGTGCGCGTGCGCCAGATTCGCGAGCGCGCGCGCGCCGCCCGCGAGGTCGCCCGCGCCTGCCGACTCTTCGGCGGCCCCGCGGAACGCGGAGATGGCACCCGCGGGGCTCTTGCGGGAGAGCTCGACGCGGCCGAGCAGCGAGAGCGCGTCGGCGACGGCGGCGCGGCGGGTGCTGAGCTCGTGATCCCCCGAAGCCCCCTTGTCCAGCGTGCGTGCCACTTCGACCGCGGCCAGCGCGTGCTCGTGGGCGTCGTCGAGGCGATCGAGCTCGGTGAAGATCGACACGAGGTCGCGCTCGACGTCGTACCATGCCCGCGGGTTGCCGCTCGGCGCGGCGAGGCCAATGGCGGATTCGAGCGCGCGCACCGCGCCGTCGAGGTCGCCGTTCTGGCGGAGCAACCGGCCCTCCACGCGGAGCAGCGCGAGCTTCAGGGCCGCAGCCTCGGAGGTCGGCACGCTCTCCGCGAGCGCCCGCACGGCGCGCCGCGCGCGGTCGAGCGTCTCGGCGGCGCTCCGCAGGTCCCCGGTTTCGAGGTGCGCGTCGGCGACCAGGAGCTCCGTCCGCGCGTTCCCTTCGACGTCCGCGCCGTGCTTGAAGGCCGTCCGCGCCGCGGAAAGGAGTACCAGCGCGCTGGGGCCGTCCCCTCGCCCGAGCGTCGAGCGTCCCGCCGCCTCGTAGCGCACCGCAGCTCCCAGGGAGTCTCCCGCGGCGAAGAGCAGCTCGGCGATGGCCCCGAGCTCGGCGCGTGGAGGGTCGCACGCCGACAGCCACCGCGCGAAGTCCAGCCGAGCCGCTCGCGCTTCCTTGGGGGGAAGCAGATCGGTGGCCTGTCGCGTCCCTTCGCACTCGAACGCCAGCTCGTCGTCCTCGACTCGGACGAGGCGCGTGGCCGCGCAGGCCGCGGCGACGTCCCCGCGGGTGGACGATGGGCACCACGTGTCGAGCAGGCCGATGGGCACC
>CAZARU010000135.1:0-17927 GCA_964487605.1 uncultured Polyangiaceae bacterium
GACCCGTGCACCGGACCGTAGGGGCGATGATCGCCCACGAGATCAGCAAGAAGCGCGGCAAGGCGGGGCTCGCACCCGAGGCGCTCACCCTGCGATTCCAGGGCTCGGCGGGACAGAGCTTCGGCGCGTTCATGGTCGAGGGGATGAGCCTCGAGCTCGAAGGCGACGCGAACGACTACGTCGGCAAGGGAATGTCCGGCGGCGTGCTGGTGGTTCGGACCCCGGCTTCGGCGTCGTGGGAGCCTCACAAGAACATCATCGTGGGCAACGTGGTGCTCTATGGCGCGACCGGCGGGTCGGCGTTCTTCAACGGCATGGCGGGTGAACGCTTCGCGGTGCGCAACAGCGGCGCCATCGCGGTCGTCGAGGGTGCGGGGGACCACTGCTGCGAATACATGACCGGTGGGCGGGTCGTGGTCCTCGGCCCGACGGGCAAGAACTTCGGCGCCGGCATGAGCGGCGGCTTCGCCTACGTCCACGACGAGGACGGTCGCTTCGAGAAGCGGACGAACAAGAGCATGATTGAGCTCGAGCCGCTGTCGGCCGAGGACGCGGCGCAGCTGGCGGGTTACATCGACGAGCACCGCCGCAGGAGCGGCAGCCGCCGCGCCGCCGCCCTGCTCTCCCGCTGGGAGGAGACCATGTCTCGCTTCGTCAAGGTCGTGCCGACGGAGTTTCGGCGCGTCCTCGAGGCGCAGGAGCGCGCCAGGGCGGAGGCTGCGGTCCGGAGCCTCCGTGTCCTCGACGAGCCGGGTCCCGAAGGCGGCCCCGGTTTCGCCGAAGCGGAGTGAGGCGCGATCATGGGCAAGGTCACCGGCTTCCTGGAGCATGAGCGCGTCGACGCGGAGTACGAGGCGGCGGACGTTCGCGTGCGCCACTACCGGGAGTTCGAGCTCCCCATGGCGCCCGCGGAGCTGCAGAAGCAGGGCGCGCGCTGCATGGATTGCGGTGTCCCCTTCTGCAACACGGGGTGTCCGCTCGGCAACCTGATCCCGGACTGGAACGACCACGTCTTCCGCGACCGCCCCACCGACGCGATCTCCGCGTTGCACGAGACCAACAACTTTCCCGAGTTCACGGGGCGAGTGTGCCCTGCCCCCTGCGAGGCCGCCTGCGTCTTGAACATCAACGACGACCCGGTCTCCATCAAGCTCATCGAGCGCAGCGTGGCGGATCGCGCGTGGGACGAGGGGTTGATCTCGCCGCAACCGCCTCGCTCCAGGACGGGCAAGCGCGTGGCCGTCGTCGGGTCGGGTCCCGCCGGTCTCGCGTGCGCCCAGCAGCTCGCCCGGGCCGGGCACGACGTCGTCGTCTTCGAGCGCGACGACCGCATCGGAGGCCTGCTCACGTACGGCATCCCCGACTTCAAGATGGAGAAGACCCTCGTGGCCCGGCGCGTCGAGCAGATGAAGGCAGAGGGCGTCGAGTTCCGGACGGGCGTGGACGTCGGACGCGACCTGCCGGTGAAGGAGCTCCTTAGCAGGTTCGACGCGACTGCCCTGTGCGGTGGCGCGAGGCACCCGCGCGACCTCCAGGTTCCGGGGCGGGAGCTCACCGGCGTCCACTTCGCCATGGAGTTCCTCGTCCAGCAGAACCGTCGCGTGGCGGGCGAGGTGGTGGCGGACGCCGACGCCATCCTCGCCACGGGCAAGCACGTCGTGATCATCGGCGGTGGCGACACGGGAAGCGACTGCATCGGGACGAGCCATCGCCAGGGCGCCGCGAGCGTCACGAGCTTCGAGATCCTCCCGCGTCCCCCCGACGAACCGTCCTCGTCCACGCCGTGGCCGCTGTGGCCGCTGATGATGCGTTCTTCGAGCTCGCACAAGGAGGGCGGCAGCCGGAGCTTCAGCGTGTCCACCGAGCGGCTCGAGGGCTCCGCGGGTCGCGTGACTCGCCTGCACGCCGTACGGGTGGAGCTGGTGGGCGGTCGCTTCGAGCGAGTCGCCGGCTCCGAGTTCGACATCCCGGCGGATCTCGTGCTGCTGGCGATGGGGTTCCTTCATCCCGAGCGGCCGGGGCTGCTGGACGATGCCGGGGTGGAGCTCACCTCGCGCGGCAACGTGGCGGTGGACGACCGCTTCATGACGTCCGTACCCGGGGTCTTCGCCGCGGGCGACATGCAACGCGGGCAATCGCTCGTCGTCTGGGCCATCGCGGAGGGGCGAAAAGCCGCGCGAGGAATCGACGAGTACCTGTCGGGCACCAGCGAGCTCTCCGTGCCGGGAAACCCCGGTACGTTCGCTTGACGCGGCGTCCCGTCGATTCCGTCCCGACCAGCCCGAGTTGAACGGCGCGAGCGCCCGTTCTAGCAACCTCCGGTGCCCGACGTCCCGGCCGACGTTCCCCGTTTGAGCACCTTCGCCGACTCGGTGAACGATCTGCCTCATCCGGTCGAGGTGACCAACGGTGACGGCGTGCTGGTGTACGTGAACGCCGCGTTCGAGCACCTGTTCGGCTTCACGCGCGAGGAGGCCCTCGGGCGCTCGCCTCCCGAGCTGCTGCACAGCGGCGCGGACGCGCCAGAACACTACCAGTCCGCCTGGAGCACGGTGACCAGCGGCCGGGTCTGGTTCGGACGCTTCATCGGCGAGCGCAAGGATGGGCACCTCGTCCACACCGACACCGTGCTGTTTCCCTTCTACGATCAGGGGACGGGCGAGCGCCTGTTCGTGGCCGTGCGTCGAGACGTGTCGGAGGAGGAGCGACTGCGCGCGCAGCTCGAGCAGTCCGACCGGCTCGCCGCCCTCGGTCAGCTGGCCGCCGGGATGGCGCACGAGATCAACAATCCGCTGACCTATGTCCTGGCCAACTGCGCCGCCGCGGTGCAACAGGTGCGCGCGCTGCCGTCGGGTGTCCCTGGCAAGGGAGCCCTGGAGGAGCTCCTGGAGGAAGCCGAAGCCGGGGCCGAACGCATCCGTGGAGTCGTGACGGAGCTGAGCGCGTTCTCGCGACCGGCAGGAGACGAGCTTCGGGCGCTCGACGTGCGGAACGTCCTTGAACGCTCCGTCCGGCTCAGTCAGAACGAGCTGCGGCATCGCGCGACGGTGGTCCGCACCTACGAGGACGTCCCCCGCGTCATGGCCAGCGAACGGCGGCTCACGCAGGTTTTCGTGAACCTGCTCGTCAACGCGGCTCAAGCGATGACGGTGGGCTCTGCCCGGGGCAACCGCATCGAGCTCAGGACCCGCACGGACGATCGCGGGCGAGCAACGGTGGAGGTCGCCGACACCGGCCCCGGGATCCCGGCCGACTCCCTGGCCAGGGTCTTCGAGCCGTTCGTCACGACGAAGGAAGACGGCCTCGGCACGGGTCTGGGGCTGACCATCTGCCGCACCATCGTGGAGGAGCACGACGGTCGCATCGTCGCCCTGGCGAACCCGGGCGGCGGCGCGCTGCTGCGCGTGACCCTGCCGGCTGCCCCCGAGAGCGCCGCACGGTCACCGGCCGTGGCCGCCGCCGTGCCGCCCTCCGCGGCCCGCATCCTGGTGGTCGACGACGAGCGCGCAGTGGCTCGCACGCTGGCCCGCGCGCTTGCCCCCCACGACGTCTCGATCTGCGCGACCGGCGGAGAGGCGTTCTCGCTGGTCACGAGCACGGGCTTCGACGCCGTGTTCTGCGACCTGATGATGCCGGACATGACCGGAATGGAGCTGTTCGAGCGGGTCGAGAAGGATCACCCCGAGCTCGCGCCGCGGTTCATCTTCGTGACGGGGGGCGCGTTCACCGACGACGCCGACGCTTTCGTCCGGCGCCTGGGAGACCGGTGCCTCTCGAAGCCGTTCGACCTCGGCGCCGTCCGCCGAGCGCTCCAGCGCGTGCTCGGCGCAGCCTGAGCCGGTCACCCCACGCGGCCAAGCTCGACCGCCACCGCCGCCAGGCGCGACGGGGCCCTCGGCTACAACATTCGAATCCCACCAAAACCCCAATTGAATCGGGCATCGACACGTACCTGCAGCACTGCAGGTCGCGATAGCGTCTCGGCATGGTCAGGGCAATCACGCGGTGGACTGCTTCTGCCGGCGCGCTCGCCGCGCTGGCGTGCTCGGCGGCCGGGGCCGGCCCTTCGGGCGGGGTCAACGCGACAGGCGGAGGCGCCGGTACGGCGGGGAGCTCCGCCGACGGTGCCGCCGCGACGAGCGGTACGGGCGGCGTCGGGGGAGCCGGGGGAGCCGGCGGCACCGGGGCGCTGGGTCTCGGCGGGACCCCGGACGCCGGTAATCCGCTGGTGGACGGGGGCGAGTGCGAGGCGCTCTCGCAGCAGGCGGAGAACACGGTGCGGCCAGTGGACATCATCTGGGCGGTGGACGGCTCGCCGAGCATGAGCGCGGCCGCCGGGCAGGTCGCCACGCGCATGAACGACATGGTGGTCTCCGTGAACAACGCGGGGATCGACGTGCACGTCGTCATCATCGCGAGCGCCGGCAAGGTCTGCGTGCAGCCGCCGTTCGGCGGCGCCGGGTGCTCCTCGAATCCGCCCGGATACCAGTACGTCACCGCCTGTCCCACCGACTGCTGGATTGGCAGCCACAACGCGCTGCACCGTCTCACCGGGGCGTACCCGCACTACAAGCAGACGATCCGGCAGAACTCCGTCAAGTACTTCGGCGTCGTGACCGACGACAGCGCCGACGACACGTCGAACTACGCCGGCGCCGCCCAGGGGTTCACCGACAGGGTCGCCGCCCTCGACCCGGGGTGGTTCGACGTCTGGAAGTTCTTCGGCATCTTCCGGCTTCCCCTCGGGACGGCGTACAAGATGCTCGTGGACCAGACGGGCGGAACGTGGACGGAGTTCAAGTTCACGGGCACCGACTACAACGCCGTCTTCCAGGACCTCGCGAGGACCGTCACGGACAGCGTGGAGCTCGACTGCGAGTGGGAGATCCCCCCGGCGCCGCCAGGAGAAACGTTCGACTCCGGGCTGGTCAACGTGGACTACACGAGCGGCGGCGGGCAGCAGACCAAGCTGAAGAAGGTCGGCGCGAACGCCGCCGAGTGCGCGGCCAGCCCCGACGGCGGCTGGTACTACGACGACGACCTGGCCCCGACGAAGATCCACGTCTGCCCGCAGAACTGCGCGACCATGAAGGCGGATCTTCAGGGTCGCGTGGACATCCTCTTCGGCTGCGAAACCCAGGTGATCGTGAAATGACGGTCCGTGGGCTCAGCCAGCGCCGGCGCGACCACTGACCGACGCGCTGGCCTTGACGCTGACGTCGATGGAAACGGATGCCTCGGCCGTCGCCCTGGCGCCCGCCGCGATGCAGGCGAGGCCCTGAAGCCCTGCGTTGCCGGCGATCTTGGGCAGCTGTGCGCCGACCTGCGCGACCACGCGGATGTCCCCCGCGAGGCGCTGCCCGAGAGAGATCTGGGCGTGCAGGAGCATGGGGAGGTTCGCCTGCAGCGACTGCACGAGGCGCAGAGCCAGCTCGCTGTTGTCCGACGCCTGCGCCTCGACCCGCGCGGGCGTGCACTGAGCGCGCACGTTCGCGTGGGCGTTGCAGCTCGCGTTGCACTCCGCGTCGGCGCTCGGGGGCCGAACGTGGCCCGCGCACTGCGGCGCCTGCCACCGCCCTTCGCAGCGCGCGTGGCACGTGGCCGAGCAGCCTCCGTTGCACTCCCCGCTACACTGACCGTTGCAGCGCCCCTGCGCGTCGACGGCGGAGCACTGGCCGCTGCACTGGCCGGAGCACGTCCCTTCGCAGCGCCCGACACAGCGCCCCTCGCAGAACCCGGAGAGCTGGGCGGGCTGGCACTGCGCCACGATCTGTCCCGGGTCGACGCTGACGTCGCACGAGCCCTGGCAGCGCGCGTGGGCCTGAAGGTCCGCCTGACACTGCGGGGGCGTCACCCGCACGCTCACGCGGAGCCCCTGTCGAAAGATGGCGTCCATGGCGCCGGCGACGGCCTCGCACGCGCCCTGGGCGCGACCGCCCGCACCGGGACGCGGCGCCATCTGCTCGGAAGTGACGCCGATGTCTGCTCCTATGCGAAGACACGCCTCGGCGGCGAGCGCCTCGGCCTGAACCGCCGTCGCGGAGATGTCCTTGGACGCCTGCACGAAGGCCCGGATCTTGGCGTTCGCCTTCGCGTCCGCGCTGAACGTCGCCGTCAGCGCGTCGACGCTCGCGCCCATCTGGGGGCACCCACCGTCGCCGAGGCCGCCGAACTTCCCCGGCTGACACGCCGGAACGACCAGCAGCGCCCCCAGCAGCGCCGCCCCCGCCAGTCCCCGATTTCTTCCCGAAGAAGGTCCGTTCATCGCGCGAACCATAGCCCACCTCCGCCGGCGGCGACGAGTTCGCTACCGCGCCGACGTCGAACTCCCGCCGTCCCCGCCGACCGATGTCCTCGACGATGCCCGGTCCGCCGCCTCGACCCACGGAACGCCGGCAAGCCCTACGGCGCCCCCGAGCCGTGGAACGGCATGGGGTCGGCGACGCTTCCGTGGCTCACGAGCTTCCTGCGCTGGGGCAGCGCACGCGGGACGCCTGGCGGCGGGACGTGCTCGGTGACGAGCCAGACGTCGAACGCGACCAGCGCCGAGCCCGCATTCGTGCGGGCCACGTGCCACTCCCTCAGCATGTCGCGCACGCCAGGCAGCAGATGCGAGAAGCGCGGCTCACCGATCCGGCGGTGGAAGTCTCCCCAGATCTGGTTCATCCGGAACCCACCGCGCGGCTGAACTTCCCAGGAAGGCTCCTTCCCGGTCAGCGGATCGAGTCGGCGGCCGTCTGCGGTGCGGCCGTCCACCACGACCCGCCCGTCGTCCATGGGCGGGCTCGGAGCGAACATCGACCAACCCTGAAACAGCCGGGGGTAGACGACGACGGCCTCCATCCACGGCGGCCGCCGGCTGGGCCGCAGAACGTCGGGGACGGCACGATTCTCGACGAGCACCTGGGACCCGCAAGCGACCAGCAGGACCACGACGCCAGACGTCGAGAAGATCTTGCGAAACCGCTCCGCGGCTCGGGACGCCCCCGTGGGTTCGGGCGGACCGGCGGCGGCACGCGGCCCGGCCTCCGCGGTCGCTCGCGCCTGCGGCTCCGACCAGGCCGTCACGAGCCCGACCACACCGCGGACCGCGGCGCGCACTGCCGCCCAGCCCAGGACGGCCGCACACGCGCGCGGCAGCCCCAGAGAGCGTGCCAGCCGCGCGAGACCCTCGGACGGCGTCATCGCGGCGCCCCTGGCGTCCGGTCGCACCTCCATCGATTCACGCCCGTCACGTTCCGCGGCGAGCCCCACGATCTCGACCTTCCCGAACGCGTCGAGCCGCTTGACGGAGCGGGCGACCACCCTGGCCCGCGCGCTGTCCTCGTCGATCGCCAGCACCGACGACGGAACCCTGCGCTCGGCCCAGCGCGCGACGGCGACCCACGACTCCCGAGGGACCAGCGCGAGGTGGACGATCATCATGGCCCACGAGAACGGGCCGAGCTGCACGACCGCGTCGATCGCGCCGTGAAGCCCGACCGCGAGGGCGAAGGCGGCGAGCCGAGCCCAGCGCCGGGCGAACGGCACGATCAGGAGAACCGCGATCAGCGCCTCGACGGCGAGCGTCGACCAGGTCATGAACCGGATGGCGTCGAGCGGCACGACGCCGCGGACCCACGCGCCGAAGGCCGTGACCATGCGGTCCTGCTCGAAGAAGTAGTACACGGCAGTTCCATCGCGCCACGCCGGCCCGGTCTTGTGGATGACGTTGAACGCGTAAATGACGGCGAACTGGGCGATCAGCGCCGCCACGGCCAGGGATCGGACGGGCGCGACGTCCGCAGCGGGCCACGACCGGTCGCCGAGCTCCGTCACGGTCGCTTCCACGCGGAGCGACCAGCGTCGACGCCAGGCATCCACGCCGAAGCGACGGCCGAGCGGCAAGAAGACCGTCCAGACGGCCAGGAGGTTCAGCACGACCCAGCCGCCGTTCTCGATGAGGATGTTGCGACTGTTCATGCTCGTGATGAGCACGGCCGCGAGGACCTGTGCCGTCTTCGTCCGGTAGCCCACCAGGAGCGCGGCGTTCACCAGCAGGTGGAAGACCGTCAAGACCTTCACGGACAGCGGGGTGTCGAACGCGAGATGAACCGAGAACAGGTGTCCGCTCATCGGCCGGAACAGCGCGTAGTGGTTCGGCAGCCAGCCGGCGTTCGTGTAGAAGACGTCGAGATCGGGCCAGCGGCGCGCTACGTCCACGAAGAGGAGCGCTCCGAGCGCGATGCGAAAGAGCCCGAGCGAACGCGGGTCCGCCGTGCCGTAGGCGTCCGAGACCGCGGCGACGAACGAGCGAAGCCGGCCGGTCCGCCCCGTAGCTCCCTCGCCGTTCGCGACGGGAGCCGGCTCCGTCACGGGGTGGCCTCGGGTGGACCCGAGCCCGGCGCACGCGGCCCGGGGGCGAGCCAGGCCGTCGCCCCCGAGTCCCTGACGTGGCCGTGCGAGACGAGCTTCGCAGGTGGCATGGGCTCACCGCGGAGCTGACCCGGCGGAGGCGACTTGTCGCTCACCCACCACGCGTCGAACGCGACGATGCGGTCCGACGGGTTCCCCGTCCACTCGTGGTACCTGAGCAGGTAGTCCTTCAGGTGGGGGCGGTTGCCCGCGTGGCCGGGGAACCGAATGCGATTGTGATAGTCGCACATGAACTGCTCGTGTCCCCAACCGGTGGGCGTGTAGGGATCGAAGTCGGGTTCGGCATGGGTGAACGGGTCGATCTTTCGACCGTCCACCGTGCGCGCGTCCACCACGACGCGACCGTCGTCGTACGGGGGCTCCGGCGCGAACATGCGCCACCCCTGGTACAGCCTCGGGACGTCTACTATCTTCCGCATCCACTCCGGCTGACTCACCTTGATGAGCCGACCGAGGCCCCGGTTCTCGAGCGTGGCCTGGGTCGCGAGCGTGACGAGCAGGACCGCGGCTGCGCCCTCCTTCAGCACGTAGGCGAACGCGCCGAGCTCGCGCCGGAGCGGGCTCTGTCCGGGCACCAGGGGGTCGCCCGGCGGTGACGAGTCACGCTCCGAAATCCGATCCGCCGGCGCCGGCTCCGGGGCGGAGGAGGGAGCCGGGGCCCGCGTCCCGCACACGCCGAGCCCGAACCAGGCGGAGATGGCGAAACGGTTCCTCGCGACCGCCCGATACATCCCCCGGGCGACCAGCGAGAGCCCCGGAACACGCATCCAGAACACGGCGAGGATCCCGAACGGCAAAGCGCGCGCGACCTCGTACACCGCCCGCTCCTCGCGGTGAACGCGCCGCGTTTCGGGATCGATCGCAAGGACGCTGGTGTCGGCCCCCGTCGCTTCGACGCCCGCCGGCAGCGCCGAGAGGTCGTCGTTGCCGAAGAACTCGAGCCGATCGAACGGGTCGAGACGCTTCAGGACGCGACACGTCCAGAAGCAGATCCCGCAGTCTTGATCGTAGACCACGAGGCGTCGGCGCTTCTGACGTCCGAACCACCTGGTCACGAGAGCGAAATCGCGCTCGCCGAGCAGGAGGATGAAGAAGGAGCACATCACGTACGAGAAGGGTCCGAGCCGCGAGAAGGCGGCGATGCCGCCGTGGAGCGAAATCGCCAGGGCGAACGCCACCCGCCGCGTCCAGGTACGAAAGAACGGGAACGCGATGAGGAACGGTAGCGAGAACTCGATGACGAGCGTCCCGTAGGTGAGCGCCTTGACGAACCACAGAGGTGCGTTCTCGCGCGCGACGATGCTGGCCCACGTCACGATTCGATCCTGGTGCCAGAACCAGTGGAGCGCCGTTCCGTTCTTCCACCCGACGCCGTCCTTCGTCACCGCGTTGAACCAGTAGATGATGACCCACTGCAGGATCAGTCCGAGCACGACGAGGGACACCACGGGCGTCACGACTCGCGGCGGGGTGGAGCGGTCGTTCAGATCTCGCGCGTCCTGCTCCGGGAAGTGCCGCATGGACTTCGACATCGCGTCCATGGAGAACCGCGTCCCGAGCGGCAGAAAGAGCGTCCACACGGTGATGAGGTTCACGACGACGGTCCCGCCGTTCTCGACGAAGATGTTGCGCGCGTTGAGGCTGGTGATGATGAGCGCCGAGAGAACGTGGAAGAGCTTCGTCTTGTACCCGATCAGGAACATCGAAACGCAGAAGAGCGACAGCGCGAAAGCGACCGTCGCCTCGCCGTAGGTGGACACGGCGAAGAACAGCGAGAACACGTCGCGACCCATCGGGCGGAAGATGGCGAAGTGGTTCGGAAGGATGCCGTCGTTCGTGTAGAACATGCGCGCGTCGGCCCAGCGACGCGCGACGTCGACGAAGAGCATTCCGCCGAGCACGACGCGAAACACGCCGAGCCATCGCGGATCGGCCGTGAGGTACACGGCCTTGAGAAAGCCGAGTGCGGCTCCTGCAGAACGCGCCGCCGAGGCCATCAGCGGCCAAGGGTAGCGCCTCCGCGACGGGCGAGTGGGCGCGAAATGCGCGCGAACCAGGCCCCCCGCGCAATTTCGCCGCGCCGTTCGCGCGGCGCCCGTGACGAAACGCTCCGCTTACCGAAGGAGCGTGATTTTGCGCAAATCCGCCGACGAAACTGGCCGATCCGACGCCAGTTGTGTAAATGCTCGCGCGATCGGCGATGATCCGCGACCGAGCCGTCATGCCCCTCTCGAGCCGTCGATGAACATCACTTGCGCCAGTTGCTCCGCTCGGTACGCCGTACCCGACGACAAGGTCCAGGGCCGCAAGGTTCGGATCAAGTGCAAGAAGTGCAGCAGCCCGATCATCATCGACGGCACGAAGGGAACGGCCGAGGGAGCGCGCGTCTCGCTCGTACCCTCCGAGACGACCGGCGGCGCCCCTGCCGCGGCTCCTCGTCAAACCGCGAAGAAGACGATCGTCGGCGGACTCGAAGCTCCCGCACCCGCGCCGGCCAGGACGGAAGCGAAGAAGACCATCCTCGGCGGCGTCGGAGTGGCACAGCCTGCCGCGATCTCTCCGCGCCCCGCCGCAGCTGCCCCTGCGCCGTCGCCCGCAGTGGCCGCCGCTTCTGCAGGCGCCGCGAAGGGTACGCTGCTCGGCGGCATGGTGCCCGCAGCCGGGTCGGCACCGGCCCCCCCCGAGGATCTGTGGACGGTCGCGGTGACGGAGGACGATCAGCGCGAGGTCTCGGCGGCAGAAGTGGCGAATCTGTACGCAGCGGGGATCGTCGACTCCGAGACGTTCATCTGGAAGGAGGGCATGGACGACTGGCTCACGCCCTTCGAGATCCCGGAGATTGCCGCCAAGCTCGCCGCAAAGGGGATTCGCCCGCCCGACGAGGAAGCAACCGTGGTCGGTCGTTCGCCGCTCGACGACGCCCCGCCATCCGGCGGCGCATGGCACGAGCCGGGAAGCTGGGAGCCGCCGGCTGCTGCCGGGCCCGGCCAGGGCGTCGGGTTCGACGACGTGACGGTCGCCATGGCGGCGCCGGACGCGGCCATGCTGGCGCGCGCCGCTGGCGACGACCACGGGCGCGACCTGGCAGCGGCGCCCGGGCTCGAGCCCGGTCAGGAAGAATCCACCGTCGCGATCTCGTCGCCGCTGGGCGCGCCCGAGCCCGCGCGCCCCTCGCCGGCCCCGCGGTTCAGAGCACCTTCTCCGACTCCCGCCCCGGCAGCGAAGCTCCCGTTCGAGCTGGACGTCCCGCCGCAGAGCGCGCCGGAGCCGGAGCTACCGCGACCCGGCGCGGCTCGCCGCGACGGCGGCCGCCCTGCGGAAGCGAAGGACCTGTTCGGCGGCATCGACGAACCGTCACAGGACCCGCGTGGCGCTCACTACACCGGTGAACGGAACGAGAACTCGGTCCTGTTCTCGCTGGATGCGCTGTCGAAGATGCAGGGCGCACCGGGTCCCGCCAAGGTCGAACGCGCACCGGAGGCGTTGTTGCTCTCGAGCGGGCCCGTCGCGGAAGACGGCCCCCCCGAGTCGATCGCGAACCTGGCAGCCGGCGGGCTCTTCAGCCCATCGATGGCCGCGCCCGATTTCACGGCGCCTGTCGCCGAGCCACCACCGCCCTCGGATCCGGTCCCCAGCGCCGTGGTGGCAAAGCCATCGAGCGGGTCGGGGATCCTGCCCATCGCGCTCGTCGCGCTCCTCTTGCTGGGAGTCGGCGGAGGCACGTTCGCGTACCTGAAGTGGCCGAAGGCCGATCCGGCCGGATCCGACGCGCCACCGCCCACGGCCGAGCCCCTCGCCACGACCGAGCCCGTGGAGACGAGCACCGCGACGGCCTCAGCGGAGCCCGCCGCACCCGCGGCGCCGAGCGCGTCCGCCGCCGAGCCGCCTGCCGAAGAAGAGAAGAAGAAGGAGGAGCCCGAAGAAAAGAAGGAAGAAGAGAAGAAGAAGGACGACGACAAGAAGAAGGAAGAAGAGAAGAAGAAGGAGGAGCCCGAAGAAAAGAAGGAAGAAGAGAAGAAGGAGGAGCCCAAGGTCGAGGCTCCACCCAGCGACCTTCCGCCCTTCGATCGGGCTGCAGCGTCGGCGGCCCTAGGGAGCGCGGCCGGCTCGGCCGCGGGATGCAAGCAGCCCGACGGCCCCACCGGGAGCGGACGCGCGGCGGTCACGTTCATGCCCAGCGGACGCGCCACCAACGCCGTCATCACCGGCGACTTCGCGGGAACGGCCGTCGGAGGCTGCGTGGCGCGCATCTTCCGCGCGGCGAAGGTCCCGCCGTTCAGCGGCGACGCCGTCACCGTGGGGAAGAGCTTCTCGATCCAGTGAGCGCAGGCGCGCCGCGTCAGGGCAGGCGCAACGCCGCCGTCACCGGATAGTGATCGGACGCGAACGG
The DNA here is from genome assembly GCA_964487605.1 of uncultured Polyangiaceae bacterium. Classification (GTDB taxonomy): domain Bacteria; phylum Myxococcota_A; class Polyangia; order Polyangiales; family Polyangiaceae; genus JAJDAH01. The sequence continues at coordinate 12,806 of CAZARU010000135.1, forward strand.
GGGCGCATCGGGGAGGATGCCCGCGTCGAGCACCTCGAAGTGCCGCGACACGAGCACGAAATCGATTCGAGGACCCGTCGTGACGCCGAGATAGGCGTGGAACGTTCCCGACGCATCGTCGGGATGTGCGGTGCGGAACGCATCGACGAGGTCGACGAGCAGCACGTCGAGAGGCGGCTCGCCCTCCGCCGCGTTGAAGTCTCCTGTGAGGACCACGGGAGAACCCGCCGCCAGCTCCCGTATGCGCTCCGCCACCAGCCGAGCCCCCTCGAGACGCGCGATCGCGCCCTCGTTGTCGAGGTGCGTGTTGAACGCGAAGACCTCCCGCCCGGTCCCGCGCACGCGCATGCGCGCCCAGGTACAGACCCTCGGCAAGAACGCGTCCCACCCCTTCGTGCCCGGCTCGGTCGGCGTCTCACTCAACCAGAACGTGTCGCCCTCGACGCGTTCCACGACGTCGGACGGGAAGAACAGCGCGGAGTGATCCCCGACGTCGTCCGGATACGTACCGAGCCCGAATGCTTCCCAGCCGTCGAGCTCCGCGAGCAGCTCGTCCCGCTGGTCAGGCAGGACCTCCTGCGTTCCGATCCACGCGGCACCGGACTCCGCCATGAACTGCAGCACCTCGGGGCGACGCGCCGTCCAGGCGCGTTCACCCGAATCGAGAAGCCCGTTACGAACGTTGAAGCTCATCACCGTGAAGTCGAGCGGCTCCTGGGCGGCGTCCTGCGACTCCCGGGCGGGTTCGGAGCCGCAGGCCGTGACGAGAGCGGCCATCAGCCCACACCCACCCAGGGCCACGGGCCCTGGACCCCTCGCTCGCCGCATCATCCCAGGAGGATCTGGCGAAGCGACGCCATCATGCCCGCCGCGCGGAGGAACCGACCCTCGCGATCCACGGCGAGCGCCTGCTCCATCCAGTGATCCATCTCCACGGGAAGCTCAGGTCGCAGCGCGCGAACGCTGGGGCGCTTGGCCGAAGTCGCGAGCCGCAGGAGGTCGGCCAAGTCGTCCGAGACGAACGGCGCGCGGCCGGCCAGCATGCGGAACACGATCGCGCCGAGCGCGTAGTGATCCGCGCGATGATCGATTGCCATGCCCTTCCATGCCTCTGGCGCGATGTAGCTCGGCGAGCCCGCGATCACCCCCGCCGCCGTCAGGCCCCGCAGCCGCTCGAACTTCGCGAACCCGAAGTCGAGCACTCTGACCCCCTGCGATCCTCCCGGACCGACGAGGAAGATGTTTCCCGGCTTCAGGTCGCGATGGATGATCCCCTGGGCGTGAGCCGCATCGACGGTTCGCGCCACCGGCTCGAGGATGCGGACCACCTCGGACGCCGCGATTCGCTCGCCACGAGCCTCGAGCGCCAGCAGATGATCTTCGAGCTCTGCGCCCTCCAGGAACTCGAGGACGAGCGTGAGGGCACCGTCGTCCGTCCATTGCTGATCGAGAACGCGGACCGCAGCGGTGCCCATCAAGGACGCCATGGCGCGCGCCTCGCGGAACATGCGCTCGCGGTGATCCGCATCCTCCGCCAGCGAGGAAGAGAGCACCTTGAGCGCCACGCGGTCGCCCACGCGCTCGTCGAGCGCCTCCCACACGGTGCTCTGTCCGCCGCTGCCGATCATCCTCCGGATGCGATAGCGACCACCGACGAGGTCACCCGCTCGGTCTCGGGCCGTCAACGTGGAGCGGGGGGCCACGCTGGCATCGTAGCCCGACGACGGGTGCGCGCGAAGCGCGCTCGACCGAGGCAGGGCGCTTCCGTCGGATCCCGGCGTGCCGACTTGACGGCAGTGGCGCGCCACCGAAGATCGCGGGATGCCCTGGCGGCTCTCGCGCGGGACCCAGCGGCGTCTCTACTGGTTCCGATGGCGCGGCGCCCTCTTGACCCTCGTGTTCGCCTGCGCGTTCGTCGCCCTGTCCGCGGGGCCCGACGTCTCCGACCGTCCGGGGCTGCCCGACGCGTCGGTCCTGACTCGCGTCTACTACGCCCTCGGACTCTTCGTGCTCGGGGGAATGGACCTCGGCACCCCCATCGGCGGGCCCGACTGGGCACGTCACCTGCTCTGGCTCTCGTACTTCGCGGCGCCCACCATCACGGCGTCGGCGCTCGTGGAATCGTTCGTCCGCGCCGTGAACCCGACCGCCTGGATCCTCCGGCGCCGTCGTGATCACGTCATCATTGCCGGGTGCGGCAAGCTCGGACTGCTGTGCCTGGAGAAGCTGCGCGAAGTGGACGCCGCCGTCCCCGTCCTGCTCATCGACCGCGAGCCGGACCCGACGCTGGCCGACGAGGCCCGTGAGGTGTGGGGGGCCCACGTGTTGACGGCCGACGCGACGAGCCCGGCGCTCATCGCCGCGCTGGCGGTGGAGCGAGCGCGCCGCGTCCTGTTCGTCATGGGCGACGACGTCTCGAACCTCGACGCAGCTGCGAACGTGATCGGCCGCTTCCCGCAGATGGCCAGTCGCGTCACGATTCACCTCTCTGACCTTCGGATGAAGAACGTCGTCGCCCACACGACGGTGGGTCAGGTGTGCGCGTCGTTCAACACTCATCAGATAGCTGCGCGGCACGCCGTCGAACGAGAGATCTTGCCGCACTTCCGGTCCACCGAGCGTCGGGACACCGTCGTTCTCGTCGGGTTCGGTAGGTTCGGCCAGACCGTGCTCGACGAGCTGCAGACCCGCGCGCTGCCACACCTCGGTACCGTCTACACCCTTGACCTTCACGCCAAGCGGAGGGCGGCGGAGTTCGGCGAGCAAATAGGCTATGCGGGCGACTACGAGCACATCGCCGAACGCCTCGACGCTCGCGACTTCGACGACTGGGAGCGCATCACCGCTCGCCTCTCCACACTGCCGACGCCCCCCACGTTCGTCCTCGGAACCGGTGACGACGGCACGAACATCCGGCTCGCGCTCTGGCTCACCAAGAAGTTTCCCGAAGCACTGGTGATCGCGCGCAGCTTCCGCCGCTCCTCGTTCGCTCGCGAGGTCTCGGCGGAGTGCGGCTTTCGGACCGTCAGCGTCGCCGAGCTGGTGGCCGCGAAGCTGCCGGACGCGTGGTTCGCGCGCCCCGAGTGAACGCCGTCACTTGTGGATGTGCACGATGGTGCCTTCACCCAGCGTCTCGCCCGCGTAGGCCGCATGCCAGTGTTCCGGAACGGGCGGCCCCGCCCACTGGAACACCCAGCGGGCGTCGATGGGTGCAATGTTCACGCAGCCGTGCGACCGGGAGCGTCCGAAGTCGTCGTGCCAGTACGCGCCGTGGAGCGCGTAGCCGCCTTTGAAGTACATGACCCACGGCACGTCCCGGAGCTCGAACTCGTGGTCCGCGACGTTCGAGTCCATGGTCGTGGTCACGTGCCGCTGATAGATGCGAAACGTCCCTTGCGGCGTGCTCAGGGTCGTCGCGGGGTCGCCAGCACCATCACGACCGGTCGAGACCAGGGTGGCGTACACGGGCTGATCGCCCTCCCAGAGCACCATGGTCTGGCTGATGATCGAGATGTCGATCCACTTCACGCCCTTCCTCGCCCACGAAGGGAGCTTGCTGGGCTTCGCGGCGGTCTTCAGATCCGAGCTCCTGAGCCAGCGGCCGCTCTTCGTCTCCACCATGCGGACGCCCTGAAGGTTCTTGACGACGCCCGTGAGGGGAACCATTTCACGCCACCCGAGGCGCTCCCCCTTCCGGAGCTCTCCCCCATCGAGATCCCACCACGTGGCGCCCGCCTTGCGGGCGAAGGCGATGGGGAGGCCGTGCTCGCGAATCGAGTGACCGTGGAAGGGCGAGCCGCTGTCGGCCTTGAGCTTGTCGGCAGGAACCAGCCGCGCGTCCGTGGAGATGGCGAAGCGGCGATTCTGAGCCTTCTCGTCGGCGACGAACGTCCCGATGAGCGCGATGCCGGCGTGCCGCTTCACGCGGTCGGCGATCACGGCGTAGGGGGGAGCCCTGTAGCTCGAGATGTTGGGGATCTTGCGCTCGCCGACGAGCCACTCGGGAACCTGATCGTGGCCGTCGCCGCCGAAGCGCACGCTCTGATCCATCGGGATTGCGTGGTCGGGGATCTTTCCGATGGCGAAGCCCTGTTCGTCCAGCGGCACGTCGTTCGCGCCCACGTCGAGCTCGTCCCACTTGTCGCGTAGCTTCTTCCAGTTCCGCAGGTGCCGCTCGAGCCGCATTTCGTACTGGAACTGCTCCGCCTTGGACGGAATGCGGAGGTAGTTGGGCGCGATGGCGCGGACGAACGCGTACTTGTAGGGCATCGCCTTCGTCTGGTCCGGCTCCACCGTTATCGCCTTCGCGATGGGATGGTCCGGCTTCAGCGTCGCATCTTCCCCCACGCACACGAACCCGACGGGGCGGACCGCGTACCATCCGTCCTTGCAGTCGCGTCGCGAGACCGGCTCGGGCGACCGCGCCACCCGCGAGCCCACCCGCAAGTAGCCGACCGTCTCGGCCTTCCGATCCGGCCTCGCCAGGATGGGCACCACCATCGCCACGGGGAGCAGCTTCGGGCCGTCCGCGGCCGGAACCGGGACGTGCGACCAGTCCTCCTCGGCCGGCGACTCGACGGTCGAGCCGCCCTTCGCCTTGGCGAGCGCGGGGGGCTCCTCCGTGAGGGATCCGAAGAACTCGGACTGGCTGCACGCGGAGGCGCCGAGCGCCAGGACGGCGCCCAGCACCCGATGATGCAGGGCGTTAGGTCGGACCATGACCGCCCTGATCACCCGATTGGGCGCAGCCGGCCCAATTATCCGCGACGGCCGCCCATCGACGGCGGAGAATCGGGGCTTGAACCGCACGGGGCGGTACGGAATTCTGCGGTTTCCTCCGAACGGATCGGACCCCGAATGACGAACAAGGACTCGCTCACCATCACCGACAATCGCACGGGCAAGACCTACGAGGTGCCCGTCAGCGAGGGGACCATCCGTGCGATGGACCTGCGCCAGATCAAGACCGGCGAAGACGACTTCGGGCTCATGACGTACGACCCCGCGTTCATGAACACCGCGTCATGCCGCTCGGCGGTCACGTTCATCGACGGTGACAAGGGCATCCTCCGCTACCGCGGCTACCCCGTGGACCAGCTCGCCGAGCACGCGACGTTCCTGG
>CAZARU010000136.1:0-17899 GCA_964487605.1 uncultured Polyangiaceae bacterium
AGCCGCAATGCGGGCGGCCCGCGAGGTCCCGCCCGCCTCGACGTCGCCGGCGCGGTCGAGCGCGTCGCCCACGCGGAGCTGGCGGCGCGGGCCGTGCGCGAAGGGTGCATCGGCGAGACGCTGGCGGCGCTGGTCGCCGCCGAGCAGCGCGACCGCGCCCGCGACGCCACGGTCCGCGAGGAGCTCGCGCGGATCGCCGACGACGAGGCTCGCCACGCCGAGCTGTCGTGGGAGCTCGTGCGCTGGGCCCTCGACGTCGGCGGCGAGCCCGTGCGGCGCGCCGTGGTGCGCGCCTTCGACGACGCTCGCTTCGCCCCGTCGTGCGCGGAGCCGCCTCTGGGCACGGACCTGGCCGCGTGGGCGGCGCACGGCCGCCTCACCGGAGCCGACGTCCGCGAGGTCGTGCGGACGGGCCTCGACGCGGTGGTGCGCCCCTGTGCGCGCCGAATGCTGGATCGCGAAGCGAGCGTCATCGAGGCGGGCGTCACCGAAGGGCTGTGACCCGCTGCCGCACGGCTCGCGACTTTGCGGTGGCGTGCGGGGCGGTCGTGGCGCTGGCGGGGGCTGGCTCCGTCCGCGCGCGCGCGTTGCGTCTCGGTGCCGCGCGGCGCTCACGTCGCTAGCATCGGAACGATGCCGCTGCGGCCCGGACCACGTCACGAGCGCGGCTTCGTCGCGCGCACGGATCCTCGCCGGTCCGCGTGGCCGACCTGGGTGCTGCTTCCCGTCGGGATGTGGCTGACGTTCGAGTACCGGTGGGTGCTGGACGACGCCTTCATCTACTTTCGCTACGCGGAGAACTTCGCCCAGACCGGCCAGCTCGTGTTCAACGTCGGCGAGTACGTCGAGGGCTTCACCAGCCCGGCGTGGATGGTCCTGCTGGCCACGACCCGGGCGCTGGGCCTTCGCTTCTGGCACGTGGCGCTCGCCCTGTCCGTGGGCTGCTTCGTGCTGTTCTTCGTCCTGCTGGTGCGTACCAACGAGGCGCTGTCGTCTCGCACGGGGCCCGCCACGCGCCTGAACCTACCTGCGGCGCTGCTGTGCACCAACTACGCGGTGCTGAGTCACTTCTCGTCGGGAATGGAGACCCCTCTGGTGCAGGTGTGCGGCGTCGCCTTCGCCTACCTGGTCGTTCAGCCACGCAGCCGGCTCGCCCAGGTGGTGATGGGCGTGGCTCCGGTGGTTCGCCCGGAGCTGATGCTGCCGTTCGGCGTGGCGCTGGCGTGGACCTGGTGGCGGTGCGGGCGCTTCCCTCGCCTGCTGGGTGCGGTCGCCGCTGCGGTGGGCGGAGGGTGGTTCGTCTTCCGCATCGTGTACTACGCCGACGTCCTGCCGAACACGTACTACCTGAAGGCGGAGAGCGCGTGGGGCCGCGGCCTCGGGTACCTGCTCGATACGACGACGCAGTATCACCTGCACCTGTGGCTCATCGCGCTGTTCGCGACGACGGCCGCCCTCGCCGTGAGGCGGCGACACGCGGCACGCCTGACGGAGCGCGCGGTGATCTGGCTGGGGGCGGGCCTGGTGACCGTGGCCGTGGTCCGCACGGGCGGCGACTTCGTCCACTATCGCTACCTCGCGTTTCCGGTCTGCGCGTTGCTCGCCAGCTTCGGCGGCGTGGCGGAGTCCGTGCTACCGAGCGCGTCCCGCGCAGCCAGCGCCCGCGGCACGCTCGTGGTGGCGCTCGCCTCCGTGGCGATGCTCGCCCAGTATCCGGCGCTGCAGCTCCCCGCCCATCCGCTCCTGCTCGGGCGAAACCACCTCTCGACCTTCGACGCCCTCACCGCCTTTTCACACGACGAGATCGAGGACGCGATGAGGCACCGCAGCATCGACTCCCTGGCGCCGGAGCGCTGGGACGCCCGCCCCGCGCCGGTGGTTCCCGCCCGCTACGCCGAAGCGTTCCAGACGGCGTGGTGTGCCACCGCCTACGACCACATGGACGCCTACGCCGTGCACGGCCTCGGACTGACGAGCGCCGTCCTCGCGCGGCTGAACGTGCCTTCGGGGCGCCAGGCGGGTCACAAGTGGAAGCTTCGCAGGTACGCCGCCGACGTCCTCGCGGTGTGGACCGGCCGTCGACGAGCGCGAGGCGAGCAGCGAGTGCCCCTCCGCTTCGACCCAGGCCGCGGCGGGTTCCGCGCAGCCGCACGGCGGGGACGCGCTCCATCGTGGATCGGCAAGCAGCTCGACGCGCTCGAGATCATCGAGGCCAAGTCGTTCAACGATCACGACCCGTGGCGGAACGTGCAGGTGGCTGGGGTGCGGGTGCGGCTGGAACCGTGAAATGGGCGACGGGCCGGTGCAGGCTCGAACACTTCCGGGCCCGCTTCCACTAACCTCCCCCGGAGGAACGCCGGATCGGTACGAGCCCGAGCGTCTCGCTCGCGAAGGAGAAGGTCATCATGCGTCACTTTCGTGCTCCAGGACAGGTCGCAAGCGGTCTCGCCGCCGTGCTCGCCGTGGCCATGGCCGCCGCGTCGTGCAGCTCCACGAGCACCGGCGAGAGCGGCAGCGCCATCGAGTGTGCGGTCTGCAACAACGCCGAGTTCAGCTGCGCGATCGGCCCGAGCGACGGCACGGCGGTGATCGTGTCGAAGGAGGCCAGCGGCTGCTCGGGGACGATCTCCGCCGGCACCGAGACGGATCAGCTCTGGATCCACTGCGATCGCGGACAGATCTGCGTCGAGCACGAGGACGAGTGCTTCGACGGCGACGGCAGCTCCATCGGATTCAGCTACACGGTTCCCGGCAAGGACCTGAAGGTGACGTGTACGCGCAAGTAGCGTGACGAGCACCTGACGGGCGCACCCGCCTCACCGCGCGACGCGCGAGATCCCGTCCACGGTGGAGAAGTAGACGTGCGAAGAGCTGGCGGCCACCGCTCGCACGGCGCGGCGAGCGACGGGCGCGAGGCGGCGCGCCGTGCCCGCCGGGGGGTGCTCGACGACGTAGTTCTCCGCGCCGGTTTCCTCGACGTAGAACAGCGTGTCACCGAGCTCGGCGAGCGGTCGCGCCGGCTCGGTACCCCACAGGCCGATGGCCGCGGTGCCGACGGGCTCCGGGGCGCCGCCTGCGAGCGACACGGCGGTGAGGGAGGTCGCCGCGCCGATGTCCTGTCCGATGACCACGCGCACGCTCCCGACGAGGACGCTCACCGGGCTCGCGGCGGCGGACAGCACCGTGCCGGCGGTCTCCGAGCTGCAGGCCCCGGGAAGGGCGGCGAGGGCGACCCGGACGACGCCGCCGGGCCGCCCCAGGACGGCGGAGCCGTCCGACGCCACGGCGACGGCAGACGTCGACACCGAGCACGCCACGACCTCGTCCGTGGCGTCGACGCGCGAGCGCCGGCGGAGTTCGTCGAGCCCGCCGGGTGTCGGGCTCGGACGCTGGTAGTACACGAACCCCGCCGTGAGCCCCGCGAGCTGCACGCCCTGGGGCACCGTCCCGAACGCGACATCGACGCGCGGGCCGGCGACGCGTGGGTACGCGAAAACGCCGTCGCGGCTGGAGGCGGCGACGGCGTCATCGTCCAGGGCGATCGCGTTGCGCGCGAGGACCTGCGTTCCCGAGTGGAGCACCCTCACCCCGCTCGCTTCCCGGAGCTGGAGCTGCGTGTCGATGGATCCGCCGACGAGCACGCCGACGTACGCTGCGAGCGCGTCCCCTCGAACCGCGACCTGGTACGCGTCGCCGGCAACGACGAGCTCGGCGGGCGGCCACGCCGGAGCGTCGGTCCCGGCGTCGGGCTCGGGTGCGTCGGCCACCGTCGTGTCGGCGCCGGAGTCGGGCGCGTCGGCGGAGCCGGAGTCCCAGGTCGAGTACGGGGTGACGCGAGGTCCGGCCTCCGTCGAGTCTGGAGGGAACGATGGTCGCGCGCCGTCGTCGCGTCCCTCGTAGACACAGCACGGGGCGACGGCGACGACGCACAGCGAGAGCCATCGCGGGCCGCTCATCGCCCACCGCCCCAGAACAGCGGCGCCGAGACGAGCGTCACGAGCGACTCCCACGACCAGAACGCGTAGACGCCGGTCGGGCGCAGACCTCCCACCACGCCGAGGAGGTAGCTCTCGCCGAGGAGCCGGCAGCGGGAGCGCGCGGCACAGGGAGTGGTGTGAGCGTCGGCGTCCTGCAGCGCACCATCGCCCCACCGGGCGACGACGTACCGTTCGGGAACGCGAACCTCTGCGTAGGCTGGGTTCGGGGCGGCGATCTCGGCGAAGGGCAGGCCGGGATCACCGGAGCGGATCCAGCCCGCCGAACCCTCCGGCGCCGCGGGCGCGGGGTAGCGCTCGTCGCTCCCGCGCGCGGGCGACCACACGATCGCCGCGGCGTCCGGCGCGCGGAGCACGAACGCATCCTGCTCCTCGTCGAAGGAGAGCGCCCACGTCGCGGCCTCCGGAACGTCGAGGACCACCGGCGCGCCGCCCTCCGAGCGCCACTCGAAGCCTGCCGCCGTCCGCACCACGAGCTCGACGGAGGCGTCCGCCGCCTCCACGGCCCCTACGACGACCGCGCCCGGGTCCACGGGGGGAAGGGACCGCGTCTCCGGCGGATCATCGGGAGGCCGAAGTCCTCGGGGAGGTGGTGCTCCAGAGGTTGGAGGTTCGCTCGGACCTCGCTGAGACGCCGCTCCACGCCGACGTAGCGGGTGACGGTGCCCGCGCCGGTCTGCTCCGCCCGCAGCACCGGATACTCGCCGAAGGACGCCGAGAGGAACGCGCCCGAGCTGCCCTCGTGAGCCGAGAGCAGGAGGAAGTTCGACGCGACGTCCGCCCCGCCCAGCTCCGGCGCCCCAGGCCGCCGGCCCGCTTCGCCGCCCTCGCGCGGTACGCGAAAACCCCCCGTCGCGTCGATGTCGAAGTCCTGCGGGGTGGTGAGCGTCCCCAGGTACCCCAGGGTCGCCTGCACGCCGCCGACGGCGCCGCCTGCGAACACCATCCCCTCGTACCCCGTTGCACGCCAGTCGCCGCCCTGGCGCGAGAAGGCCGTCACGGCGTCGACCTGAGCACCGGCGAAGAACCCACCGAGCACGTCGCCCACGCCGGCGCCGAAGTTCTGCTGTCCCCGCGCGAGCGTGCCTGCCGCGCGCTGGCCGTCCGAGTACTCGAACCGCCCGGGCGCCCAGCGAAGCGTGAACCCGTAGTACTCGAGCAAGTCCTGCTTGCGCGCCTGCGTCTGGAGGAACACCAGGTGCGATCCCACCACGTCGATGGAGCGCTTCGTCGCCTCGTACGTCGCGTCCCCGCGGAACGTCTGCGCGCGCGCCACGCGAGGGCCGCCGACCACGCCGAGCACGATCGCTCCTGCGACGACGAGGGCCCACGACGGGCGCCCCCGTGCAGCCAGCGCGTTCAACGGGGCGAGACCGTTATCACCCGGACCGGGGGCTCGCAACGGCGTTCGATCGGGAGTGGTGCAAGAAGCCACGCTTGAACCCAAGTCCCCACCCGCCCCACCCATCCCCGCCGCATGGCCCAGCGCCAGCGCGTCGACTAACCTTGCTCGTGTTGCTCATGCGCTCGCGGAGGACTCTCGAATGAGGCTCGTAGTGACACGGCTCGCGGTCGGCTCGATGGTGGCGCTCGCTTCGCTCGCGTGCGGGGGGAGCACCGACGGTGACTCGGGGGCGGGCGCCAGCGGCGGGGCTGGGGCCACGGGCGGCACTGCGGGAAGCGGCGGAACTGCGGGAAGCGGCGGCACCGCGGGAAGCGGCGGAACTGCGGGAGGCGGCGGCGGCGCGGGGGGTGGCGGGGGCCAGAGCGGTGGGGGCGGAGCCGACGGCGGCGCGTGTCCGACGGATCTGTTCGACGCGGTGGGCAAGCCGTGCGCGCCCGAGGGGAAGTTCTGCGGCGGCGAGTCGTGCACGGATCCGTGCCAGTTCTGCAACCTCGTGAAGTGCGAGAACGGCACCTGGCGACGCCTGGAGGCGTTCCCGGATCCGAACTGCAACGACGCGGGCGCCGCGACGTGCGGCGGCGAGGCCGGCGACACCTGCGGCCCCGACGAGTACTGCGACTTCGGACCGGACGGCACGCACGCGTGCGGCGGCGACGACGGGGTGGGAACGTGTCGTCCGCGGCCGAACCTGTGTACCGACGACTGCCCCGGCTCGTGCGGGTGCGACGGCAAGTTCTACTGCAACGGGTGCACGGCCAACGGCGCGGGGCAGGACACCCGCGGCGGCAACGACTGCTTCGGCGACGGCGGGCCCGGCACGAGCTGCGCGAGCGACACGGAGTGCGCGGCCGGCCTGAAGTGCTGCTACCCGTGTGGGATCCCCGGCTGCGACAACCAGTGCATGCCCGCCGACCCGGGCGGATTCTGTCCGCTGTTTCCGTGAGGTGAGCGCCGGCGCGACCGCTACAGCAGGTCCGTGGCGAGCATGGTGCAGCCGGTGCTGCGGAACTCGTGTACGCCGTCCGCGTTCACACCGAGATCCGCCTGCGTCGCGCCGAACCGCTGACCCGACATGGCCGCCCAGCTGTACTCGGAGTCGGAGTGCAGGAGGAAGAAGCACATCTCGGCGTCTGCGCCGGCTCCCCAGCGAATCGTGGCGTCGGTGGAGTTGTCGTAGTCGCACGCGAAGCGAAGGCCCTTCGCGCCGGCGAGCGACGCAGCCGGGGAGACGCGCGAAGCGAGAGGCTCCCCCACGGATCCGCTCGTGTCGAACAGCACCTGGCCGTCGTTCGGGCCGCCGATGACCTCGAAGCGCATTCCCGTGCCGTAGTAGTGGTAGTGGGGCAGCACGTAGTAGATGTTGAAGTCGCTGCTGAAGCCGTCGGGGAAGATGCACTCCGCGGAGAAGCGCGACTTCTCCCGGGGCGGCACGTTGATGACGAAGTCGCTGCCGGCGATGTCCTTCAGCTTCACCGTCACGTCGGCCTCGTCGATGGCGTAGAGGTCGGCCTCGACGCCGATGTCCGCGTCCTCGGGCGTCGTGTTCACGAGGTGGTAGTAGACGAAGAGCTGCGACCGCGGCGGCACGGCCATGGCGATGCCGTCCCCGAAGCGCTGCTCCTCCACCGTGGACTGGGTGGACTGCGCGAAGAGGACGTCGCCGAGAACGGCGCCACCGAACAGACCGAACGTGCCCTCCACCGGATCGACGAACTCGCTGCACCGGCCGGAGCCTTGCTTGTCGGCCCACACCGTCTCGGGCAGGACGATCCAGTCGGAGTGGTGCATCCCCTGCGTCGCACGGATGTCGAGCCGCGTGATCCAGAGCGTCTCGTCGTTGTCGAACGGGAAGCCCTGGCACGCCTCCAGGATCTCGTCCCCGCTCGCCAGGGTGATGGGCTCGGTGGAGGCCGCCATGACCAGGCGCTCCGCGGGCCCGGAGGTGCCTCCGCCCGCACCGGCGCTGCCTTCGTCGGCGGGCTTCTCCGACTCCGAGCATCCGAGCGCCACCAGGGCCGACGCGGCCAGCAGAACCAGGGACGTTCTCATCGAGGCTTCTCCTTACAGTGGCGGGGGGGCAGGGCGAGGCTTGCAGCCTACCTCGCGCCGGCAGTCCCGCGCCACGCCGAGGGCCGCTCCGCCACCAGAACGGCGCTCGAAGACGCCAGCGTTCACATGCCCAAGACCCGATCCAGGTGCTCGTTGCGCATCCTCCCGGCGGGATCGAGCTCCCGGCGGACCTTCGCGAAGTCACCCCAGTGTGGATAGAGCGGCGCGAGCTCCTCGGCACGCAGGGAGTGGAGCTTGCCCCAGTGCGGCCGCCCGCCGTGCTCGCGGAAGATCGCCTCGACGTCGGCGAAGAACTCACGGAACGGGAGCGCCGCATCCTGGTGCACGCTGATGGCCACGGTGGAGCGTCCGAAGGCGGGCGACAGGAACGCGTCGTCCGCGGCCACCGTTCGATACTCGACCGGCCAGACGAGCTCGCGGTGCCGCTCCCGGATGCGCGCGCGCACGGCGAGCAGGCAATCCGGCCCGCGCTCGGCGGCCAGGGAGTACTCGATCTCGTTGAACTTCACGTCGCGCACCGACGGGAAGATCCGGTGACTGTGGTCGATGCGCTGCCAGGGTTCGTCCGGCAGCGGGTCGGGCGGCGCCGTCGTCGGCACGAGCGTCTTCAGCTCGAGGCGGTCCTTCGCCGGCCACCAGAATGCCTCGAAGTGCCGGCACCCCTCGACGAGCGCCGGCATCGCGGCGAGCCCCTCGTCGACGCTGGTGCGCCACGTCTTCTGGTGGAGCCGGTACGCGGGCACGACCCGCAGCTCGACCTCCGTCACGATGCCGAGCGCGCCCAGCGAGACGCGGAGGGCACCGAGCCGATCGGCGTCGTCTTCGCCGACCCGGAGGACGGACCCCTCGCCCGTCACCAGGCGCACCGCCGTCACCTGCGACGACAGGCTCCCGAGCGTCGCGCCGGTACCGTGCGTCCCCGTCGCGATGGCGCCGGCCACCGTCTGCACGTCGATGTCGCCCTGGTTCTCCAGGGCCAGTCCGGCGGCGAGCAGAGGCTCGCCGAGATCGGCCAGGCGCGTGCCGGCACGCACCACCGCGCGGCGCCCGGCGCGATCGATGGACACGACGCCGGTCAGGCGTTCGAGCGACACGAGGACCCCCGCGGTCGCCGCCAGCGGCGTGAACGAATGGCCCGCGCCTACGGGACGCACGCGCTCGCCGTACGCCGTCGCGCGGCGCACGATGTCCACGATCTCCGACTCGGAGCGCGGTCGAACGACGTCCGTCGGACGGCACCGGACCGAGCCCGACCAGTTCGTCCACATGGGGCGCAGAACTTACCTCAGCGGGCGCAGGCCTCGAGCCGGCGGGGCGAACGCCTCGATTTCCCAGCCCTTCGCGCGTTGCCCTAGACTCGGACGCCATGCACTCCAGCGAGCTCGAGACCCCGGCTCTCGTCGTCGACGGCGCCGCACTCGATCACAACCTGGACACGATGACGCGCGCGCTGCCCGGGCCGCGCCTGCGGCCGCACGTGAAGGCGCACAAGTGCACCGCGCTCGCGAAGCGGCAGGCCCAGAACGGGCACACGACGTTCACGTGCGCCACGGCCCGCGAGGCCCTCGGGCTCGCGGCGGCGGGCCTCGGCGACGACCTGCTCGTCGCGAACGAGATCGTGCACGCGGGGCGCCTCGCAGCGCTCGCGAGCTGTGGCGCTCGGGTGACGCTGGCCGTGGACTCCACGCCGACGATCGACGCCGCCGCGGCGGCCCGCATCCGGGAGGTGCTCATCGACGTGAACGTGGGCCTGCCGCGCTGCGGGTGCGCACCCGAGGACGCAGGGCGCCTGGCCGAGGAGGCGCGGGCCCGCGGCCTCCTGGTGCGAGGGGTGATGGGATACGAGGGGCACCTCATGGGTGTCGCGGATCGCGCGGCGCGCGAAGCGGGCGTGGAGGCCTCCATGGCGCTGCTCTTGCGGGCGCACCGTGACGTGGGCGGGGAGGTCGTCTCGGCCGGCGGCACCGGCTCGTACGACGTCAACCGCCGGGCCACGGAGATCCAGGCCGGATCCTACGTCCTCATGGACACGGCGTACTCGAAGCTCGCGCTTCCCTTCCGTCAGGCGCTCCACGTGCTCGCCACGGTGATCTCCACGTCGCCCGGCTACGCCGTCTGCGACGCGGGCCTCAAGGCGCTCGGCATGGACCACGGCAATCCGTCGATGGAGAGCGGCCAGGTGCTGTTCTGCTCGGACGAGCACACCACCTTCGTCCCCCACGGCACCGTCGCGGTGGGCGACCGCGTGCGCGTGATCCCGGCGCACGTCGATCCGACCGTGGCCTACCACGAGCACCTTCACGTCACGGACGGTGAGCGGGTGGTCGAGAGCTGGCGGGTCGATCTGCGAGGGTGGTGACGCGCCCCCACGAGTCGTCACGAAAACGTCACACGAACGCTACGGAGCTGACGCACCGGCGTGCGATGAGTGGGGTCATGAACACCAAGAACAGCGAGATCCCGCGGAGGTTGCTCCTCGTCGCGGCTGCGGCGGCGCTGGGCGCCGTCGCGTGCAAGGGGCGCGGTGACGCCCCGTCCAGCCCCGGCACCGAAGAGGCCGTGGCGCTCACCGGCGCCGGCGCCACGTTTCCGTACCCGCTCTACTCGAAGTGGATCGCCGAATACGAGAAGGCGAAGCCGCACGTGAAGATCAACTACCAGTCCATCGGTTCCGGCGGCGGCATTCGTCAGGTCATCGCGGGAACCGTGGATTTCGGGGCGACCGACGTCCCCATGAGCGCGGAAGAGGCACGCGGAGCCAAGGTGCCCCTGCATCACGTGCCCACGACCCTGGGCGCCGTGGCGCTCGCGTACAACGTCGAGGGCGTCGGTGAGCTGAAGCTGTCGCCCGACACGGTGGCCGCCATCTATCTCGGAGAGGTCGAGGACTGGAACGACCCCCGCATCGCCGCGTCCAATCCGGGCGTCACGCTGCCGACGAAGGCCATCACGGTCGTCTTCAGGTCCGACGGAAGCGGCACGACCGGCGTGTTCACCGAGTACCTGGCGAAGGTGAGCCCGGGCTGGAAGGAGCGCGTGGGCGTGGGTAAGAGCGTGACCTGGCCGACGGGCGTCGGAGCCAAGGGCAACGAGGGCGTCACCGGCATCGTCAAGACCACGCCCGGCGCGTTCGGGTACCTGGAGGTCGCCTACGCGCGTCAGACCCGGCTCGCCACGGTGGCCCTGCAGAACGCTGCCGGGGAGTACGTGCAGCCGGAGGCCAAGTCCGTGACGGCCGCCGCCGCCGGCACGGTGCTCGGGGACGAGCTGCACGCCTCGATCACGAACTCCGATGCGAAGGGCGCGTACCCGATCTCCGCGTACACCTACCTCTTGCTCCCCGCGGAGATGAAGGACGCCGCGAAGGCCAAGGCGATGGCCGAGTTCTTGTGGTGGGCGGCGACCGACGGACAGAAGCTCGCCGAACCGCTCGGCTACGCGCCACTTCCCGGCCCCGTCACCGAGAAGGTGAAGCACAAGCTGCGCACGCTACGTGCGAACGGACGGGCCGTCCTCTCCGGCGCGTGATCCGAGAGCGTTTCGCGTGACCACCTGGGCCCCCATGGGAGCGAGCGCGGAAGGGCGCACGCTGCGCACCGCGCTCGACTCGGACCGGCTCTTCCGGTACCTCGTCGCGGCGCTGGGCGCGATCATCGTCCTCCTGCTCGCCGGGCTGGTCCTCCAGCTCTCCCTGGCGGCGCGACCTTCGATGGAGCACTTCGGCCCGGGCTTCCTGATCAGCTCGGCCTGGGACCCCGTGCGCCGCTCGTTCGGCGCGCTTCCGTTCGTCTACGGCACCCTCGTCTCGTCGCTCATCGCCCTCCTTCTCGCGACTCCACTCGCGCTGGGCGTCGCAATCTTCCTGGCCGAACCCGGCGCCCAGCGCATCAAGCGCCCCCTCGGCTTCCTCGTGGAGTTGCTGGCGGCGGTGCCGAGCGTCGTGTACGGCCTCTGGGGGATCTTCCTGCTCGCGCCGCTCCTGCGCGAGCACGTGCAGCCGGCGCTCGCGAGCGCCTTCGGGAACGTTCCCCTCTTTCGTGGACCGCCGCTCGGCCTGGGCATGCTCGCCGGCGGCATCATCCTCGCGATCATGATCCTCCCGACGGTCGCGTCGGTCTCGCGCGAAGCCCTGAACGCGGTACCCGGGACCTACCGCGAGGCGGCGCTCGCTCTCGGCGCCACGCGATTCGAGGCGATCCGGCATGCCGTGATCCCCCACGCTCGCTCGGGCCTCGCCGGCGCCGTCGTGCTGGGGCTCGGGCGCGCGCTGGGAGAGACCATGGCGGTCACGATGGTGATCGGAAACCGCCCCGAGATCGACGTCTCGCTCTTCGCTCCGTCCTACACCATGGCCAGCGTCATCGCGAACGAGTTCACGGAGGCGACCGACCCGCTCCACCTGGCAGCGCTCGCGGAGATCGGCCTGATCCTGCTCTGCATCACCGTGTTGCTGAACGTCGCGGCGCGTCTGCTCATTTCCCGGACGCGCAGCGCACACGCGGGACCGTTGCGGTGAATCGGTACGCGCGACGCAGGTTCGCGGACCGGGCCTTCTGGCTCGCGGCGTTCGCCGCGGTCGGCATCGCGCTCGTCCCACTGTTCAGCATCGTCTACCACGTGGCATCCCGCGGCCTGCGCGGCCTCGATCTCGCGTTCTTCACCGAGACTCCGAAGCCGGTCGGCGAGAGCGGCGGCGGCATGGGGAATGCCATCCTCGGATCGCTCGAGCTGGTGGCGCTGGCGTCGGCGCTGGCCGTCCCCGTGGGCGTGCTCGCGGGCGTGTACGTCGCGGAGCACGGTCAGGAGCGCCTCGCGAGGGCGGTCCGCTTCAGCGCGGACGTGCTGTCCGGGGTCCCTTCCATCACCGTCGGCATCTTCGTCTACGGGGTGGTGGTGCTCTCCATGGGGAGGTTCTCGGCGCTCGCCGGCGCGACGGCGCTCGCCATCATCATGCTGCCCACCATCGCTCGCGTCACCGAAGAGCTCGTGAAGCTGGTGCCCGCGGCGCTGCGCGAGGCGGGGCTCGGGCTCGGCCTGCGCCGCTGGCGCGTCACGGTGCGCGTCGTGCTGCGGACGGCGCTGCCGGGCATCGTCACCGGGATCATGCTCGCGGTGGCGCGCGTCGCCGGAGAGACCGCACCGCTCCTCTTCACCGCCTTCGGCGACCGCGGGTGGCCGCGCGCGGTGGACGAGCCCATCGCGTCGCTTCCGGTGCAGATCTACACCTATGCCGTCTCGCCGTACGAGGAATGGCACGATCAGGCGTGGACCGCAGCGCTCGTTCTGCTCGCGATGGTGCTGTTCCTCAACGTGACGGCCAGACTGCTCGCCGGTCACGAGGTGAACTCGACGTGAGCGTGGCGACGACCATGGACCAACGGCAGGCCCTCATCGACGAGCAACGGACCGGCCCGGGGCTCGACACCGGGACAGCGGGTCCGATGGACCGGACGCTGTCCGAGGCGGAGCGCGCGAGCGAGGCCGCCGTGACGGTGAAGCTGAGCGTACGGGACCTGCGAGCCTACTTCGGCACGACCGAGGTGGTTCGCGGCGTGTCCCTGGATCTGCCCGATCGCTCGGTGACGGCGATCATCGGACCGTCGGGGTGCGGCAAGAGTACGTTCCTGCGTTGCCTGAACCGGATGCACGAGATCACGCCCGGGGCGCGCGCCTCGGGCTCGGTCCTCCTGGACGGTCGCAACGTGCTCGACAAGCGGGTGGATCCGGTACTGGTGCGGCGGCGCGTGGGCATGGTGTTCCAGAAGCCGAATCCTTTTCCCACGCTCTCCATCCGCGACAACGTCCTGGCCGGCCTGCTCCTGGCCGGGGAGCGCCCACGCCGGCAGGACGACCTGGCGGAGCAGCTCCTGCGCCGTGCCGCGCTCTGGGACGAGGTGAAGGACGACCTCGGCCGGTCGGGCGCCAGCCTGTCGGGCGGCCAGCAGCAGCGGCTCTGCATCGCCCGGGCCCTCGCCCTCGAGCCGGAGGTGCTGCTGATGGATGAGCCCTGCTCCGCGCTCGATCCCATCGCGACCGCGACGGTGGAGGAGCTGATCCGGGAGCTGAGGGAGACTCATACCGTCGTGATCGTGACGCACAACATGCAGCAGGCGGCGCGCGTGTCGGACTCGACCGCGTTCCTCTATCTGGGAGAGCTGGTCGAGCACGGCGACACCGACGCCCTCTTCACGCGCCCGAAGAACGCGCGGACCGAGGACTACATCACGGGCAGATTCGGATGAGCCGTCCCGTGGGAAGCGAGCGCGCGCACACCGATCGCGAGTACGAGGCGGAGCTCGCCGCGCTGCGCACGCGCACTCTGGAGATGGCCTTGCTGGTCAGAGACGCCTTCGCGGCATCCGTGCGAGCGTTCCTCGAGCGCGACGTGGACGCAGCCCGAGCCATGCTGGAGAACGACGCGGTCATCGACGCCCTCGAGCTGGAGCTGGACGAGCGCTGCGTGCGCATCCTGGCGCGTCGCCAGCCCGTCGCCTCTGATCTACGCCTCGTGACGACGGTGCTCAAGAGCGTGACGGACCTGGAGCGCATCGGCGATCAGGCCGTGAACGTCTGCGAGCGTACGGTGGAACTCTCGGGGCGCGCCTACCCCTTGCCGAAGGCGATCGAGCGCATGGGTGAGGTCGCCCTGGCCATGCTCGACGACGCCTCGCGCGCGTTCGAGACCGGGGGCGTCGAGCTCGCTCGGGACGTCGTGGAGCGAGACTGCATCGTCGATGCCTGCCACGCCCAGGCCTTCCCGGAGATCCTCTCCACGGCGACCATGACGCCGGAAGGCATCGTGGTCGCGCAGCAGCTCCAGTCGGTCGCGCGTTACATCGAGCGCGTCGCCGACCACGCGACGAACGTCGCGGAGATGGTCGTCTTCATGGTCCGCGGCGAAGACGTCCGTCACAGCTTCGGCGCGCGCGGAACCTGAGGCCCCCGGCGCGGAGCTCCCGGCATCGTCCCGAGGACCCGAGGCGCCTCACGGAGCGCCGCGCCGGACTCGAATCGACGCGATCTCGCGCTCGGCGGTGAGGCCGCGCAGGGTCACCGTCGCGCGTTCCGCGGCGAGCCCGGCGTCGCCGAGCACGCGAGCGACGCCGGGTTGCGCGAGCAGAGAGGAGAGCACCACGACGTGGTCGGCGCGAGCGATGCCGAGGAGCCGCGCGGCGAGGTTCACGGTCGTGCCGAAGAAGTCGATGCGATCGTTGGCCCCGACGACGAGGCAGGGGCCCTCGTGGAGCGCGACCTTCACCGACAGCGCCGCGGGGCCTTCGGTCGCGCCCGCCTCCGAGGCACGATGGACGATGTCGAGGGCCGCCCGCAGGCCGTCGGCGGGCGAGGCGAAACCCGCCATCACCGCGTCGCCGATGGTCTTCACGACCGTGCCGCCGTGGGCGGCGATCGTGGTCGAGAGTCGCCGGAAGTGATCCTCCACGAGCGCGAAGGCGCGCGCGTCACCCAGCCGCTCGTACAGCGCGGTGCTGCCGGTCAGATCGGTGAAGAGCACCGTCAAGGAGCCCACCGAGAGGTTCACGCCCGAGGCGGGCGCGTCCGCGGCGAACAGATCGAAGAACTCCGGCATGGTGAGGATCACGCTCCCCCGCACGATGGGCGCGCTCCAGCCCCCCCGCTCGATCAGGAGCGTCACCGGCTCGCTCGTCGCGTTCCTCGCGCGAAGCGCCCGCCCTTCGCAGGGGACGACCTCGAGCGCCGCGGCCGTGACGCACACGTCGAGCCCCTCGGCGCCGGCGCGCGCACCGCCCACCGGCGAGACCCTCATGCCCCCGGCGCCCCGCGCGCGCAGGAGCAGCTCGCCGGGCGGGCGGTCGAAGTCCAGAGCGCGGTCGTCGCCCGGAGCGAGCTGGAGCTGGACGAGGACGTGGGGCCGGAACCACGGCGACGAGACGCAGTACACGTCGGGTCGAACGTCGCGCACGGCGGCGTTCACCCGGAAGACGGCCTCGACGTTCTCGGCAAAGTCGACGTCGAACCGCACCTCGCAGGCGTCGCAGTGAAGCGTGGCCTCGATCGCGGCGAGCGAGGGGAGCGTCTGAGCGGCCACACGGCAGCTCGGACAATCGACGCGCCAGTCGAGGTCCACCAGCCCGGCGCGGCACGCATGCAGAAAGCCCCGCAGGACGTCGCGCCGATCGAGCTCCCACGCCGTCGCGAGCTCGAAGGGTCGCATGTCTCGGAGCTGCTCGTCGGGCCGCGTGCGCAGATGCTCGACGATCCTCTCGGCCACCGTCGGGGCGGCGGGGGAGCTCCTGTAGCGTTCGAACAGGAACTCGGCGTGGTCGTCTCGCCGGCCGCGCGGGCCCTGCAGGGCACCCTCCACCTCGCGCGGCGGGTGAACCACCAGCGCGCGCGCCACGCGCAGGGACGGCGGATCGAAGTCCTCCCCGGGCGGCGACGGATCGGGAGGCGGAAGCGTCCGGAAGAACCCCTGCAGCACGTCGAAGTACCGGCGCAGCACGGCGCCGAAGCGAGCTCGCCAGTACAGGCAGATCACGAAGGACACGGGCCCGCGTCCCGCCGCGTAGGCGGTGGCGGTGACCTTCGTGCCCGCCGGCGTGCCGTCGAGCTCGAAGCGGACCCCGGCACGGGTGATCAACGCTTCGACGAACCGACGCTCTCCCCAGAGGAACCGTCCTTCCGCCCACTCTCCGAGCTCGAGCCACGCCATCCGAAACGGCCCGTATCGCGTCCGACCGACGCGCGCGGTCGAGCGCGCCCCCGATCCGCCGACCTGCTCGTACGCGTACGACGACGGGCCCATCCCCACGAGACGATCCCAGCGGTTCGTGTCGGACAGCATGGCCCACACCACGTCCGGCGTGGCCGCGAGGCTTCGCTGGATCGTGACCGAGTGCAGGTGCCCCTCGTGGGCCGCCGTTCGGAGCGCCGACATGGTGCAAGGGAGGATACGCCATGGGCTATACTCGCCGGATGCGGGGTCACGTCGCGGCGGCCGGGCTGGGAGTCCTGCTCCTTTCGCCGCGCGCGCTGGCGTGGTCGAGCGATCCGGGCACCGACGATCCGATCAGCGCGGGCATTTACACGCAGATCGAGCCGACCATCGTGGGCGATGGCGCCGGCGGGCTGCTCGCCGCCTGGCGCTACAGCGCCGGAAACGACGACGTGCGCGGCCAGCGCCTGGATCCCGACGGCGCGCGCCTGTGGACGACCGGCGGCGTCGCCGTGTGCGCCACCACGGGCTCGCAGACCGAGCCGCACGCCGTCTCGGACGGATCCGGCGGTGCCATCGTGGCCTGGGTCGATGCGCGCTCGGGGTCGGCCAGGGTGTACGCGCAGCGCGTGCGGCCGGACGGCACCTTCGCCTGGACGACCAACGGCGTCGTGGTGAGCAGCGAGGTCGGCGTCTTCGGCACGCCGAGCGTCGCCACGGACTCCGCCGGCGGAGCCCTCGTGGGGATGCAGCGCACGGTGGCAGGCGTCACCCACGCACAGGTGCAGCGGCTGGACGGGGGCGGCGCCCGGCTCTGGGGCGCGACGGGGGTCTCCGTCAGCGGCGCGAACGCCGGCATGCCGGCGGTCCTCGCCGACGGGACGGGCGGCGCGTTCGTGGCGTGGGGAACGGCGGCGGGGATCGTCGCGCAGCGCATCGATGCCGCCGGCTCACCGCAGTGGGGCGCCGCGGGGAGCGCAATCTCGACGTTCGGGGACGCCACCGCGCGCATGACCCTCACCGCGGATGGCGCGGGCAACGTGCACGTCATCTGGTCGAGACAGCAGTTCACGTCCAGCCATGCGCTCTACGCGCGCCGGGTCGACGGCGCCGGCGCGGCGCAGGGGACCGAGGCCGCCCTCTCGAGTGCCAAGACGTCCTATTCGAGAATCACGCCGGAGAGCGTCGAGGACGGGGCCGGAGGTGTCGTCACGCTGTGGACGCGGAGCCTCAACGTCGGTCAGACCCTGGAGGCGCAGCGAATCGACGCGTCCGGTCAGCCCGCCTGGGGCGATTCCGTCACGGTCACGAGCCGCCACGCGTCGAAGGCGCTGGTCCGTACGGCGAGCGGTGACTTCATCGCGTTCTGGTCCTCGGGCTACGTCACTAGGCCGCCCGAGCTTCGGGCGCAGAGTCTGGCGCCAGACGGCACGTCGAACTGGGCGAATGGCGGTGTCCTCGTCAGCACGGCAGCCGCGGGCAACCTGGTCGCGGTGCCGGTCGGCAGCGGCGCCGTCGTCGCCTTCGACCTGGTTCCGACGTCGGGCTCGCAGCGCGTCGCCGCGAAGCTCGTGAACGGCGATGGATCCCTCGGGAACGAGCCGGACGCCGGCAGCGCCGCGGACGCCGCAGTCGATTCCGGGGGCACCGCCGACGCCAGCGTCGACGCAGCGAGCGGCGGCGCCGACGCCGGACCCGACGCGGCGAGCGGCGGCGCCGACGGCGGACTCGACG
>CAZARU010000137.1:0-17597 GCA_964487605.1 uncultured Polyangiaceae bacterium
AACGGCGGTGGCGGCGGCGCGGGCGGACCGGGCGGCGGCGGCGCGGGCGGCGTCGCCGTCGGCATCGTGCAGAAGAACGCCACGGTGTCGAAGACCGCGGTCACCTTCGCGCTGGGCGCCGCCGGCACGGCGGGCCCCGCCGGCGCCGCGGGGGGCAACGCCGGAGTGGCGGGCGTCGCCCAGGACGAGCTCGTCGTGCCGTGACGCGGGGGCCGCGGTTGCGCGGGGCCCGCCGATGCGCAACCCTGCCTGGCGTGGCGCGACTGATACGGCTCTTCTTGCACGCCCTCACGGTGCTGCTCATCGCGCAGACCTCCGCGCTCGCGCACACCGCGCTCGACGCGCTTTCCATCCTCGCGGCGCCTGCCGCGCACGCCCACCGCGCCGACGCGGAGTGCGAAGGGGAGCACCCGGCGCCGGGGCACTGCGGCGACGCCGCGCCGTGCCCCGCGCAGGGTGACTGCGACGACTGCCCCGAGGGCTGCCCCACCTGCCACTGCGCCAACGGTCCTCGGGTGCTCGCGCCCGGCCCGGCGCTCGTCCTGCAGCACCCCGAAGCGCCGCACGGCGTGCAGCGGCCCTGGGTGATCCTGGCGCATCCGCCGGACGCGCCCGAGCGCACGGTCTACCGGCCGCCGCGGGCCTGAGCAGCGATGATCTAGGGGGGCCACCCGCCGTGAGGCCGTCACGGCGGCGCCGTGTGGCGCGCCATCGCGCGCGCCCGTTCGACGCTCCATTTCCCTCCGCCCGTGGCCGCCGCCACGGCGACGAAAGCCATCCATGTTCCCTTCCACGAAGACCCTGAAGCTCCCGCCTGCTGCCCTCACCCTGTCCGTTCTCCTCGGCTGCGCGCCGGCGACGCACGGGCGCTCCACCTCGATGAGCATCGCCTCCAGCGCCGACTGGAAGGCGTGCGAGCATCGCGTCCCCGCGGAGGTTTGCGTCCGCTGCCATCCGAAGCGCATCCCCGCGTACAAGGAGCGCGGGGACTGGTGTCCCGAGCACGACCGGCCCGAGTCGCAGTGCCTCGAGTGCAGTCCGGACCTCGACTTTTCACCCCCCGAGCCGCCGCCGGCCGGCGCGGACATTCGCGACGTGGGCCGTCCGGGAGCCGACGTGCCCGCGCTCGAGCCGCTCGTGGTGACGGGCAAGGTCACAGTGTTCGACTTCCACGCCGCCTGGTGCCCGCCCTGCCGCAAGGTGGACGAGCACCTCTACCCCATCGCGGCCAGGCGCGCGGATCTCGCGATCCGGAAGATCGACGTCGAGTCCTGGGACACGCCGGTCGCCGAGCGGTGGCTGCGCAACGTCAAGGAGCTGCCGTGGATCGTCGTTTACGACAGGAACGGCCGGCGGGTGGGTGGCATCGCCGGGGCGAAGCTCGACGCCATCGACCGCATGCTCCGCGAGGCGAGCCGATGACCGGGCGCGTCGCCCAGGCCGCGCTCGCGGCGGCCCTGCTCGCGACCGCTCCCCTCGACGTTGAAGCGTGCGCGGGGTGCCGCAATCCGTCGCTGGCCACCGGAGGTGCCGCCGCGGGCGCCCTCGCCGAGGGCGCGCTGCGCGCGCGGGCGTCGGTGACGGGGACGACAATCCACGTCGTGCACGAGGCCGGCTGCGCGGATGTCGCGAACTGCGAAGAGATCCCGGTGCAGCCGCTGCATCACCACGACCAGCGGCTGCTGCCCGTCGAGCTGCGCCTCGAGGCGGAGTTCGGCGTGACCTCCGCGCTGGGCGTCGAGGCGCAGGTCCCGTTCCGGATGGTCAGGACCACCGTCGAGTACACGACGCCCGAGGGGAAGGCCTACGAGCCGCTCGACGAGGGAGTCCACCACCGGGACGAGACCATCGTCGGGCCAGCGGATCCGTGGCTCCTCGCACGGCTGGGGACCACGGTCTCGCGCTCGTGGCTCGCCGTGCGCGCCGGGACTTCCCTTCCGGTCGGTCGCACCGAGGAGGACCCCTTCGAGCTCGGCGATCGCGGACGGCGCCACCAGCACATCCAGCTCGGCTCCGGCGCGTTCCATCCAATCGTGATCGGCGAGGCGTCCACCCGCCTGGGCTCCGTCGAGCTCTCGTCGTTCGTGCTCGCCGAGACGCCGCTGTACGAGAACCGTCACGGCTACCGCGCTCCCATGCGTCTGCACGGCGGCGTCACCGCCGGAGGCGCGCTCGGCGGCGGGTTCGAGGGCAATCTCGGCCCGGAGATCGTCCACGAGGGCGCCGAGCGCTGGGGGGGACGCGAGCGCCAGGACGGCAGCCTCGGTCGCACCGAGCTCTCGGCCTCCGGTTCCCTCGTGTTCACGCTCGACGGCACCGAGCTCGGCCTGCGCGCACGCGTCCCCGTCTGGCGTCACATCGTCGTCGGCGACGAGCCGGCCGGAGAGCTCAGCTCGCCGGTCACCGTGTCGCTGTCCGTCGGGCGGACGTTCGGCGGGCCCGTGCGCGCATCGGGCTCCTGAGGCGCGGGCGCTTCCTACTTCACGCAGGCGTCGACGTCGTCGTGGACGTTGTTCTGTTCGTTGGACTCCAGCACCTTCTGTGTCGAGTCGACCTTCACCCACACGTACGATCCGGCGGGCTTGGTGATGACGACGGGCAGGCCGACGGTGGACCCGCCCGCGACGTCGATCGGCCCCACGTCCTTCGCAACGATCGCGGTGTGGCTGGCGCAGCTCCGGTACTCCACGCGCACCGCCGCGCCCGCGGCGCCGACGAACGCGTTCGAGTTGGCGATCTGCAGCGTCAACCCCGTCGCTGTGAAGGCCGGCGCCTTCGCGACGAGGTCCGCCACCCCGGCGTCGAACTTCGCCGTGCACGTGTAGCTCTGACCGGCCTGGCCGCTCACCTGGACGGTGCCACGCTTCGGGAGGTCCTTCTCCAGGGTCAGCTTCCCCGAATCGCCGTCGCTGGCCGTCCACTCGATGACCTTGCCCTTGGGGATGGTGGCGACGGAGTCGTTGGTGATGGTGGGCGTCTTCGCGACGTCCTGATGAGAGCCCGGGTTGGCGCAGGGGAGCGCTATCTGCTTGCCGAGCTTCAGCTTTTGCGCCCCCGCGCCGGCAGCGCCCAGGAGGGCGACCGAGCCGGTGAACAAGGCTGTTGCGACGACGATGGGTTTCATTGACGCTGACCTCCGCGTGCGAGTTGGTGGCCGACGGGGCCATCCGTCACGCTCCTCGCCACCTCCGTGACCCCAGCACGCCGAAGTCTCCGCTCCGCGGCCGGTGCCCTGGCCGCCCTGTGCGTCGCTGCGGCGTGCGCGAGCGTCCTGGGAATCGAGGAGCGAAAGCGCGATCCGCAGCTCGGCGGGAACGCCGGTGGGGCGGAGGCGGGCGCTGCGGACGGCGCTCCCGCCGGCTCGAGCGGGACGGGCGGCGGCGCGGGCGACGGCGGCGCCAGCGGGGCTGCCGCCGCACCGCCGGAGGCCGGCAGCCCGGACGGAGTGGTGGCGTGCGTCGACGGCGAGGCGTGCGACGCGAGCACGGGGAAGTCCATCTGCCGCGGTGGCGAGTGCGTGGCGTGCACCCCCGGAGAGGACTCCGCGTGCACCGCGGCCTACGGCGGCGGGACCGCTTGCCACGTGTGCGCCCCTCCCGGCGAGTGCGTTCCGACGGGCTGTCCGGCCGCGTGCGGCGACGGCAAGCGCGACGCGGCCGAGCAGTGCGACCAGATGGACCTCGGCGGCAAGACCTGCGCGGACTTCGGGCTGGGCGCCGGCGCGCTCACCTGCAACGCGAACTGCACCATCGCGACGGGGGGCTGCACGGACCCCACCTGCGTGCCTCCACGGAAGCTCTGTGGAACCATCTGCGCCGACACCAGCAACGACCCGATGCACTGTGGAGCGTGCAATCGCTTCTGCCCGGCACCGTGCCAGGGCGGCCAGTGCATGGACTGCGCGACGCCGTGCGCTGGCTTCGCCTGCGGCATGGTGATGAACGCGTGTGGCACGTTCGACTGCGGCTCGTGCGCCGCCGGGTTCTCCTGCAACGCGGCGCGCATGTGCGTCCCGGGCTGCACGCCGACCACGTGCGCGGACCAGGGCGCCAACTGCGGGACGCTCGCCAACGGGTGCGGCGGGACGATCATGTGCGGCTCCTGCGCCGCGCCGGCGACCTGCGGCGGCGGCGGAACGCCGAACGTCTGCGGCACGCTACCGTCGTGCACCGACGGCGAGAAGAACGGCTCGGAGACGGGACTGGACTGTGGGGGGCCGGGCGGGTGCCCGCGGTGCCAGCCGGGCGAGCAGTGCATGGTCGCGACGGACTGCCTGAGCTCGGTCTGCGTCGGGGGCGTCTGCACGGCGCCGAGCTGCACGGACGGCGTCCGCAACGGCCTCGAGTCCGACACGGACTGTGGCGGTCTCTGCCCGAAGTGCGCGTCCGGCCGGGCGTGTCAGTCGCCGGCGGACTGCCAGAGCGGGGTCTGCGGCGGCAACCTCTGCCAGCCGTGAGCTGGCCCCTCCGTGCGTCGCTCCTCGCCTGCGCGCTCCCCCTCGCTGCGTGCGGCGGACCCCGGCACACGCCGCCCCTTGCGGCCGGCCTCGACCCGATCCATGAGCCACGATGACAGGACGTCCACCACCGTCCGGAGGGATTCTTCGATGACTTACTTGGAAGCACTCGGCAGGCCGAGTGCGCTGGCAGCGGTCCTCTTGCTCATCGGCTGCGCCGCCGGAGAGTCCGGCGTCGGGCAGGGCGGCGCCGACGCGTCGCTCACCGACGGCTCCGGCGCCGACGCCTCGGGGACCGAGACGTCGTTCGACCTCGACGGCTCGGCGTGCAAACCCCGCACGTGCGAGGAGGCCGAGGCGAACTGCGGCCCCGTCGCCGATGGCTGCGGCGACCTCGTCGAGTGCGGCTCGTGCACTGCCCCCGAGATCTGCGGCGGCGGCGCGAAGCCCAGCACCTGCGGCACGGCGCCGTGCACTGCGATGACGTGCCAGGACCTCGGCGCGACCTGCGGCATGCAAGGGGACGGTTGCGGGGGCCTCATCGCCTGCGGTTCGTGCACCGCGCCCGAGACGTGCGGCGGCGGAGGCGTACCGAGCGAGTGTGGGACGCCGAAGCTTCCCGACGGGGGAACGTGCGTGCCGAAGAAGTGCGAGGACATGGGGTTCGACTGTGGTCCGGCCGCCGACGGCTGCGGCGGGCTGGTCGACTGCGGAACGTGCACGGCGCCCGACACGTGCGGCGGTGGGGGCCAGCCGAGCACGTGCGGCAACTCGCTCCCGCCCTGCGTGCCCCGGACGTGCGCGAGCTGGGGCGCGAACTGCGGACCGGTGTCCGACGGCTGCGGCGGGCTCACGGCGAGCTGCGGGACGTGCTCCGCACAAGAGACGTGCGGCGGCGGCGGGCTGCCCAGCGTGTGCGGCGGCGGCCCCGCGTGCACTCCCAGGACGTGCAGCGACTTCGCCGGCGGAACCTGCGGCCCGCAGCCTGACGGGTGCGGCGGCCTCACCACGAGCTGCGGCTCCTGCACGCCTCCGGCTTCGTGCGGCGGAGGCGGAGTGCCGAGTCGCTGTGGCGGCGGACCGCCGGTCTGCACCCCCAAGACGTGCTCCGATTTCCCGCCGGACACGTGCGGGCGTGTCTCGGACGGTTGCGGCGGTCTGACCCCGGACTGCGGCTCTTGCACCGCGCCGGCCATCTGCGGCGGAGGCGGAGTGCCGAGCCGCTGCGGCGGGGGCGGCGGCACGTCGTGCGTCAACCTCGAGTGCAAGCAGGTGACCTGCCCGGGTGGCGGGACGAGCTCGGTGAGCGGCATCGTCTACGATCCGGCCGGCAACAACCCGCTCTACAACGTGTTCGTCTACGTCCCGAACGGTCCCGTGGCGCCGTTCGTGGCCGGAGCGACGTGCGACAAGTGCGCCGATGCCCTCTCGGGCTACCCCCTCGTGGTCACCACGACCAACGAGCGAGGCGAGTTCACGCTCACCAACGTGCCGGTCGGCGTCAACATCCCGCTCGTGATCCAGACCGGCAAGTGGCGCCGGCAGGTGCAGGTCACGACGGCCTCGTGCGTGGACGTGCCCGTGGTCAAGAGCCTGACGCGGCTGCCCGCGAACAAGTCCGAGGGCGACATCCCGAAGATCGCGATCAGCACCGGCGGCTACGACCCGTTCGAGTGCCTCCTGCGCAAGCTCGGGATCGCCGACTCGGAGTTCTCGAACCCCACCGGTACCGGGCGCGTGAATCTCTTCCGCGGTCAGCCCACCACCGGACCGGAGAAGGCGGTCGGCCAGTACGACCCCGCCCTCGGCGGCGCGTCGTTCCCCCCGTCGACGAGTCTCTGGGCCACGCAGGCGAGCCTCATGGCGTACGACATGGTGCTCCTCGCGTGCGAGGGCAACACGTACCCGACGACGAAGACGACGGCGAACCTCGCCGCCATGTACTCGTACGTCAACGCGGGCGGCCGCGTCTTCGCGTCGCACTACCACCACCACTGGGTCAGCGCGAACACGAACGGGACCGGCGCTGGCCGCTGGAGCACCCTGGCGAGCTGGATCTACCCGTCCCCCGGCATGTACTCGAGCACCGGCTCCCTCACGGTGCCCGAGAAGGTCGTCATGACGTTCCCGAAGGGCCTCGCCATGGCGAACTGGCTCCTCGCCGTCGGCGGGTCCACCAGTCTGGGCAATCTGTCGGTCTTCGACACGAAGAACAGCGTCGCGAGCTTCGATTCCAGCCGGATGCTCGAGTGGATCTACGCCGAGAACACCCGGAGCCCGAGCCTGCAGCCCATCGCTCACGCGCCTCAGTACCTGTCGTTCAACGCACCGGTCGGCGCATCACCGGCGAACCAGTGCGGCCGCTTCGTGTTCAGCGACATCCACGTGTCGTCGGGGGACAAGGGCGCGTCGTTCCCGAGCGAGTGCAAGTCCACCGGCATGAGCGCGCAGGAGAAGGCGCTCGCCTTCATGGTGTTCGACCTGTCGTCCCGCGTTTGTGACGACACCCAGCCGCAGCCGCCGCCAACCTGCACGAAGCGCACGTGCGGCGACCAGGGGATCGCCTGCGGTCCCGCGTCGGACGGCTGCGGCGGCGTCATCGCGAGCTGCGGAACGTGCGCGTCGCCGCTGGTGTGCAGCACGGGCGGGCAGTGCGCCGGGTCGTCGTGCACACCGACGACGTGCGGCGCGCTCGGAGTCACGTGCGGCCTCGCTGCCGACGGTTGCGGCGGCACGCTGACCTGTGGATCGTGCACGCCTCCCGAGTCGTGCGGCGGCGGCGGTATCCCCGGCCGGTGCGGGGGCTCCTCGTGCGTTCCGTACACGTGCGCGACGCTCGCCGTCGAGTGCGGCTCGTGGGCGGACGGCTGCGGCGGTACCCTCGCGTGCGGCTCGTGCGCCGCACCACAGACCTGCGGCGGCGGCGGCACGCCGGGCCGATGCGGTGGTGGCAGCTGCGCGCCGAAGACGTGCTCCGAGATGGGCGTCGCCTGCGGTCCTTCGGGAGATGGCTGCGGCGGCACCATCGACTGCGGCCCATGCACGACGCCCGACGGCGGTACGGGCTGCGTCCCGCTCACCTGCGGCGGCCGGTGCGGACCCCAGGGCGACGGGTGCGGCGGCGTGCTGACGTGCCCTCCATGCACTGGTGGCTGCCAGCCCACGACGTGCTCGGCGGCCGGCGCCGAGTGCGGCCGCTACCCCGACGGCTGCGGCGGGCTGCTCGAGTGCGGCTCCTGCGTCGCCCCCGAGACCTGCGGCGGCGGAGGCACGCCGTACCAGTGCGGGATCATCCGCTGACCGGCGGCACCCCTCACTCGCCGATGCAGAACTGGAACGTGACGGCGTCCTCGGTGCCCGCCTGGGTCGTCACCTCGACGGTGACCTCCCACAGCCCCGGCATGTGGAGGTTCACGGGCGACAGATCGTAGCTGCCGGCGCCGGCTTCCGTCACGCCGATGGGCTTCGGCGAGGAGTGCCCGTGGTCGGGCATCCACGAGCGGCCGATGACGGTGCCGCCCTCGACGGCCCCCGAAGCGTCCGTGACGCCGACGGTCCAGTCGTTGTCGAACTGCGCGGGCGGCGCGGGGCTGAGGGCCCTGAGCTCGACGCTGACGCCCTCCGGTCCGGACTTCTTCTTGCCGACGGTCAGCGGATGGTCGGCGCCCGGAACGCTGCAGTCCCCGAGGCCCCCGCCACCCGAGCCACCGGCGCCGCCGCCGTCGTCGCCGCCGTCCGACCCGCAACCCGCGGCGAGCAAGAGGGAGACGGCCGTGAACGTGCGGAGCATGGAGGGTGCTACCGGGGCGGCGACGCTTCGGTTACCTGACGGTGACGGAGCACCTCCGTCACGTCAAGGAGCTTGCTCGCGGCCCGAAGGCGAGGAGGGACCAAACCGCGACCCGTCAGTGGGTCCGGGCAGCCTCGCCGTGAAACACCTCGACGCGCTCGGAGCCTGGCAGCGTGCGCAGCGCGACGACCTCGCGGGCGTCACAGGCCCCGGCCAGCACGGGAGACGTGGCGGTCAGGAGCCACTGAACGCCGGGAAGCGCCGAGACCAGCACGGAGACGAGCTGGGCCTGCGTCGCGGGGTCCTGGTGCGCGTCCACCTCGTCGATCGCGACGATGCCCGAGCACGCACGCGGATCCCTGCCGGGATACGCCGCCCAGAGCGCCCGCGTGGGGAGCGCGGCGAACGCGACCAGGTGGCGCACCCTCGTGGGGAGCGCGTCGAAGGTGAGGAGCCGCCCGCGCCCATCCTCGAAGAGCGGCTCGAACGACGGCGGATCGAGCCCCAGGTACCGATGGCCGCCGAGCTCCACCAGCGGCGCGACCGCCTCGGTCATCGCTTCCCCGAGGGCATCGAGGTTGGGGCGCGCCGAGACGGGCGGCAGGGCGGCGCCGAGGGCGGCGTAGGCGAGCGCCTGCTTGGTGTCGCGGGCGAGGTCGGCGCGCGAAGCATCGTCGAATCCCTGGGGCGCCCGCACGTCCCAGCGCGCCAGCGTCCTGCCGGGCGCGTGCAGCGCGAGCGGCTGGCGCGAGAACCACCGCATGGCGGGCAGCCCCACGAACACGAAGCCACCCTGTCTCGCGCGCTTGTCGAAGAGCGCCTGCTCCCGCCGCTGCAGCAGCGTCGTCTCGTCGTCGTCCGACGGGCGCAGGCTCGGTGTCTGAATACGGAGCGGGTGCGGTCGCTCCGCCTCGTCGTCCGCAAGGTGGTAGTCGCAGACCACCCGACCCGACGATGGCCCCTCCTCGCGCGCGGGCTGCGCGACGCAGTGCCCCGGCCGGGTGGCCGCGACCGCGCCGAGCAGGGTGGTCTTGCCCACTCCGCCGCCGCCGTGGATCACCGTGACCGCACGCGGACCGCCGTCGTCCGCGAAGAACGGGAGGCTCACGTCGTCGAACGGGCCGACGCCGACGATGCGGACTTGGAGCAGGTGCATGGGGACGCCGGAGCGTAGCGGGAACGAGCTGCGCAGAGAATCCCGAGGGCGCCCGCGCGGTCAGATGCCCGTGGCGGCGGGAGCCTTCGCGCGGCGGCGCCATGCCCGCAGGTGGTAGTCGCAGCTCGGGCGCTGGAACGCGGCGGACGGCTCGTAGGTGGCCGAGAAGTCGGGATGCGCGAGCAGCGCCTGCTCCACGGGGTACTGCGGCGCGAGATCCGGCGTCCGCGCGGAGGTCAGCACGACGTCGGGCAGCGCCTGCAGGGTCTGACGCGCGCGCAGCTCGGGACTGGGGCGTCCGCTCTCCTGGAGCACGGGGTCGTTGAGCGAGAACAGATCGAACGCGGTCTGCGGCGCGGCATAGGGCACCAGGCCCGCGTCCCCGATGGCGAAGAGCCGACCGCGCTGCAGATGCGTCCGGAGCCAGCCCGCAGCGTCCTGCCGCACGGTCGTCTTGCAGGTGGCGTAGTGACGCGCATAGGAGACCACCGAGACGGCGGAGCCCGTCTGGGTGCCCACCAGGATCGCGGCGAGCGTGACGACGGCCAGGGTCGCGATGCCCTGGGCGCGCGGTCGCACGGCGCGCGAGATGCCCAGGACGGACACGATGACCCACAGGGGCCACGTCGGGAGCATGAAGCGGCTGAACGCGTTCACGCTGTTGACCGTGGCGAACGACCCCACGACGTAGAGCAGCATCGGCGCGCCGGCGATCCACTCGCGGCGGCGAAGACGCGCCGCGCCCAGGACCACCAGGGGCAAGAGCGGCGCCGCTTGCCCGGCGAAACGCAGCGTGACGGACCCCGGCGCGTCCGCGACCAGCTTGTAGATCGCCGAGTTCGGGACCGTGTGTCCGAACCAGTGCACGCGCAACGCCAGCAAGAGCCCCGCCGCGAGGAGGGTCGGCCCCGCGATGAGCGCGGCTCGACGGAGGCCATCCCTGCGCGTGCGGCCGTCGGCGAGCGCGGCGGCCTCGGACGCCAGAGCCAGGGTGACGGCGACGGCGACGCCCTCCGGCCTGAGCCACGGCAGCGGACAGAGCACGCTTCCGGCAAGGACGTGCCTGGGCTCGCTGCGAGCCAGCGCCAGGGTCGCGGTGGTCACCGACACCACGGCGACCTGCGTCTCCAGGCCGCCCACGGCCCAGAACGCCATCGCGGGAGTCAGGCCCGTGATCAGCGCGGAGGCGGACGCGACGAACGGCCCGAAGGCGTCACGACCGAGGCGCCACACGCTGACGACGGCCACGAACGCGCAGACGACACCGAGCCCCCGAGCGGCCAGGAGCCCGTCCATTCGCATGCGGAAGAAGAGCGCCTCGAAGAGGACCAGCAACGGGTTGCCGTAGCCCTCGACGCGCGGACCCTCGGGGTTCCAGACGGGGCCGAAACCGTCGGCGAGGTTACGGGCGTAGCGGGCGCTGATGTACGCGTCGTCCGTGACGAACTCGCGCACCAGGACGACGAGCACGGCGAAGCCGAGCAGGCCGGCGCCGACGAACGCCAGGTGCAGGGGCCGCTCGGAGGCCCACGGAGGCTCGGGTTGTGGCATGGGGTTCACGCTCCCTTCCGGGCGTGTGACTCGGGTGCGCCGGGCTCGACGCGCCGCGAGGTTTGGCCGGGCGAAACTCGTCACCCGCAGCAATCGGCGTGCCCGCAGACGCCGCACCGTCACGAAAGGAGGGGCCGTCAGCCGCCGCGCGGTATCCTGGCCGTGCCATGGAGGGTCCGTACTCGTCCGACCTCGGCGTGCTGGCGGGAACGACCATCGCCTCGACCACCCAGCACGGCGTGCACTACCGGATCGAGCACGCCGTGGGGCGCGGCGCCATGGCCGTCGCCTTCTATGCGGAGCGCATCGCGCCCGACGGAGTCTCGCCCGTCGTGCTGAAGGTCACCCGCCCCGACTTTCTCGTCAGCGGGGGGGACGCCGCGGCGATGATGATCCAGAAGGAGGCCGTCTCGCTCGGTCGGCTCAACGAGCGCGTGCCTCCGACGCCCTACGTCGTACGCCTGGTGGACAGCGGCACCCTGAGTCTCGCCCAGCACGGTCGCATGTCGGCCGTCCCCTGGAACGCGGTGGAGTACATCCACGGCGGACCCGAGGGGACGACGCTCCACGAGCGCGTCCAGTCGTGCATCACGCGGACGGGACGCGCATTCGGCGCGAGGCGCGCCGCGCACTGTCTCCGCTGCATCGCCCACGGCCTCCGCGCCATCCACGAGGTGGGCGTCATCCACCGGGACCTCTCGACGAACAACGTCCTGTGCTGCGGCGCGGACGCGACCGAGATCTTCAAGATCGTGGACTTCGGGATCGCGCGGCCGGTGGGCTTGAAGGCGACGTTCGGGGACGTGTCCCTCGGGACGCCGGGCTACGCCGCGCCGGAGCAGCTCCTGCCGGATCTGGGCGCCCCGGGCCCGGGGAGCGACGTCTTCAGCCTGGCCGCCATCGCATACTCGGTGCTGACCGGTGAGGCGTTGTTCCGCGCGCGCACGGCGGTGGACGCCCTGCTGGAGGTACGCGACCCGCGGCGTCACAGCGTGACGACCAGCAGAGCGCTCGCGCCGGACCTGCGCGCGCGACCCGACGTCTGCGCCGCCCTCGACGGCATCATCGCGCGCGCCACCGCGAACGCCACCTCCGAGCGGCCGTCCACCGTGGACGCCTTCGCCGGCGAGCTCCTCGCGGCCTTCGACCTCGAGCACGAACCCGCGAGCCGCGCCGCGATCAGCCAGCCGGAGCCGGCCACCGTCGCGTCGCCCTGGGCCTGGACGTTGCGGCATCAGCCCACGGCCGATCGGATCGTGCGGAGCGTCGCGTGGGACGGCGATGGCCGAGCCCTCGCCGTCTCGACCCGTGGCCTCGAGTTCTGGAGCGGCACCACGTGGATCGCCGTACCCGTCGCGGGGCTCGACGTGGGTGCGCTGCGCGCCGTCTCGCGCCTGGGCCCCGGCAAGTGGGTGCTCGCAGGCGACGACGTGTTCGGGACGTACACGAGCGACGGGTTTCAGCCCGCATCGGGCCGCCCCGGAACACCGCTCGTCTACGAGGCGACGTCGGGCGACCCGGCGGATCTCGCCGTCGTCGTGGCCACCGCGGCGGACGGTGTCCCCCACGCCCACGTCGTCTCGGGGTCGCGGTGGTTCCGCCCCCTCGCCGTCGATCTCTCGGTCGTCACGGGCGTCGCGCGCGCGTCCGACGCGACGTGGCTCCTCGTGGGACGGGGCGCAGGAGGTTCGGGACGCGTCGTGCGCTTCGACGTGCTCGCCTGGCAGCTCGACGAGCTCCCGGCGTTGCCGACGCGCGCGTACATGGCGGCGGCGTCCCAGCCCGCGCGCCACCTCGCGCTCGTCGTCGGGGCGAACGGCGCCACGCTTCGCACGGCGGGTGAGGCCTCGTTCACCGAGACGCTCGACGCCGCCGTGGATCTGTCCTCCGCCGCCATCGACGTCACGGGTCGCGCCTGGGCGGGGAGCTCGGCGGCGCTGTGGCGCCGCGACCCCGACACGGCGTGGGAGCTCGCGTGGCGCGAGCCGTCATGGGCGGTGCCGTTCGTCAGTCTGCACGCGGAGCCGGGGCACGTCTTCGCGATGACGGCGAACGGCGCGGTCGTGGAAGGGCGCGCCTGAGCGGGAGACGTCGCCGCTACCGGCAGGGCTGACGCTGGTTGCTCACTCCCGGGCGATTGCTCGGCATGCCGATGCAGCAGAAGCGCCGCCCGACCTGGCTGTCGAAGTAGACGTCGAACCGCGGGTCGTCGTGGGTGGCCTCGCTCCACTCGAAGGTGGCGTTCGCGAGCCCCGGCTGGTCCTCCAGGTGACGGCCCGGGATGAGATCGAAGGTGGGCATCTCGTCGCGCACCTCCGGCGCCAGGTGTCCGGAGGCGATGAGGTCGTCCAGCATGTCGAGTCCCATCGGACGCATTCGAACGCGAACCGAGACCCGATCGACGATGCCGTCGATGAACGTGCCCCGCGACGGGAGCGGGAACTCCCGGACGACGTGGGTGCGGAGGAAGTTCTCGATGTCGCGGATGTCGTTGGTGATGGGACCGGGGATGGTGCTGCGCTTCACGCTGGCGACTTCCCAGAACATGTGGACCGGGGCGCCCTGCTCGTCGAACGTCTCGTCCCGGAAGAGCCAGAGGTCGGGATCGACCACGCTGGTGACCGCGACGCCGTCGGGCACCACCCCGGACGCGTAGAGCTCGGCGCCCGACGCGTCGAACGCGCGAACCTCGACCCACGCGCGCCGGTCCTGGGCTGCACCGCTGGGCCACGCGTGCCCCGCGGCGAGGTTCTCCAGGGTCACCCGCAGCGTGGCGACGGAGCCGAGCTGCTCGACGCAGATGTCGGCTCGAAGCGTCGTGTCGAGGAACTCCTGGACCAGGGCCCTCTGCTCGGCCATTCGCGGAAACGGCGTGAGGGCGACGTCCACGCCGGCAAAGTCGTGCGCGTGGACCGTGCGCTGCTTCACCTTCAGACCGCGCCCCTCGGCGGCCGGAGCGCTCCTCGGCGCCATGTGACAGGCGTTGCAGGTGAGACCGCGGTCCGGATCCCCGTGAAACGGGCTGAACAGCGTGTCCTTCCACTCCGCGAAGGTGCGCTCGAGCTCGACGGGAGCCGGGGCCGGCGGTGACGGCAGCACGATGTCGTGGCACGAGCCGCAGAGATCCGCGCTCGCGAAGTCCGAGCCGTCCAGGAGCCTGGAGTACGCCGAGCGGTGGGCGGGGCTGTCCACGGGATCCGCGATGGGCCCGCGCATCGTGCGGCCGCCGGCGAGGCGGATCGGATTGTTGTGGGTGCCCTCTACGGCCTCGGCGTCGTGGCAGAAGTAGCAGGTGATGCCGCGCATCGACTCAGGGACCGAATCGAGGTTGAGCCCGTCGGTGGTGAGGCCCTCCCGCACGGCGAGCGGCGCGTGGCAACCGACGCAGAAGCTGCCGAGCTCACCGTCGGTCTCTTCCTGCCCGCGCGCGTTCATGGCACGAAAGACGGGATCCTCAGCGGCGTAGGCGTGCATGCTCCCCGACCACTCGTCGTAGTGGGGGGCGTGACACTCGCGGCACGTCTGCGGATCCATCAGCTTTTCGCGAGACAGCTTCTCGTCCTTCGGATCCGCGCTGCACGCTGCGAGCACGCCGCCGATCACCACGGCGACGACGGGGAACGCCGGCTTCACGGCAAGGCTCCCGCGGCGATCCACTGCCGGATGGCGCAGAGGACGGTCTCGTCCAGGGGATCCCCCGGCGGCATTCCCCACGGCTCGCCGTGGGAGTGCAGTCGCACGACGAGCTTTCCGCAGGTCACGTCGCCGGCCGCAACACGGGCGCGCCCGCCGGCCGTCCCGAGGAGGAGCGCGTGCGCCTCGGCCCGCGCGGCGTCGGTGGGGTTGTCGCGCTCACCGAAGACCAGACCTCCGTTGCGCCCGCTCGGCCCGTGGCAGCTCACGCCGGTGGTGGAGCAGGTGCGGTTCAGCACCTGCTCGAACACGTTCTCGAACGTCGGCGCGAAGGCCGCAGCGCACTGCAGGCTCGGAGCGTCGGGGAGGCAGCGCGGCTCCTGCTTCTCGGGCTCGGAGCCGCATCCGGTGGCGGCGATGGCGACCAGCGCCCAGCAGGTCGCGAGGGGTTCCGGCACGCGCGCCTGCACGCACTTACAATCCACGCTCGCGTGGGTCAACGCAACCCTCGGGTTGGACTCGGCCGTTTCCTTGCTGCACGCCGACGTTCGCTTGTCTCGTGGTCGCCGGTCTCGTAGCTTTCGATCTCGATGCGCCCGCTCTTCATGGTCGCCGCAGCGCTCGGACTCGTGGCGCTGACCCCCACCGCCCAGGCGAACGGTCGCTTCCCTCAGGCCCAGCAGCTCGTCGTCCATCCGACCGATCCGCAGCGCATCGTCCTTCGCGCGACGTTCGGCATCGTGCTGTCCGACGACGGCGGCCAGACCTGGCGCGTCGCCTGTGAGCGCGCCGTCGGCTACGGCGGCACCGAGGATCCGGCGATCGGCATCACGTCGTCCGGGCGGCTGCTCGCGGGGATCTTCGCCGGGCTCGCCACCACGCCCGACTTCGGCTGTAGCTGGTCGTTCGCCCACGGTGATCGTGACTCCGGCCTGAGCGAGCGGTTCGTGGTGGACGTGTCGGTGCGCAAGGACGACCCGTCGGTGGCGGTCGCCATGGTGTCCATGGGGATGGGCGGCGGCGCCTTCCTCAACCAGAACTACGAGTCGAACGACGCCGGCGAGACGTGGGTGCAGCTCGGGACGGACATCGACCCGACGTTCCTCGGGCTCACCATCGACTACGCCCCGAGCGACGCGACGCGGATGTACATGAGCGGGCTGGTGGACGTGAAGGACGGCGTCCTGCTCCGGTCCCGGGACGGCGGCAAGGCGTGGGAGACGCTGCCCATTCCCGGCACCGGCGTGAAGAACACCCCCTTCATCGCCGCGGTTCACCCGACGAATCCGGACATCCTCTACGTGCGCACGAGCGCGAACGACGCGGGCGATGGCGGCAACTTCGCCAACGACGCCCTGCTCTACAGCGACGACGCGGGGGACACCTGGACCGAGACGCTTCGCGCGCCCGCGAAGCTCCTGGGCTTCGCGCTCTCGCCGGACGGCGGCGAGGTCCTCGTGGGCTTCGGTGATCCGCGGGACGGAACGAAGGTGGACGCCTCGGTGCTCGGTCTCAGGAAGAGCGCGACGGACAGCTTCTCGTTCGAGACGATCTTCCCGGGGGCCATCTCGTGCATCACCTGGACCGCGGACGGTCTCTACGTGTGCGCGGCGCAGTTCGTCCACGGGTTCGAGGT
This sequence comes from uncultured Polyangiaceae bacterium, assembly GCA_964487605.1. Taxonomy (GTDB): domain Bacteria; phylum Myxococcota_A; class Polyangia; order Polyangiales; family Polyangiaceae; genus JAJDAH01. Next base: position 16,223 of record CAZARU010000137.1, read on the forward strand.
CGGGTTCGCCCCCGCACCGAGCTTCACGCTGGCCGACACGGACTGGGTGATGGGGAAGGTCCCCGTCGGCGGCAAGTCCGCCCTGGAACCACGCCTCGTGCTCTCCAAGGTGGCGGGCATGGTGCAGTGCGGCGCCGGCTCGGAAGGCGCCCGGTGCGAGCAGGACTGGCCGGACCTCTGCGTGCTGCTCGGCAAGTGCGAGTACGGCAGCGACGGAGGAGCCCTGGACGGCGGCGGCGGCGGCACCGGCGGAACCTCGAGCGGCAGCGGCGGAGGCCCGGGCAGCGACGGCGAAGGGGGCTGCGGGTGCAGATTTCCGGGCGGCGGGCAGGGTCCGTGGCAGGCCCTGGCGCTGTCGGCGCTCGCCCTGGCGGCGATGGCAGGGCGCCGCGCACGGCGCACCGCCACTCGCGCGGCTCACTCGTAGTCCACGAGCCGGACTCCGCGCGCCCGGCGCTCGTTCTCCGTCGCCTTTCGGAGGCTCTCGTAGAGCGCCACGACGTCGGTTCGGATCCCATCGACGCGCATGGTAGGCGTCGAGCGATCCATCGCCTCGAGCACCAGGTTCCCGGTGCCGAGGAGTCGCTGGGAGAAGGGCCGCTCGACCACGTAGTCGTTGATTCGATAGATGTCGATCTGATCCATGCGCTTCGAGAGCAGTCCCGTCTCGAAGACGACGCGCTGGGTCGTGAGGCGATAGCGTACGGAACGAGAGCGGACCCAGAGCACGACGAGCGCGAGACCGAGGGTCACGATCGCCAGGAGCAGCGCTCCGACGCCCCGCACGACGGCGGGATGGCCTTCGAAGAGCACGGTCTCCGATTCGCCGACTGCCGGGGGAGCGGGTGTCGTCATCGTTCCTGAACCTTCACCGTCGGCGGCGACCGCCGGCCGCGGCCTTTCCCTTTCGACCGCGGCTGGGGGAGGTGCGGGCTGCCCGGGCCTCCTCGGGCGCCGGGACCTCGCCGGTGTGCCGCCGTATCTCGTCCCGCAGCCGCGCGGCCTTCTCGAAGTCCAGCCCCTCGGCGGCGGCGAACATCTCCTGCCGGAGCGCCTCGAGCGCTTCGTGGCGCTCCTCGTCGGTGCGCACCCTTCGCTCGCTGTCGCCGCTCGCGCGCACCGTCCGGGGAACGGCGTAGTAGTCGGAATTGCCGCTCGACGGGTTGATGTCCAGGATGGCACGCCGGATCGTCTGCGGGGTGATGCCGTGCTCCTCGTTGTAGGCGCGCTGCAGGGAGCGGCGCCGGTCCGTCTCGTCGATGGCCTGCTTCATCGCGGCGGTGTGGCGATCCGCGTACATGAAGACGCGCCCGCGCGCGTTGCGGGCGGCGCGACCGATGGTCTGGATGAGGCTCCGGGCGCTGCGCAGGAAGCC
>CAZARU010000137.1:17607-17830 GCA_964487605.1 uncultured Polyangiaceae bacterium
GTCGGCGTCCAGAATGGCCACGAGGCTCACCTCGGGCAGGTCGAGGCCCTCCCGAAGCAGGTTGATGCCCACCAGCACGTCGTACTCGCCGGCGCGCAGGTCGCGCAAGAGCTCGATGCGCTGCAAGGTCTCGACGTCGGAGTGGAGGTACCGAACGCGAACGCCGAGCTCCGCGTAGTCGTCGGTCAGGTCCTCGGCCATGCGCTTGGTGAGCGTCGTGACC
>CAZARU010000138.1:0-17504 GCA_964487605.1 uncultured Polyangiaceae bacterium
GGCGGCGGCGGAGGCGGCGGCGCGGAGCGCATGGCCGGCGCGGGGGGAGGTGGCGGGGGTGGAGGCGGGGCGGCGGCAGGCGGCGGCGGCGGTGGCGGGGCCAGCGGCGCTGCGGGCGCGGGAGCCTCGCGGGGCGACACGGGTGACGCGAACTCCCCTGAGACGCCGGAGTACCCGCGCTGTCGCGCGTACTGCTTCATCGCGTCGTTGACGAGGTAGTCGACGGAGCACTCCAGCTCCGCGGCCATCTGCTCGAACTTCAACCAAAGCGCGTCTCGGCACTGAAACGAGCGCGACGATTTCTTGTTGGGGTCGGTCATGAGCGAGCGTTCTTCATCCTCGGCGAGGAGCGAATCACTTCTTGCCGGTGTCCTTCTTCGGAGGGTCCGAGCGCTTATCCATCGCCGGAATGACGCAATAGTTCACGAAGTCCCCGACCGTCTTGATCTCCTTCGTCTCCTCCGTCTTGCCGGACGGGACGGTGCACTTCCACTCGCACTCCTGGGCGTCCGATCCGCACTCGGGCACTCGCTGCCCGTCCGAGGCGTACCCGTCGACCTTGGAGCGCTCGGACTTCAGGCCATGCTCATAGTAGTACCCGAGCGCGCTCAGCCGAACGTTCACGGAGTTTCCGGGCTTCGCGTACTTGTCGGCGAGCTCCACCGGATTGCCGCCCTTCAGATCCTTCAGGAGACCGCCGTAGCGAAGCGGCTCGGTGATCGAGAGTCCCTTGGCGCCCGCGAGCTTGTCGAAGAACTCCGGCACGTGCTTCGCTTCGCCCATCTTCAGCACGAGTTCCGCGGCGACCCATCGGATCTTCCAGGTAGGGTTCTCGAACAGCTTGTAGAGCCTGGAAACGACGAGGTCGCGCGGGAGCTCGCCGATGCGCCGCAGGCTCTGGTCGCGCACGGTGGGTGGTGACGCCTTGTCGTCGGCTTCGGCGATCTTGAGCAGCGCCTCGACCTGACCCTTGTCGTTCTTGTCGATGTGGCCCTCGAGCGCGGCGAGCGCCGTAGCGCGTCGCTTCTCGGGCTTGTCTACTGCGGAGGCGTAGCCCAGCAGGTACCCCACGGTTGCCTTGCCACCGACCTTCTTCATGCTCCCGAAGACGCGCAGAAGCTCCTCTTCTTGATACTGGTCGAGCTGGGCCTTGAACTGTTCCTTCGTGGGTTCGAGCTTGGAGGCCTTGTTGGCCGCCTCCACGGACGGCGTCTTCTGCTGGACCCACTTCTCCGAGTCGACCTCCGAGGCCACCAGGACGAGCTTCTCGCTGGCGCTGTCCTTGCTCTTCTGATCGCCCAGCTCGGCGATCAGATCCGCGAGCTTGTCGATCTTCTTCGCGTTGGGCGTGATGAGATTCGGTAGGGCGCGCACGCCGTCGGCGCCCAGGTAGCGGAGCACCTGCTCGAGGCCGTAGGTCTGACCGGAGTCTTCCAGGCGGCGGTTGAAGTCCGTCGCCGCCCAGTGGATCAGCGCGGCGCGCAGCCTCCCCTTCGCGTTCTCGTCGTCGATGAGCGACGTGCCCTCGTGCGTGAGCATGGCGTACGCGGCGTCCTTGTCGGCGGTCGCCGGATCGGGCGGCGGGGGCTGTCCGGCTTGCCCCTCCGGGGGCGCCTTCCGGATGGCCTCCTCGAGCTTCTCGATCATCGGGAGAACGATCTTCGCGCGGGTCGCGGGCGGGAGCTCCGTGAGAGCCGTGGTCAACTGCTCGATGCCCAGGCGACGGCCGCCGCGCGGCTTCATCCGCACGAGCGTCATCGCCGCTTCCACGCGCAACTCGAGCGGGTACTTGTCGTGGGTGATCACCGCGACGATCTTCCGCGGTCCTTGAGCGGTGTTCGCCCACCGGTGCACGTCGTCTGCGTCGGTCCTGCACCCGGTTGCGCCCGCCAGGAGCGAGCCCGCCACCAACGTCACCGAGAGCATCCGGCCCCTCTCGCGCCAGTCCATCGAAACTCCTGCCGTTCTCCCGGTTGCGTTTGGCGCGCCGAAAGCCGTCCGGCGCGCGCGAAGGGAGGGAATCCTAGCCCCCCGACGCTCGCCGACTCAAGCGGACCGTCAGGGCCGCCACGCCCGACCGGCCGCATGCGCCTGCCCGCGGGCTCGACTCGCCAGCCGCCGCCGCGCAGAAGGCCCAGGCAGGCACACCCAGCCTCCGCTCCACTGGCGCCGGAGCCGACCCCTGAAAATTCGGCGGGAACCATGTAGGTAATGGTAGGGTTATGTGCCGCAATGTCAGTGCAGCTCTTCACGCCCCGACGGGAGGCGCCCGAGGCGGACCGGCCTGAATCAAGGGCGATCGTCTCGACTCGAGGCCGTGAGGCGGCTGCGCTGCTGCTCTTCGCGGTGTCCGTCTACCTGGTTCTGGCGCTCTTCAGCCTGCGCGTCGATTCGCGGGATCCGTCACTGGAGGGCGCGAACTGGGTCGGCCCTGTCGGCGCGGCCGTCGCCGGGGTGCTCGTGAAGGCGGTCGGCATCGTCGCATGGCTGGCGCCCCTGGAGCTCGCGATCCTGGGCGTGCCCCTCCTTCGGCGGCGCCCCAATCGAGCCACCATCGCCCGCGCGCTCGGGGACCTCATCGTCGCGATCGTGCTCGCGTCGCTCGTGCAGGTTGCCATGGCGAACGTCCTCGTGTTCGGGCGGGCGCTGCCCGGTGGCCACATCGGGCTGCTCTTCGGGGAGCTCATGCGTGCCTGGTTCTCCACGGTGGGTTCGTTCCTCGTCGGAGGGACGGTCGTCGGACTGATCCTCATCGAGCGCGCAAGTTGGTCGTTCATCGACGTCTGCAGGAAGGCGACTACCTGGTCGCGCCTCGCGATGCTGCGTGCGTCCGACGCGTCCGATCGGGCGCAGCGGGCGTGGCGAACGGCGCGTTCGATTCGCGCCGCGCGGCAGGAGGCGGCGCGTCTCGCCGCCCAGCCGAGCATCGACACGTCGCGGAGCGACGAGGCCATCATCGCGCACTTCGAGGACGAAGACCGCGACTCCTTCCCCGTGGAGGTGACCGGCACTCCGCCGGTTGCCCTGTCGGAGACGCTCCGCGCGACGCTCGGGACGGACTGCTTCGACATGCCTGCAGCCACGACGCGCACGGGACCGAGCACCGGGGGTTCGCCCCTGGCTCCGGCGGTCGCCGCAAAGGACGGTGACCTCGAGGAGGATCCCGACGCCGAGGAGGAGGAGCTTTGCTCGGATGCTCCGGTCCCCGTCGCGCAGACCGAAGACGCCCCCGCGCCCGGAAGGCGCGGCCGCGCGGGTGGTCCCACCATCGTGGACACGCGTCCCCACCAGAAGACCCGCCGCGCGCAGGGCGAAGGCGCCGCGCGAGGCACCTTCCACCTTCCTCCGACCACACTCATGGAGGCACCGCAGCCGACCGTGACGGAGGTGGACAAGCCCAGTCTGTTCGAGAACGCGAAGCTGCTCGAGAAGACGCTCGCGGACTACGGCGTGTCCGGCCGCGTGGTGGAAATTCACCCTGGGCCGACCGTGACCACTTACGAGGTGGAGCCCGCGGCCGGCACCAAGGTGAGCAAGGTGGCCAACCTCTGCGACGATCTCGCGCTCGGCCTGTCGCGAACGGTCCGGATCATCGCTCCCATTCCCAACAAGGCCCGCATCGGATTCGAGCTGCCCAACGACGATCGAGTCCCCGTGAATCTGCGCGAGCTGGTCGAGGACGAGCGCTTCGCCGCGCTGGCCAAGAAGGCGCCGCTTCCGGTCGTCCTCGGCCGGGACATCGTCGGTGCCCCGTTCTATGCGGACCTCGCTTCCATGCCTCACGTCATCGTGGCTGGCGCCACCGGCGCGGGAAAGAGCGTCGGGCTCAACGTCATGCTCGCGTCGCTGCTCTTCGCCCGAACGCCCGACGAGCTGCGACTGCTGATGATCGATCCCAAGGTCGTGGAGCTGGCGCCGTTCGACGGCATCCCCCACATGCTGCTGCCGGTCGTGACCGACATGAAGCAGGCGGCGACGGCCCTGAAGTGGGCCGTGGACGAGATGGAGCGCCGATACCAGCTCTTCGCCAACGCGGGCACGAAGAACATCGTGACCTACAACGGCTGGGTGAAGCGCGTCCACGACGGGAAGGCCGCGCCGCCCGACCCGACCGACGTCGAGGCGATGAGCATCACCGGGGAGGTGGTGACCGTCGGAGCCGCCAAGGACGGCTCGGACGGGAGAATGCTCCCAGGGCGCCTGCCGTACATCGTCGTCGTGGTGGACGCGTTCGCCGACCTGATGATGCAGCAGGGCAAGGAGGTCGAGACGAGCGTCGCCCGTCTGGCGCAGAAGGCGCGAGCTGCGGGCATGCACGTCATACTGGCGACGCAGCGTCCGAGCGTGGACGTCATCACCGGCATGATCAAGGCGAACTTCCCCACGCGCATCGGGTTTCGCGTGGCGCAGAAGGTGGACAGCCGGACGATCCTCGACGAGCAGGGCGCCGAGCTCCTTCTCGGCAAGGGCGACATGCTCGTGAAGATGAACGGCACCAACGAGACGAAGCGCGTGCAGTGCCCGTTCGTCAGCGAGGAGGAGGTTGGTGCCGTCACCCAGCACCTGCGCAGCCAGGGGACGCCGCAGTACCACGACGCCATCCTCCGAGCCTCGGACGACGAGGCCGCCGAGGAAGAAGACGCCGACGACGAGCGCGTCGATCCGCGCTTCGACGAGGCCGTTCAGGTGGTCGCCACGACGCGCAGGTGCTCGACGTCGTGGCTGCAGCGGAAGATGGGCATCGGCTACAATCGCGCGGCGAAGATCGTGGATCTGATGGAACGCCGCGGCCTCGTCGGTCCCCAGGACGGGGCTCGCGATCGAGACGTACTCCTCGCTCCGTCATGAGGCCGGGCTGCCGTGGTGCCGAGGCGTGGCGAGCGGCGCCGATCTCGGAGGAACCGGGTTCCCCGTACACGGGCACCGGCCCGGTCGCGCGGCTCGGGCGAGACCGGCCGCAGGGCGCGGCGGATGTGATACGAAACGTCGGACGATGACCGGCGATGGCATCCCGCCTCCGCGCGACGAGGACGACGGTGACGTCGCGTGGGCGCTGACGACGGCCCAGGTTCAGTGGTCGCGAGGCGCGTTCGCCGACGCCGTCGTGTGGCTGCGCCGTGGTGTGGACGCCGCGGTCGAGGTGGGAGACCACGCGCGAGCGTCGGACCTTCGGCAGAGCGCCGCCCGCCTCTCGGAGCAGATGCTGTCCGAAGCGACACGTCGTTCCTCACCGGATGCGTCGCTCCAGCCCCCCGCGGCCAGCGAGGTGGACGACCTGCTCGACTCGATCCCACCGCCGCCCGTCGTCCAGCGGAGCTCGACCGCCAGCATCGACGTCGAGCTCGACCTCGGCGGCGACAGCACCCTGCTCACGGACTACGCGCACGATTCCGTGGCGGCGGCTCGCGCCGAAGCGGACGCGGCGGACGCAGCCGCGCGCGCCGTGTCCGTCAAGCCGCCCCGCGTTCCACCGCCGCCGCCGCGCGCGCGCGCGTCCTCCCCGGCCCTGCCCGGCAATCCCTTCCTCGATCACGCGGTGCTGTCGGCGGACATCGAGTCCATGGACGAGTCCGCCGAGCCGGTGCTGTCCGCGGACCTCTTCGCGCTGCCGTCCGAGGCCCCGGTGTCGGGGGAGCCCGTCAACTCGTCGGACCTGATCTCGCCCGGTGCCGAGCCCGACGCACCCCTCACCGTCGGCGTCGAATCCGGCGATCTCCAGAGCGACGCCCTCGGGTCGGACGAAGTGACTCCACCGCGAGCCGTTCCCGTGACGCTCCCTACGGAGGCCGCGCCGTCGCCGGCCGCTGCGCCCACGGAAGCGACCGAGCTGGCTCGCGCGATGGTAGGGACCATCGCGCTCGAGGACGTGCCCGGCCTTCAGGATCTACCGCCCGAGGCGCAGGCCCTCCTCGCGGCGTCTGCGCGCATCGAGGCCATCGACCTGGAGGAAGAAGCTGGCAACTTCGAGGTCGCCCTGATCATCGACGGCTGGGTGAGCCTCATGCCGGCCATCGACGACGTGGTCGCAGCGGCGGTTCATCCGGGGGGCGTCGTGTTCACGACGGGTACTCTCGAGCAAGGGGTGGCGCTCCGGGTGGTCGCCGGCGAGGACGCGACGCACGTCGCGGTCTGGGACCGTGCGGCGTTTCAGGCCGCCGTGGCCGACTGCCCGTGGGTCGCCGACGATCTGCGGCTCGTGGCCGATCGCCATCAGGCGCTGGCAGGTGCGACGATGGGACCGCTCGGCGAGCGCCTCGACGAGTCCCTGCGGAGCATGGTGTTCGACCGCCTGAGCGTCCGCGCTCTGGCACCCGGGGAGGTCCTCGTGCAGGCAGGAAAGACCCTGCGCGGGATGCACATCGTCGGTGGCGGTGTCGTCGAGATCGTGGAGGCAGAGGGTGACGCGCCCACCGGAGACTTCGGTCTCGGCGAGGTCGTCTTCGCGGAGCGTGTGCTCGACCACGGACCCGTGCGCGCGACGGCGCGCGCCGGATCGGCGGGTGCGCTGGTGCTCGTGGGAGACCCCATGGCCACGGCAGAGCTCCTGACCAGCGTTCCTCCGCTGCTCGAGATCCTCGCGTCGTGAGCGGTCAGGGCGCCGTGCTCGCGGTCGCTTCGCGCGGCGGCCCCTCGAAGCTGGGTTCGTTGGGTTCGATTTCCCAGACCAGCTCGCGGTGCCCCTGTGCTCCGGCGAACCGGAGACCGAACCATCGCGCGTCACTGGCAATCGTGGCTCGTCCGTCCGCGCGAGTCGTGGGGAAGCGGATCCTGAACGCCGTGCGCCACGGGGTCGTGTACGGGAAGTAGGTCTGCTCGATGGCGCCTGGCCGGCGGATTTTCTCGATCTCGCTGGGCGCCGTTTCGCTGCCGCGATCATCGACCAGACGCACGATCCACGCAGCGTCGTCCGCCGTCAGATCGGACCATCGGTGTCGGGTCGCATAGAGCGCGACGTAGAACTGGTGGGCCTTTCGCGTCTCCGCGAGCGACCGCTCGAGGAGCGCTCGGCGCTGGTCCACGGTCAGGCGGTAGTCCTCGGCGTAGCGGACGACGTACGCCCACCTGAAGTCCCAGGACTCGTAGGTGGCGGTGACGGTGAGCAGCTCGTCGAGCTCGCTCATCACGAAGAGCCGCTCGCTTCGCGTCCAGTCGCGCAGGACGGTCTCGTAGTCGGTGGCGACGTACTCCCGCGCGCCCTCTCCGACGTGCACCGCCGGCGGCGCGCACCCCACACCGGCGGCGACGAGCAGGCCGAGCAGGGCGCCTCGCATGCGCGCCAGCTTACTCGGCGAAACTGGTGCGGACCAGGACGCCGTCCGCGAGCGCGCGGCGGATTGCCTCGTGCGTCGCGGCGTGGCCGGGTCGCGTCGCCGCGACGTGCCCGATCGGGGGGCCTCCGAACAGCCGGAAGTCCCCGAGCAGGTCGAGCAGCTTGTGACGCGCGAGCTCGCGATCACGGCGGGCCGCTCCCGGAGGGGCGACCGTCCCGTCGGCCCCGAGGACCATGACCGCCGTCGGATCGACGTGTGCAGCCCTCCCCTGGCGCCTCAGCGCTTCGTGCTCGTGTCGGTACCCGAACGTCCGCGCCCAGGCGACGTCGGCGACGAAGCGCGCCGGATCGCCGCTCCAGGCGGCGGTCTCCGTGCCCACGCCGGGGAAGTCCACGGTCACCTCGACCCCGACGCCGTCGCCCGCTCGAAACGAGTACGCGCGGTCGTCCATTTCGAACGTCTCCCCGCGAGCCACGCGCAGGCTGGGCGTCCCGGTCGGAAGCTCGAGGTCGAGGAGCGCCGTCGTGAGCTCGGCCGCGCCACCGTCGAGGAGCGGCACTTCCGGACCGGAGATCTCGACCGCCAGGCCTTCGTACACCGACAGGCCGGCGAGGGCGCCCAGGAGGTGCTCGACGAGCCCGACGGCAGGACCGCCCGGGCCCAGGGTGACCTCCACGCCGCGATCGGCGCGACGAACGACCAGATCCTCCACGCGGCAGCTCGTACCGCTCGACGCGAGGAGCACCGTACCGGTCGCCCGCGTGAAGCGAACCTCGCACTCGGCGCCGGAGTGCAGCCCGCGCCCGCGAAGCCGTCGCGCCATCGCGCCCCTCAGCGCTTGAAGTCCACGAAGATCGTCACCACGGCGATGAGCGCGAGGAGCATCATCAACCCAACGGCGTGGACGTGGGCCTCGATCTTGGCGTTGGCGCGACGGCGCGTCACCGCCTCGTACCCGAGGAACATGAGCCGTCCGCCATCGAGCGCGGGGAAGGGGAGCAGGTTGAAGCCGCCCAGGTAGGCGCTGAGCACGCCGAGCCACATGAAGTACGAGTGGATGCCGGCCTCTGCAGCCTCTGCGGTCACCTTCACGATCCCGACTGGCCCGGCGACGTCGGCCTTCTCCTTGAGGGAGATGATGCGCGCCAGCCCCACGACGAGACGCTCGACGACGATCGCCGGGAGCACGAACGCGTCGACGAGCGCCTGACCTGCCGTCACTTCTTCGTATTCCGGCATGGCCGTCACGCCGATTTGGCCGCCGCCCTTCTCACCCTTGGCTTCCGTCTTGACTCGCACGACGACGCGCTCGCCGCCGCGGTCCACCGAGATGGCCAGCCACTCGTTGGGCTTCGCGAGGACCTTCTCGCGCAGCTGCTCCCACTTCTCGATCTTGGCCCCATCGATGGCGAGGACACGGTCGCCGTCCTTCATCTGTGCGGCGGCGGCTGCGCCGCCCTCGACGACCTTGATCTTGGTCTTGACGACCTCCTTGCCGCCGATCATCAGCGCCGCGAAGAACAGGACGGTCGCGAACAGGTAGTTCGCCAGCGGCCCGCCGAAGATCGCCGTGATGCGCCCGATGAGCGACGCGTTGGCGTAGCTCCCTGCGTCGTCCGGATCGATCTCCTCCATGGGGTTCATCCCCGCGATCTGGACGTAGGCGAGGAACGGGATCAGGGCGACCTGGTAGACCGTCTCGCTGTTGCGGGGTTGGTGTCGCCAGATGGCCGGCCCGAAGCCGATGCTGAACTTGATGACGCGCATGCCGAAGGCGCGCGCCGCCAGCAGGTGACCGCCCTCGTGGACGACCATGAGCAGGGCCAACCCGAGGATGCCGACGACGATGTACGACCAGGCCATTCGCCGTTAGACGTCTATAGCGTCCCGGCGTTGGCCTGGCCACCCGCCGGGTTCGGTCGGTATGCCCCAGGCCGCATGAACGGACGCACAGGCGCCTTCACAGCAGGAACGAGACCCCGACGGAGAACGTCGGGAGGCCGGCCCGAAGGGTCAGCGCCATGGCGCGGGCGAAGTGCCAGCGGCCGCCGACGTAGAACGCCAGCGGGTCGATCACGTCGTCGCCCGGAGACCGGATGCGGTAGGCGAGCCCTGGCTCCCCGAACACCGACCAGTTTCGGCTGAGCCAGAAGTTCCACTGCATCACGACCGGGATCCACACGTAGGAGAACGACTTCTCCTCGCGCTTCACGCACACCAGGTTGCGCCCGTCGGTCACCTCTCGCACGCACTTGCCGTCGGGGTCCTCGAACCGCCCCCATCGGACGAAGTCGGCGCCGAATCCGACGCCGATGGAGTTGTTGATCGAGCGCACGAAGCCGTTGTCGATGATCTCGACCGTCCCGCGGAAGCCCGCGCCCAGCCCCGTCTCCTCCGCGGGCCCCGGAGCGTTGAACACGCCGAGCAGCACGTGAGGCTCCGCCTCGAGCGTGTATCGCGGGTGGTCGCCCGGCTTCTCGATCACCAGGGTGTCCGCCCCGGCCGAGGCGGCCGTGGTCAGGAGCGCGGCGCTCGCACCGAGCGCGAAACTGGCTTTCCGCAGCATGGGCCGGAGGATAGACCACCCGCGCGGTTCGGGGCATTGCCCGGGGTCCTGCTCACTGCTAGCTTCCGCCGCCCCGCAAGCGGTTCGAGCGGACGCGCCGTTGGTTGGCGCTCTCGCTCCGATGTTGCCGCCGTACGTGGGGCCGCGGGCACCGGTCGGCGTGTCTCGCGCACGACGACGAGGAGACGACGATGAGCATGCCCACCGCGGCGGGTCTTCCCCAAGCCAACCTTCAACTCACCGGCGGCGCCGCGATCGTCGCGCCGGTCGGCGCGTTCCCCGGTGGCGTCCCCGCCAACGCGCTCATCGTGCTCCCCCTCAGCAAGCCCACCGACGAGCTCGTCGAGAAGCTGGATGCGGGGCCGCTCGCGCTCAAGATCGAGGACATGTGGAAGCTCCTCGGCTTCAACGGGCCGGCGGTGCAGGTGCAGGACGCCGAGGGGCGCCCCATCGCGATCGGTCTCGACGACCTCCTCGAAGGCCTGGAGAAGCACTGGAAGGAGCAGCCCGACGACCTGAACCGCGGCCGAATCTTCGCCCAGGAGCTCATGAAGTACGGGCGTACGGAGAAGGCCGAGAAGGTGCTCGCCAAGGTCGTGGCGAGCGGCGGCACGGGCGACGACTGGCTGGGCCTGGGCATCTCGCAGCTACAGCAGGAGAAGTGGGACAAGGCCGTGAGCACCCTCAAGGGGGCGCAGAACCTGCTGCCCGAGAACCCGTTTCCGTCCCTCCACCTCGCGAAGGCCCTCAAGGGGCTCGGAGACGCCGAGCAAGAGCGCGCACAGATCGAACGCGCCATCGGCATCGACCCTTCGTGCGTGGACGCGTGGGCCTACCTGTTCAGCCAGGTGAAGGAAGCGGAGAACGAGGACGCTGCCCTCGCGCGGGTCTCTGCGCTCGCCGACGCCGAACCGAACAAGAAGACCGCGGCTCCTTTCATCGCGATTCAGGGGTTCTACTCGGCCAACGCGGAGACCCGAGACAAGGCCATCGAGTGGGCGAAAAAGGCCGTCCAGCGCAACGAGCGCGATCCGCTGGCGCTGACGTGCCTGAGCGCCCTGTACGGGCAGAAGGGCGACCTTCCGGCGGTGATCGAGCTGCTCCGGCCTCACGAGACGCTCATGACGAAGGACGTTCGCCTGGCCAACAACTACTTCGAGGCGCTCTTCCAGTCCCGCGACATCGACAAGGTGACCAAGCTGCTGAACGCGCTCGCTGGCTCCCCGAACGCTCAGGTGAAGCAGTTCGCCATCGAACGGTCACGCGCGGTCGCCCAGCAGCTACAGCGCCAGCAGCAGCAGCTCGCGGGCACCCAGCGCTGAGCGCCCTGCGGCGCTCGCGCACTCAGTCCCCGAGATTCACCAGTCCCCGCACGCCGGCGAAGTAGGCCTGCGTCGCCTTGGCGTCGTAGCCGAAGAACTTCTGCACGTAGCCGAGCTCCACCGCGACGTGATCGGTCACGAGGAAGTACGGCAGGATTGCCACCGCGAACCGCGCCGCACGAACGCGGTCGTCGAACTGGGTCGGCGCGTTCGGATCCCCGCCGGGCTGCGGGAGCACCTGGGGGCCGTAGGCGGCGTCGTAGCGTGCGTCGCTGCGCTCGTGGAGGTCTCCCTCGACGTACGGACCGACCTTCACGCCGGCCTTCCACGGCAGGAGCCACCGCTTCGCCTTGAACGCGAACAGGTTGTTCAGAGCGACCACCCCGTTCTGCTCGTCGCCGAACGGCCGCGTCCCGCTCCCGATGAAGACGACGGACTCGTAGTCGAGCCAGGGCAGCAGGTGGACGCCCGCCTGCCATCCGCCCGCGAAGTAGTCGAAGCGGGCGCTCGAATACTTCTCGAGGTTCAGCGCCAGCGGGACGGAGCCTCGCGCGAACAGCCCGAATGCGAACTTGGGGTCGTGCAGCACGGCGAACGACACCGTTCCGGTCACGATCGTGCCGTCGTCCTCGGGGTAGAAGCGGCAGACGCCGCTCCCCAGATACTCCGCGCCCCGCGAGCACTCCGAGTCCACGATGCCGTCGGCGGGCGTGCGGGATCCGGGAGGTCCCACGAACCACACGTCGGGGTCGTTCTTCTCCTCGGCGGCCCGGACGTAGGTCGCCTCGAGGCGCGTCGAGAAGAACGACAGCGGTCCGACGTCGCCCCAGGTGTAGCCCACGCCCAGCGTGTACTCGTCCACGTGCGCCGTTCGCTGCCAGGAGGCCTGGTTCTCGGTCGGCTCGATCTTGCCCCGGTCCGCGAGGAACCTCGCGTGGACGTCGAGCTCGCCCGGGTGACCACCCACGGCCGTCCCGACGAAGGCCGCCGCCTGGCTCGAGGCCACGAACAGCGCGGCAGCGACGAGCGGTCCGGGCCTCATGAGAGCGGCACTACGACGTCGGGGCGGCATGGTTACCTCTCCGTGCGGTACGGGTTGTCTCGCGGCAATCCGTGGTCGATCGACGCCAGCTCGAGCTGCGGAAGGGTGCGGCCTTCGGTCGCGCGCGGGGTCTCCGGCCTGGCGCGTGCGGTCGTGAGCGGCTGATCCCACAGCGGCAGCGAGCTCGGATCGACCGCGCGCCGGGGCGCACGGGGCGCGGCGCGTCGCGCCTTCCGAGGCGTCGATTCCGCGTCGGCGAGAGCTCCGACCACGGGCGTCACCGTCGGTCCGGCGCTGCGCTCGACGGTGGAGATGGCGCGGGCCAGCGCCTCCTGGTGCGCGGGCCACCGCGAGAGCGCAGGAGGTGCCGTGTTGCCGGCGACGGCCACTCCGAGCGTGACGCCGAGCATCGAGCCCCCCACGGCGCTCGACGAGATCACGAGCCGACGTGGCGAGGCAGCCCGCGCCAGGAGCTGCCAGCCGCGAACGACGCCGCGGGCCCTGTCCGCCAGCGACGGCGGCATCGCCGGGCAGTGCGCGCCACCGGTCGCCGAGGCGACTTCGTCCAGCGCCGCAGCGAGGGCGCCGGCGTTCGCGAAGCGGAGGTCGCGGTCCTTCTCGAGGCAGCGCTCGATGATCGCCGCGACGGCGGGATCGATTCCCGGCACCGCCTCCGACACCGGTCGATGCGGAGTCGTGAGGATCGCACACATCAGCGAGTTGTAGTTGGCTGCCCTGAACGGGACGACGCCGGCGACGCACTCGTAGAGCACGACGCCGAGCGACCAGATGTCGGTGCGTGCGTCGACGCTCTCGGCGCCCGAGGCCTGCTCGGGGCTCATGTACTGTGGACAGCCGAGGACGGCGCCGTCGCCGGTCTTCGGCGTGCCATCGTGACGCGGCCCCAGCACCTTGCTGATGCCGAAGTCGAGGATCTTCGGAGTCACCTCACCGTGGCCGGGGATCCGCGCGAGGTACACGTTCGCCGGAGAGACGTCGCGATGGACGATTCCTGCCTGATGCGCCCGATGCAGCGCGCTCGCGATGGGCGCGAGGTGCCGGCACGCCACCGCGGACGGGAGCGTCCGCGCTCGAGCGAGCAATGCGTCGAGCCCCTCCCCGGTCAGCAGCTCGAAGACCAGGTACGGTCGCCCGTCGTCCATGGCGCCGACGTCGAGTACGTCGATGATGTTCGGGTGCCGGAGCTGACCCGCAGCACGCGCCTCCCTCACGAAGCGCGAGAGGGCCTCGGGATGTGACGCGAGATCCTCCCGGAGCACCTTGACGGCCACATCGCGCGACGTCAGCTCGTGGCGCGCCGCCCAGACGCGGCCCATGCCGCCCTCCGCCAGCAGTCGGAGGAGTCGGTACTTGCCGGAGAGGAGCGGGCCGTCTTCCACCGCGGAATTTCATCGGACTCGGGGCGTTCGGGCCAAGGAACGCGCACCGATGCGGCCGAGCGGGCACAGGAGGTCGCCGCGCCGGTACCGCGGCCCCGAGTTCCCGCCGGGTTTGGACTAGGCTCGTGTCGTGGTGCGCAGCTGGTTCGTCGTGGCCCTGGTCGCCTGCGCCTGCGACCGCGACGCGCCGGGCACCGCCGCAACGCCGCCGAGCGCGGCGGCGAACCCGTCGGCTGCAGCCGGGAGCGCGACGTCGCGCCCCCTCGGCGCCACGCGGCGTCCATCGAGCGAGGCGGCTCGAGGTGACGCGGGCGCCAGTCTTGGCTCGACCCCTGCGACCGCGCCGTCCGGCGTCTCGCTCCCCCCGCTTCCGCCGCTGCCGAGCGCGCGACCGGACGCAAGCGGTCCCGAGCGAAATCGGGCCGTGTTCCAGGAGTACGGATTTCCCGGCCACCCGAACCTCGACCACCTATGCGGCCGCCGCTTTCGTGACCCGCAGGGCGGTAGCACCTCGTGGGACGCGTTCTGCTCCGAGGATCCGCCCGGGGTTATCGTCGACTCCATCGCGTCGAGGCTCGGCCACGCCGGGTTCGAGCGCGAAGCGGAAGGCGGGGTCTGGCGCCTGCCGCCGGGCGCCGCGGCGCAGCGCACGCTCGAGGTAAAGAGCGTCGATGCCGGCGGCGTGCACCGCGCGTGCGGGCCGCAGCCGGGGCCGCTGGCGAAGTCGGTCGTCACGCTGACCCGCGTGGAGTGACACCGGGGCGACGCGCGGCGTGGAGTGCGCCAGGGACGCCGTCGAGCGCTCGCCCGCCCGGCAAGGCGAGTCCGGCCGAGAGCGCATAAAACAATCAGACTTGACTGTTTTATTGCTTTGCGATAGACATGCCCCATGAGCCTCGCGGACGGTGCGCTCACCCCGAAGACCCGGCGGCCGCGCCGGACGAACGCGGAGCGCTCGGCGGAGACGCGTGCCGCGCTTCTGGACGCCACGGTGAGCTGCCTCTTCGACCTCGGGTACGCGGGCACGTCCACGACGGTCGTGTGCCTTCGGGCGGGGGTGTCGCGCGGCGCTCAGGTGCATCACTTCCCGACGAAGGCTAGCCTGGTCACCTCCGCGCTGTCGCACGTCTTCGATGGCCTTCACGCGCAGTTCCGCAGCGCCGTCGGCGCGCTGCCTCCCGACGAGCGGCGAGGGGACGCGGCCGTCGAGCTGCTCTGGAAGCTCGTGTCGGGCCCCACCTTCTACGCCTGGCTCGAGCTGCTCGTCGCGTCTCGCACGGACCCGGAACTCCGCGAGCACGTCATCCGGCTCGACCTGCGCTTCGCCGACGCCATTCGCCGCACCTACGCGGAGCTTTTCCCCGAGGCGGAAGCGTCGCCGATGTTCGCGCACGCCCACGAGTTCCTCTTCGCGCTGCTCGAGGGGCTCGCGCTCCACCAGATCGCGGCCCCCGACGACGCTCGCCCGGAGCGCATCCTGGCGTTCGTCAAGATGCTCTCGCGCTCCACGCGAGCGACGACGATCCCCACGAGCTGACGCAGGACGCGCCGCTTCGTTCGACCTGCCGCCCCGGAGAATGCCCATGGAAGCCCCCGCAGTCGCCACTCTCGACATCCCCACCCACAAGTCGCGACGACGCGACGAGTCGTTCGGTGCGCTCGTCGAGCGTCTCAGCCGTCAGTCCGTGGCCAAGCACTTCGACGCCTACGAAGACGTGCCGTGGGACGATCCCGCGCACGCCATCGACCAGGACGATCCGCGCTGGGAGCGCCCGGAGACCGATCCGCTGGGGGCGACTCGCTGGTACCGCGAGCAGCCTGCCGGCGTTCGAGCGCGCCTGGGACTCCACACGGCCTGCGCTCACATGAAGATCGGTCTCGAGTTCGAGAGCGTGCTCAAGCGCGGGCTCCTCGAGTTCGCGACCACGCTGCCGGATGGCGCGCCGGAGTTTCGCTACGTCTACCACGAGGTGATCGAGGAGGCGCAGCACTCGCTCATGTTCCAGGAGTTCGTGAACCGAGCGGGCCTGCCGGTGTCGGGACTGCCCCAGAAGCTTCGCGCGCCCGCGCGGCGAGTCGTCGCGCTCGGCAGGAAGTTCCCCGAACTCTTCTTCATGTTCGTGCTCGGCGGCGAGGAGCCCATCGACCACGCGCAGCGACGGGTGCTCACGGAACGCTCGGACATTCACCCGCTCGCCAAGCGCATCATGCAGATCCACATCACCGAGGAGGCGCGCCATCTCTGCTTCGCGCGCGAGTACCTGAAGCAGAGCGTCCCGAGGCTCGGGACCCTCGCCACGTGGAAGCTCCGGACCGCCACCCCGGTGATCCTCGGCGAAATGGCGAAGCTCATGATGCAGCCGCCCCGGGAGATCCTGGCGCGCTACGGCGTGCCCGCCGAAGTGATCCGCGAAGCCTACGTCACCAACCCCGCCCACCGCGCGGCGGTCGTGGACAGTCTCACGCGGATTCGAAAGCTCTGCATCGAACTCGGCGTCGTCGAGCGCCGCTCGGCCGCTCTCTGGCGGCGCTACGGAATCTGGCCCGAGGGGCTTCAGCTCGGAGCGGCTGCCGGCTGATTCGCGAGGCGCCTCGCGGTTGCCGCCACCGACGGTGCGGCACTACGATGCGCCCTCTGCCGAGTGACAGCATGGTTCGGTTCGTCGTCGTCGCATCGCTGGGCCTCCTCGCCGCGTGTGGCGACCACGAGTACGACCTGCGGCGCGTCGGCGGCAGCGACGTGACGTTCGACGCGCAGCCTCGGGTCTTTCCGTGCGAGGTGCGCTCCAGCATGGCCGTCTGTCCGCGCTGCCACACCCCGGAGCCCGAGGGCGCGCACGTCGGGCCGTTTCCGCTCCTTCAGTGGGAGGACACCCAGAAGGCGTACGCGGGCAAGCCCATCTACGTGCACATGAAGAACGTGATCGAGAGCAACCTCATGCCCTACACGCTGCCGCCGCCCCTGGATCCCCCGGTGGAACCCCTCACCCCGACCCAGAAGGCGGCGATGCTCGACTGGCTGGGGGCCAACGCTCCGGCAGGCGACCCGTCCGTGGCGTGCGAGTGACGACCACCTGCCCGGGACCCGCAGCGGTGTCCGACCGGACTCCAGGGAGGTCGGACACGACCGTTCACGGGGGCACCGGCGCGATGTTCTCCCTCTCCCTCGACGACCCGTCCCTCGGCTTCGGTAAGACGCCGTTTCAGGTGGCGCTCGAGCGCCGGCTTCGCGCCCGGGCGGCCAGGGCGGACGCGGCCGTCGAGCTGACGCCGGATCTCTTCCACGCCTGGGTGCGCGAAGAGGTGCTGTCGCTCCGGGCCGAACTCGCCCACGCCCGCAAGTTCGTCCGCTCCCGCTGCGAGAGCTGAGGCTCGGCGCGACGGGCCTCGAGCGACTGCTGACAGCAGCCGTCAGGAACAGGCCCCACCTTCGTTGACATCTGAACAGCCGCACAGTACGTAGCGTCTCACACGACGTCTCACCGGCCAGTGAGGCCGCCGCAGCAGGTCGTCGTGAGGGAGTCAGCCGCGCATGGAGAAGCAGAAGGCCAAGGCCATCGACCTCGTGATCGCCACCGCCGAGAAGGAGTTCGGGGCGGGAGCCATCATGCGCCTGAAAGAAGGGGAGAAGATCGGTGGCGACGTGCCGGTCATCCCCACGGGGTCGCTCGGGCTCGATGTCGCCCTCGGCATCGGCGGCTACCCCCGGGGACGCATCATCGAGATCTACGGCCCCGAGTCGAGCGGAAAGACGACCCTCACCCTCCACGCCATCGCGAGCGCCCAGCGGCAGGGCGGGGTGGCGGCCTTCATCGACGCGGAGCACGCCCTCGACGTCACCTCCGCGCGCAAGCTCGGGGTCAAGACGGACGAGCTGCTGGTGAGCCAGCCGGACTTCGGCGA
>CAZARU010000139.1:0-4364 GCA_964487605.1 uncultured Polyangiaceae bacterium
GGGCACCGGCGGCGCCGGACCGCCGGACGCGCAGACGGACGCGGGTGCTGCCGGGAGCGGCGGCATCCAGGATCCGATGCAGGAGTGCGCGATGCGCCTCGTGAGTCTGCCGAACGCCGACTGCCTCTGCCGACAGTGCCTCGGAGGTGACGTCGACATCACGGGCTGCTTCGCCCCCGGAAGCCCCATCGGCTGCGTCCCCGCGTTGAAGTGCATCTGCGACTCTGCGTGCGCCGACGGTCCGTCTTGCACCTCGACGTGCGGCCCGAGCGCGCCAAGCGTGAGCGCAGTCCTGTTTCAGGAGCTGTGGCGCTGCAGGACGGAGCGGTGCGCGAGCCCCGAGTGCCGCGCCGGTACTGGCTGCGGGCCGGCCACGTGTACGGGGTGCTGCGAGGCGGCCGGGTGCCATCCGGGCGCGGCCGACGACCGCTGCGGCTCGAACGGAGTCGCGTGCGCCGCTTGCCCCGCCGGCACCCGATGCATGGGGGGACAGTGCCTGAACGTCGGCGGTGCGGGTGGCGGCGACGCCGGCTCGTGCCCCTCCGGGACCAAGCGTTGCGGCACGTCGTGCGCCTCCGTGACGGACTGGATGACCGGCTGCGCCTCCGCGAGCTGCGCTCCCTGCCCGACGCCTCCGAACGCGTCGCCCACGTGTGCGGGGGGTCAGTGCGGCTTCGACTGCGCGCCCGGGTTCGTCGACTGCGACGGACCGGCCAATGGCTGCGAGTGCGGCGCGACGAACGCGCAGGGAACCTGCACCGGCGCGACGTGCGTGCTCAGCTGCATCGCCGGCGGCTTCGACTGCGACGGAAACACCTCCAACGGCTGCGAGTGCCCGACCGCCTGTCCCTGCGCCTGCATGCCGACGACGTGCGCGCAGATGGGGAAGAACTGCGGCCAGATCTCCGACGGATGCGGAGGGCTGATCGCGTGCGGCAACTGCCCGTCTCCGCAGACCTGTGGCGGCGGAGGGATCCCGAACCAGTGCGGCGGTGGCGGCACGGCGTGCAGCGACGGCCTCGACAACGACCTCGACACGCTCACGGACCTCGCCGACCCGGGGTGCACCGGCCCGGCAGATGTATCCGAGAAGGGCACGACCGCCTGCGACGACGGCCTCGACAACGACGGGGACACGCTCATCGACTACCGGATCCCCGGAGGCGACCCCGACTGCACGAGCGCGAGCGACACGTCGGAGAACCCGTAGCGCGTGACGGGGACGGCGAGCAGTCAGTCACGCTTGCGAAGCGCGGCGATCGCGAAGCAGCCGAACAGAATCGCCGCGCCGCGGTCGGGTAGGCGAGACCCCGGGGACCGTGATCGGTAGGCGCAGCCGCCAGCGGCGTCGTGCCGCCCGCGGATCGAGTCCGCGTCGGCGAGAGCGTCTCCGCCGCGAGCCCCACCCTCCGGACCGCGCGCGAGCCCCGCGTCGAGGACCTCGCCGGCGTCGCCGGCGCCCAAGCCGTAGTCGCCGCAGAGTGACGAGGCGCGAGCCGCTGCAGTGGGCGCACCGCCTGCATCCACGCTGGAGCAGTAGCTCGTGTTCTCCGGGTGAAGTTCGCACCAGGCTGGCGTCTGCGCGTAGCCCGGAGGCTCCTGACAATCACGGAGCAAGTCGCGGCGCCTCGATACTACCGCTCGCGGCCTCCCTTGCTCCACACACTCGGGGTTCGAGCGCAGCGTGGCGCCCGACCAGAGGTCCTGCACCACCACGCGGACGCAGTAGCGCGCAGGGCAGTCGGAGAACGCCGCTGTCAACACCGTGCCGGGGCTCGCGTGGAGGACCGGTCGCTGCGCCACGGCGAGCGTTCCCGCGCCGTCGATCGCCGCGAGCGCGTACGTCCAGCCTGACGCGGGGCCAGGAACGGGCATGTCGATTCCGACTTCGAGCGAAGGCACCGCCGTTTCTCCCTCGCCGACGCGAAGTGTGTGGGGACAGGTGGAATACGATGCCGAACAGGCGGAGAAGGGTCCGTGCTGGAGGTTCGCGGTTGCAAGCGTTCGAGAGGTGACGCGGGGCAGATCCAGCGGGGGCCGTGCCCCATCATCCGTCGAGAACTCGTCAGTTCCGTGGAAGATGGTACCAGCCGTCGGGTCGCTCAGATCCCATTCGACATCGTGCCGCGTCGCCGGCGCCATGGGCGTGGAGGGCGCCCACACGAGCGCCACCTCATCGCCTCCACCCTCCGGGTCTGGCGTGACCGAGTTCAGCCGCAGCAGTCCGTCGACCGTTCCCCCGACGTCGTCCGTCACGATGACGGAGACGGAGTCGGCACGGACGGTTCGTCCCGGCTCGATGCGGCCGGAGAACACGAGCACGCCATCAGTGTACACCGTGCCCGACACCACGCGTCTCAAGGACAGCCATCCTTCGTCGCCGCGGCGAGAGCCGGCGTCACTGCACGCGTCCGCGGGTCTTGCGCCCAGCGACGAACCCGCAAACGCCAGCGCGAGGACCAGACGGCGAGGCCACACCGAGCGACGGGCGCAGGGCGGGCAGGGCCGCCCTCGCGACTCGGGCGTCGTACCTGCGGCACAACCTGGCACGGAGGGCGCTCGAATTTTTTGGCCTCGGTGCGCCGTCGTCACGGAGTGCGAAACCGAAGCAACGACCGTGCCGCGCCCCGACCAGTAGTTACCATCGCTGCCCGATCAGTCTTCGATCAAGAACGTGCGCCGCGCGTCAGTTCGCGATCGAGAAGCTCCACCCCAGAGTGACCGGACTGCCCGTGAACGCCGGTACGCGAGCGCAACGGAACGCCGAGGAGAGGCAGCTGCCCACGTCGGTACCGGCGAACTCTCCGCCGCCGCCCGCGTTCGACACACTGCCGCCCGGATCGAACTTCGACGAGCCCGACCCGGAGGAGTAGACTTCGAAACGATGCAAGCGCTCAAGGCCCAGGTGAAGAACGGCCGGCTCGTTCTCGATGAACCGACGGATCGGCCAGAAGGTGAAGTCATCGAGCTGGTTCCCGTCGATGAGGTCCTGGCAAACGGCGGGGACTACCTCGACGATGAGGAACGGGAACGGCTTCACGCAGCCCTGGAGGTCTCGGTCAAGCAAGCCCAGGCGGGGAAGCTGATCGATGCCGACGTGGTGATGGACGAGCTCCGAGCGATCCGCGGACCGTAGCGAGCACGTCCAGTGACCGACCCGCAATCATTCCGGCTCCGTCTTCGGTCGGACCGAGCTCGCCCACCCTGATCCGCGCACCGGAAGCTCGGCGTCTGTCGACTGCTGCTCGAGGTCGAGCAGCGGGGTCTCGGTCGGCGGGTTGCTCGGAGCCATCGCGACGTAGGCGCGCGCTAGCGACAGCGACCACACCGGGGTCGTGAGCGCGAGCAGCACCTGTTGGAAAACGAAACCCTCGGAGGCCCACGAGAGCGCCATCGGGCTCGCCAGCGCGACGTAGACTAGCCCCAAACGAACGAGCGCCCAGAACTGATGACGCGTCGCTCGCCAGCTAGCCACCGCTGCCTCGCGCAGGCGCATCCGCTGGTCGACAACGAGCGGCACGATCAGCCACAGGCGAAGGACCGCGAACGAGACGAACGGCGTGAGCACGAGATTCGCGGCGTCGCCAACGATCCATGGGCCCTTCGTCACGATGGCCGATACGAGGGCAGTCCAGAGATTCCACAGAAACAGTCGTGGTGCGAACCGCAGCCCGCTGACGAATCGTCCCAACCGTGGCCGTTCGCCACGGAGCGCACCCAGCGCAATCAGCACTTCACCGCCGAGAACCACCGACGACGTGGTGGCCCACGCGAGCGAGACCGCCCACATCGTGGGATCGGAGGCGAGCACGGACAGGCCCTCGCTCCGTGAAATCAGAACATGACTGGCGTAGCTCACGGGCAGTGCCCACGCGATCGGGATCACGCCGAGAGCGACCAGAATGGGCAGCGGATGGCGCCGCCATGCTCGAAGCGCGTCCCCGACGACGCCGACCACGGACCAGCGGGGCGTCACCGGCGCGCGCTGGGCATCGCCGGGAGTCGGGAACATTCGGTCCGCGCCATTCTATCTCGACTCCCCTCGAGGACCACCAGGCGGAAGCGAGACTTGCGTACCGCCAATTGCAGCGCGCTTCCGTGTCGCCCGTACCCGCGCACGCTCGCGGCACTCGCGTCGGAGAACGGCGGAGAACGGCCGTGCTGCCATCGCACGGCCCTGGTGCTAGGCTGGGCGGGTTGGCCGTGACCGTTCGAGACGAGCTGCTGGAGCTCTTGCGCACCGACCCCGAGGTGCAGGAGCTGGTGCGCCCTGCGGACGACCTTCGCCGCGAGATGGCGGCGCTCGCCCAGGAGGTCAAGCACCTCGCCGAGGCGCAAGGTCGCACCGAGCAACGCGTCGAGCA
>CAZARU010000139.1:4464-17399 GCA_964487605.1 uncultured Polyangiaceae bacterium
AGCACCTCGCCGAGGCGCAAGGTCGCACCGAGCAACGCGTCGAGCAACTCGCCCACGCGCAAGGTCGCACCGAGCAACGCGTCGAGCAGCTCGCCGACGCGCAAGGTCGCACCGAGCAGGCCGTTCGCCTGCTCGCGCGGCAAGTCGGTGGACTCTCGGACAAGCTCGGCGGGTCGCTCGAGGATCTGGCGATCGAGACCGTTCCCGCCGTGCTCGCCGACGCCTGGAGCCTCGACGAGGTCGAGTGCGGTCGCGACGTGCTCGATGTCGGCGGCGTCGCGCACGACATGGACCTCGTCCTGCGCGCCCGGCTCCCGTCGGGCGCTGGGCTCGCGGTGCTCGGCGAGGTGAAGGCGCGGTTGACCGCCGGCGAGGTGGAGGACTTCCTGCAAAAGTCCAGCCTTCTGGCGCCCGCGCTCGCGCCGGCGGAGGTGCGCACGCTGTTCTTCGGATTCCAGTGCAACCGGGAAGCCCGCGAGAAGATCCGCGATGCGGGCGCGTTCATGGTCTTCTCGAACGGGCGCCTGCTCTGAGCGGTGCTCGCCGCGCGACGTGCATTTCGGTTTCGGGAACGCAGCGCTGTCGTCACGGAACAGCGCATACGCGACCGGCTCCGCGTCGATCTTCGCGCGCGCGAAACCCGCCCGGCGCGCGCTCCTCGCGCGGATTCCCCAGGACTCTTCACCCGAAGGTCTCGAGCGCTCCTCGGTAGGCGTTGCGCGACGCGGGTACGCACGCATCGGACCCACGCTCTCTGCGATCCTCGGCGTCTCGGCGCGGTTGGCGGCGACACTGCACGACGACGCGCTGTCGGCGACGCCGAGCGCTCCGCGGCTCGAACGTCACGCGGCCGCCGTACCCGCGCCAGGGCTCTGCGCGATCGCGCGGACGTGGCGCTGTCGAGGGAGACGTCCCCGGGCCCGGCGAGCGCTGGCATGCGGACGTCGGCGTGGCCAGCCTGGGCACGGCGGCGGGTGTGGGGCAGACTGCGGGAGATGGTCCGCTACGTCGCACCCGTCGCGCTCGCCACCGCCTGCGCGTCCTCGCCGGCGCCGGGTCCCTCGCACCCTCAGGGTCACGTGCACCACCACGAACACGGGATGCCGCATCGCTTCGAGAACGCGGAAGAGTGGGCGAAGGTCTTCGACGAGGCCGGGCGGGACGGATGGCAGAAGCCCGCCGAAGTGATCGCGTCGATGGAGATCGTGCCAGGCAGCACCGTCGTCGATCTGGGCGCGGGCACCGGGTACTTCCTCCAGCACCTCTCCGCGGCGGTTGGCGCCGAAGGCAAGGTCATCGCGCTCGACGTCGAGCCGGACATGGTGCGCTACATGAAGGAGCGCGCCGCGCGCGAGCGCCTCACCAACGTCGAAGCCCGCGTGGTTCCGGGCGACGATCCTTCGCTCGCCCCGGCGGAAGCCGCTCGAGTCCTCGTCGTCGACACCTGGCACCACCTCGGCGACCGCACGGCCTACGCCAGGAAGCTCGCCTCTGCCCTCGCACCCGGCGGCAAGCTCGTCATCGTCGACTTCACGCTCGAGAGCCCGCGCGGGCCCCCCATCGAGCACCGCATCGCCCCCGAGCGCCTCGTCGACGAGCTGGTCGAAGCAGGCTTCACCGCCGCCATCGTGGTCGAGCCCCTCCCCGACCAGTACATCGTCCGCGCGACGCGCTGACGTGAGGCGAGTCATGAGCGCGCGGTGGCTTCTCGCGGTCGGGATCGCGACCCTCGGCTGCGGTGACGACGCGCCGGCGGCGGCGCCCGACGACGCGGTGGGTCCGAACGTCATTCAGCGCTCGGATCCTGCCGCGGACCTGGACTGCCGCTACGACGACTGCACCGCGCCGTATCGCGACTTCGAGGTGCGGAACCCCGGGCTCGCGCGCCCCGCGACGCGCGCTGACGTCCTCGCGGCGGTCGACGCCGCGGACGCGCAGCCGCTGCCCGGCACGCTCGACCTCGCCCGGGAAGACCTTGCCGCGCGCATCGCCGACGCGGCGGGCATCGCGCGGCTGCTCGAGGGCCTCGACGAGCGCGAGCTGGTGGTGACGACCGTGGCCGAGGAGCCGGCGGGGGACGCCAGGAAGCGCCGGCTGGTCTTCGACGATCCCTTCGTCGGTCGCTTCCCGGTCACGGTGCTCGAACCGGCAGGCGACGAGCCCGCGCCGGCGATCGTCGGCCTGCACGGCCACCGGGACGACCCGACGGTCTTCGCGCTCCTCTACCTCGGGAACGACCTGGCCGCCGGGGGTTACCTGGTCGCGATGCCCGAGCTGCGCGCGATGGACTGCGACGACGACGAGGGGGCGATCAGCCTGTCGCTGCTCGAGAGCGGCTTCACGCTCATCGGGCTCCGAACCTACGAGGCGCTGCTCGTGAGGAAGTACCTGCGCGTGCTCCCCCGCGTGAATCAGGAGCGCGTGGGCCTCCTAACGCACTCCGGCGGCAGCTCGACGGGGAACCTGGTGGTGCGGCTGAGCGATGGGTTTGCCGCTCAGGTGAGCGACTACTTCGTGGACTGGCGCAACCGATGCACGCCGGACGCCCACTCGGGCGTGCACTGCGAGACCGTGCCCGCCCTCTTCCCCCTCGGCGGGGCAGTCCGCGACGAGTCTTCGCTGCCGCTTCCACGGCTGTCGGTGCTGTACGGGTTCGGCACCGACCCGCTGCGCGAACAGATCCGGGCGTTCTTCGCGGAGCACCTCGCGCCATGAAGAACGACGTTGGCGCGCGTGCCGTCCGGATGGGTAGACTGCAGACCTCATGAGCTCGCGCCTGCCGCTGGTCGCCGTCGCCGTCTGCGCCCTCGCCCTCGCGTGCAGCTCCGAGGGCGTCGCCGCCGGGCCCCTCGGGTCCGGACGAGGGCCGGGGGTGTGCTTCCTGTCGTTGCCGATCTCGGGTGGGATCACCGGCACGCTCGAGGCAAACGGGTGCGGGACGATCGGCGACTCCCTGACGTGGTCGGAGCTCGCCTCCCTCTCCGGCGGCGGCACCTCGACGAGGCTGACGATGGTGCTCGGCTCGCCCGTGGAGCCGCTGGTGACCGGTCCGCTCGACGTGACGCGACTCGAGATCCGCACGACCGAGCCCGCGCCGGACGGCGGCGACATCGACCGCGAGTGGAGCACGCCGGACGGGGCGTGCACGGCGGCCCTCACGTCGAACGTGTTCGACCCCACGACCGTGTTCGAGAACCGCCACGTCCTCGAGGGCAACGCGAGCTGCCGGGCGCCCGCCGAACCCGCGGAAGGCAACGACCGCGGCGCCGTCACGCTTGGGCCGTTCACGTTCGGCGGCTTCGTCGATCCCTGACGTCCGGGGGTGGCGTGCCCCCTCCACCCTCACACCCACCCCAGCGTGTGCCGCACCAGGAGGCCCAGCGCGAAGCTCGCGCCGTTGGCGAGCGCCGACACGCCGAACGCGCGGAGCCACGCGAGCCTCGGGAATGCGAGACGGTAGATCAGCAGCTCGCTGCCGACGGCCCAGCACTCGGCGATCACGAGGGTGACCGTCCACGGGGTGGGCAGCGACGGCATCACGAACCAGACGATCGGGTGGCTCGCGAGCTGCGCGAACGCGGCGGCCCCGAGCCTCCTGCCGCGCGACGGCTCCTCGGCGGTCACGAGCCACATCACCAGCGCAACCTCGACGACCAGGGTGAGCGAGAACGCCTTCAACCAGGGGATGACGATCAAGCGTGACCCGGGGCGGCTGCGGCGGGACCCCTCGCGGCGGCGCGGCTCGCGAAGAACACGACCATCGCGACCTCGAAGTAGGCGTGGAACGACGACACCGACAGGAAGAGGCCTCGCGTGCGCCACGGGGCCACCCAGCCGTACGCGAGCACCACGAGCGCGATCACCAGCAGCCCCGCCAGCGCCCAACCTCCGAAGTCCGCGAACAGCGACCGCAGCGACATGCGAAACGTGAGCGTCCCCTCCGCACGCATGTCGTCCTGCGGGATGTAGCCGAGCCACACCGCGTAGTGCACGGACTGCAGCAGCGCGTACGCGGAGGTGATCCCGACCGCGTACGCCGTGGGCGCACCGGGGGCGAGCCAGTCCGCCACGAAGAGCGTGTGGACGTTCGCCACCTCGAGCCACCCGTGCTCGAGCGTCCAGACTGCACTGCCCCCAGTGACGCACCAGGCCACCGCGAGCGCCAGCAGGGCCATCGGCACCGCGACCGCCTTCCTGTTGCGTCGGAACAGGACGAGCCAGATCGCGATGCCGACCAGGTTGTGCCCGTGGGCGACGACGAGCCGCGACGTCCGCGGGCTGACGAGCAACAGGCACGAGAGCGCGAGGACCGCCCCGAGCACGAGCAGGACGCGCGGCGAGAGCGTCTTGCCAGCCCCGGAGAGCGCCGCGGCGACCAGCCACAGACCGACGAGGAGCATCTCGGCGCCGGCGAGCGGGCCGAGCACACGCGTCTCCTCCGCCACGCGAAGCAGCACGAGCGTCGCGCAGATCCCCCAGAGCGCGCGCTTCCAGTACGCCGGCACCTGGCGCCGCAGCACGAGGTAGCGGAGGTCACCGGCGATGTGCGGGACGCCGAGGAGCAAGGGGCCGGCGACGAGGAGCAGCCCCGGCGCGAACACGGCGAGCGGGAACGCGACGAGCAGGTGCAGGGTCGCCAGCAGGGCGACGCGCCGGTCTCGCTTCTCCAGCCACCAGCCGAGCGGTCGCGTGGAGAGCGCCGCCCTCAACAGGCCGCTTCGGGCGCGATCCAGGGGGGCCGCGACACCCGACGGGTCCCAGGCTGGCCCGCCGCGCGCCCCGGGGCGAGCCGGACGCGCGGCGTCGGACATCGCCACGCGAGCTTCAGCTCCGTTCGGAGGAGCGGCGGCGCGACGCGAACAGGGCTCCCGCGCCGAGCGCGATCATCAGCCCCGCGATGGACGTATGGCGGGCCGGCGCCTTCACGGAGCAGCCCGAGTCGTCGCTCGCTCCGCCACCGCTGCCCGAACCGGCGGATCCGGTCGAGCCCGCGGCGCCCGAGGCTTCCTTGCATTTCATGCACGCGTACTCGACAGTGCCGCCGTCGGCGGGATTGAAGCGCGTGCAGGTCTCGTCAGCGCACGCTCCGGGCTTGTCGTACGTCGCCCCGGCGACGTCGCACGAGTCGCCGGCGACGGCACCCGGGTCACAAGCGTCGGGCGGCGGGACGTCGGCGAGCGCCGAGGGTGCGGCGGTCGCGAGCGCGAGGACGATGGCGATGCGAAGGAGGCGAGAGGGGGGAGTCTTCATCCCCGCGACTGTAGTCCGGGGCGCGCCCGCGGTCATCGGTGACGTGAGGGGACGCACCCGCTTCCCGTACCGTGCCGGGCTCCCGTTCGGTAGTCCGTTTGCGGCGGATCCGAGCCGCCCGAGCCCGGCGTAGCTGCGACGACCCACGCACCGAGCCGAGGTCCTCAGTCCGGTGCGGGTGCGTCGTGGGGCGCGTCGCTCCCCGCGGCGTCGTTGCTCGCCGCGTCGGTCGGTGCGGCGTCGGCGCTCGCATCTCCGCCGTCGTGCGGCCCGTCGGCGCCCGCGTCCGACGCGGGCGTGCAGGCCGGCGTGAAAGGGAACCCGAACTGTGCGGGATCGACGCAGCCGAGCCCGAAGAACGCGTCGAGGTAGCCGCATCGACCGTCGGGGCGGCAGCACCCCGGCGCCGTGACGCCCATGAACGGCGCCGGCGGACAGAGGGGATCGACGGTCCCCGGCTGGTTCTGCGCTGCGCAGGTCAGGCCGACGGCGACGCCGCACGCGCTGGTCGCGGTGCAGCACGCGACCTGGAGCGGACCGGGCGCGCACGTGACACCGCCGCAGGTGACCGGCGGCGGGGGCGGCGGCGGGGGCGGTGCCGATCCGCCGACGTTGCCCGTACCGCCGACATTGCCCGTACCGCCGACGCCACCGGCACCGCCCGTGCCGCTCGCACCACCCGGCGGCGCCCCCGCGCCACCCGCCCCGCTCGCCCCGCCCGCGAAGACGTTGCCGTCCGCCCCCGCGTCCCTGGCGCTCTCGTCGAAGAGCCCCGCGTCGCTCGACCCGCCGCACGAGGCGCTCTGGGCGGCGATGACGGCACAGGCGACCGCGAGAGGCTTCCTCATGGACCCACCCTAGCAGCGCCGGCCCGAGGACGACCATGGTCCGGGCGCGGGATGCGCGGACGCGACGCGGGTGTCCGCTCGCCGGTGACGGGCGTCCTGTGCACGCCCTGGCGAGGGTAGCGCGCGCGTGGGACAGTCGGGGCGATGTTCGACGAGTCGGTCCGCGCCCACCGAGCGCTCCCGGACGACGAGGTCGAGATGCTGCGCGACCACCTTGCAGCTCACCCGACGGGCCTCCCCGCGGAGCCGTGGCGGCTCGCGACCACGCCGGAGCTGCGCGCGCTCCAGGCGTGGGCCGAGGAACTCGGCATGTTCGGACGGGAGGCTCTCTTCCGCGGCGCGGACGCGGCCGTGACGCTCCTCGAGGCCGCTTGGTCCGAGGGTGAGCGCGCTCATCCTGGAGACGAGCTCCTCGCGGCCCTCGCTTCGGGCAGCGTCGTCCACCCGTCGGTCCACGCGAGCGCTGCCCGTGCCTGGCTCGTGGCGCCGAGCGAACGAGCTGCCCTCGCCGCGGACGCCACGCTGCCCACGGGAGAGCAGCTCGAGCTGGACGAGGTCGAGTTCGACGGGTTGCGGGGACGGCCGTTCGTGTGGCTGCTCATGGCGGCGCGAGATCTCGTGGCGATCACGAACCACCCGAAGCCAGAGCATTTCACCGGCAGAGTCGCCGTGGCCGCCGCCGCAGGCGTCTCCCTCGGGCGCGGCATCGACGGTCCGGCACGGGTGAGGCACCACGTTCGGACCGTCCTCGGCGCGTGGGTCGGGGCACGACGCGGGAACGACTGATGGAAGTGCTCGGGCTGGCAGGGTGCTCGACCCGGTGACCGGCAACCCGTCGTCGATCACGGAGCTGCCCCGGACCCGCCCCTGTTCGATATCTCCTTGAATCGACTCATTGGTCGATTACCATCGATATCGCATGTGGTCCGAGCGCCAGTCGACGGAGATCTTCCATCTCTCCTTCCTTTCGCTCCTGGGCACGCGTCTGGACAAGGCCCTGTACGCGCTGAAGGGCGGCGCGAACCTGCGCTTCTTCCACGGTAGCCACCGATTCTCCGAAGACGTCGACTTCGACGTCCGCACGATCGCCCCGGCCACCCTGCGCACGAACGTCGAGCGCGTCCTCTCGGCCTCGGCGCTCGACCGGCAGCTCGCGGTTTTCGACATCGAGCTCGCGGAGTGGTCGGCACCCAATCAGACCGAGACGACTCAGCGCTGGAAGGTGCGTCTGGCCGTGCCTCCCCGCTCGGTGCTCGTCGCTACGAAGATCGAGTTCAGTCGCCGAGGTCTCGACGCAGGCACGGAGTTCGGTGCCGCGCTGCCCACGGTCGTCGGCGCGTACGGCCTCGCGCCGCTGAAGGCGACCCACTACGGCAAGCGCGCGGCGTACTGGCAGAAGGTAGCCGCGCTGGGCGGGCGCCCCACGACCCAGGCGCGCGACGTGTTCGATCTCGATCTGTTGCTCGCTTCCGGAGTCGTCCCAGGCCGCCCGCCGTCGGGACTGCGGCGCCGGCTCGCGGCGGCGATCGAGAACGCCGCGGGGGTCTCGTTCGACGACTTTCGGGGTCAGGTCCTCCCGTATCTGCCGCGCGAAGTCGCTTCGACCCACGACCGACGCGCGTGGGACCGCCTGGTGCTCGGTGTCGTCGATCGGCTGGAGCGACCGGCGTGAAGCTCACGGCTGCCCACGCGCACCTCGTGAGGCTCGGAGCTCCGACCCTGACGACCAACGACGCCGCGGCAGCGCTCGGCATCAGCGGCACCTACGCGAACAAGGTGCTCGCGCGCCTCGCCGAGGCCGGGCACGTCGTGCGCCTCGCGCGCGGCCGATGGGCATTCCCCGATCGCCTCGAGCCGTTCGCGCTGCCCGAGGCCCTCACCGCGCCCAGCCCCGCGTACGTGTCCCTGCTGTCGGCGCTGCATCACCACGAGATGATCGAGCAGATCCCCGCCGCAGTCTTCGCCGTCACCATCGGAACCCCCCGCGAGTACGAGACTCCACTCGGCACCGTGTCGGTGCATCACGTCACGCCCTCGTTCTTCTTCGGCTACGACCAGCGCGGAAAGGGTCCCAAGATCGCGACGCCGGAGAAGGCTCTGATCGACACGCTGTACTTCCGCCAAGCCAGGTCGCGCCGCTTTCGCTCGCTCCCCGAGCTCGACCTCCCCCGGCGCTTCAGCCGCACCACGGCCCGAAGCTTCACCGAGCGCATCGCGTCCCCGAGCCGTCGCTCGCTCGTACGCACGCTCCTGGAGGAGATCCTCGCAGGATCCCACGTGCGGTCGTGATGAGCCCCGTCCCGCCGCTCTTCGAGGACCGGACTCAGGGCAGTCAGCGACGCCTCCCGCGCGATCGCCTCGAACGTCGCTTGTTCCGTCGGTTCACCCAGACGTGCAGAACGTTCGCTGCGCCGAACATCACCGCGAAGTCGTCGACCTTCCCCTCCCCGTACCGGCGCTTCATGTTCCGGAACGATGGCGTGACCAGGCAAAGCTGACCCTCGAATGCCGGGTGCGGAGCCAGGTCGATCTGGACCTCGATGCCAGGCGCGAGCTGAACGACGACGCCGTGCGCTTCGAGTGGCGTCCGCACGCCGCTACTCGACAGCGAGAAGCACCGGTAAGGGGCGATCCGTGGGAACTTCACGACTTGCGTCTCCGCGCGGCCTTCCCCGCAGGGGCAACGGGTCGTCCTCTCGGGGTCATCGCCAGATCCACCGAGCCCGCGTCCCCGCCACCAACGTGAAGAAACGACCGGATGTCGGCCGTGACCCGGAGCAGACCAGCACGCACTCCCGGGGCCGGAGTGATCTTCAGCTCACCGCTCGCGAGTTCGACGATGACCGCGTACGCGTCGCGAATCCGTCGCTGCTCCCCTCCTCGACCGACGATCCTGACTCCCTTCAGGGCCTCATCCGCCGCCGTACCACGCGGGTGCCGGGCTCCAACCTTCACACGCCGGACCATCGTCAACCTCGCACACAGTGGCACGGCGCCGGAGGCTTCGGACAGTAGCCGCCTGATCGAGTGCACCGACCCTGCATCGACCTGCACTGTCCGGTGTCCTCATCGACGAAGCAGTCATCGGTGAGGCGGGCACACTCGAGCCGCATGCCGGCCATGCAGGCGCGGTACGCCACGGCGTTCTTGGCGCCTGCGCGGCAACCTTCTTCGGCCTTCCTCATGCAGTCGTCGTAGTACGAGCCGGCGTCCAGCCGATCCGCGTAGCCGGGATCCAGAACCACGACGTCTGGCTTCGCCAGGATCCTCCACCCGAACCCCGGCTCCGGCTCCATGAAGGCCGTCTCCCCCCTGCACGGCTTCTCCGTGTCCCCCTCCTTGCAGCACCCCTTCCCGAGACAGTCGCCGAGGTCGTAAACGCAGCACTTCGGCTCAACGTCCGGGTGTCCACACCCGTCCTCGAAGGCACCGGTGCATACGTAGTTACGGGCTTGGCAGCAGCTCTTGCACTTGAGGTATTCGTGGTCCTTGAGTTCCAAAAGGGCACAGTCTTCCGTGCACGCGTTGTAGTCGCCCTCGCACGACAGCGGCCGCACCGGTCGAGGCAGCGCGGCCACGGCCAGCTCCGACGCGCGGGGTACGACCTTGGTGCGCGCACCCGCCGCCCACGGGGTCACGAGTCCAGCCGCGGCGACCGGCGGTGCGGTCCCCCGGAACTCCCCATCTGACCGCCTGAGCGCCGCCATGGCGACCGGCGCGTCGGCGAGCCCGTCATGGCGACTCAGCGCGCGCACGCCAGCCTCGGCGGCGCCACGACCTCGCACCGGCGTCGCACCGCCACGCCCCCACTGCGTGGCGACACCCACCGCCCGCTTCGCCGTCACCCCGAACGCCCGCGCCACCCTCGCGGACTCCGCCTCCCGCTCCGCCGTCCGATCCACCGGCAAGCGCCCCGCACGCCGGCTGTACTCCAGCCCGAGCGCCACGCTCTCCGCGAGCGTCGGCGCCTTCGCGCGCGTCGTGGGCAGCATCCGCGCGCGCGCGAGCAAGCTCAGCCGCGGCTCGGTGCGCGCCGGAGGTCGCGTGACGCTCGCCGCTCTGAACGCGCTGCTCACGACCACCCCCTGCCGCCGCTGGTGCGCCTCGCGCGCTCGGCTCACGAGGTCGCCCGTACCATACGCGCTCGCTCGGTCACCCCTCAGCGCCACGTGTCCCAGCATGGTTCCCGTCGAGCGTAGCGCCGCGGACGGGCCAGCGCTCGCTCCGCCGCACGCGCCCCCGCAGCCGCAGGACCCGCCGCAGCCGCAGCCGCTCACGGCTTCACCCCGCCTGCTCCCCGCGGCCCGTCACCCAGAGCTTCACCCGTGCCCGCGGCGTCGTCCCGCCGAGCACCAGCCGCGCGCGGAGGAACCCCGAGCTCGGCGTCGCACCGTTGTCGAAGCCCGCCAGCACCAGTTTCGCCGTGGTTGGACGAGTTACCCTGCTTCGTGAACGGGCCGCATTCGAACGGATGCGACGATGGCAGCAACCACCGACCCGAGAACGATAGGTGTCGACTTGAGCACGAACACACTGACGGGCACGACGCTCGCGGTGATCAGGCCATCGGCGATTGCATCATCGATCCTGATCAGGGCGTCGATGTACAAGCCACCGAGGGGAAACTCGCAGACACTGAAGGCGAGCAATCCCACCAGCAAGCCTCGGAGAACGGCCAAGTGGGCACACGCGAGGCCGGCGGCGATGAAAGGGCTCAGCGAGAAGAGCGAGCATGAACCGTCGGCTGCCTCGGGCGACACGTCGGCAAACTCCGTCGCAGCGGCGCAAACGACGACCGAGAGCGCCGTGAAAAGAACGTAGGTGCCAAGTACGCGGCCGCCGCTCACGAGTAGTTGCCGCAGCGAGCGCAACCTTGCGCGCACTGCGCACGATCCCACGCAATCTTTCCCCATTTCGACGCGACTCCTGCATGGTAGGCTTTGGCGAGCGTGAAGCACGCTGATGGGTCGCCCCCTGCGTTCTTGCAGTACTCGAACACGTGCTTGAAGAAGTTGGCGTCGCACACACTCTTGACCGTCCCGAACGGTGTCACCACCGTCACGCCGACCATCACTCTATCCACGTGTACTCGTCGGTAATCGGCACCCAGAAACCGAACAGCCACAAGCGGCGGTACGTGAATCCGGAGGCGCCGCCCGACCACAAGAAGTGCGCCATGCTCACCTCTGCAACGAATGGACAGTACTTCTCGATGTCGTACCGGAACAGCAAGCAACCATAGAAGTCCCCGAAGACTCCGAAGGGCCCGACACGAGGACACGTGCTCTTCTCGGTGTGCACCGCGAAGCCGTACTCCGCGAAGACCTCGCGAAACCCCGACAGGAGCTCGGCCTTCCTAGAGTCGAGGTACGGCTCCACACGGATGTCGCGGACCGGGATATCGTAGGGGACTTTCCCCCGAAGCTCCTTCAGCCCGTGACGCGCCATGCCCGGCAGGGCACGCTCCAGCGTGGACTCCCCCGCGAACGCCCAGAGCACGTAGTTCGCCGCCGTGAGCACCGCGGCGACAGCGAGGGCGTCGCGGACGCGTCCGAGCACCGCGTGCGCTCTCAGAAGTAGCCTCTCGCGTAGGCCCACGCGGCGAACCACGCGTAGGAGTCGCCGTTGCCCAGGAGCGGTGGAACCGCGTAGGGGTCCCCGAGCGGACCGCACTCGCCCGTCGTTTCTCTCGCGCGGAAGAAGACCCGGTGCGGCTCGTCCGCCTTGTTGTGCTCGCCCTCTCGAAACCCGATACGGTGGATCGATTCGTGAAGGATGAGGTCGCGTAGCCCATCGAGCGTGTGGCCGGCTATGCCGTTCATGCACAACGTGACGTCGCGGGTCACCTTGTGGGTGCTAGCCTGCAAGCCCTCCTTGCACGTCTCGCACTTGTACGCGTAGTCCGCAGCGAGCGCCTTTTGAATCTGGGAGAAGCGGTGGATGATCCTTCCGTGGTGGGGGTACTTGAGCGCGTCCTTCCCGAAGAACTGGACGATCTTGTCCCACGCCTCCTCGTCCGGGTCCTTCAGCGCCCGAAGGGCGGCGGTCACGGCGTCGGCCGCCTTCGCGTGCGCTGGCTGTAGCTTCGTCTTGACGAACTCTTCGCTGCACCCCGGCGTCTCGTAGCGGAACTTCGAGAGGACGACGGGCCGAGGGATATCCGTGAATACCTGCGTCAGGATCCTCTGTCCCAACCCGGGGTCCACGACGAGCCTCCGCCCCCTGCACGGCGGCTTCGTGTCCCCCGGCTTGCAGCACCCCTTCCCGAGACAGTCGCCGAGGTCGTAGATGCAGCAAGGCGGATTGCGCGCAGGGAGCCCGCACCCATCGGGATACGTGCGTGTACACTGGTACAGCCGCGCCTGGCAGCAGCTCAGGCACTTGCCGTGCTTCGCCTCGTCGTAGGTCGCTTGATTTCCGTACTGGCCACAGTCCGTCGTGCACACCTCGTAATCGCGGTCGCATCCCCCACCGAGCGCCCTCACCGGCGGCGGCAGCGCCGCCACCGCCAGATCGACGGCTCCGCGACCCACCATGGCGCGGCTCCCTGCCTCCGTCACCCGCGCTTCGGCGCTCGACCCGCGCATGGCGCTCGCGAACAACCCGAGTGCTCCGCCGGACCGCGCAAGCGGCGCCGTCGCCACCACCTCCTCGCCGCCCGCTGCACGCGCCCCCGCCATCACGCCGACCGGTCGCGACCCGGCGTGCCGAGCCACGGCGGCCACCCTTCCCGCAAGCCACGAACTCTCGCGGCCCCCAGACACGCCCTCGACCCCAGATCGCCGCGTCGCCCCCACCCCGAACGCCCGCGCCACCCTCGCGGACTCCGCCTCCCGC
>CAZARU010000140.1:0-17306 GCA_964487605.1 uncultured Polyangiaceae bacterium
CCCGCCGTGCCGCCGGGGCCCGTCCCCGCCGTGCCCCCGGGCCCCGCGCCCCCCGGCGAGCTTCCCCCCGGACCGCCGCCGGCGCCCGAGCCGCCGCTGGCGCCCCCCATCGCGCCCGCTGAACCTCCCGTGGCGCTCGCACCGCCGGTCGCCGAGGCGTCGTCGGCGTCGCTGCCGCTCGACCCTGACGAACCCGCTCGCGCGTCGTCCAGAGACGCCTCCCACCCGAGGGAACCCCCGCCGCTGGTCGCTGCGCCGCCGTCGCTCTCCCCACCGATCGCGTACTCGTCCTCGAGGAACGCAGGACACCCTGAGCACAAGGCCACCGCGACGAACAGGGCGGGCCTACGTGAGGTCACGTCCGCCATCTTGCCACGGGCGGTCGTCGTCGCGCACGGTTTCACCGCAGTGTCGTCGAGGGTCGTGTGCTAACCCACGCAGCGTGAGTCCGAAGCCGAGCACCGCCGGGCACGACGCGACCGGCGAGCCCC
The DNA here is from genome assembly GCA_964487605.1 of uncultured Polyangiaceae bacterium. Taxonomy (GTDB): domain Bacteria; phylum Myxococcota_A; class Polyangia; order Polyangiales; family Polyangiaceae; genus JAJDAH01. Next base: position 492 of record CAZARU010000140.1, read on the forward strand.
GTGGCGGTCTGCGGTGGTGGGTGGTCGCCAGCGCCCTCGCGCTCGGGCTGGTCGCGCTCGCGCTGGCCATGGCCTCGGCGCAGGACCGGAAGGGCGCCTCGGGGAAGACGACGAACGCTCCGCCGGCGCTCGCTCCCGCGGCGACCGCGCTCGCGCTGCCGAAGCTCGTCCCCCTGGCCAGTGGCCGTCCACCGCCACCTGCCGTCCTCGCGTTTCGCGAGCCGGCCGCGGCGGCCAGCGCAACGCCTCCGCCCGCTCCGGTGAAGAGCCTCTTCCTCGAGCCGATGCCGGAGCTGCTGGCGAAGGCGCACGAGTTCGTCCAGGGCGGCAAGCCGATGCGAGCCCACAAGACCAAGGAAGTTTACGACTACGGGATGGCCAACCCCCGCGACGCGCGGCCCTGGCTGATCCTCGCCGCGGACGACCACAGCCGCGGATGGGAGGGGTTCGCGGTCAAGCACTACCGCATGGCGTTCGAGGCGGACCCCAGGGCCGCCGACGAACCCGGCGTGGCGAAGAACCTGGCGAGGGTCGCCGGCGATCCCCGCCACGGTGAGGAGGCGAAAGCAGTCATCAGGGCGATGTACGGCGCGCGGGCGCGCGAACGGATGGAGGCACAGCTCGAGGAGGCCGTGCGCTCCGGCGATGCCGACGCGATCGCGGCCATCGAGCGACTCGTCGGGGAGCTGTGAACGGCGCGGAGTCGTCGAGCGTCAGGGGAATCCGGCCCACACCCCGGCGAACATTCCCGCGAAGAACAGCGCGTAGAGCAGCCAGAAGAGCATGTACCCCACGCCGAAGACGCTGCCGAGGATCATCCCGGCGAGCGCCATCCCCTCGCCTTCGTACTTGTCCGGCTGCTGTTGCGCGAGCGCGCGGGCCTTCATGCCCAGGTAGATCGCGACGAAGCCGACGGGGAAGCAGCCGCTGAGCAGGGGCGTGAGGCCGCACACGAGGGCCGCCACGGCGTAACCGGACTGCTTCGCCGGGCGCATGGGGACGTTCGCGGCACCGTAGCTGCCCGCGGGAGGCGGCGTGAAGCGGCTGGGATCGCCCGGCGACTGCACGTCACGGCCCCACGGCACGGTGGCCCGCGCGGCTGGCGAGAAGTTCCTCGAACGCCGCGCGATTCGCGCTGTCTGCGCGGCGCTTGTGCCGGAAGGGGCGGGGCGCCTGCTTGTCGAAGAGGCACGCGACGGCCTGGTGGAACGCCTCGGTCTTCTCGGCGACGGCGCTCCCCAGCCATACGGCGCTGCCGATCTCGGACAGCGCGGTCGCGAGCGGCGCGCACGTCTCGGTGGCGGGGAGCTCGAGCGCAGGGGCACCTGGACAGCACGCGGTTCGGGCGGTGGCGACGACGGCGAGCTGGTACCACTCCATGCGCGACCAGAGGCGCATGCCGTCGGTCAGTCGGCCCACGCCCGCCGCGACGATCTTCGAGTAGAGCTTGGCCTGGATCTTCCTCGGGTCGGCTTCGTCGCAGACGACGTCGAAGCCTTCGGTGCTGCGAAAAGTGTCTGCCGGGAACTGCGCGGCCACGCACGCACCGAGGTTCGCGGGCGGGGCGATGGGAGGCGCTGCGGTGGGCGTCGGCGCCACGGGTGCTTCGGCGGATGCGGCGGATGCTGGCGTCGCGGGCGGCGTCGATGCCGCCGTCGCGGGCGGCGTCGATGCCGCCGCGATGGCCGGTGCGGGCGCGGGTGGTGCCGGCGCTCTCGCCGTCCGTGTTGGCGCAGGCGTCGCGAGTGCCGCTGCCGTCGAGACGGACGTGGGGCGCTCCGCATCGGGTCCACGAAGGCCCATCACCGCGACGACGAGTCCACCGATCAGGACCGCGACACCGGCCGCCACGTACGGTACGGTGGATCGCGAGGCGCTTCGCGTCGGAGCCGCCGCGGGCACGACCGCTGGTCCGGCGTGCGCAGCCGTCGCGAGCGCCGGCGAAGCCGTGGCACCCGGCGTCGTGGACACCACGACCGCGGCGCGTTCGGGCTCCGGCTCCTGATCTCGTCGCGCAGCTTCCGCGGTCGGCGCAGGCGCATCCGACGGAGCGGTGCGAGCAGGAGTCAGGCGCGGCTCGGTGACCGGATCGCGGTCCGGCGGACGCGCCGCGGCCAGCAGGGCCTCGTACGCTTCGAGGGGCGATGCCATGACGCCCGTCGGAGCGTCGGAGTCGATGTCGGAGTCGTCTTCCTCCGCGTCGACGCGAGGAGGCGGCTGCGACGCCAGCGCGACGAGGACGTCCGCGTGATCGTCGAGCGAGGGCCGGCCGACCTCGATGTCCGGGGAGCCCTCGCTCGAGGCTCCCTCGTCCTCGAGTTCGCGCCCGTGGTCGCCCTGGGCAGGGAGCGCGTAGGTGCTGACGCTGCGGTTGGCGTCGGGATGCGCGGGGTTCAGCACGGCCTGCACGATCTCCTCGTCCGAGACCGAGGGAGGCGCCTGGGTCGAGAACCGCGAAGGCGGCGGCGTCTCGCTCCGCGGCGGGGGCCCGTCGGCGCCGTGCTGCCGGCTCCACGCCAAGAGCTCGGCTTCGATCGCGCCGACGCTCGTGAGGCGCTCGGCTGCCTTCGGGGCGAGGCCGCGATCCACGATGCGCTGCAAGTCGGCGTCATCGGTGCCGAACGCGCTGATCTGGACGGCCCTGCCGGCCAGGATCATGCGCGCCAGCTCCTTCCGGGACTCTCCGGCGAAGGGTGGACGCCCAGTCAGCACGGAGTACAGCGTAGCGACCAAGGCCCAGGCGTCGTCCGTCGCGGAGGGGCCACCACCCGTGACGCGTTCCGGTGAACAGTAGGCGCCGTTCGGTGGGGCGAGCAGGGACGTCAGCACGGGCGCGACGCCCAGCTCGGCGCGAGTCACGATCACCGACCGCGGCGACAGCGCGCCGTGAAAGCCACCCTTGTCGTGGATTGCGCGAAGCGCGCGCGCGAGCCGGGTGACGGTCTGGATGGCGCGGGGCAGCGAGAGTCGACCGCCCTCCATGCGCTGGTGGAGCGTTCGCCCAGGGACGTGCTCGGCGACCACGAGCCATCCGTCCCCCGTCTCGCCGTCCGCGGGCAGTTCGGCCCGGTCCGGATGCTCCGACATCCAGAGGATGCGGGCGACGTGCGGGTGGGCCAAGCCCAGGACCGGCTTCAGCCCTAGCGCTCGCGCTTGCGGCAGCCAGGCGACGACGACGGACTGGCCGGTCTGTCCGTCCGTCGCGAGCCAGCTCGCCCCGCGGGAACTGCCCCGAAGGTGCCGCTCGAAGCGGAAGCGGTTCGCGAGGGGCTTCGGGGCGTTCATCGGGGAGGTTGCTGCGCGCGAGCGCGCGGCCCGCCGCGGCGGGGCGTCGGGGGCCGACCATTTTCGGCGACCCGCGTCGGGATGTCACCGTCCGCCCGGCCGCTGCCGCCCGTCGCCGAGACGGCTGATGATGCGCGCAGTGCCGCGACTCGGTGAGGGATTTGCCCCCGCTGGCCCCGCGCGTCCCCTCCCGCCCGAATCGGCCGGGAAAAGGCAGCGGCGCCGTGGTATGTGCGTCCCCGCCCCCCGGTGATCTGCGACGCAGGGAAGCGCGGCCGAAGCCCGCTCACCGAGTCGATCCCGGACTGGGCGGAGGAGCCCCATGGAGCAACTTGGCCCGGCGCGCAGCGACCACGGCATCGACCATCACGGAATCTCGAACGCGGCCCGCGTCTTCTGGAACCTCCACCCGGCCGAGCTGATCGAGGAATCCGTGCGTCGCGGGGAGGCTCGGCTCTCTGCCCACGGGGCCCTGGTGGTTTCCACCGGCCGGCACACGGGCCGTTCGCCGCTCGACAAGTTCATCGTGCGGGAGCCGTCGTCGGAGGAGCACATCGACTGGGGGAAGGTGAACAAGGCGCTCGAGCCGGACGCCTTCGACCGCCTGCACGCTCGGGTGTGCGCATACCTCCAGGGCCGGGACCTGTTCGTGACCGATCTCCGCGCCGGCGCGGCCGCCGACTACTCGATCCCCGTGCGCGTCGTCTCGACGGGTGCCTGGCACTCGCTCTTCGCCCACCACCTGCTGCTGCGCCCGCCCCACGGTGAGCGCACGTCGCAGGTGCCGGAGTTCACGGTGCTCCACGCGCCCAGGTTTCACGCGAACCCCGCGCTCGACGGAACGAACAGCGAGACGTTCATCATCATCAACTACGCGAAGAAGCTCGTCCTCATCGGTGGAACCGAGTACGCGGGCGAGATCAAGAAGAGCGTCTTTTCCATCCTGAACTACCTGCTCCCGCTGCGTGGCGTGCTTCCCATGCACGCCTCCGTGAACGTGGGTGCCGCCGCCGACGCCACCGTGTTCTTCGGCCTGAGCGGAACCGGCAAGACCACGCTCAGCGCCGACCCGGACCGCACGCTCGTCGGGGACGACGAGCACGGCTGGAGCAACGATGGCGTCTTCAACTTCGAGGGCGGGTTCTATGCCAAGTGCATCCGCCTGTCTCAGCAGGCCGAGCCCGACATCTGGAGCGCCGTCCACAGCTGGGGCACCGTGCTCGAGAACGTCGAGATGGACCCCAGCGCGCGCACCATCGACCTCGACTCGGCGCGCTTCACGGAGAACACGCGCGCTGCGTACCCCATCGATCGCATCGCCAACGCCTCGACCACCGGCGTTGCCGGTCACCCGAAGAACATCGTGATGCTCACCGCCGACGCCTACGGCGTGCTCCCGCCCATCGCGAGCCTCACGCCTGCCCAGGCGATGTACCACTTCATGAGCGGCTACACCGCCAAGGTGGCCGGGACCGAGCGGGGCGTGACGGAGCCCCAGGCGACGTTCAGCGCGTGCTTCGGTGCCCCCTTTCTGCCGATGCACCCGGCCCGCTACGCGAAGATGCTCGGCGAGAAGATCCAGCAGCACGGCGCGAAGGTCTGGCTCGTGAACACGGGCTGGACCGGGGGTCCCTACGGCGTCGGCGAGCGCATGAAGATCGCGTACACGCGCGCGATGATCCGGGCGGCGCTGCGCGGTGAGCTCGACGGCGTGAAGCTGACGCCCCATCCGGTGTTCAAGGTCGGAGTGCCCGAGGGCGTGCCCGACGTGCCGCGCGACGTGCTCGATCCTCGCTCGACCTGGTCCGACAAGCCCGGCTACGATCGACAGGCGAACGAACTCGGAGCTCGCTTCAACGAGAACTTCGAGCGCTTCCGGAGCGCGGCAGGGCAGGACGTCCGCGATGCCGCACCGGCGTCGTAGAAGTTTCGCTCGGGCGGCGGTCTTCTCCGTCGTCGCGGTGGTCTCGGCGTGCGCACCCGCGTCGCGCGAGACCGAGCTCGCGTCGTCGTCCCAGCACGTCACCTACGCGTCACGCTTCGCCGAAGCGTTGCACCAGGTCCGGACGGAGTTCATGGACGCCGAACGCGAGTCCACGCGGATCCTCGGAGAAGCCAGGACCTACCCGGACGCGCTGAAGGAGCCGAGCTGGGCGCACGTCGCCGTGGTGGTGCAGCGGGCGGACGAGGCTGGGCGCTCGCGTGACTACGTGAGCGCGCACGAGGAGTCGCTCTCCGTGGCGCGGTTCTTCGACCAGGAGAAGGACCCCCTGGGTAGGAAGGTCGGCGGCGCGGCGCAGTACGTGGCCAAGCAGAAGGGCTGCACCGCGGACGTCCAGACCCCCGCGACGCACGCGCTGGGCAAGGCGGTCACGGAGGCGTTGCAGGATCGCCTGCGTGAAGCCAACCCTGCCCACTCCGTGATCGACGACTACCAGCAGGCGCTCTTGGCCGAGAATCTTCCGGCGCTGCGCAGGCAGGCCGACGACCTGACGCTCTCGAGCTACCTGTCGCACGTTGCCGCGCCTCGCGCGGCGTCCGACCTGGTGAGGATGGTGGGGGAGGTGGACTCGGTGCGCCAGACCCTGGAGGCGGAGGTGGCGGACGCCAGGGCAGCCCAGGACGCCGCTGCCGACGAGGATCGCAAGAAGTCTGCGAAGGCCAGGCAGTCTAGGGCCATCGAAGCGAAGGCGAAGCTGGACGGGCAGGTGGAGCCGGCGCGCGCGCTTGCGGAGGAGGTCGAGGAGCGAGCGTCCCGAGCGAGGGAAGCCCACGACGCGGCCGTTCGCGAGCTGCGTGCGGCGCTCGATGCCAAGGCCGGAGCCGCCAGGAAGTAGTCGTCAGACCTCGGGGACCCGCGGGGCGCGCGGGACGTCGCCCGGAAGCGGTCCTTCGCCGCGGCTCGCTTCGTCGCGGACGACCGCGTCCGGGTACATCGACGCGCGCACGCCCGGCAGGATCGACGGCGTGCGCCCCTGGGGTTTCCCCCGAGGATCGCCCACCAGCTTCAGGCACTCCCGCGTGATGGCCTTCACGGTCTCGAAGACGCCCACGCCGCGCACGGCCACGGCCTCCACCTCCGGGACGCCCTCGCGGATCCCGAGGGCGGCGTGAAGCTCCGGAACGGACGCGACGCCGGGCAGATCGCGCTTGTTGTACTGCACGGCCACGGGCAGCTCGTCCGGATCGACGTGCTGCAGGCGCAGGTTGTCGCCCAGGTTCCACAAGCTTTGAACGTTGGCGTCGAGGACGTCGCGCTGGCTGTCCACGACGAAGACGACGCCGTCGACGTGCCGCAGGATCATGCGCCGGGTCTGGTCATAGGCGACCTGACCGGGCACGGTGCAGAGCTGGAGCCTTATCTGGTAACCCTTGAAGGTGCCGAGGAAGATCGGCAGGAGATCGAAGAAGAGCGTCCGCTCGCTCTCGTTGTTCAGCGCCAGAAGCTTGCCGCGGTGCTCGTGTCGGGTATGGCCGTGCACCCACTCCAGGTTCGTGGTCTTTCCGCCGAGCCCGGGCCCGTAGTAGACGAGCTTGAACAGCACCTGCTGTCTTCCGTGATCGACCGTCGGCATGGCGGAGAGCCGTTCATGGTAGCGCAGAGTCGTTCCGCCCGCGCTCGTCGAGCAGGCCGCGTCATGGCCCCTGCGGGAATGTGCCGCGCTTTCTCGCGGTTGCCGGAGATCAGGCGTCGGGCGGGTGCGCGGAAGCGTTCACGTTCGACGGTGGCGGACTCGACGGCGCGCTCGCAGCGTCGTCGCGATACGCGCCGGTGACCGCATCCCATCGGTGAACGGACAGCGCGCCAGGCCCATCGATGCCGGCGGCGCGCAGAGGCTCCTTCACGGGTCGGAACCCGTCGCTGAGCGCGATGCGTTCCACGACGCGTACCGCCACGGGACGAGCGTGGGGCGCCACGTCCGCGAAGGCGCGCGTCAGCGCGCTCGAGTGCAGGCGTTCGCCGCGCCGTAGCACGATGGACGCGACGGGTACCTCGGCGTTTGCGTGCGGTAGGCCGTAGACGCAGGCCGAGGCGACCGCCGGAACGCGGTACAGGCGGTCCTCCACCTCGACTGTCGAGACGGCGCCGCTCGCCGTGAGCACCATGGCGCCGACGCGATCGACGAACCAATGATCGCCGTCCTCGTCGCAGGTGACGACGTCGAGCGTGACGAACCACGCGTCGTTCGGGGCGAAAACGCCGCGAAGGACGCGATGGGACGCGGCACCTGACGGGAGAGGCCCGTCGAGCGAGTAGCGGGGATGGGTTGCGTCCACCTCGGCGATCAGCACGCCCCGCTCGCCCACGCCGCAGCGCAGATACTGCCCGTCGCGCTGCACCAGCTCGCCCGCGCCGAAGTCCCAGGCCAGGACCGCGAGGCGAGCACTCCCGGGCAACGGGCGCCCGAGCGCGCCAATCTTGCTGCCCGAGGCGTTCACGAGAATGGAAGCGCCTTCGGTGGAAGCGTAGAACTCGAGGACACCCGCGGGAGTGAACCGCTCGAGTACCCGTCGCCACACGTCCTTTCGCATGCCGCTTCCGGCGAACAACCGCAGCGAGCTGTCGCGCTCGAGCGGCGTGCTCGGCGCGTTCACGAGGACACGACACATGTCCCCGGCGTAGAAGACGACGGTGGCGCCGTAGCGGCGTACCTCGCTCCAGAAGCGCTCGGGGGTGAAGTCCGTGGCCAGCGCCAGGCGCGAGCCGCTGACCAGGGCGCTCCCCACCGACACCAGAAACCCCGTCGGGTGGTGGAGCGGCATGGTCGTGTAGACCGTGTCCTTCGGTGTCAGGGTGCAGCCGGCGGCGGCGCCGTAGGCCGAGAACGCCCACCTGCGATGCGTGATCTCGGCGGCGCGGAGCCCCCCGGCTCGCGCCCGGGTGAACAGCACCGTCGCCAGCTCGCCGGCCCGCCCCGGGTTCGCCTCGAACCCCCGCGGGAGCTGGATCCGGTCCGGATCGATCGCCTCCATGTCGACGACACCCTCGCCCAGCGTCCGGTCACTGCCTCCGCCGCCGAGCACGAGCACCGGACCGGCGAACGCGGCTCGCGCGCTCCGCGTGTGGTCGGGGTCGCACATCAGGTGGTCGAGACGGCCCAGCTCGACCATCTCCTGCATCTCCTGCTCCGAGGCGTCCGGAGGCAGGAGCACGACGATGGCGCCGAGTCGGTTGATGGCGGTGGCTGCGGAGAGCAGGCTCGGCCGGCCCCGCATGAGGAGTCCAACGCGCTGCCATCGCTGCACACCGCAATGGATCAGCCCTTTCGTCACGGCGTCGACGCGCCGATCGGCTTCCGCGTAGGTGAACGCACGGTCGCGCCACAGGAAGAACGTGCGGTTCGGGATCCTCCGCGCCTGGTCTGCCAGGGCCTTGCCGAAGCTCACGCGTGCCGAAGGCCGGATGCGGGCCAGGCGAGCCACGCGCGGCACCTGGAATCGGAGGCTGTCGAGCGTGGTCCCGACGTCCGAGGCCCAGCGTCCGGCGGTCTTCCACGCCCGCGTCGCCGTTCCGAGGACCGCGTCGGTGAAGAGGTCGAAATCGAGGGGTTCGTCGAAGGCGGCATCCTCGACCTCGCGCGCACCGTCTTCGGCCAGGTCCGGTTCGAGCAGCGCGGCAGGGCGCGGCCCGGAGCCGCCTTGCCACGCGAGCCACTCGATCACCGTCGGCCAGGTTCGAGCGCCCGCGACGGAGCCCACCACGAGCCCGAAGTGTCCCGCAGGCAGGCCCACCTCGAACACGTCGGCGCTCGGCGCGGCACGCGCGATGGCGCGAACGGACGGCGCGCGCGCGATGTCGTCGCGCAACCCGACGAACACGAGGATGGGGCACGTCACGTCGGCGAGCGTCAGGGCCTGGCCGTCGATGACGAACCCGCCGGACACCATTCGATTGTGCACGATGAACTCGTCGATGAACTGTCGGAGCGCCGGCCCCGGCCAGGCCACGAAGCCCTCCCCGGCGAGGAAGCGGCGGCGGTCCTCCCGGCGCTGGAGCGCCTGCCGGTCGGCGAGCTTGGAGAAGAAATCGACGACCTGTTCGAGCTCTTTCTTCGGGCTGGTCAGCTTGAAGCCGATGCTGCTGAACACTCCCGGCAGTCGGTCGGCGTGCTGGATGGGCAGCGACAGGACCTGACGGGCGCCGCCGATGAGCCGGGCCGCGAGATCGTCGTCGAGCGCCGGGATGTTTCGGTGGATGTCCACCGGGCTGCCGAACGTCACGATGGACGCGATGCCCTCCGAGCGCCTGAGTGCCGCGGCCTGGTACGCGAACATCCCGCCCTGGGAGTAGCCGGCGACGTGGACGTTCTCGCCGGTCGCCGCCTTGACGCGATCGATGGCGTCCGCCACGGCGCGCACGTGATCGTCGATGGTGCGCTCGAGGCCTCCCTCCTGGCGCTCGGGCGCGCCGAAGTCGCAGACCCACGCGTCGATGCCGCGGTCGGACATCATCCGAACCGTGCTGACCTCCGGCGCCACGTCGTAGATCTCCGCCGTGAGCATCAGTGGGGGGACCAGGAGAATCGGGGCCCGCACGTCGTCGGGTGCGCCGGGAGTGCGGTGATAGTGCCGGAGCCGGTAGTTTCGCTCCTCGTGCGCGACGTCGAAGGCTGCACTCCGGCGCTCGCCCAGCCGACCGAGTCGAAGGATGTCGAGGGCGTTCTGCGCGCCGACCTCCAGGGTGCCGACGCCCCGTTTCCAGAGGGACTTTCGACGGCGCTTCTTCTTTCGCTCGGCCACGGTGCTCGACGCGCATGGTAACGCGCCCGGCGTCCCGCGGGGGGATGCGGCTGGCAGAGGTCGCTCGGCGCGTCAGAATGCCGCGGAAGCTCCGAGGGACGCCTCGGCGCCGGCCCCGCCGCGTTCGGTCCCGCTGACGCTTCCCCCCGCGTTCACCGCGACCTTCTCGCCCACGGGTAGGTGGACCACGACGTCCGCGCGGGGTCCCGCTTCTCCACCGAGGCTCGGTCCGAGGCGGAAGGCCCCGGCCATGGCCGTGACGCGCACGTCGCCAGGCCGTCCGAGCCGCACTCCCCCGTAGATCCCGGGTCGCCGCTGCATCGTCGGCAGCGGCATTCCGACGCCACCGATGACGTGCGTTCGGTCCCGCCGGCCCGCCGACAGCTCGAGCTCGGGGAACGCCCGCCACTTCGGGTCTTCGTCGTCGTTCTCGTCCCAGCCGCGCCACGCCATCGCTCCGAGCTGCACCCCGAAGTGCTGCCACTGGTGACCAGCGCTCGCGTGCCCGCCGGGCAGCGTCGCAGGTGCGGGCGCGATCTCCTTCTCGGGATCGCACGGCTTCTCGCCGCAGTTCGTGATCTCCACGCGCTCGTGCTCGACGCCCGCACCGACCGTCCCCGCCCAGCCTTCCCCCTGCCGTTCGTCCGCCGCGCGCTGCTGCACGCGCACGTTGGCGCCCACGCCCGCATAGTTCGCGCGTCCGACCGGGCCGCACACCCAGCCTCCGGCAGTGGACCCACCGTAGACGGCGGCGTCGAGCTCGCCAGTGCCGGCGGAGGAGCGCCGCGCTGCGGAGGCGACGAGCAGGGCAACGGCGAAGCAAAGGACCGTTCGTCGAATCGTCATGCGCAGCGCGGTTAGCACGAGTCGTGCCGGATGCGCGGACGAGCGGCGCGCCGGCAATACGGATGTTCCCGCGAGGCGCGCCCGAAAGGCTGTCACCGCCACTCACGCCCCCTGACGCCTGCCGAACACACCTACACGTCGCCGACGTTCGTGCGCCGAGACCGTCGCCGTCCGCCGGCGCACGAAACGGCCCGCGGGCCCAAACGCCTCGTCGCCCGCTTCGAGCCCCATCGAGCCCTCGACGTCGATCGCGTCGTTCGTCTGCGCTTCGTCGCGCACGTCGCGATGGACGACGTCGAGGAATCGGTGTTCTTCCACGTCGTCTACACGCCCGCGGTCGCCGAGCCGGCCCGCTTCACGGGCACCTTCACCGACGCCGTCGTCGAGGGATCGCTCGCCGTCGACGTCGGCGTGAACGTCCGCCAGGCGGGCTGGTACCTCATCGACGCGAACCTCCACGACGAGCGCGGGGAGCCGGTCGCGTGGTCGCGCTTCAAGGGGGACCTCGCCGCCGGACCGGCGACCGCGCGGCTCGTGTTCTTCGGTCGAATCCTTCGCGAGCACGGTGTGCGTGGGGCGTTCTCGCTCCGCGCCCTTCGCGGGTCGCGCTTCGTCGAGGCGACCGACCCCCAGGAGGAGCGGATGGTGCCCCTCGACGTTGCGCACCAGACCGCGGTCTACTCCGTCGAGGCGTTCTCCTCTGCGCCGTGGGACTCGGCCGAGAAGCGGCGGAAGATCGCGCGGCTGCGCGCGGACTGAACGGTCTTGTCCCGCGCGGACCGAACGGCGATGCTCGGTCGATGAGCTCCGCCCACGCGTGCCCACGGTGTCGGATCGGCCTGCACACGGGGACTGCCGCGGGTGCGACCATGCTGGGGTGTTCGGCATGTGGCGGCGTGTTCCTCGGGGCGGTCCACGCGCAGCGCATCCTGGACGCACCGTGCGAGGAGACGATGCGGCTCGCGCGGTCGGTGGCATCGGGCGCCACCGCGACGCCCGATGCGTCCCAGGCCGCCCTCCCCTGCCCCGTGTGCTCGGCGCCGATGGCCCGCCAGCGGGTGGACGCCGCCGCAGTGGACGTCGATGGATGCGCGCACCACGGCACCTGGTTCGACCGGAACGAGCTCGACGCGGTTTCGCGAGCGTTCGCCGTGCGGCGCGCCTACGGTCGCCACAACGCGGCGGCTCTGGGCGGAGCCGTCGCGGCCGCGGGCGTCGCCGGCGCGGCCGTGGCCGCCACGGATCCGGCGCTCGTCGACCAGGCGGTGCGCGCCGTCGAACGGCACGGGTCCACCGCGGTGGACGTGGCGGACGTCGGTCTCGAGGTCGCGGACGTCGCGCTGGATACCGGCGTGCTCGAGGGCGCGGTCGAGCTGGCGGGTGGAGCCTTCGAGGTCCTCGGTTCGATCCTCTCCGGCCTCGGCGACATCGGCTGACGCCGTCTTCCCCGGATCCGGGCGCGTCGTGTCCCCGTCACGGTCGGCGCGAGTGCCACGCCTTCGGCTGCAGGAACGCCTCGATGCCGTAGCTGGACAGCGTACACCCGAGGCCCGAAGCGCCCCGCCCCGACCACGGCAGCCTCGGGCTCACGCGGTCGCTGCAGTTCCAGTACGCGGTGCCGACGCGCAGGCTCCGCAGGATCCGCTCCGCGCGTCCCCGGTCTCTGCCGAAGACCGCGGCGGTGAGACCGTACGGCGTGTCCGCCATCAGACGGGCGGCCTCTTCGTCGTCATGGACTCGCATCAGGCCGATGATCGGTCCGAAGCTCTCCTCGGTCATCACCCGCATCTCGTGGCTCGCGTCGCGCAGCACCGTGGGTTCGAAGTAGTGGCCCGGCCGCTCGATGCGTCGGCCTCCGGTGAGGAGGCGTGCTCCCCGCGCGATGGAGTCGGCCACCTGTGCCTCGAGCAGCTCCACCTGTGGTCGTCTCCTCGCGAGCGGGCCGATGTAGGTCCGCTCGTCCGTCGGATCACCCACGACGAAGCCTCGCACCTCGGTGACGAAGTGCTCGACGAACTCGTCCCAGATCCCGCGGTGCACGTAGACCCGCTCGATGGCGCAGCAGCTCTGGCCCGCGTTGTAGAACGCCCCGTCGGCGACCGAGGCGGCGGTCGCCGCCACCTCGACGTCGTCCGTGACGTAGGCCGGGTCCTTTCCGCCGAGTTCGAGCTGCAGTCGCAGCAGCCTCGGCGCGACTTGCGAGGCGACCCTCGTGCCCGTCGCGTGCGAACCCGTGAAGAACACCGCGTCGATGGGTGCGTCGAGCAGGGCGGTGCCCACCGCCGGGCCGCCCACCACGACGGAGAACACGTCCGAAGGCACGCCAGCGTCGTGCAGCGCCTGGCCCAGGCCGAGACCCGTCAGGGTAGCCAGCTCGCTCGGCTTGTAGAGCACGGCGTTGCCCGTCAGCAGCGCCGGGACGAACACGTTGCCACCGACGAAGTACGGGTAGTTCCACGCCGACACGTTGGCGACGACGCCGAGCGGCTCGTGAGCGATCTTCTCCTCGATCTGGTCGTCGCGAAGGACGATCTCGTCCGCCAGCTCTCGTGCCGAGTGATCGAGGAAGTAGTCGATGCGGCCGAGAAACCCCTGAATTTCCCGCTGCGACTGGGTGATGGGCTTGCCGGTTTCGCTCGTGGTGGTCGCTGCCATGTCCGACGCGCGCTCCTGCACCAGCGCGCGGAAACGGCGAAGTGTCGCGCTGCGGTGCTCGAAGCCAGCGTCCCACCACCCGCGCTGGGCGCTCCTCGCCTCCGCCGCCCTCCTGCGGACGCTCGTCGCGTCGTCTTCCGAGACGTCGCCGAGGGACGTGTCGTCGGCTGGATTCACGATCTTCATGCGTGCTGCTGCGAAATGTCGCCGAGCGACGCGCTCGAGGCAACTCTGCACCGTCGCGGCGAGAAGGTTCGTGTCGGCCGGCTCGACGCGCGCCTCGCCACGCGGTGAAGGCGTGTCGCGTCAGGGCTGCCAGATCGCCCCGAGCCACGCCGCCGGGTACTGGTCGATGGCGCCGCCCGCCACGCTCGCGCCCGAGCCGGCCCGCGCATCGGCGGGGCGCGCCCTCATGTCCAGAAAGTACCGGCGAACGTCGGCCTGCGCGAGGAGTGCGAGCGTGGATCCGACGGCCCACTCGGCGCGGAGCCACGCGTCCACGCCTCCCGCGAACGCCCGAGGGAACCAGGGAGCTTCACCGAGCTCGCCCGTGGAGAGCACGCCACGGTAGCCGGCGCCGAGGGCGATGCCGAGCTCGCCCATCCCGACCCGAGCCCCGATTCCGCCCCGCACGAAGCGGTAGGAGGGGTCAGGCAGCTCCGCCGAGAGCCCGCCCAGGGAGAAGTCGTGGGCGCCGTAGCCGCCCTCGACGGTCAGATCGTGGACGCCCGCCGGCAGGCGCGCGCGCACGCCGAGCGTCCAGGCGCGAGAGAACGCGGAGTGTTCCTCGTCGTCCAGCCTGCCAGGTGGGGAGAGCAGCGCCTGCTCGACGTCTGCGGCGATGCCGAACCACGACGCCGCGCCCGTCGTCGCGTGTGCGCCGGGGTGCCAGGCGAACGAGAGCCGCAGCGCCGGGCTGGCCCAGCCGGTGAACGGACGCAGCTCGCCGAACACGTCGTCCTGGTACTCGAAGCTCCGGGCGACGATCCCGCCGAGCGCGACGATCTCGACGGGCGGCCGCGCGGAGGACGCGGAGATCTCGCGCGGTTCGTTCGCGGGCTTCGGGGTGGGCTGCCTCGGCCTCGCGTCGTCCTCGGTCGCGACCTCCTCCTCGAGCACGACCGACTCCGGTTCGACGGCGCCCCTCGTCGCGCCCGGCTTCTTCGCGAGCGCCGGCCACCAGGGAGCCAGCGCCAGCGCGGCGGCCAGGGGGGCGAGCCTCACTGGTCGCTCCCGCCATCCGGCGCGGCGTCGGCTGGCGGCGCCCCATCGCCGGTCGTGCCGCCATCGGCGGTGTGGCCGAACGTCTCTTCGATCCAGCGGCGAACGCAGAGCACGTCGTCCGGTGCGAGCTCGCCGGTCAGCGGCATGGGATCTCCGCACTGTGGGAACGGGTCCTCCAGCTTCTCGAGGAAGAAGCTGCTGCCGAGCCGCTGCGGATCGACCAGGACGCGGTCCGAGCACACGACGTCCGAGGCCTGGACGCCGCTCAATCTCGTCTCGACCCCCGGGCTCGCGAGGTCGAGGTCCCCCGAGGGCTCGTCGGCGTCATGACATATCTCGGCCGTACAGCTCTTCGCGAGAATGGCGGTGGGTACGTCGGGACAGGACGCGGGCCCACTCGCGCGTGCCGTCAGGAAGGGCTCGGGCTCGTCGATCTTGCCCGCGCACGCCGCCGCGAGCACGGCGGCGGTGAACGTGGTCGCGATTACCCGCGGACGACCGCCCCCCACGGAACGCGATCTGCTGCGCGACCTGCTGCGAAGAAACCTCACGCCTCGGTGCACGTCAGCGTAGCATCAGGATCAGCTCGAGGTTGAAGCTGATGTCCGAGCTGTCGCCCCGCTGCTGGTGAATCTCGACGGCAACGGTATTCGCACCCGTGACGAACGGGGAGACTGGCAGCGAGAAGGGAAACCACGCCGACTCCTCGGGCGC
Source organism: uncultured Polyangiaceae bacterium (assembly GCA_964487605.1). Classification (GTDB taxonomy): domain Bacteria; phylum Myxococcota_A; class Polyangia; order Polyangiales; family Polyangiaceae; genus JAJDAH01. Next base: position 15,957 of record CAZARU010000140.1, read on the forward strand.
CGAGACCGTCACGAGGGCCAGCGTCGTCGCGGTCACGGGCCCGGCCGGCAGGTTGCTCCGTGCGACCTCCGACCCGTTCAGGTGCACGACGATCCCGTCGTCGCGGACGACGCCCAGGTTGGCGCCCGCCAGCCTGCTCGCGTCCTTCACGGCAAACGTGTGGCGAAACCACGTGGTGGGGAACTTGCTCGCGGCATTTGGGCCGAAGCCTACGGTCGTGGCCTCGTCCGCGTCCCCGTAGCCCAGCTCCGCGGGCCCGGCCTTCCACGCAGAGTCGTCGAATGTCGGCGACGACCAGCCGGTCTGCTCCACGCCGTCGTCGAGGTACTTCCAGACGGCACCGGGTGCGATGGCGACGACGCGTCGAACGGTCGCGTCGTCGTCAGCGTCCAGGCTCGCGTCGTACAGTACCGAGTCTGCAGCAGCGTCGGCGCTCGCGTCGGGAGCGCCGCCGGCGGCAGCGTCCGCCCCCGCACTGCCGCTCGCGTCGCCCGCGACGCCACCCTGCGAAGCGTCGGCACTCGATCCCGCCGAACCGCCTGCGGCGCTCATGCCCGCGCTTCCGGCGCTGCCGCCGCGGGCTCCCGCGCTGCCTCCCGCGCCCGCGATGCCGCTTGCCCCCGCGCTCCCGCTGGTTCCCGCGGACTGCGCGTCGTGGGACGCATCCGGGACGCCCGGCAGTGCGTCCGGGAACACGGAGCAGCCCCCCGCGAGCGTCAGCGCTCCGAGCAGCGATCGCCTCACGCAGCCAGAGTGACACGGCTTGGATGCACCTGGCGATCGAGCCGACGCGACGCCCGCCTACCCAGGGTCGGTGCACCGTCCGGGACTTTTCCAGCACGTCTGCAGGTATCGGTCCGGCTCCGCGGCAATTTTCACTCGGCGGCGCAATCTCCTGGCATTTCCAGAGGTTTGGGTTGGCTCTAGGGCCGGCAACCGGCAGCTTGGGCGGGTTCCACGGATTCGAAGGAGCGGTGTCATGGGTGAACCCGAGAAGGTGGCGACGGAGCTGGACGAGGCGAGCATCTCCCGGGAGTGGGAGGAGCTCGCGGGCGGTGGGCTCGATCCGTTCGACGACGTGCCGACCGTCGTGGCGTCGACGCGGGACGTCGCTCGCGCGATGCGCCCCGCGATCCCCACCGCCAAGGTGGACAAGGAGAGCAGCCTCTCCGATCTGTTCGCGAACCTCGCGAGCAAGCCCACGCGTCGCGTGGCGTCGCTCGCGCCCACCGGCGATCGCCACCGAGGAATGGCCGTGGCGCTGACGCTCGTGAAAGGCGGTGCCGCCGATCGCTCCCCGATCCCTGCTCCGCCGTCGCGGCGCGATCTCGCCTCCCTCGCTGCTCGCAG
>CAZARU010000141.1:0-3933 GCA_964487605.1 uncultured Polyangiaceae bacterium
GCCCCGCACCGAGCGGTCGCCACCGCCGCCGAGCGACGGGACCCGCCAGATCGTGCTCGTGGGCGGCGCGGTGGTCACCGTCGCGGCGGTGGGCTTCGGCGTCGGATTCCACCTCAAGGCCGTCGGGGCCGAGGACGACGCGAGCGCCGCCCGCAAGCGGGTCCTCGCGGACCACGGCGCCAACGGCTGCGCGGGCGCGGCAGCGTCGAAGACCGACCCGTGTCGTGATCTCGACTTCGCCGTGGACCAGCGCGAGCGCGCCAACGGCACGAGGAACGTGGCCCTGGTGGCGGCCGGCGTGCTCGGGGCGGCGACCGCGGCGACCTTCCTCCTGTGGCCACCGTCGAGGGAGCCGAAGCCGGCGCGCGTGGCGCTTCGTCCGGCGCTCTCGCCCGACGGCGGGGGAGTCGCCGTCGCGGGAAGCTTCGACTGATCGGCGGGCCGTTCCCTGCGACGCCGGTGTTGACCCGGGCGTCGCGACCGCGCTCTGCTCGGCCCGTGCCCGATCGACTCGAGCCGGCGGCGAGCGGCCGCGCCGCTTGTCGTGGGTGCGGTCGGAAGATCGCCAAGGGCGAGCTGCGCTTCGGGGAGGCGCTCCCCAACGCGTTCGGCGAAGGCGAGGCCACGCACTGGTTCGATCTGGTCTGCGCGGCGTGCAAGCGACCCGAGAAGCTGCTCGCGGTGGTCGAGGCCACCTCCGACGCCGTGCCCGATCGCGAGTGGCTCGTCCAGACCGCGCGCGTGGGGGCCGCTCACCGGCGTCTGCCGCGCCTGGAGCGCGCGGAGCGGGCGCCCAGCGGGCGCGCGCGGTGCCGGTCGTGTCGCGAGCTCATCGACGCGGGAGCGTGGCGGCTCGTGCTGGCGATGTTCGACGACGGGCGAAAGGTGCCCATCGGCAACGTCCACGCGGAGTGCGCGGAGGCCTACCTGGGAACCGCCGACGTGCTGGATCGCGTCGCGCGGCTCACGCCGGACCTGTCCGAGGGCGACCGGGCGGAGATCGCCGAGGCGCTGGCGGTCCGGCGTGCGCCTGCGCAGGAGGGGTCGAGTGACTGAATCCACCATCGTCTCGGTGCCCGCGGCTGCACCCATCGAAGCAGCGGCGCTGGCCGACATGTACGTGGGAGCGGACGCGCGCGTCCGCGCCGAGCTCGGTGTCGAGATCCACGACGTGGCGGGTGCCGTGGTCGGTGTCGTGCGCGCGGTGTCGAACACCCTGGTGAATCGAGCGGTCGGCGTCCGGGCCGACGCCGTTCAGATCGACCGGGTGGTGGGGATCTTTCGGCGTGCCGGGGTCGCGCGCTACTTCGTGCAGGTCGATGACGAGGACTCCGCCGCCTTCGACGCCATGGCTTCGGACTTCGGGCTCACCCGCTACCCGCGCGCGTGGGCCCGTCTGAAGCGTGTCGGTTCGAGCCGTCCCGAAGGTGAGAGCGACCCCCGGATTCGCTTCGCGGCGCCGGCCGATGGCACGTCCATCACCGAGATCCTGGCCAGCGGGTTCGATCTGCCGGCGCAGGCGGCGTCGCTCTTCTCCGCGATGACGGGTCGCCCGGGTTGGACGAGCTTCGTCGGATGCGAAGGTGGCGCCGTCGTCGCGACGGGCTTCGTGTTCCGTCGGGGAGCGGAGGCCTACCTCGCGGCGGCCGCCACCCTGGCCGCGGCTCGCGGTCGCGGGCTGCAGACGGCGCTCCTGCGGCGCCGCATCGCCCACGCGCTCGAGGCCGGTTCCTCCGTCGTCGTCAGCGAGACGGGCGAAGCCGTGGAGGGTTCGCCACAGACGTCCTACCGGAATCTGGAACGCGCCGGGCTCCGGCAGGTCGCGCGCTGGATCAACTACGTGCCCAGCGGCTCCGCATAGGGTCGTCGTCTGCGGGTCGACCGGCACGTCGCTTGCTTTCGCCCCGTCCCATGACCACACGGCTCGGGGTACGACTTCACTCCTTCCGCGCGCGACTCATCGGCGCCCTCGCCCTCGGCGGGGTGAGCGCAGCATGTGGGGGCAGCGCCACGGGTGACGAGGGCGGCGGTGGTCAGGGTGGCGAAGGGGCGGGCGGCTCCGCCGCGGGCAGCGCCGGCTCTGGCGCCGGCGTTTCGGGCTCCGGAGGTTCCTCGGTCGGGACCGGAGGCTCCTCCGCCGGGGCCGCGGGCACCTCCTCCGGGAGCGGAGGAAGTTCCACGGGGAGCGGCGGGACCGGCGTCATTCTCCCCGGCGATGGCGGCCCCGCGGGGGGTTCGGGTCCGGCCGGGTCGGGGGGGGCCGGTGGGAGCGCGGGCGCCGCAGGCGGCGCGGCGGGCGCCGGTGGGTGTACCGACAGTCTCGTCCCACCCGGTGGCACAGGTGGCACACCCTGCGAGGGCGGAGGGACGTACGAGTACGAGAGCTGCTACTCGCGCGAGACCCTCGACACGTTGCTCCGCGAGTGCGCCGCGCCCATTCACCCGATGGGCTGTCCGCCGATCCGGGATCTGAACGGACCGTACGGCAACACGACGGCTTGCGTGTACTTCTCGGACGGTCCGTGGCGCCAGGAAGATGCCTGCTGCTACCAGGTCGTCGAGAGCGGGATCTTCGAGGGCCGCCCCTTCCGGTGCCAGGGTCAGGTGCGTCTCGCGGACACGACGCGGCGGGCCGACTGGACCGGCGAGTCGGTCGCGCCGGCGACGTGGATCGACGCGGCGACGCGCGCGGCGCTCCGCGACGCGTGGCTCGAGAGCGCCCGCGCGGAGCACTCGTCGATCGCGTCGTTCGCCAGGCTCGCCCTGGAGCTGCTGGCCGTCGGCGCGCCCCCGGATCTGGTCCGGGACGCGCAGCAGGCGTCCATCGACGAGATCGAGCACGCCCGTCTCGGGTTCGCGCTGGCGAGCCGCTACGCGGGTGAGGCGCTCGGCCCGGGCCCGCTGCCCCTGGATGGAGCGCTTCGCCCCGTCGATCTGACCGAGCTCGCGGTGGCCGCCGTGACCGAGGGGTGCATCGGGGAAACCCTCGCGGCGATCGTCGCGGGCGAGGAGCTTGCGGTGGCCACCGACCGCGCCGTTCGCGATGCGCTCGAGCGCATCGCCGAAGACGAGGCGCGGCACGCGGAGCTGTCGTGGCGCATCGTACGGTGGGCGATCGGTGCGGGTGGCGAGCGGGTGCGCGCGGCCGTCGCCGCGGCGTTCGACTCCGGCCTTCGCGTCCCCGCCGTTCCGGCCGACGCTCCCGCGCTCGACGCGCGCACCCTCGGCGACCACGGGCGGCTCTCCGCGGTCAGCCGGCGAGCCGTCCTCGAGGCCGCCGTCCGCGACGTGCTCGCGCCGTGCGCCCGCCGCCTGCTCGGCGAGCCGAGAGCGTCGTCACCCGGCGTAGCCCGGGTTGACCCGGTCGAGCTTGCGTAGCAGCGCCGGCCACGCGAGCGAGCCGCCCAGGCCCTTCGTCACCGTGCGTGCGGCCTCGCCCATGCCTCGGACGATGGCCGCGTCCACCGGAACCACCTCGGCGCCACCGGCGAGCGCGAGCACCTGGATCTCGCACGCGCGCTGGAGCGTGAACATGTAGAGGAACGTGTCGGCGATGGTCGCGCCGACCGTGAGCAGCCCGTGGTTCCGGAGCACGAGGTAGTGCTTTCGCCCGAGGTCGGCCTGCAGTCGCGGCTTCTCGTCGTCGCGCAGCGCGAGCCCCTCGTAGTCGTGATACGCGAGGGAGGTGTGAACGAGCGCGGCCTGCTGCGAGATGGGCAGGAGCCCGTGCTTCTGCGAAGCGACGGCGACTCCCGCGGGGGTGTGCGTGTGCAGGACGCACGCTACGTCTTCGCGCGGGGCGTGGATGGCGGGATCCACCTCTCCCTTGGGCGAGAGGAAGAAGGTGCGCGGGATGTAGCCTCCGTCGAGGGCGTACTGCTTCGCCAGATCCTTCTCCTTGTCCGCGTTGAGGCGGACCATGACGAACTCCTT
>CAZARU010000141.1:3943-17299 GCA_964487605.1 uncultured Polyangiaceae bacterium
CGCACGCGACGTCTTCGCGCGCGGCGTGGATGGCGCTGTGGATCACGAAGCCGGCGGGATTCACCGGGTGCGGTGAGGGAAGAACGACGTTGCACTCGGCGTCGACCTTCACCAGGGACGAAGCGGTCATCTCCTCGAAGAGCATGCCGTAGGGGTTGATCAGGAAGTGGTGCTCGGGCCCGGGGACGCGCGCCGACACGTGCGTGAAGATGAGGTCGTCCCATCCGTACAGCGCGAGGGCGCGGTAGCAGGCGGCGAGATCCACGCGCAGGCGCCACTCGTCTGCGGAGACCTGCTCGCGGGTCGAGATCGCGGGGGCATTCATGGTGAAGCAGAGGTTACCGGAACGTGCGGGTCCACGACAGCGACTCCTCCGGTCCGCCCGGTGCGGCGCGCGTCAGATGCGGACCCGGCCGAGGCGCAGGGCGTTGCCGATCACCGAGACCGAGCTGAGGCTCATGGCCGCCGCGGCGAACATGGGGCTGAGGAGCATGCCGAAGACCGGGTAGAACGCGCCGGCTGCGAGCGGGACGCCCAGCGTGTTGTAGGCGAAGGCGAAGAACAGGTTCTGACGGATGTTCGCCATCGTCGCGCGGCTCAAGCGTCGCGCGCGCACGATGCCGCGCAGATCCCCCTTCACCAGGGTGACTCCGGCGCTCTCCATGGCCACGTCGGTGCCGGTCCCCATGGCGATGCCCACGTCGGCGAGAGCGAGCGCCGGGGCGTCGTTGATGCCGTCACCGGCCATGGCGACGACGTGGCCCGCCGCCTTCAGCCGGGCGACCACGGCGGCCTTCTCGTCCGGGAGCACTCCGGCGATCACCTCGTCGATGGCGAGGCCGCGCGCGACGGCCTCGGCCGTGCGCTGCTCGTCGCCGGTGACCATCACGACGCGCAGGCCCTCGGCACGAAGCGCGGCCAGCGCCTCGGCGGTGGTGGACTTCACGGGGTCGGCCACCCCGACCAGCCCGGCGGCGCGCCCGTCGATGGCGACGAACATCACGGTCTGCCCGTCGGCGCGGGCGCGCTCGGCGCGCTCCTGGAGGGGCGCTGCATCCACGCCCTCGTCCTCCATCATGGCGCGGTTACCGAGGGCCACGCGCTCGCCGTCGATGACACCCCGGACGCCCTTTCCGGTCACCGACGCGAACGCCTCCACGCCGAGGAGGGGAACGCCACGCTCGAGGGCGCCCCCGACGATGGCCTCGGCCAGGGGGTGCTCGCTCGCGCGCTCCAGGGAGGCGACGAGCGAGAGCAGGCGATCGCTCGCGAACCCCTGCTCCGGTTCGACCAGCGTGAGGCGTGGCTTGCCTTCGGTGAGCGTGCCCGTCTTGTCCACGATGAGCGTGTCCACGCTGCGCAGCACCTCGATGGCCTCGGCGCTCCGGAAGAGCACGCCGGCGCGCGCCCCCTTGCCCGTGGCGACCATGATCGACATCGGCGTCGCGAGCCCCAGCGCGCACGGGCAGGCGATGATCAGCACCGCGACGGCGTTCACGAGGGCGTGGGCCATGCGCGGCTCGGGCCCCAGAAAGCTCCAGGCGAGAAACGTGACGACCGAAACCACGAGGACGATGGGGACGAACCAGGAGCTGACGACGTCCGCGAGCTTCTGGATGGGCGCGCGAGTGCGCTGGGCCTCCGCCACCATCGAGACGATTCTCGCGAGCAGCGTCTCGGCGCCGACTCGCTCGGCGCGGATGACGAGCGCGCCAGTGCCGTTGACGGTCGCTCCGACCACGGAGTCGCCGGCGCCCTTGGACACGGGCAGCGGCTCCCCCGTCACCATGGACTCGTCCACCGCGCTCGACCCTTCGAGGACCACGCCGTCGGTGGGCACCTTCTCGCCGGGGCGTACGCGGAGGCGATCCCCGACCGCGACCGTCGCGAGCGGAACGTCGCTTTCCGCGCCGTCTTCGCCGATCCGGCGCGCGACGGCCGGTGCCAGGCCGAGCAGCGCGCGGAGCGCCGCGCTGGTGCGGCCGCGGGCGCGCAGCTCGAGCACCTGACCCAGCAGGATGAGCGTCACGATCACGCCGGCCGCCTCGAAGTAGACGGCGACGCCGCCGTGAGCGTCGCGGAACTGAGGCGGGAACCAGGCGGGCGCCAGCGTTGCGACCGCGCTGTAGAGGTAGGCGACCGACACGCCGAGGCCGATGAGCGTGAACATGTTCAGGTTCTTCGCTGCGATGGACCGCGCGCCCCGATCGATGAAGGGCCAACCCGCCCAGAGGCACACGGGCGTCGCAAAGACGAGCTCGAGCCTCGCGCGCCAGACGTGCCCGAGCGTGCCGGAAATGGGGTGCCCGGGGAGCATGTCCCCCATGGCCAGCGCCACGAGCGGTACCGTCAGCGCCGCCGCGATCCAGGCGCGGCGGGTCATGTCGGCGAGCTCGGGGTTCTCCTCGGACTCGAGGGTCACCGACCGGGGCTCGAGCGCCATGCCGCACAGCGGACACGCGCCGGGCTCCGCGCGGAGGACCTCGGGATGCATGGGGCACGTCCATTCGGCACGGCCGGCGGCGACCGCTGGCTGGGCCGCGTGGTGCGAAGGGGCGCGAGCGGGCGCAGCGGGCGGTGCTTCGAGCCGGTCACGGTGTCGCGCGAGCATCTCCTCGGGAGCTTCGGCGAACCGCGTGCGGCACCGGTTGCCGCAGAACACGTAGGTGACGCCGGCGTGCTCCGCGCGCAGGGGTCCGCTCCTGGCCACGCGCATGCCGCACACCGGATCGACGACTCGCTCTTCGGCGTCGGGCAGCGGTTCCGGGGCGAGGTGTTCCACGGCTCAGCTCCCGTACCGGTCGAACACCTCGACCAGCTCGTCGAGCTTGCGGCGGCGTTCCTCCGGACCGTGCTGGACGGCTTCGGTGACGCACGTGGCGACGTGCGACGCGAGCACCAGCTTGCCCACCTTGGTGAGCGCGGCGCGCGCGGCGGCGACCTGCAGCAGCACGTCCACGCAGTACCGCTCCTCGGCCAGCATGCGCTCGAGCCCGGCGATCTGGCCGGCGATGCGCCTGAGGCGGAGGGTGGCGTCCTTCCTCGCGTCGGGGGTCATCGGGCTGTGATACCCATACGGGGTATGGGTGTCAAGCCCGGGCGACGCTGTCGTTCGCATGAAACGCGTCGGCCCCGTGGCCGAAGCGTGGCATCCTCGCAGCACTTTCCGGGGTCGGCCGCCGGCCCCGGGGTCCCCGGAGGTTCCGCGTGCAGAAGAAGTTCCCCTGGATCGAGCGCCTGAAGAAGACCGATCCCGAGCTGCCGCTCAAGCCGCCCATCCCGGGGCTCGAGAACTACTCCAACGGGGAGTACCTGTACGAGCAGACGGACCGCGATCGTCTGCTCAACCGGCTGATCCTCGAGAAGGCGGACGAGAAGGCGCGACGACTCGGCATGGATCGCCGGTCGTTCCTGGCGAGCACCATGGGCATGTGCACGTCGCTGTCGGTCCTGAACGCCGTCAGCGGCTGCGGATCCGACGAGAAGAAGTCGAAGGGAGGCTACGACGTCCCCGATGCCGCGACCGAAGACTGCGACCTCTCGCGGCAGCTGCTCGACGCCGACGACTGGTTCGTCTTCGACATGCAGTCGCACCACGTGAATCCGGAAGGCACGTGGACGACGACCAACGCGGCCGTGCGTCTCGGCCTGACGCAGCTCATCGCCCCCATCGGCAGCAACTGCGATCTCGGTGTGGGAGAGATCAAGTGCCTGGGCTTCGACTACTACCTCGACCACATCTTCCTCAACAGCCCCACGACCATGGCCGTGCTGTCGGGCTTTCCGTCGTCCTACTGCACCGAGACGCGCACGGCGGGCTGCGGGTGGATCCTCGACAACGACGAGATGGCCCGCGAGCGCGACGCGATCGAGGCGGCGGCCGGAAGTCTGCGCATGATCAATCACTGCAACATCGCGCCCAACGACGACCTGGCCTTCCAGCTCGACGTGATGACGCGCATCGCCACCGAGGTCGGTGCCCCGGGAGGCTGGAAGCTCTACACCGGCTGGGCACCCTCGGGCGGGCAGGGCTGGCACATGGACGACCCGAACGTCGGGATCCCCGTCATCGAGAAGGGCCTCGAGCTCGGGGTCCCCATCTTCTGCGTTCACAAGGGTCCGCAGCTCCCCGGCTTCACGGAGGAGTTCAACGACGCCCGCGACATGGGAGTCGTCGCGAAGGCCTATCCGGACGCGAAGTTCGTCGTCTACCACTCCGGGCTCGGATTCAAGGCCGGCGGGATCGGCGTCCCCTACGACCCGTCCGTGAACGCCGGCGTGAACAACGTCATCAAGTCGCTGGAGGACGCGGGGCTCGGACCCGGGTCCAACCTGTACGCCGAGCTGGGCTCGCTGTGGCTCCGCGTGATGTCGGATCCCGTTGCCGCGCAGCACGTCATCGGCAAGCTCCTCAAGCACTTCGGGGAGGACAACGTGCTCTTCGGCAGCGAATGCATCTGGTTCGGCTCCCCCGCGCCCCAGATCGAGGCCCTCAAGAACCTGACCATTTCCCAGGAGTTTCAGGACCTCCACGGCTATCCGGAGCTCACCGAGGAGAGGCGGCGCAAGATCCTCGGACTGAACGCGGCGAAGCTCTACGGCATCGATCCCACCGCGAAGCGCTGTCAGATCGACGAGACGCGCCTCGCCATGGCGAAGCAGCAGATGGACGCGGAGCTGGGGCCGCGGCGCTGGGCCTTCCAGAAGCCGCTCGGGCCGCGGACGCGTCGAGAGTTCCGCGAGCTGGTCCGCTACAACCTGTGGAAGAACCAGCCGGGCTGACGCGACCGCCTCAGTGCGCGTCGTTCCACGTCGGACCGAAGCCCACGTCCACGACGAGGGGCACGTCCAGCGGGTGGACGGACTCCATCGCCGCCTTCACCGTGGCCGCGGCGCGCTCGGCGTCCGCCGCCGGCACCTCGAACACCAGCTCGTCGTGGACGGTGAGGATCATGCGTGCGCCGGGGACCACGGGCTCGCGCAGCTTCAGCATCGCCATCTTCAGCAGATCGGCGGCGGTGCCCTGGATGGGCGTGTTCATGGCGATCCGCTCGGCGGCGAGCCGGCGAGCGCGGTTGGGGTTCCTGATGTCGGGGACGGGACGCGTTCGGCCGAACAGCGTCGTCACCGCATTGCCGGCGCGAGCGCGCGCGAGCGTCTCTTCCATGAACCGGCGGACGCCCTCGTAGCGGCGGAAGTACGCGGCGATGAAGCGCGCGGCCTCCGCGCGCTCGATGGCCAGGCTCTTCGCGAGCCCGCTGTCGCCCTGGCCGTAGATGACCCCGAAGTTCACGGCTTTCGCCCGCGAGCGATGCTCGCGGGTCACGTCGTCCGCGCCGACCTCGAAGATCTCCATGGCGGTCCGGAGGTGGATGTCCTGGCCGGACCTGAAAGCGTCGATGAGCACCGGGTCCTTCGACAGGTGCGCGAGCACCCGGAGCTCTATCTGCGAGTAGTCCGCGCTCATCAGCACGTGTCCCTCCGGCGCCACGAAGGCGCCGCGAATCGCGCGGCCGCGCTCGGTGCGGATCGGGATGTTCTGCAGATTCGGATCGACCGACGACAGCCGCCCGGTGGCGGCCACCGCCTGTTCCCACCTCGTGTGGATCCGCCCCGTGCGCGGGTTGACGAGCGCGGGGAGCGCGTCCACGTAGGTGCCCTTGAGCTTGGCGAGCTGCCGGTGCTCCAGCACGACGCGCGGCAGCTCGTGCTGCTCGGCAAGGGCCTCCAGGGTCGCGGCGTCGGTGGAGCGAGACGTCTTGGTGCGCTTCAGCGGCGAAAGGCCCAGCTCGTCGAAGAGCAGCGTCTCGAGCTGGCGCGGTGAGTTCACGTTGAAGGGCTTGCCGGCCACGCGATGGGCCTCGGCCTCCAGTGCGGCGATCTCGGTCTCCATGCTCGCGCCGAGGCGACGGAGGAAGGCGTCGTCGACGAGGACGCCGGTGAGCTCCATGCGCGCGAGCAGCGTGGCGAGCGGCAGCTCCACGTCGCGGAAGAGCGGCCCCAGCCCGCTGTCGTGGAGGCGCGGTTCGAGCACCTCCCACGACCGCAGCGCGGCGTCCGCGCTCGCCGCCGCCCAGCCCAGCGCGTCCTCTGCGGAAACCTCGTCCATCTGCAGCTGGTGGCCGCGTCGCTTGTTGGTCAAGGAGTCGTACGAGGGCAGGTCCATCCGCAGCTCTGCCTTGGCGAGCGTCACTAGGTCGTGGGACGCCGAAGGGTCGAGCAGGTACGATGCGAGCATCGAGTCGAATGCGACGCCATCGAGGACCACGTCGCTGCGAGCGAGGACCACCGCGACGCGCTTCGTGTCGTGTGCGGCCTTCTTCACTTGCTCGTCGGCGAGCACCGGTCCGAGCGCCGAGAGCACGCGAGGCAGCGGAAGCTGCCTGGGCATGCCGACGTACCGGTGTCCGACCGGGACGTACGCCGCGACGCCCGGGGCCGTCGCCAGGGCGACACCGATGATGTCCGCGGTCACCGCGTCGGGCGACGACGTCGCGAGCGCCAGGGCGACGCGACCGGTCGCGCGCGCGGTGCGTACCAGCTCCGCGAGTCCCGTCTCGTCCAGGACCAGGGTGTAGGTCGGCGCTGCGACGTCCCTGGGACGGCCGGGTGTCTTCGCGCTCGTCGGACCCTCGTCGTCCGCCGGGAGCGCCGCGATCTGCCGCTGGAAGCCGAGCTCGGCGTAGATGGCGCGCAGGGCCGCGACGTCGCGGCCCCCGTACGAGAGGCGCTCGCGTGAGAACTCGACGTCGCAGTCGTCCTTCAGCGTCACGAGGGTCCGACTCAGCAGAGCCTGCTCTCGGTGCGTGGCGAGCGTCTCCTCGAGCTTCTTCCGCCCGACTTCCCCGAGGTGCTCGTAGATTCCGTCGAGCGTGTCGAAGCGCTGCAGCAGATCGCGAGCCGTCTTCGGGCCCACCGAGGGGACGCCGGGCACGTTGTCCGACGTGTCGCCCATCAGCGCGAGCAGGTCCCGGATCTGGTCGACGCGGACACCGAAGCGTTCCTCCGCCTCCGCAACGCCGAAGACGCGGTTCTTCATCGTGTCCCACAGGAGCACGTCGGCCGACACGAGCTGCATCAGGTCCTTGTCGCCGGAGACGATGACGACCCGCAGCCCTTCCGCGCGCGCCCGTCGCACCGCCGTCGCGATGAGGTCGTCGGCCTCCACGTCGGCGTCACGGAACACTGGAATCGCGAAGGCTTCGACGATCTGCTGAACGCGGCGCATCTGCACCCGCAGGTCGTCGGGCGCCGGCGGGCGGTTTGCCTTGTAGCCGTCGTAGATGGCCTTGCGAAAGGTGTCGCGGCCGGCGTCCATGGCGATGGCGAGCAGCCTGGGCCTGCGCTCGCGCACGAGCTGCTCGAGCATGTTCACGGTGCCCACGACCGCGTGCGTCGGCTCGCCCGACGGGCTCGTGAGCGGTGCCACCGCGTGGTAGGCGCGAAAGACGTAGCCCGACAGGTCCACGAGGTAGAGAACGTCGTCGGCGCCGGCGGGGAAGAGCTCCGTGGCCACGCGGGACGACTACAGGAGAACGGCCATCGAGTCCCACCCGCGGTGACGCCCTGGACCGAACCGTCCGAAAAGCCCGCGAGATCGGGTCGCTCCGGCGCTTCGGCGACGGCGGCCCTTCCCCGGCTCGCGCCGGCGATTGGTGGCGCCCGACCGACGCCCCGGCTACCGTACGTCTCGGATGACTCAGGGAGGCGATCCGGTCGCGCCGGCCGAGCTGGTCGCAGGCAAGTACCGCCTCTCGCGGCTCCTGGGCCAGGGGGGCATGGGCTCCGTCTGGGAGGGCGTGCACGCCTCCCTCGGCACGCGCGTTGCGGTGAAGTTCATCGACGCGGAGTACGCCGAGAGCCCCGAGGCCCGGAACCGGTTCGTGAACGAGGCCAAGGCCGCCGCGACGCTCCACTCGAAGCACGTGGTGAAGGTTCACGACCACGGCGTGATGAACGACGGGCGGCCGTACATCGTCATGGAGTTCCTCGCCGGCGAACCCCTGGACAAGAAGCTCGACCGCGAGCACCGCATCACGCCGGCGGAGTGCTCGCACATCGTCGTGCACGTGGCGCGCGCGCTGACCAAGGCGCACCAGGCGGGCATCGTCCATCGCGATCTCAAGCCGGAGAACGTGTTCCTGGTGTGGGACGAGGAGGATCAGGCCAACATCGCGAAGGTCGTCGATTTCGGGATCGCCAAGTTCACCGAAGGTGGTCTCTCGTCGTCTTCTTCCGCCACGCGCACGGGCTCGGTCCTCGGGACCCCGCACTACATGAGCCCCGAGCAGGCGCGCGGCCTTCGTTCGGTGAACTACCGCTCGGACCTGTGGTCGCTCGGCGTGATCGTGTATCGCTGCCTCGTGGGGCGGCTGCCGTTCGACGGGGAGGCCGTCGGCGATCTCCTGGTGAAGATCTGCACCGCGCCGGTGCCCGTTCCCTCGGAGCTCGCTCCCGAGTTGCCGCGGACGTTCGACGCGTGGCTGGCGAAGTGCCTCTCGCGGGAGCCCGAGCAGCGCTTCGAGTCCGCGTCGGAGCTCGCCGAGCAGCTCTCGCTGGCGCTCGGAGTCACGACACGTGCGCCGCTCCCTTCCGCCATGGCGCTCGCTCCGCCGAGCGGGGGAGCGCACCTGGGAATGCCCACGCCGGCGGAGAACCCGACGCTCGCGGCGCCGGCCGGCGCCGTTCCCGTGGGGAGCCAGAACACGATGGCGGACGCGTCGATGACGCGGACGCCGGGTCTGCCCGTGTCGAGCGGCAAGGGCGCGTACATGGCGCTCGCCGGTGTCGCGGGGCTCGCGGTGGCGGGCGTCGTGCTGGCGTTCGCGTTCGGTGGTTCGGGGAGCAAGGAGCCCGCGGCGGAGGGGGTCACCTCCGTCGCGCCGCCCGCGGTCTCCGCAACGGCCCCCACCGTGGCCCCGGTGCCACCTGTGCCGTCCGTCGAGGTGGCCAAGGTGGACGCCGGCGTGCCTGTCGCCGTGGAGCCAGCGCCTTCCCCGCCCCCCGCCGCGGCGGCGCCCCGCGTCGGCCCTCGCCCAGGGCCTCGGCCTGCCGCGCCCAAGGCGCAGGCCGCGCCCGCGCCCGCTCCCGCTCCGAGACCCGCCCCGAAGGGCGGTGGTGTGGACATCGGGTACTGACGAGCGCGTGACTTGACCCGCGGCATCCCGTCGCCCATCGTCCGCCGCACCATGGGCCTCGACGTGCGCACCTGGATCGTGGCGATGGCCTTCACCGGCGCGGCGTCCGCCGTCACCGCGGTGACGGCTCCGGCCTCGGCCCAGGCCGCGGCGGACAAGGCGACGGCGCGGCAGCTCGCGCTCGACGCCATCAAGCTCTTCAAGGCGGGCAAGTACGCCGAAGCGCTCGACAAGATGCAGCGAGCGCAGTCGCTGTACGACGCGCCGATTCATCTCCTCTACGTCGCGCGTGCCCAGGAGAAGGTGGGGCAGCTGGTGGACGCCAGCGAGACCTACCGGCGCCTCGTCCGCACCACCCTGGACGCTGGCGCGCCCGAGGCGTTCGTGACCGCAGTGGAGGACGGGAAGAAGGAGCTCGTCGCCCTCGAGCCGCGCATCCCGTCGCTCCGCATCGACGTGGTCCCGCCGAACGTCGCCGACATGGACCTCCGCATCGACGGGGCCAAGGTCTCCTCGGCCGTCGTCGGCGTGGACCGCCCTGCGAACCCCGGGTCCCACACGATCCGGGTGTCCGCGCCGGGCTTCAAGGCGGCCGAGAAGACGATCCAGCTCCAGGAGAAGCAGAGTCTGACGGTTCCCCTGGAGCTGCAGCCCGACGAGAGCGGAGGCGCCGTCGCGCCCGTTCCGCCGCCGCAGGCCGGTCAGCCGCCGTCCGCGGCCCAGCCGTCACCCGGTCCCGGTGCCACGCCCGGCGACGGCGCCGCGGCGCCAGCCGCCGAACGGGGCGGCATCGGGTTCATGGTCGGTCTGCGGATCGGCGGCGCGATCCCCGGCGGCAACGTCATGAGCGTCGCCGGCACGGATCTGCGCGTTGACGAGTTCACCAAGAACGGCTTCGGTGGCGGTCTGAATGGCGGCGTCCGCTTCCTGAAGCACTTCACGCCGTTCCTCTACGCGGAAGGCTACGTCCACGGTGTCGGCCCCGGACTCGATCAGGTACCGAGTCCCGGCGTCGAGCTGACGACGACGATCACGCATCGCGCCGGCGGCCTGGGCCTGATGGCCCACACCGAGCGCGGGAAGTTCGGCGGTTTCGGAGAGATTGGACTGGGCCTGCTTCACGAGTTCGTCGTGAGCGAGCAGGCGTCCGGAGGCGGGCTCTCGTGCACGGTGGACACGACGCTCTCGGGGAGCGCGTTCCGTCTCGGCGGCGGCGCGATGATCCCGCTCGCGGGCGACGTGTTCCACCTCACGCCGTACGCGAACATCTCGCTCGCGACCTTCAACAACATCGAGGTCAAGCGCGCGGGCTCCGCCGCGGACTGCGGTGATCTCGGCGGTGGGACGGACGGGAACTCGCTGAACGAGCTCGACGTGGGCTCCACCGACATCCCGGAGTCCGCCCAGTCGGGGCACACGGTGTTCACCGTCGGCATCGGCGGCTCGTTCCTCTTCGGCGGCGGCTGACGGCGGGCGTGGCGCGCGCCGCTCGGTGCGGCGCGTCATCCGGGGGCGCCGACGGGCGGAAGGGCGAGCACGGGGCCCAGTTCGATATGGGCGAAATGCCTGCCATGACGGCGACTTACGACGCACCTACATCGGCGTGCAAAGTATTACAGTTCAGTGACAAGCGTGCAGCGGTCGAGTGCTACTTCGCCGTCCCATGGTCGTCGCGCTCGTCGCCGTCTACTTCACCGTCGTCCTGCTCCTGGCCACCTACGGCATCCACCGGGCCCACCTGGTCCTGCTCTGCCGTCGCCACCGACACCAGCTGAAGGCCGCCATCGAGAACCCGCCCGCTCCGCCGAGCGAGCTGCCTCGGGTCACGGTCCAGCTCCCGCTCTACAACGAGGCCACGGTCGTTCAGCGGCTGCTCCGCGCCGTGGCGCAGCTGGACTACCCGCACGATCGACTGCAGATCCAGGTGCTCGACGACTCGAGCGACGAGACGACGGTGATGGCGGCCGCCGAGGTCCAGCGCATGCAAGCGCTCGGCATCGACGCGACCTACGTCAGGCGGCCCAACCGTGACGGATACAAGGCGGGCGCGCTCGACCACGGGCTCCGCACGGCGACGGGCGAGCTCATCGCGATCTTCGACGCGGACTTCATCCCGCAGCCCGATTTCCTGAAGGCGCTCGTCGGACACTTTTCCGACCCCGTGATCGGAATGGTCCAGGCTCGCTGGGGCCACATCAACCGGGACGTCAACCTCTTCACCAGCGTCCAGGCGCTCATGCTGGACGGCCACCACATGGTCGAGAATCGCGCCCGCTTCGGCGCCGGCTGCATGTTCAATTTCTCGGGCACGGGGGGGGTTTGGCGTCGCAGGGCCATCGAGGACGCCGGTGGCTGGGAGCACGACACGTTGACCGAGGATCTCGACCTCTCGTACCGCGCGCAGCTCGCCGGATGGCGCTTCGTGTACCGCGAGGAGGTCGTCACTCCGGCGGAGCTTCCCGAGGGGATTTCCGCGTTTCGGGCGCAGCAGTACCGCTGGGCAAAGGGCACGGTGCAGACCGCGCGCAAGCTGATGGGACGCGTGCTCACCGCGGATCTGACCGTCGGACAGCGCGTCGAGGCAGTCTTCCACCTGACGCCCCACTTCGCGTACCCGCTGATGCTCCTGCTCAGCGTGCTCCTCCTCCCTGCGCTCATCCTCCTTCCAGCGACGGATCTGCGCACGATGATCGTCATCGACCTTCCTCTGTGCCTCGGCGCGACGGGGTCCCTCGCCACGTTCTACGCCGTCGCCGAGCGCGCCCAGGGGCGCTCGGCCTGGTCCGCGATCAGGCGGCTGCCGGCGATCATCGCGCTGGGTGCCGGCCTCGCGCCGCACCTGACCAAGGCCGTGGTCGAAGGAATGAGGTGCATGTCCGGGGAGTTCGTGCGGACGCCCAAGCGAGGCGCGGCAGCGGGGCGCTACCGGCAGGTCGCGGAGCTGCCGCTCATCGAGATCGGGCTGGCGCTCGTCTGCGCCGGAAGCGTGGTCGCCTCCCTCGAGACGGCGCACTGGTTTGCGACCCCCTTCGCGATGCTGTTCATGTTCGGCTACGGCTACGTGGCGTTCATGGTCACGGCCGAGCAGATTCAGACGCGGCGCGACTCCCTCTCGGCACCCGCCCCGGTGTCCGATTCGGCCACCGACCTGCCGTCGATTGCGCGGGCGGCCTGACGCGGCCTCCGCCCGGCGCTGCCCCTTCGGTGGGCCGTGAACGTTTCCCGGGGCCAGGCTTCGGCGGGGTTGCGGCCGCCCGCCCGCCCCGCAGAACGCCCGGGCGCGACGAACCTCCCGTCCGGCATGGACTTTTCGGTCGCCGGCGGGCAGTATCGCGAGAGGGTCCGGTGCGCGCGCAGGTCGCCCCGGACCAACCTGAGTAGGCAAGCGGAGACGGAGACGGGGGCCAGCCCATGACCAAGGCCGACATCGTTCAAGCCGTGTACACGCGTCTCGGGGGCTTCTCGAAGAAGGAGTCCGCGGATCTCGTCGACCTGGTCTTCGAAACCATGAAGGAGACGCTGGGTCGCGGCGAAAAGATCAAGATTTCCGGGTTCGGGAACTTCGTGCTGCGCGACAAGCGCCAGCGACAGGGTCGAAATCCCCAGACGGGCGACCCCATCGTGATCACCGCGCGGCGAGTCCTGAACTTCAAGGCGAGCCAGCTCTTGAAGCAGGCGCTGAACGACGATCCGAACCTTCCGGTGGACACGGCGAGCCAAACGGGCGAAGACTGAACCGTCGCGTGACTCGAGACGCCCGTCTACCGGTGAAGCTGTACTTTCGTATCGGCGAGGTCGCCGAGATCGTCGGCGTGGAACCGCACGTGCTGCGCTACTGGGAGACGGAGTTCCGGTCGATCCGGCCGCAGAAGTCCAGCAAGGGGCAGCGGATCTACTCGCGCCGCGACGTCGAGAAGCTGCTCAACGTGAAGGAGCTGCTCTACACGCAGGGCTTCACGATCGCGGGCGCCCGCAAGCGGCTGCGGGACCCTCTACCTGCGAACGCGCCGACCGCCGAGCGCGCGCCGGTGCCCTATCGCGAGGCTCTGCTGGGTGTGCGGCGCGACGTCGCCGCGCTCCTCGCGGAAGTGCGGGGCGCGACGACGTCGCCGCGCTGACGTGGCCGTGCTCCTGTGGACAAGCTCCGCGGGACCTGTGTCCTCGTCGAGCCCCCGGCGCGGCTGTCGGTCTACGTCCTTCCCGCGCTTGACGCGCGCCG
>CAZARU010000142.1:0-16855 GCA_964487605.1 uncultured Polyangiaceae bacterium
CGGCGTCCGTGTACTCGTCGCTCGGTCCGAGCGAGTGTCTCCGTCGCCTCTGGGAGCGAGGCGTGTCGTTCGCCACCGTCTCGGCACCCGGCGTCGAGCAACCGGTACGCCTCACCGGGCCACTCGGGGGCGTGCGCGTCGCGGGGCCAGGCGCCCCGCACGACGTGTTCGACTGCCGACTGGCGCTGGCCGTGCGCGACTTCGCCGACGTTCTCGCGGCGCACGGCGTGGTCGAGATCGTGCACGCGAGCGCCCATCGACCGAACGCGCGAGTGGGTGGTCGTGGGCGCGTGAGCCAGCACGCTCTCGGCCTAGCGCTGGACGTGAGCGCGGTGGTGCTCGCCGACGGCCGCCGGATCTCGGTGAAGGCGGACTGGCACGGCGCAATCGGTGACCCCGTCTGCGGCGGAGGCGGACGCCCTCGGCGAGACGACCCTGCCGCCTGGGCGCTGCGGTCCATGATCTGCGCGGCCGAGGCGCGCGGGACGTTCCACCTCATCCTCACCCCGAACCACGACGCTGCGCACCACGATCACTGGCACCTCGACCTGCAGCCCGGGCGTCCGCTGCTCGGGGCGCGCTGAACGCCTACGGAAACGAGCCGCCGAGGCCGCTGCTGGCCGACCCGCGTCCGACGGCGACGTATGGAGCGAGGGCGGCCGACCTGCGGCGTGACTTCGGCATGCGCTCGTGCGCGAGCAACGTGATGTCGAGGACGCTCGCGAGCAGGGCGGCGCCGTACGCTGCCGACCTGCCCGCGTCGTCGTCCGCGCCGATGAACAGGAGCGGCGTGAAGCTCCGGAGCGCCAGGCTGCCCCAGCCCGCGCCCTGTTGCCCATGCGCCCAGTGCACGACGGGTCCGCCAAGCGTGTAGGCCAGGCCGCCACCCATCCGCGTGCCCGAGTCGTCGGCCGCAAAGGTGGCGACGGTCGCGACGTCGATGATGAGGATCTGCCAGCCGTACCAGCTCGAGGCGCCTGGCTCGCCGCCATCACGGCTCCCCACGTCCCTTCCCGGTGGGCCGGGCCGCATCGGTACGGGCGCGAGGGCCGGTGGGGTCGCGAGCGGCGGCGCGCCGTACGGCGGGTAGTAGCCGGGTGGGTAGTACCAGCCGGCGTGAGGGTGCGGCGGCTGGCCGGGATAGGGCGTGGGGTAGGGGGAGACCGGTGGTGGTCCGGCTGGCGGCGGGGGAGCCGGAGCCGGAGCCGTGGGCGGAGCGGATCCGGGCACGTCGGCGGCCTGCGCCGGGACGTCCTCGGTCCACGGCTCACCCTCGTCGTCCGCGAAGCTCGGCGAGCTCGCCGTGGCCGTCGCGAGCAGCGCCAGCGCACGCGTCACCCCCGTCACCTCGCGCGCCATGGACGAAGCTCCGAAGCAATCGCGGTGCCAGCGCGCGCGCGGCGCGGCCGCGGCGACTCCGACGGCCACCGGGCGCGACGCGCAGTGGGGACCACGACATTCGAGTCGCTCGGCCGCGGCGCTCGCGACAACGATGTCATGGAGACCGGCGCCGCCGTTCGACGGACGGTCGGAGAATTCGATGCACCCCACGCGGGGCACGGCCGTTGCTTGAGAGCTGACGAGCCACGCGCCGACTCGTCGTCGGCTGGCGCTCGGGCGGAAGGAGGAACCCATGCGTGCAGGCCTGGTTGCCGTGATCTTGGCGCTCCTGGGGTGCAGTGCGTCGGACCATGCAGCCCTCGGTGGGCCCGAGAGCAACACCGGGAGCAGTCCGCCGCCGCCTCCGACCCAGCCGCCGCCGACGGGGGGCCGCTGGAAGGGCGTCACGGTGGAGAACGAGTGCGGTCGAACGACGATCGAGTGGGTGGTGGTGGACGAGGCGTGTGGCGACACCGAGAGTCCGCGGTACCTCGACGCCTTCGAGGCGCCGATGTTTCGCGACGGCGCCATCGTGGGAGGCCTCATGTACGCCGTGGACGCCTCCGGGCTCTGGGTGCTCGACGTCAGCGCGCCGACGGCGCCCGTGCGGCGCGCGCTCTTCACGGGATTCGGACGTCCGCTGGCCGCGCGCGAGCACGCCGGGCGCGTCCTGCTCGCGGCCGGGGACTCGGGGCTCCTCGTCGCGGACGTCACCGATCCGCTCTCTCCCGTCGTCGCGGCCGCGTTGCCCCTCGACGGCGTCGCGCTCGACGTCCACGTCGAGGGGGACACCGCCTACGTCGCGGCGGGTTCCGCCGGTCTGCACGTCGTCGACCTCTCGACGGCGTCCCCGGTGTTGCTCGACACGATCCCCGTTCCGGGGTTCGCGGCCGGCGTCACCTCCAGGGGGACCACGGCGTACGTGGCGGCGTGTACGACTTTCGCCGTGGTGGACCTGACGACCAGCGCCGTCGTCGGCCACACCTGGCTCGCCGACGCCCACCAGGGTGATCTCCTCGTGGCTCCCGCCAAGGACGTCGAGCTGGTGGGCGACGTCGCGTTCGTCGCCGCGGGGCGGTACGGCGCGGTCGCCGTCGACGTGAGCCAGCCGCAAGCGCCCGCCGTCCTCGGCAACTGCACGCTCGACGACGACCTTTCGTTCTACGCGAGCGGTGTGCGAGCGGACTCGACGGGCCTCTTCGTCGCGGGCGGGGAGTGGGGCATCCTGCGCGTGGAGACGGCGGACGCGCCGGCGGCGTGCAGCGTGCTCTCGTCGCCGCTCGTGTTCGAGCCGGCGGCCCCCGGGTCCCAGTGCTCCGAGGAGCCACCGTGGGAGGTCCTCGACTGGGAGGATCGGTGGGCGCCACCGCCGCCACCGCCGCCTTCGCCGCCGGGCATTCCGCCGCGCGGGCGCGATCCAATCCAGGTGCTGCCCCAGGACGGCGTCCTGTACGCCTTCGGGGACGCACGGCGGCTCGGTCTGCGCGCGGTGGACGTTCGCGATCCTCTCGACCCGGTGCTGGCGCGCCTGGGTCGCTACGACGAGCCCTGGCTCGTCGAAGCCGTCGCGGTACGCGCGAGCAAGCTGCTCGTGGTCGGAGCGACGACCGAGCTCTTCGACGTGCTGACGGATGGCACGCTCGTGAAGAACGGTGCCACGCTGCCCACCGAGGTCGTGGCGGGTGACCTGCTCGATGACGGCCGCTGGGTCGTCGGCCGCAAGAACGGTGACGTGATCGTCGAAGGGGCCAGCACGATCGTGACGGGGCAGACGCTCTGGTCCGGCAGTCTCGTGGCCCGGGGCGCCGACGTGCTCGTCGCCACGCCGACGGGAATCGTCGTCTTCGACGACCAGGGGCTGCAGGTGGGCGGTGCGACGCACGGCCGGTCCGCCCACCTGCCGCCGGCGGTGACGCTCGTCGGTGGCGACGTGGTCGTCGCTGCCCCCGAGTGGCCCGCGGCGCTCGAGCTGCGGGGCGCCCAGATCACCGAGCTCCCGTCGCACGGGGTCTTCGACGAGGCCGAGATCCTCGACACGAGCCTGTGGCAGGCCGGCATCCCGCGCCGCGTCCTGGTAGCGGCGGGCGACGCGGCGGTGGAAGTGGCGACCCTGGGCACTCGCGCCGGGCTCTACGATCACGCCACGGGCGGACGCGTCGCGCTACCGGCGGGCACGTACGCGGGAGGCGCGTGGGCGGGAGATCGCGTTCATCTCGCCGTCGCCGACCGTGGCCGCTATCGGAGCCAGCTCGTCACGGTCTCCCTGGGAGAGGCACCCGTCGTCGAGGCCATCGAGTCGTTCACCGGGGTGGCCACCGACGTCGCCGCGGACGGAGCGCACCTCTTCGTCGGCGACGCCGACGGGGCCGTTCGGGTCTATGCCATCGACGCCACGGGCCGCCCACGGGCCGTGCACGTCGAGCGCGTCGGAGGCGGAACGTGAGCGTCTTCGCGCGGACCTCGTTCGCCCTCGCGGGTGCGCTCTGCCTCTCCCTGTCGAACACGGGATGCATCCTGCTGCTCCTCGACGAGCCCAGCCCGCGGACCGACGAGCCGCCGGACACCTTCGCCCCACCGCCCCAGGCCGGGCCGAGCACCACGACCCGCGACGAGCCTCCGACGATCGTGAGCATCGACGTCCCCGAGTGGCCACCCATCGGACCGACCGGCGCCGTGCGCGTCGCCGCGTCGGACGACGTGCGCCTCGCCCGCGCCGAAGCCGTCTTCGCGCGCTCGTCGTCACTGTCCCTTTCCGGCGCGTACGAGACCTTCTCGCTGTCGGGCGCCGACCTGGGGGAGGGCTTCGGCGAGCTCCTCCTGCGCGTCACCGACTCCAACGGCGGCTGGGCCGAGCGACGCGTCACGGGGCTCCTCGTGGATCTCACTCCGCCGACCGTTCAGACCTTCGAGACCATCGTCCCCGCCAGGGGGGAGCACGCTCGCGTGGACCTCTGGGTCGCCGATGCGTGGGTGCTCGGCGACGTCGTCCTCGAGTTTCAGGGCAAGGCCGCGCGGCACGCGCTGCCCGAAGCGTATCCCTCCACGCTGGGCAAGCAGTGGGACGGCACCCTGGTGTCCTTCGACGCGAGCGCGCTCCCCGCGGGACGCAGCCAGGCGACCGTCACGGCCCGGGACGCCGCGGGCAACGTCGCGAGCGACGCCTTCACGCTCCACATCGACGCGATCGCGCCGGTCGTGGCCATCTCGTCTCCGGCGCCCGGGACCGTCGTCACCGAGAGGTTCGACGTCGTCGTGACCGCCAGCGACGTGCTGCACGGGCGGGTGTGGGTGGACGTCTTCGTGGGCGGCGCGCCCGTCGCGAGGACGGCGGGATCCGGCGCCGTCACCGTGGACCCCTCGGAGCTCCCGGTGGGACCCACCAGCATCGCGGTCGTCGCATTCGACGAGGCCGGCAACGAGAGCACCCCGGTGACCGTCGACGTCGTGATCGCGCGCAGCTAGCGCCGCCCCACTGCTCGATCGTGCCGCGCGCGGCGACTCACCTTCCGTTGCTGCTCCGAGGCGGCACGAGGAGTCCGGATGTTCGCTCTGCGATCGGGTGGGTTGCTCTTCCTTGCCCTGGTGGGGTCGCTCGCCGCCTGCGAGACGCCCGCGGAGGCCGCTGCCGAGGGGGTCGGAGACCCGTGCATCCCGGAGGACGAGTCCCGCGTCGATTTCAGCGGGTTCGGGTCGTCCGAGGTGAACGTGGAGAGTCGGTCCTTTCAGTGCGAGACGCGCATCTGCCTCGTCAATCACTTCCAGGGCCGCGTGTCGTGCCCCTTCGGCCAGACGAGTGACGCGCTGACCGCGGTGGCCGGCACCGATCGCGCGCGGTGCCGTGTCCCGGGCGGAGATGGTTCGAGTCCGGCGACGTCGGTCGGCGTTCCGGTCATGGCGTGGGACGTCGATCGGCCGGCTCCGGACACCGTGTACTGCTCCTGCAGGTGTGACGGTCCGGATCCCGACGCGCAGTACTGCTCATGCCCGAGCGGCTACTCGTGCCGGCCCCTCGTCCAGGATCTCGGCCTGGGGTCGTCGCAGCTCGCCGGCTCCTACTGCGTCAAGCGAGGAACCGAGTACGACGCGGCGATGGAGGGCGGTGCCACGTGCTCCGGCGCCCCCGACGATGCGGCGTGCCCGCGGCCCGCCGGCGCGAATCCCTGAGCGACCTGGGTGGGCGCAACCACGTCGCTCGCGGGCCGGTGCTCAACGCCGGC
Organism: uncultured Polyangiaceae bacterium; assembly: GCA_964487605.1. Classification (GTDB taxonomy): domain Bacteria; phylum Myxococcota_A; class Polyangia; order Polyangiales; family Polyangiaceae; genus JAJDAH01. Next base: position 5,598 of record CAZARU010000142.1, read on the forward strand.
GAACGGCCCGTTTGATGGCCGTGGCGAAGGCTCCGGCGCGCTGCAGCGGTGCTCTACCCTCCACCCGCACCGGGTCGCCGACGCGGACTCGACCGCCGCGCACGACCGTGGCGTAGGCGCCCACCGTCGGAAGCTTCTTCGCGAGCAGCGCGAAGAGCTGCCGGTTGTGATCCACGGCGGTACGCAGCACGCCGGGATCGTGCGGGAGGTCGCCCTGCGGCAGCGTGGTCATCACGCACCGCGGACACGGGAAGGTCACGCAGAGGCGCACGTCCTCGCCGATCGCGAGCACGCGTCCCAGCCAGTCGTTCTCCAGGAAGCCGTAGTCGGGGCCCGTGTCGAGGACCAGATTCGGCCGAAACCGAGCGGCGTCGAAGACCGAGCTTGGCCGGAGCTGCTTGAGCCGCGCCAGGGTTCCGGTGGTCACGAAATGGATCGGCGCGAAGTCGAAGAACGTGCCCGTGCCCGCGCCGACCGCGAGCGGCTCGCCGCGGTCCTCGTCGCGCTCGGGCGAGTACTCGTCGTAGGTGGCCTGAGCGGGCGGCTCCGCGACCAGACGCACCTGGCGGCCGAGGCTGACGGACAGCTGGCGGCCGACGTCGTCCCGATCGGTGCGGAGTCGCGTGCCGTCGGGCAGCGTGATGGACACGGGCGCGTCGTGCCCGCGGCCGGAGGGCGGCTCGAGGAACGCCGCCGTGTACTCGAGCAGGCTCCCCCATCGCCGGGGGTGCTTGCCGCTGGCCACGCGTCCCGTCTCGACGTCCAGCAGCGCCCAGGCGCGATCGCCTTCCACGCCGTGCGTCGCCAGAACGCGCGACTCGGGCAGGGATTCGCCCGCCATCGACTTCACCGGGTAGCGGTGGATCGCTCGAACGCTCGTGGTGGGATCGGTCACGGACATGGCGACGGGCGGCCTTGCGCGAGCAGGACGGCGGGTAGGGAAGGACGGAGCGGTCGCGGGCTCGCGGTCACTCGTCCGCGCAGACGAGTCCGAAGGCGCCGTGCGGGGGGTATCGGTACACTCCCGCGAAGCACATCTCCTGCAGGGAACTGTCGCCGAAGCCGATGACCCGGTCGTGGGGGTTCTCGTAGGTGCACTCCACGCTGACGCGGTCACCGCGCTTCATCTCCACGGGATCGATCAGGTTGACGAGCTGCTGATCGAAGTCGTACGGCCCGTCGTGCAGCACGACGTCTCCTGCGACGGAACTCTTCGCCACGACCTTCATGTGCGAGCCGACCTGGTGCATGTGCGGCGCGACCGCGAAGAGCGTGACGTCTCCGTTCTGGACACAGTCCCCCGTGGCGAAGCCCATCTGCATCGGCTCGATGCGGATGGCGAACGTGCCCATCAGGACGGCCTCGGCCTCGTGCTCCACCTCGGCCGGGTCGGCGATTCGCGCTCGCGTCCCCGACAGGCCCTGGATCTCGTCGGCCGTCGTGTTGAAGAGGTGCATGTTCAGGACGAGCTGCTTTCCCTTGGGAAGGCGAACGGCGATGCCGCTCGGGAACGCCAGGGGGTTGGTGCCGACACCGGAGCCGAAGATCATCTCGCTCGCGTTCGTGAACACCTCGCACGGTGTGACGCCGTCGGGCGCCCCCGGGTCACCCACCGTCAGCACCGTGTGGTGCGTGCCCGCGGGGTTGATCGCCTCGAACTCGCTCACCAGCACGTCCTCGGTGAGCGTCTTGCGCGCGCAGACGTTAGCCCTCCGTGCCGGCGTCCAGGCTCCAGTCACCGCCGATGAGGGTGATCCACTCGCCGGCCGTGCCCACGCCGCCGGTGCCGGCGACGGGACCGCCCGCTCCGCCCCCGAAGCCCGCGGTTCCACCGCTGCCGGCCGCGGGACCAGCGCCGGACCCGGCCGACCCGCCGGTGCCGGAACCCCCGGCACCTCCCGAGGCGCCCGCCGCACCTCCCGCCGCGGCCGGCTCACGTTCGTCGCTCGCGCCGCACGCGAGCGTCGCCATGGCGAGCACCGCCGGCCAGAGCGAGCGCGAGGCCACGGGGAACCAAACGGATCGAGAAAGCCTAGTCATGGTGGGGGCGAGCATAGCGCGCGGGCCTCCGCCGTCATCCCCGAGATGTTCGAGACACTTCCGTTTCGGGCGCGAGTGCGCGCTGCCGTGCGACCCTCGCGCCCGCGCGCGCTACTTCTTCGGCACGGCGGCGCCCGCCGGAGCGCCCGCCGCGGGCGGCGCGCACTGGACGGCCGTCGCGGCCTTGCACTGTCCGTCCGGGTGGCAGAGCTTGACCAGCGCCGTCTCCATGCAGCCTGGCGTGCGAGGCGGGCAGATGGTGCAGCGATCGCCGCACTTCTTCCCCGCGCACGCGTCGTACGGTGGCGGCTTGGCGGCCGCAGCCGTGGAGGTCGGCGCGGCGGTCGCCGTGGGAGCGGTGGTCGCGGTCGGCGCAGCGGTCGCGGTCGGTGCGGCGGTCGCGGTCGCGGTCGGTGCGGCGGTCGCGGTCGGTGCGGCGGTCGCGGTCGGTGCGGTGGTCGCGGTCGGTGTGGCGGTCGTCGTCGCGGCCGGCTCCGCCGGCGCAGGATCCGACGGCGGGGTCGTGTGGACGATGCAGCCGGCACCGGCGATGCCGAGCACGACGAAAGTGGCGAGCGGAAGGGTGAGGTCTCTGCTGATCATCGAGCGCGGACTATAGCTCAGTCCGCTGGTGCTGTGCGACGGTCGCTCCGGGGTCACGCCTCGGCCGCGCGGTGCCGCGTCCGGTGCAGCAGAACCAGGAAGACGGGCCCTCCGATGAGCGCCGTGACTGCGCCCACCGGGGGCGCCGTCCCGAGCCACTGGAAGGCGGCACGGGCCACCAGGTCGCAGCCGAGCAGGGTGACCGCGCCGAGCAGGCACGCCGCCGGCAGCACGCGCCGGTGATCCGGCCCGACGATGCGACGGACGGCGTGGGGGACGACCAGACCCACGAAGCCGATGAGTCCGGTGAGGCTGACCACGGCGCCGACGACGCACGACGCGGCGAAGAAGACACGGCGTTCGACGCGCGCGACGTCCACGCCGAGATGCGCCGCGGGCTCCCGCCCCAGCGCAAGAAGGTTCATTCGACCCGACTCGGCCATCAGCAGCGACGCGCCCACGGCGACCCACGCGGTCGCGACCGCGAGCTCGAGCGCGGACGGCACCTCGATGAACCCCATCAACCAGAACAGGAGCTCCTGCGACTTCGAGGCCGACACCATCGTCTTGATCAGCGTGATGAACGCCGAGGCCACGGCGTTGACGATGACACCGGCCAGCAGGATGGCCGTCCCGGATACCCGGCCGCTGGCGCGGGCGATGGCGTAGACGAGCGCCGTCGCGGCGAGACCACCGACGAGCGCGGCCACGGGGACGATGGCCGCGCCGATGACCCCCACCGTCACCGCGCCGAGGACGATGGCGACGGTCGCGCCCGCGGCGGCGCCTCCGGAAATTCCGAGCACGTAGGGATCGGCCAGGGGATTGCGCAGCAGGGCCTGGGTCGAAGCGCCCACCATGCCGAGCGCTGCGCCGGCGACGGCGGCGAGCAGGACCCGCGGGAGACGTGCCGAGAACAGGATCAGGGCGTCGAGACTGTCGGGCTCCGAGAAGGCACGGACGAGCGAGACGGGTTGCTCGCCGAACGACACCGCGGCGAGTGCCGTGGCGAAGAGCAGGGCCGCGCCGAGCAGGGCGACGCCGGTGATCGGAGCGCTCGCCCGGCGCGGCAGCCGGGCCGCGGCTTCGTCAGCGGTCACCCTTGGCCGGCTTCCCGTGACTCGGGTGAGAGTGGTTGGCGTTGCGCTCGTGGAGGATCCTCAAGCCCTCGAGCGTGATGTTCTCGTCCACGACGTCGAGCGTGTCGCAGTGGGCCACGATGAGCCGCGCGAGGCCTCCGGTGGCGATCGCTTCACACGGGAAGCCGAGCTCGGTCCGCAGCTTCGCGAGCAGCCCGTCCACGAGCGACGCGTAGCCATGAACGATGCCCGACTGCAGGGACTGCGTCGGGTTCTTTCCGACGACGCGGGGGGGCGCGGCGATCTCCACGCGCGACAGCTTGGCCGCGCGCGAGAGGAGCCCATCGAGGCTCACCCCGATGCCCGGCACGATCACCCCGCCCAGGTACTCGCCCTTCGGCGAAATGCAGTCGAAGGTCGTCGCCGTGCCGAAGTCGACGACGATGACTCCGGCTCCCACGCGTTCGTACGCCGCCACGGCGTTGACGATCCGATCCGCGCCGACGTCCCGCGGCGTGTCGTAGAGCACGGAGATGCCCGTCTTCAGGCCCGGACCGACCACCACCGGGTCGCGGGCGAAGGCCTGGCGAATCGCCTCGGTCATGACCTCCGTGAGCTGGGGCACCACGCTGGCGACGATCGCGGCGTGAACGGACTCGGGCGCCACCGTCTTGAGGGAGAGCATCTGGCGCAGCAGGACGCCGTACTCGTCGGCCGTCTTCGCCCGGACGGTCTCGACCCGAAACGTCTGCTGGAGCCGCTCTTCGTCGAACAGTCCGCACGTGACGTTGGTGTTGCCGATGTCGATCGCCAGGAGCAGCGCCAGAGGGTAGCAGGCGACCTGGACGGCGCGGAGGCGGGCCTCCGGGCGCCCGCGGCGGGTGACGGGCGTGAAATTCCCGGCCGAATGGAACATCGGGACCGACGCGTTCCTGCTCGGAGTTTGGCCCGTCGTGGCGGTATGCTCGGCCCCCCGTGGGCGCGGACAGGCATCGAGCGAGGCTTCGCCGCGCCATGGCGGGCGCCGGTGTCGGCCTTTCGCTGGGGCTGGCGGCGCCCGGAGCGCACGCCGGTCCGGACACCGCCGCCTGGTGGAAGCCGAAGGACGCCATGCTGCGCCCGCGTCCGGCCGGAACGAGGCTGAAGCTCTTCGGGTTCTGGGGGCCGGGCCTCCGCACCATCCTCGAGAATCGCACGCCGCTCGAAGAGGACATGAGCGAGGTGCAGACTCAGCTCGTCGGCGACACCAACTTCGGATTCGCCGAGCCGAGTCTGCTCACCGACGTCCGCGTCTTCCTCCTCAGCTTCGGCGTGGGGGTGGGCTACCGCTACGACTGGCGCAACATTCGTTTCGAGCCCGACGCCAGCGGGCGCGACCACGGTTCGCGACGGCTCGATCGCGACACGCGTGAGGCGAAGAGCGACGACGCGGATTTCGCCACCCGGAGCTGGCCGTGGGTGGAGCTGCGCTCGCGCCTCGTGCTCCCCGGCGAGGTGTTCATGCCGGTGTTCGAGGGTGCGTACCGGTACGAGGATCGGCCGGACAACTCCTTCGACTGGCCCATGGCGACGGTGTTCGACTCGGGATGGCACTGGCGCGTCGAGAGCTTCTGGTTCGTCCGACACTGGAGCTTCGGTTTCGTCGGCCCCGCGTTCCGATACCTGAACGTTCCACGCACGGACGAGGATCTCCGCTCCGGCCGCGAGCACGAGCTGCACTACGGGTTCGTCTTCGGCACCAGCCCGTACTGGGGCAGCTCCCAGGACCAGGTCCTCGTCCGCGTGTACGCGTCCTTCGGCCTCGACGAGCACGACCTGATGGGAGCGTCGTTCTATCAGGCGCCCGTGCAGATCATCGCCGGGTACCAGACGGAGCTGGAGTTCTGATGCGCACCAGGCTCCTGGCCACGGCGCTCGGTGCGGGGATGCTGCTCGCGACCGTTCGGGCGCAGGCTTCGGGCCCGCTCGAGTATCCCGACAACGGCAGCGCGGCGTTCTCCAGGGGCGGTGCGTGGCTGGCCGTCGGTACCGATCCCATTGCGGCTCACTACAACCCCGCGGCGCTCGCCACACAGGGCGGCGGTGTCAGCCTCGAGCAGAACCTGGCGTTCAACAAGGTCTGCTTCGATCGCCGCAACCCGGGCAACGAGCTCACGGGACCCGCGCAGGGGACGGACGACGAGGCCATCGTGGTGTACCGCCCCGTGTGCAACAGGTTCGCGGACGCGCCGCGCTACGTGCCGTCGCTCGCGCTGAGTGCGCGCCTCGGCTCGCGCGTCGGTGTCGGCTTCGCCATCGTCCCGCCGGCGACCTACGGATCACGCCGGGGGGAGTTCCCGGACATGGTTTCGGGGTACAACGTCAACACGGGCGCCACGGTAGACGTGCCGGCGCCCTACCGGTTCAACGTCCTCGAGAACAACTCCACGGTCCTCTTCCCGACCTTCTCCATCGGGGTCGAGGTGGCCCCGAAGCTCCGCGTCGGAGCCGGCTTCGTGTGGGGTTTCGGGATCATCGACGTGGAGAGCGCGGGCATGAGCACCGTCAACCCCGCCGACAAGGGCGACCACGCGGGGGACGACTCTCGCTCACGCTTCGAGACCAAGGATCTGTTCGTGCCGGGTGTCGTCGTCGGAGCTCACTGGTCGCTCACGCGAAACCTGGACCTGGGCGCGTGGTACCGGTGGCTCGACGGGGTGCGCTCCCACGACACCAAGGTGACGGTGCTGGGCAACTACTACAAGGACAACCTGAGCGGCGTGAACCCGGTCTGCAAGGAGAAGACCTACGACGAGATGAAGTGCCAGAACCAGTCCGTCAGCAACGTGTTCAGCCCGAAGACGAGGCCGGAGCACGCCGACGATTTCGCGTTCACGCTGAAGTTCCCCATGGAGGCGCGCCTTGGCGTTCGCTGGCACGAGCCGCGCGCGGGCGCCGAGGTCGAGGCGGCCGTGCCCGTGCGTGATCCTCTCGCGGACGACCTGTGGGACGTCGAGCTCGACGTCACGTATTCCAAGAACACGGACGCGAGCACCATCGAAGTGGACTTCCCCGCGAGATCGGACGGTACCGGGGTGATCACGGTGAACCCCGTCGGGAAGCTGCCCCCCAACAGCGATCGACGCATGGGCTACGAGGACACCTGGGGCGCGCGCCTCGGCGGACAGTTCAATGCGATTCGCAGCAAGCTCGGGATCCTCGCGGGGACGTGGGTCGAGACGGCGGCGCTCGAGGACTCGGAGCTGAATCTGCAGCCGGTGGCGGCGCTGCGCGGCGGTTTCGGGGGCGGCGTCGTGGTTCGGCAGGACAGGTTCGACTTTCACGTCGGCTACCAGCGCCACTGGAACCAGGGCTTCGACAACGGTGGCGACGGCGAGGCGCTGGCCACCGCGGGAACGGTTTCGCGTCCGCCGGCTTCCCCCGGCGAGCCGAGCGAGTTCTTCCTGGGTGGCCCCCGCGGGGCCGACGAGTTTCGCACCTACCACGCGGTGAACGGCGGCAAGGTCGTCCAGTCGGCGAACGTGTTCACGCTCGGCGGGATCTACCGCTTCTAGGCTTCGGAGTACGACGGTGGCCCCGCGAGACGTCGAGTTCTACTTCGACTACCTCTCGCCGTACGCGTACTTCGCCGCGCTGAGCCTCCCCGCGATCTGCGAGCGTCAGAATGCGCGCCTGGTCTACCGTCCGACGCTCTTCGCGGCGCTGCTCGATCACTTCGGGCACCGCGGTCCTGCAGAGATCCCTCCGAAGGCCCTCTACGTCTTCAAGGACTGCGCGAGGCACGCGGCGCGCGGGGGGATCCCGTTTCGCGCGCCACGATTGCATCCTTTCCGGTCGCTCACCGCGCTCCGCGCTTCGCTCGAAGAAGTCTCCGGCTCCGACCAGCCGCGCGTCGTCGATGCGCTGTTTCGCGCAGGCTGGGGCCAGGGCATCGATCTGGGCAGCGACGACGCCGTCACCTCGGCGCTCGATGGGGCCGGGCTCGACGGGGCTCGGGTCGTCGCGCGGACGCGGGAGCCCGAGGCCAAGGCAATCCTCAAGGACGCGACGGCTCGCGCCGTGGAGCGCGGCGTGTTCGGCGTTCCGACCATGATCACCGGCGGAGAGCTCTTCTGGGGCAAGGACCGCCTGCTGGACGTGGAGGAGCACCTTGCCGGTCGGGATCCCCTGGCGACCGTGGACCTCGCGGAGATCGTGCCCTCCGGCGTCGGCGCGGTGCGGCCCGGATCGCGCTGACCGACGAGCACCGGCTCCTGCCGACACGGCGTGCTTGAAGCCCGTCGCCAGCGCGGGAATCGTCTCGCACATGCGCATCGGACTTCTCCCCGCCGCCGTCACCCCGTTCGCCACTCCCGAGCTCCTCGTGGAGACGGCGCGCGTGGCCGAGGAGTGCGGCTTTCACTCGCTCTGGCTCCCCGAGCACGTCGTCCTGTTCGACCAGTACTCGTCCGTCTATCCGTACTCGGAGGACGGTCGCCTCCCCGCGCCGGCGGAAGCGGGGATCCTGGAGCCGTTCACGACGCTGGCGTTCCTGGCGGGTGCGACGAAATCCATCCGCCTCGCGACCGGGATCTGCCTCGTGCCGCAGCGCAACCCCGTCTACACCGCCAAGCAGGTGACCGCCGTGGACTGGCTCACGGGTGGCCGCTTCGACTTCGGCGTCGGTGTCGGGTGGCTGGCCGAGGAGTTCGCCGCCGTCGGCACGCCCTTCGAGCGTCGGGGTGCCCGGTGCCGCTCGTACCTCGAGGTGATGAAGCGCCTGTGGTGCGACGAGGTGAGCGTGTTCGCCGACGAGTTCTACACGCTGCCCGCCTGTCGCCAGTACCCGAAGCCGGTGCAGACGCCACACCCTCCGATTCACTTCGGTGGCGAGAGCGACGCGGCGCTCGCGCGCGTCGCCGACCTCGGTCAAGGCTGGTACGGCTTCGGGCTGGCGCCCGATCGCGCACGCGAACGCATCTCGAAGCTCGGGGCGCTGCTGGGCGACCGCGGGCGCACGCGTGAGGGGGTGCTGGTGAGCGTCTCCCCCGGTCGCGGTCAGGGTGACGTGGCGACGCCCGCGGCGTACGCGGAGTGCGGAGCGGATCAGGTGATCCTGCCCACGGTGACGCTCGCCGTGGCCGACGTCCGCCCGAAGCTCGAGCGCCTGGCCGAGAAGTGGATCGTGCGGGCCCGGGCCGGCTGACGACTCAGGGGCGGGCCTCTGGCTCGGCGTTCGAGCGCGCGGCGACCGTGACGCCGCTCAAGCGCCACGCACCGTTCGCCTCGACGAGGGCGGCCTCGAAGCGCCGTTCGTCGGCGTGAAGATCCCCGCTCTGGGACTCCGAGACCGCGACGCTACCCGTGGCTCGCGCCTGCCGCCCCTCGACGGTGACCACGAGGTTTCTGGTCGTGACGACAGCGCGCGGACGTTGACGCGACGCTTCGAGCACGGCGCCCACGATGGCGTCTCGTCCGACCAGCGTCGGGGCGACGCCGATCCGCGCGCTGAAGTCCTCGGCCAGCAGTGGAGCGAGGTCGTGTGCGAGCCGCGCTCGGTACGTCGCCTCGTCGGCGGTGCCACGCTGCACCGCGGTGACGGCTCGCGCGACCACCCGCTCGATGTCGCGCTCCTCGGAGGGCAGGCCCACCATCGCGACGCCGACCACCGCGGCGAGGCCGAGCGCGACGATCGCGGAGCGACGAGCGGCGTTCACCTTGACTCGAGGCGAGTACCACGGGAACGTGAAGCCGTGGAGGTTCGGGTCGGTTTCGCAGTGGCGGTGCTCGCGCTGGTCTCTGCGGGCTGCGAGACCGAAGAGGAGATGCTGCGCGCCAAGGGGGTGCAGCCCCTCGACGCCCCGGCGCTCCGCGCGACGTTCTCCGGGAACACGGTGCTGGGAACGACGGAGCTCATCGGCGAGCCGCGCATCTTCTTCATCGTGCACTACGCACCCGACGGAAAGCTGGTCGGCAAGGCGGGCGAGAGCTTCGCGGCGGCCCGCGCGGCGAAGTCCGCACCCGCGGTGGATCGCGGCACGTGGCGCGTCACGGACGAGGGGACCCTCTGCAACGACTGGAACGAGTGGATTGGCGGCGCCGAGGGGTGTGGGCTCGTCTACGCCGTGGGCGACGGCTACGAGGGGTTCACGAAGAAGGGGGCTCGCTCGCTCCGCTACGAGATCCGCAAGGGCAACCCCGAGAAGCTCTGACGTCAGCGCACCACGCGGGCCTTCACGATGACGTCGCCGCGGGCGACCGCAGCGAAGCTCGGCGACGCCGTGCCGAGGAGCGCGTAGTTGCCGTCGAGGTGCGGGAAGGCGCCGAGCGTGACGAAGATCTGGCTGGAGCCCGTGTCTCTTCCCGCGAGGGCGACTCCCACGTGGAACGGCCCGAACGTCACCGGCGACGTCTCGCAGCGCAGTGGCGGCTTCCCGCAGCCGCCGTAGCCGTCGCCTCCGGGGTCGCCGAACTGCGCGACGAAGCCCGGCACCACGCGGTGCACGACCATGCCGTCGTAGAAGCCGGCGCGCACCAGCTCGGCGACGCGCGTGACCGCCACGGGAGCGAGTGACGGATCCAGGGTGAGCGTGTGGGTGCCCGAGTCCAGGCGCAGCTCGATCTCGACCGGGCGCGTGGCGAGGCGCTCCAGCTCCGCGGGTGCACCCTTCGGCGGCGGGAACGTGTCGCAGCGACGGTTGGTGACGCCCATCAGCCTGAGCGCCTTCTCGGCGCGCTCTCGCAGGGTCGGCAGATCACTGGTGCACAGCGCCTCCACCCGCGGCTTGAGGCTCAGCAGCTGCAGCGCAGCGGCGGCATCCAAGAGGGACGACCGGAGCTCGACGTCGTCGGGTGCGCGGTCGGCGTCCAGCGCCGCCGCGAGCGCGGCGACGAGAGCGGGATCGGGCTCGAGGGGGAGGGGCTTCGCGTCCGACGCTTCGTCGCCTGCCTTGCGGCGCTCGCCGTCCACCCTGGCGCTCGCGCGATCCGGGTACGCCGCCAGCACCGTCGCGGCTGCCGAGATGGTTCCCACGTCCTTCGCGGACAGCGCGGCGGTGAGCGCCGTGTGGGGCTCGGGGACCTCGGGGTGTGCGGGGAGGAGGTCGAGGGCAGCCTGTCGCACGACGCGATCCTCGGAGGCGACGAGCTCGCGCCACCTGCGGTGGCGAGCTCCGGTGAGCGGTCCGCGATCGAGCACGCGCACGATGGCGAGGGAATGGGCCCTTCCGCGGTCGGGGTCGCACCTGGCCAGGCGCGAGTGCAGACTCGCGGTGCCGGCGAGGAGCGCCGCCGCCGAGCAGCGGACGTCGATGGCCCGACGGCGCGACGACGGTGCGCCACCTTCCGGCAGCTCGAGCTCCGACAGGGCTTCGAGCGCGCGTCGAGCATCGCGGTGCGGCGCGGTGAGCCCGCCCAGCACGGCCGACAGCGGGGCGTGGTGATCGCCTTCCACGAGCGCCGTCGTCGGCGCCTCGCCGACGGTCGCCACGAGGGCCGCCGCGAGGGCGGCCTGCCCCGGCTCGCCGAGCCTGGCGAGCGCGTGCGCGGCGTCGGCGC
>CAZARU010000143.1:0-16836 GCA_964487605.1 uncultured Polyangiaceae bacterium
CCTGCACAGAAATACGGAAGTTTTCTGCTGTCTCACGTACGTTGGCACAGAGGGGCAGATGCTTTCGTGATGCACGCAGTGGGCGAGTACGAGTGCCCGATGACCAGCCTTCCGTGATGATCAGGCGGTGCCTTCTTTAGCGATGACTGGAGCCAAACGACGGCGGCGTGCGGGTCACTGAGTTCGTTGGGGATATTCACCGTCGGTGGTTCGACCCTGGGGAAGGCGGACTGGTCGAACATGACTTCGTCGTCAGAGTGCCCAGCAGGAAGTCGTGGCCGCTTCGGTGCTTTGCCGACTGCGACCCTTGCCCAATACCCGACGCCGGGCGTCGGAATCCCGTGCTTCTTGCACTTCTTTCGCAGGGCCACGTCGGAGACGCCGAATTGCTTTGCCAGTTTGGACACCGGCGTCTTCCAGACCAGATCAAAGAGTTCCTGACGTGTGAGGGAAACGCAGTTGGTGGTCACGACGCTGGGCTAGCATCGCCGGATGGCAAGGGCACTCGGATGGATCAAGGTAGCCACGCTCGGATTGGCGTTAGCAGCCGAAAGCTGCTGCGCCGATCTCGTCATCGTCGAGGCATTCAAGGGCATGATGAACACCTCCGTTCATGACTAGATCGTGAAACACGAGCAGTCCTGCGAGCGCACGATCTCCCGGCCCGGAGCCCTTCTGCTCGCCGACGCACGCCCGGTTCGACACGCGATCAGCACCTACGAGCATTCTACGCAGTCTGCTTCGACTTCGGGGTGAGCGCTGCCTTGAGCTTCGTCACCTGGTCGAACTGCGTGATCCGAACCTCTTGGTTCGGAAACTTCGCTCGGATTTCGAGGTCACCGCCGAGCGCTTCGACGTAGGCGTAGAGGCGGCTCAGCAGCATGTCGTCCTGGCGCTCGAGACGAGACACGTACCCCTGCGTGACATTGAGAATCTCCGCAAGATCGTCCTGGTTCAGGGTTGCGACGTTCTGCCGAAGCTCCTGGAGCGTGAGATCGAGGAGCGTGCGTGCGGACTGACGCTCGTTTCGCCGTCGCCGCTCTGGCGACATCTTTGCTCGTAGCTCTTCAAACTTCCTGGCCATGGTCATCACCTCTCGTCCGGGTTGTCGTCTTCAGCTTCCCGTTCCAGCTCGCGAAGGTGCTCGTCGTAAATCCGGTCGGCCACGGGAACCATGCGCTCGTAGAATTGGTCGTCGCCCGTCTTGTCGCCACCGACGAGGAGGATGGCGGCACGGCGTGGGTCGAAGGCGTAGAAGACTCGATACGGCCTTCCCTTGTGCTGCACCCGAAGCTCTCGCATGTTTCCGTGCTTCGAGCCGTTGATGCCCGAGCTGTACGGAAACGGGAGCGAGGGGCCGCGGGCTTCGAGCAGACCGACCGCCTGATCGATGCTGTCCTGCTCGTCTTCATCCAGTTCGCTCCAAAAGGAGGCGAACTCGTCGGTGAATTCGACCTCCCACGACATGACCTTGGAGGAATATGACTGGAACCGAATATGGAGTCAAGCCAAGCGACCCCCTCCGATTGCCGGCCAATCGCCGAAAGGAGCCCCGAACGCACCCGAACGGCAGACACGGACTCGCAGGAATGCTGCCGTTCCAGCCGCTTCGTTCCAGAAGCCCCCGATCTCGGTTCTGGTACCGAAAGGTGTGGGGGTTCGAGTCCCTCCTCGTGCACTGGGATCCTCGTGCCGCGCAGGCGGTCTGCTTCGACTTCGGGGGTGAGCGCTCGATCCGCCGGGTTCGTCCCCCTTATCCCGGCGCCGTTGCTGGCCGTAGCTCGTTTCGGAGGTCACGTGTCGGGCAACGGAGCGGCTGCGAGTGGTGGCAACGGGGTGGCGTCGCCCATCGCGCACTTGGTGCTGGGGCACCGCGTCGTCGAGCTCCCCGAGATCGCCGAGCGGGCGGGCAGGGCCGTGGTGCTCACGCGGCCGCCCCCCAGCGTGCCCCGCCAGGTCGCCGTTGGGGAGCCGGCTTCGGTCGCCGTCGGTCCCGCGCAAGACCCTGCGAAGGAAGGGCGCGCCCGGCGCAAGCGCCTGGGGGAGGTGCTGGTCGACGCGGGGCTGGTGACCGACGCCGACGTTGCCCGAGCGCTGGACGTCCAGAAGATGGGCGGTGGGCGGCTCGGTGGGATCCTCGTCAAGCTGAAGCTGGTGAGCGACGCGGACATCCGGCGCGCGCTCGCCGAGCAGCTGGGGCTGGACGTGCTCGACCTCGGCGAGGCCGAGGCCGACCCGGCGGCGATCAAGCTCCTACCCCGCGAGCTCATCAAGAAGTACGAGGCCATCCCGGTGCGCACCGATGGCGCGACGATCTTCGTCGCGATGAAGGATCCCTACAACTTCACGGCCGTGGACGACATCCGCTTCTTCACGGGACTGCGTGTCGTGGTCCTGGCGTGCACGGAGGCGGACTACTCGAGGTTCGTGAAGGACAACCTGGAGGCTCAGAGCCTCATCGAGGAGATCCTCGACGAGAGCGACTTCTACGAGAAGGCGGTCTCGTCGATCGAGTCCCACGAGGGTCCGGATGGCGCGCACGCCGTGGCGGACGAGGAGGAGAGCGAGATCGTCCACGATCTCCGCCTCGCGGGCGAACAGCCGCCGGTGATCACGCTCTGCAACTTCCTCCTGGTGGAGTCGATTCATCGGCGCGCGAGCGACATCCACATCGAGCCCTACGAGACCTTCTTCCGGGTCCGGCTGCGCGTGGACGGTCGCCTGCAGACGCTGATCACCCCGCCCCAGCGCCTTCACGGACCGATGATCACCCGCATGAAGATCATGGCCGAGATGGACATCGCGACGCGACGGGTCCCTCAGGACGGACACATCGCCATCGTGTACCGCGGAGAGACGTGCCACTACCGTGTGTCGACGCTCCCGACGGTCTACGGCGAAAAGTGCGTGATCCGGCTCCTCAAGAAGGACGAAGGGCTGGTGGACGTCGACCGCCTCGGGTTCGAGGCCGACCAGCTCGCGAAGCTCAAGAAGGCGCTGCGAACTCCGCAGGGCATCGTGCTGGTCACGGGACCCACCGGCAGCGGGAAGACGACGACGCTGCACGCCGGACTCGGCTTCATCAACGATCCCGACACGAACATCGTGACCCTCGAGGATCCCGTCGAGGCGAGCATCGCGGGCATCAATCACGTCCAGATCAACGAGAAGGCCGGCGTGACGTTCTCCACGGGTCTGCGGTCCATCCTGCGGCAGGATCCGGACGTGGTGTTCGTCGGCGAGATGCGCGATCCCGAGGTGTCGAAGATCGCGGTCAAGGCTGCGCTGACGGGGCACCTGGTCCTCTCCACCCTGCACACCAACAGCGCGGCCGAATCGCTGCTCCGCCTGGAGGACATGGGGGTGGCGCCCTACCTGATGGCGAACGCGCTCCTGATGATCGTCGCGCAGCGGCTCGTGCGGAAGGTCTGCCGCGGGTGCGCCCGGCCGACGGAGATCACCGCGGAAGAGCAGGCGGAGTTCCGGATCAGCGCCGAGCGCCTGCAAGGGGCGACGCCCCGGGTGGGGAAGGGGTGCGAGGCCTGCTACGGCACCGGGTACCACGGGCGGCAGGCCGTCTACGAGATGCTCGTCCTCGACAACGACCTGCGCACGCTCATTCGTCGCGGCGCGTCCGTGGAGGAGATCGTCGCCGGCGCCGAGCGGGGCGGCATGAAGCTGCTGTTCGACGGCGGGGTCGATCAGGTTCTTCGGGGGGAGACGACCTTCGTCGAGGTGCGCCGGTGCCTGAGCGACGCGCGCTGAAGGCGCGGTTCGGCATCCGTATCTCGATCGCGCGAATCGCGTTCCGCGCGGGACCCCGTTCGGTGTACCCTCGCGACCGATGATCGGACGGCGTTTGCTGGCCGGCGCGGGTGCGATCGCCCTGGCCGTGGCGTGTGGTAGCGCGAACGAGGACGGCCTGCTGGGCGGCGGGAGCGTCTCGTCCGGCGGCACGGGCGGAAGCGCCGCATCGGGCGCAGGCGGAGCGGGAGCGGCGGCAGCAGGCGGCTTCGGAGGCAGCTCGGGAACTGGTGGGATCGGCGGGGTCGGCGCCGCAGGCGGAGCCGCGGGCATGGCGGGCGCCGCAGGGACGGGGGCCATGGCCGGCGCGGACGCCGGTCTCGATGGGGCGGGTGGGACGATGATGCTGGACGCCGGAGTCGGAGGGATGGGCGGCGCCGGCGCGACGCCTGGAACCGGTTCGATTCGCTGTGGGGCGACGACGTGCTCCACCGGGCAGAAGTGCTGCGTGCAGCAGGGGTCGCCGTTCCCGCCGCCAGGGCAGCCCGCCTCCGCCACCTGTGACGTGCCTTCGGCCAACTGCGACCAGGACATCGCCTGCGACGGCGCGGACGACTGCGCCGGCGGACAGACGTGCTGCGGCGTGAACGTTTCCGGGATGTTCGGACAGCTGACGCTCACGGGCTTCGAGTGCCGCGCCACCTGCGATGGGCAGAACGTCCCGACCGAGTGCTCGGGGCCCGATGGGTGTACCGGAGGGCTGAAATGCTGCGCGGTGTTCGTGCCGGGGATGTTCGGCGGTGGTCGCTACGAGCGCATGGACTGCCGCACCGACTGCGGTTCCGACATCGTCATGTGCTCGTCGAACACGGACTGCTCCGGTGGCGGCACCTGCCAGCCGAGCACCGTGCTCCCGCCGGGCTTCACGGTGTGCCGATGACTCGCGACACGAGGACGAAGCGGGCGGCCCGGTCCACGCTCTGCGCGCTCGCCATCGCCGTGACCGTGTCGGTCGCCGGCGCCGACCAGCTCGCTTACATCGAGGTGACCGCGGACGCGGGCGCCGAGATTTTCGTGGACGGCGGTCCCATGGGCAAGGCACCTCTCGCGAACTCGCTGGCGGTGGCGCCGGGTGAGCACGTCGTCGAGATCAGGAAGGACGGCCGGAGCGCCCGCGTGACGATCAAGGTCGCGGGCGGGGCAACGGCCGCCGCGGCGCTGACCCTCGGTCCTGCCCCTGCGGCTGCGCCCGTCACGGCGCCCGCCGCTGCACCCGCCGGTGCGAGTGCAGCCCCCGTTCAGCCTGCGGAGCAGCCAGGGGAACCGCCGGCGGCCGAGGCCGCGGTCGAGGCGGACACCGGCGGGTCACGGCAGCCGTTCGTGCCCTGGTTCATGGAGACGCCGCTCGCGTGGGTGGGGGGTGGCCTGACGGCGCTCGGAGTGGTCGGTGGCGTGACGTTCTCCGTCCTCGCTTCCCGCAACTACGGAGTCGCCAACGACCACGGCGACACGATTCGCGAGCGCAAGGCGTCCGATGGCTACTCGGGCCCGGTCTGCGCGAGTCCACCGCCGGGGTACGGTGGAGCGTGCGACAAGTTCACCGACGCGCGCGATCTCGGCGACGGACAGCGCACGATCTCCACGGTGAGCTTCGTCGTCGCCGGCGCCGCAGCGGCGGGAACCGTCGTCTACTATCTCCTCTCGGCGAAGAAGCGGCCCGAGGCGGCGCATGCCGCGCGGCGCTGGGCGGTGGTGCCGGTGGCGAACGTCGAATCCCGGGGCGCTGCGGTCCTCGGGACGTTCTAGACCTCGCGCCGCGGACCGCGGGTCACTTCGGGATCACGATGGTCTCGCACCCGAAGGCGATGTCGATTCGACCCTTGGCCACCGCGGTGATCTGCGTGCAGGTCGTCGGACATGCGATGACCCGCGAGGGGTTGGCGGGATCGTCGTAGTACCAGCCGCCGAGCGCGGGGTCGCATGCGGCCTCGTTCGCCACGGCGTAGATGGTCTGCCGCGTTCCCTGCTCTTCGTTGGTGAACTCGACGTTGACGCGGGAAGGATTGAAGAGCTGCCCCATCGGCGGTTGGGGGATGCCCCATTCGCAGTCGAGCGGCACGGCCCCCTCGAAGATCTTGGTCGCCAGCTCGTTGAACACGTTCTGGAACGTCTGCTGGCACGCTGCCCCTCCCCCGGGCGGGCAGCTGCAGATGTCGCCATGGACGCCCCCGGTCTGGTCCACGATGGTCTTCCACACCGTCCCGACTCGCGCGGCGTTGGCGCACTGGCTGAAGGCGTAGACGGCGTTCATCTTCCAGGCGGGGCCGCCCGTGGCGGAGTCGCGGAGCATCGGATCGAGGGCGGTGTAGTCGTCGATGAAGCGCTGCGGATCGTTGTCGTACACGCCGGGGTTGCCCGTGGAGCCACCGTCCGTATCGCTCGCGCGCGAGTCGTCGTCGGTGACCACGACGAGGTGCTTCAGGGCGCCCGGCCGGAGCATGTGCCGATAGTCGGGGAACTTGCTCACCAGGACGACGGCCGCGTCGACGCTGTCGACGAAGACGGACGGGTGGTGGAAGAACCGGGGGAGATTCGTGTCCGAGCCCTGGGGCGGGCACAGCCCCGACCCGAGGGGCGCGGGCACGCAGATCCCCGGCAAGAAGAAGAAGGCGTACGACGCCAGCATCACGACGTGCACGTCGATGCCGCTGGCGACGATCTGCTGCGAGAACGAGTTGATGTTCTGCTGCACCGCCAGCGCTTCGTCGATCATGCTCCCGGACGTGTCGATGGCCCACACGATGTCCGCGGGCTGGAAGCGCTCCTCCGCCTGTTGCGCCACGGCCTCGCACGCGGCGTCGGGGTCGAGGTTGCCCCCGCCGTCCATCGTCGCGATCGTCGTGCCTCCCGCGCCGTTGCCGCTCGCGCCTCCGGTAGCGCCCGAGCCGCCGGTGCCGCCGGTGCCGCCCCCGGCGCCGGACGCGGCGCTCCCGCCGGCACCGCAGGTGCCCGAGGGGCGCGAGCCGCCCGACGTCGCCGAGCAGGCGAGGGCGACGGTTGCCGCCAGGGCAAGCGCCCACCCCCGTGGTGTGGGGCTCGAGGGAGGGTGTTCACGGGACCACACGCGACGGGGCGACATGGGCCGGTAGTACAGCAAGGCCCGTGCCGGGTCCCGTGGAGAGTTGGGGTCTCCCGCGCCCGCCGGTCCTTGGGCGGACGGGTCGGCCGGCGGCGGCGAGTGCGGTGCGCGTGTCCACCTGGCCACGGACGGCGTCCGGACACCGATCAGAACGTGCCGAACACCCCCGATACCGGCCCGACCATCGGTCGCAAGCGGAGCGTGGCGCTGTCCTCGATGCGAATCTCGCGCTGAACCTTCCGGCGAGCCTCGCGCAGCGCCGCGCGGTTGTACCGCGTCACGTAGATGCGCGCGTCGTCGGGGGCGAGCGCGTGGCTGGTGGGCAGGCCGTCCCCGTTGAAGAGCAGCGCCGTGAAGACGCCGCCGAAGGCGATCGAGAGGGGGATGCCGCTCGAGAGCGCCAGGATCCCGAAGACGTTCGAGCGTTCCTCCTTCGGGTCGATGTACGTGCTGCAGGTGCCGTCCGAATCGTGTTCGATGCATCGAGCGCCGTCCGGCACCCTGCCGGTCACCACGCGATGGCACTCGATGTCGTCCTTCGTGCACACGACGTTCAGGTTCGTGGCGCCCCAGTACGTCAGGTACAGCGCGCCCGCGGTCAGTCCGCCGGCGACGATCACCGCTCCCGTGTTCCGCCGCTGGATGACCGGCTCGAGTTCCTCCGAGTGGGTGAGCGCCCCGTAGCGGCGGGCGAACTCGTTCTCGGTGATCGAACCCCGACGGGTCGTGAGCGCCCAGGCGCCCCCGTCCAGCTCCGCGATGCCGACCTTCTCGCGCTCGTAGGCCTCCTTCACGCGCTCGTCGAAGGTCGGCTCGAACGCTCGTGCACCGAGTACACCCAGCGTCGAGGTGTCGCCGGGCTTCGTGATCGTCACGAGTGCGGCGAGGTAGCCGCGCACCGAGCGCCGGCGCAGCACCTTGATTCGCAGGCCTCCCTCCGCCCCTGCGGCCGGTACCGTGATCGACCCCGAGCCGGCGGCTTCTTCGCCCGTCGAGTACTCCCCGTGGCCGTGAATGAGGGCGCTGACGTACCCCACGCCGCAGCCGTCCGACGATGCGCAGCACTTGACGTACTCTGGCGTGTCGGAGCGCGCCAACCGTCGATCGGTCTCCAGCCGATAGAGGAAGTGGGAGGCCTTCGACGCTTCGGCCTCGAAACCGAACACGCCGAGCATCGCCTGGACCTTCGCGCCGCCCGCGACCTCCTGGGCGTCCTCGAAGCGATTCCCGAGTGGCGTGTCGCTCTGTGGGCTCAGGTGCTCCGCGCAGGGATTGGGTCGCGAGATTTCCTCGAGGGACTGGCCGGGTTCCGGCGCCACCGGGACGACGCGTCCGAGCAGCGACGGATCTTCGGTGGGCACGGGGACGAGCACGTACGACGGTCCCAGGGGTGAGGCGTCGGGCACGTCCGACCACGCAGGCGCTCGAAACGCGGTGGGCCCACACGCCGTGGACAGCATGAGCCAACCCACGCCGAGGAAGCCGGCCCCTCGCGCCACGCCGCGATTCACGCTTTCCTCAGCGAGCGCACGCACGCGAGCCACTCTTCGCGTCGCGCGGCCGGCGCGTTCTTCGCCAGCCCCGCCACGACCAGCGCGCCGGCCTTCGGCCCCACTTCGACCACGAGGGCGATGAACTCGGCGTCCGCGCCGTTGAGCTTGCCTTGGCCGTGGTGGATGAACGCCGGCAGGTGCCCCGCGCCGACGGCGCCGCGCGTCGCGGATCCGTAGATGACGCCGCGGCCGCCCGCGCTCTTCGTCCAGAGCGCCATCTGTGCCGGGCTCACGGACTTCCCGAGGTCCGCGTTCACCAGGACCACGGCGGTCCGGTCCTTCGACTGGAGGCTGATGAGGCCGTCGTAGTATTCCTCGAAGCCGGTCCACCCCACCGGTGATCGAACGAACAGACCGTGCCGGCGGAGCGGCAGCTCGCGGAGAAACTTCACGGTGTCTCCGGGCGCGCCGTCGAAGGGCGCCGCGGCAGCGGGCGCCATCGAGGCCGAGACGGGTGGAGGCGCCGGAGGCGCCGGGCGGGGTAGCGCCGCGCTCGTCGTCGCGCTCGTGGACCCTGGCGCGCCCTCGGAACCCGACTTGCATGCGAGCAGCACGCCGAACAGGAGCGCGAGCGCGACGCCCACGTTCGGGCCCTGTGGCTCGAGGGGTGAGCGCGCGGACCGGTGCGAGGTCTCGTCGTCGGGCATGGTGCACTCCTGACTATCGGCGCCGGCGGCGTGTGTCGAGCCCACCGCCGGCGCCGTGCGAATCGAGCAGGGAGAACCGCCCGACGGGCTCGTGGCGGCGCTGGCGCTGCCCGGATTCCCGTCGTATGCGTTGGGTTGCAACCGAACTCGGCGGCCCGGATGACCTCGAACGCCGACCCCCCCGAAGAGGACGACTCGACGCTGGACTCGCTGCTCGAGGAGTCCACGATGACCGGCTCCTACGCACAGCCGATGCCGGCGCGCTGGCAGCGCGCCGTCGACGAGGCCGCGGCGGCTGCGGTGCGTGGAATGCCCACGCAGTTGCGGCCCGGAGAACGCCTCGGAAGGTGGACGCTGGTGGGGCTCATCGGCCGCGGTGGCGCTGCGGAGGTGTGGATCGCCTACCGAGAACGCCACCGCGGCGGGCGCGAAGTCGTCGCCATCAAGGCGATTCTGCCGCACCTCGCGCGGGACAAGGGTTTTGCGCGTGGATTCCTCGACGAGGCTCGGCTCCTCTCGGAGATGCAGCACCCGAACGTCGTCCGGATCCTCGACGTGGGCGCCGAGCGCGGACTGCCGTACGTCGCGCTCGAGTACATCACCGGGGACTCCTTGGCGGCGCTGATGGCCTCCGCGGACGCAGGAGGCGAGCTGGTGCCCCTCGCCATCGCCTTGCGCGTCGTCGGAGAGGCGTGCCTGGGGCTGCACATGGCGCACGAGCTGCGTGACGAGCTCGGTCGCCCTCTCGGCGTCGTGCACCGCGACGTCTCCCCGCCCAACGTGATGCTGAGCGGCGACGGTGAGGTGAAGCTGATCGACTTCGGCATGGCCAAGGCCATCGACCGCCTCGCCGATCAGACGCGAACGGGCGTGCTCAAGGGAAAGGTGGACTACATGTCACCCGAGCAGGCGCTCGGCACGCCCCTCGATCGCCGCAGCGACGTGTGGTCGCTCTCGGTGGTGCTCTACGAGCTCGTCGCGGGGAGGATGCCCTACTCCGGCGGCATGCTGGACATCTTCTCCGCCCTCAAGCGCGGCGATCTGCCAGATCCGCTGCCCGGCGACACTCCGGCACCGGTCCGCGAGCTGCTGTCGAAGGCGCTCGAGCCGCGCCTCGATGCACGACTTCAGTCCGCGGCAGAGCTTCGGCGTGGCATTCAGTACGCGTTCGCCAAGTGCTGCGAGCCGATTGGCAAGGCCGACATGGCGGCGTTCATCCGGCGGCACCTCGGCGAGACGCTGGCCGAGCGCGCCGAGCTCGCTCGGCGGGCTGCGGGCGCCTGAGCCTTCGACGCCAGCCGCAGCCGCTGGCGCGCCGTCACTCCTCGAACTCGACCGTGTCGTCCGCGGTGGGGGTCTCGGATCGCGTCGCGCCATCGAGCGTACGGACCGGGCCCGGGTTGCCGAGGACGCACGCCTTCGCGTTGGCGGGTGGTCGGCCGTACGGGACCTTCTTACTCGCGGGTTCGATCCTGACCTGTCCCTGCCCCATGGGCTTGGGGACGATGCCCCCGGCGATCAGCGGGCGCCCTGCCGCCGCGTGCTCCACGTAGACGACGACGTCGTCGCCCTTGACCCGGTAACCCCAGTAGGACGCGCCCAGGCTGCCCTTGGTGTCCGCGTCGCACGAGATGCCGCTCGAGGTGAGGGCGACGACGAGCTGACTGGCGTCCGTCCGCGGTGGCTTGCCCTGCCACTTGAACTCGGGGCTGGTCGGTCCACCGACGGCGGCCGCCAGGCACGCACACTTGGCCTGCGTCGCTGCCGCGGGCGCGAGGCCCAGGTCGTGACGCGCCCCGAGGAGCGCCAGGGGCTCGCTGGGCTCCACCTCCTCGGCGCTCGCCGCGACCGCCGAGTCGTCCTCGAGGGGCTCGTCGAAGTCCGCGACCTTCTTCTTCCCGGTGCGGACGTCGGCGCTTGCCGAGACCTTGCAGCCGGAGACGAAGAGCGCGACGAGGACCAGCCCGGACAGAACGCGGAATCCCACGCGAAAAGCGTGGCACTGCCTCCGAGCCGCGGGCAAGTTCGCGCGGGGCCTCCTGCGCGCTTTCCCCGGTTTCCCCCGGATGGGCGCCAGGTTTACCGTTCGTGCCGTGGACCTCGACGCGCTCCGAGCCCGCCTCGCCGCGACGCCCGCCCTGCGTCCGGTCGGTCGCGTGGTGGCCGTGACGGGCCTCGCCGTTCGCGCGACCTTGCCCGGCGCTCGCGTGGGCGACGTCGTGCTGCTCAAGCGCCGCGGCAGCCCCCTGCCCGCGGAGGTCGTCGGGTTCTCGGGGGGCGAGGTCGTCGCCATGCCACTCGGTACGCTCGACGGTGTGGGGCCGGACGACGAGGTCGAGTCCACGGGGGGTGCCCTCGAGGTGGGCGCGGGTGCGGCGTTGCTCGGGCGTGTCCTCGACGGGCTCGGCCGCCCCATCGATGGCGGCGATGCTCCGGAGCGGTTGACGCGCGTTCCGGTGGATCGCGCTCCGCCGCTCGCGCTCTCGCGGCGTCGGGTCGATAGAGCGGTGGCCACCGGTGTGCGAACCCTCGACGCGTTCCTCACGCTCGGGGTGGGCCAGCGGCTGGGCCTCTTCGCGGGGTCCGGCGTCGGCAAGAGCACGCTCCTCGGCGCGATCGCTCGCGGCACGTCGGCCGACGTCGTCGTCGTCGCCCTGGTGGGCGAGCGTGGCCGGGAGGTGGGGGAGTTTCTGGAGCATTCGCTGGGCCCGGTCGGACGCGAGCGCTGTGTCGTGGTGGTCGCGACGAGCGATGCCCCGGCGCTGGAACGCCTGCGAGCCGCGCAGGTCGCGACCGCCGTCGCCGAGTACTTCCGCGACGAAGGGAAGGACGTGATGCTGCTCGTGGACTCGGTGACGCGGTTCGCGCGGGCCCAGCGGGAGGTCGGCCTGGCCGCGGGTGAACCACCGGCGCGCCGGGGCTATCCGCCCAGCGTGTTCGCGACGCTGCCGCGCCTCCTGGAGCGCTCGGGGCAGGGCGAGCGAGGCTCCATCACCGCCATCTACACGGTGCTGGTGGAGGGAGGGGATCTGGACGAGCCCATCGCGGACGAGGTGCGCGGGATCCTCGACGGTCATGCCGTCCTCGATCGAGCCATCGCCGCGCGCGGCCGCTATCCCGCGCTGGACGTGTCGGGTTCGCTGTCGCGCGTGATGGACGCGATCGTCGAACCGGAGCATCGAGCGGCCGCTCGGCGAGTGCGAGCGCTCCTCGGCGCGTACGAGGAGAAGCGCGATCTCGTCACGCTGGGTGCTTACGCGCGCGGAACCGATCCGCTCGTGGACGAGGCGCTCGCGCGCATGCCGGCCATCGAGGCGTTCCTCGCCCAGGGGGCCGACGAGATTTCGCCGTTTCCCCGGACGGTGGAGCGGCTGCTCGCGCTCCTGGCGTGACGTCGTCCGTCCAGGCCCGCTCGCTTCAGCTTGCTTCGACGCGGTCGGGGTCCGCCGCGCGCAGCTCGTCGTCGAGTTCCTTCAGGAGCTTCTTCGCGCGGCGACTGAGCTTCCTGGGCACGTCGATCTCGATCACGACGTGCAGGTCTCCGCGGTTGCGCGACCCTATTTGCGGCATTCCGCGGCCGCGTTTGGAGATGACGGTGCCCGGCTGGGTGCCCGCGGGCACCGAGATCTCCACGGCCTCGCCTCCTGGCAGATCGATGCGAGCCTCGGCGCCGAGCGTGGCGTCGGCGAACGCGACGCGCCGGCGCGTGACGAGGTCGGCGCCGCGTCGCTCGAAGTTCTCCTCGGGCTCGATCTCGACGTCCACGTAGAGGTCGCCGGAGGGCCGGTTCGGTGGGCCGGGCATTCCCTGACCCGGCACACGCAGGCGCTGGCCGGTGTCGATGCCCGCAGGGAACGTAACGAGCACGGTACGCGTCTTCTCGACGAAGCCGGCGCCGCGGCACTCGCGGCAAGGGTGCGCGATGTGCTCTCCGGTTCCGCGGCAGCGACCGCACGTGCTGCTGAACATGATGAAGCCGCGCTGCGTGGTCTGCTGCCCGCTGCCGTTGCACCCGGTGCAGCGCTCCGGTTTCGTCCCCTTCTCGGCGCCCGATCCGGAGCACGCGTCGCACGGGGCGGCTCCCCGCAGCGTGACCTCCTTCTTGCATCCCGAGAAAGCGTCTTCGAGCGTGATTCGTGCGTCGGCTCGCACGTCGCGCCCGCGCTCCGGCTCGCGGCGCTGCTGTCGCTGGCCGCCGAGGCCTCCGAAGAAGTCCGAGAACACGTCCTGGAACTGACTGAAGATGTCCCCGAAGCCCTGGGCGCCTGCCTCGAAGCCCCCTCGCCCGTCGAGACCGGCATGCCCGAAGCGGTCGTACATCTGCCGCTTCTCGTCGTCGGAGAGCACGGAGTACGCCTCCGTAGCTTCCTTGAAGCGGGCCTCGGCCTGGGCATCCCCCGGGTTGCGGTCGGGGTGGTTCTTGAGCGCGGCCTGGCGGTACGCGCGCCGAACGTCGTCCGCCGCCGCGTCCCGCGGGACGCCGAGCACCTCGTAGTAGTCCCGCTTGCCGCTCATGAGCCGAGTCTAGATCAGCGCAAATTTCGCGCGGGCGGGCAAGCTAAGGCGAGTCATGCCTCTGTCAACGACCGAGCCGTGGAGCCCGCGCCGGACCGGAGCTGGTCGATGAGCGTGGCCTGGCGCTGCACCTCGGCCCGCGCGGCGTCGAGGTCTCGCACCAGGTCCGCCCCGGAGCCGCCGCCGATCCGCTCCTCGAGCTCTGCGATCCGCCATCGCGCCGCCTCCAGGTCCGCCTCTCGCTCGGCATTTCGCGCCGCCAGGGCGTCGAGCTTCTCCCGGAGCTCCCGGAGCTCTGCCGCTGCGTCCGACGCTTCGCCGCCGGCGCCGTTGGTCGGGGCGGCGGCGACCTCCGCCTCCTCTTCGGACGGTGCTTCGGGGGGGGAGCCTTCTGCCGCTTCCGTAAGTCGCTCCTGCGCGCGATCGAGCCTCGCGAGGAGCTGCTGGGCGAGGCGCTCCGCCTCGACGGCCTCGCGCTCCAGGCGACGCACCTCGGCGCCGCGCTCCCGCAGCAGGGCCTCCAGCCTCGTCGTCTCGTCGTCGTCGGCGCTGCGCGCCGCCGATTCGTCTCGCATCGCGGCCGTCTTCGCCTGCGCCGCGTGGCGCTTCTCCAGCGCCTCCACGTCTCGCTTCAGCGCGGCGATCCTCTCCTCGGCATCGTCGGCTCGCGCGTCTGCCGTCGCGGCGCGGGTCTCGAACTCCGCGCTCCGGGCCTGCTCCTTCACGAGCTGCTGCTGCAGGGCCTGCTGCGCCCCATCGTCTGCGCGCGTGGCCGCGGCGATTCGAGACTTCTCGTGGAGCACGGAGAGCTCCGCTTCGAGCTCCGCCGTCCGTTCACGCGAGCGGCGCTCCGCGATTCGCGCGGACCTGAGCTGCGCCTCGAGCTGCGCTCCCTGCGCGGGTCCCATCACGTTTCGAAGCGGGAGCTGCACGATCGTCAGCGCCTCGACGTCCGCCGGTCCGTGGGCGGCGACGGCGATGAACCACTCCGGCTCCTCGGCGCCACCGGGTACGAGTCCGGCGTCGAGCACGGGATCCACGTCGCCTTCGGGGGCGAAGGCCGCCACGGCATAACCGACGAACGGCGTCTGCCCGAGCATCGTGACGGCGTCGAAGCACTCGCTCACGGTGTCGTAGAGCTGGTAGTAGTCGAGGGGGGTTCGCTGCGGATCGGCGGAGCCTGCGAGGAGCCGCACCCTCGTGTCGGGGTTCGGCGATGCGACGATGGCCACGCCCTGAGGCGCGAGAGCGCGCCGGACGGTACGCAGCAGCCCGGGGGGATCACGATCGGCGGCGAGGTTCTCGATCAGCGCCACGTCGAAGGCGCCATCGCGTACGGCGAGCGCCCCGTCGCCCAGGGGGCCGTGGGAGAGGTGCTTCGTCTTGTTCGCGGCCGCGGCTTCCGCGAGTCGCGCCGGGTCGCCGTCGGCGACGTGAACGACACGCGCGCCTCGCTCTACCAGGTGCTCGCCAACGCCGGAGTCGGCGCTTCCCACGACCAGTACCCGACGCCCGTCGACGATGGCCTCTGCGAACGCGACGAGCGCGAGCCCAGGGTGGAGAGTGTCGGCGGGCACGGGGGCGGCAGGGTAGCAGCGGGTTCGGAGCGTCGCCACCTGCCCGAAACCGGCGCTATCGGGGTCCGTGGCTCACGGCTGCCGACACGTGCGAGGCACGGTGCAGGGCGTGCCACAGTTGAGGGCCATCGCGTACAGGTTGTGCTGCTCCTTCGTGTTCTTCCCCAGCCCCGTGCCCGCCAGGCAGAGCATCACCGCGTCGGGAACGCTCACGGCATTCGCCGGGTCGGTGCACCACCCGTTGAGGCACTTTCCGTCCTTCGCGTCGTGCTGTGGGGGGCAGTCCGCGTCGGACCGACAGACGAGCGGCCTGCAGTCCCACGGGTCCTTCGGCGGCGCGGAGCTAGCGCTGTCGCACAGCCCCACGAGGCGTCCGGGCGTGTGCAGCACGAGGTGCGGCAGGCCCGGCGGCGCTTCGGGTCCGGCCGCGCGAACGAGCGCGCAGCGCTGCTGCCGATCGCATGTGGCCGTCAGCTCGCGCCCCTCGGTGTCCTTCAGCGTGCGCTCGCTGACGCGACGACAGGACGAGGACGCGATGAGCGCCATCGCGAGGAGCAAGGTCGGGAACCCACGCACCGGCATCGTCGCGGCGATGGTAGCGCCGCGACCGTCGGAATTCGAGTAGCCTGGGCGCGTTCGGATTCACCGAAATGTTCCAGAAGACCATCGTGTACGACGGCGTGACCCCGGTGGGCGCCTACGCGGCGCTTCGGCGAAACGCGGGGGACGGGGCGTTCCTGCTCGAGAGCGTCGAGGGCGGCGAGCGATGGGCGCGCTTCTCCATTCTCGGGTATCGCCCGCGCCGACGCGTGGCGATCCGCGGTCGGCGGGGTGTCGATCCGTTCGATGAGCTGACGCGGGAAGGTGCCGTCGGTGACGCGGACGACGGCGGCGTCGCGTCGCGCTTCGCGCGCTCGCTCGTCGGCGTGATCCCGTACGACATCGTGCACTACGCGACGAAGGTGGACCCCTGGCCGTCTCCGCCGGAGGGGCCCGTCGTGGCCCACTTCGTCGGCGATGCGACCGTCGTGGTGTTCGACAACCTGACGCATACTGCGACGGTTGCGGCGCATTCGCCCGAAGACCTGGAGCGCGCCCTGGACGACCTGGCGAGGGTTGCGCCACTCGCGCCGCTGGTCGCCCCACGCGCCGACGCCGAACCCGCTGGCGTCCACGTGGACCGCTCCGACGCCGAGTACGAGCAGATCGTCGACCGTGCCAAGGAGTTCATCCGTGCCGGCGATGCGTTCCAGATCGTGCCTGCGCGCAGGTTCTCGGTGACGGCGGGCGAGACCGACCCCTTCGACGTGTATCGCGCGCTGCGCGTGCTGTCGCCCTCGCCGTACATGTACCTGCTCGAGCTGCCCGCGCGGGAGGGATTCCCGGAGGTGGCCATCGCGGGAGCCAGCCCCGAGACGCTCGTGCGCGTGGACGCCGGCCGAACCTTCCTGCGCCCCATTGCCGGAACCCGCCGGCGTGGGCGCTCGCCCGAGGAGGACGCGGCGTTCGCGGACGAGATGCTGGCGGATCCGAAAGAGCGCGCGGAGCACGTCATGCTCATCGATCTCGCCCGCAACGACGTCGGACGCATCGCCCGGACCGGCACGGTGGAGGTGCCGGTTCGCATGCGGGTGGAGCGGTACAGCCACGTCATGCACATC
>CAZARU010000144.1:0-16752 GCA_964487605.1 uncultured Polyangiaceae bacterium
GGTTGTGCGCGCCGGCGGCGGCGACCTCCAGGGCGCGGCGCGCGCCGGACTGGCCCACGACGTCGGCCAGGTCCACCGGGCCGCGGTCCACCTCCGGCACGAACGGCGTTCGCCCGACGCGGGAGAGCCGCTGCTCGCCGCGCAGGTGGTTCACGACCTCCTGGAGCGTGGGCGCGCAGAGCACCTCCAGACCCTCCACCAGGCCCGCTTCCCGCGACGCGGCTGCGGGGACGATGGCGGCGCGCAGCCCACGACGCCGAGCGCCTTCGAGCTGCGGGAGCACGCCGCGGGTCGCGTGGAGCGCGCCGTCGAGGGACAGCTCACCCATGAGCAGCACGTCGGCGAGCGCGCTCGCGGGCACTTCCGCGAGGGCCGCGAGCACGGCGGCTGCGATCGAGACGTCGAGGGACGCGCCGCTCTTCCGCAGATCGGCCGGGGCGAGGTTGACGGTGACGGCGTGCTCGTCCACCAGGACGCCCAGGCGAGCGAGGGCGCTCGAGACGCGCACGCGCGCCTCCCGCACCGCGGCTTCGGCCAGCCCCACCATCTGGAAGAACGACGGGCCCCGCGTCACGGCGACCTCGACCCGGATGGGATGCGGATCGAGCCCGATGAGCGCGCTTGCGTGCGCCACGCCGAGCCCGATGGGCTGACCTGCGATGGTGGCGACGGCGCCGAAGTCGGGTGCGAGCACGCCGGCGACGACTGCAGCCGACGTGCCCGCCCGGTGTCGCTGCTTTTCGGGTGTCGCGGGGTGGCCACGCGCGGCCGGGCGGCCGTGGTCCCGCCCGCGCTATCCTCCGTCATCCAAGTGGAGACGGTGCCTGCCCGGGTCGTGTTCGCGCTCATCGCCGCGCTCAGCACGGTCGCGTGGGCCGTGGTGCTGCGCGTCGCCGTCGCGCCGAGGCTGTCCACGCTCGAACGCACACCGAAGCTCCGGCTCCTGCTCCTGCCGCAGCAGTTCCGGCACGTGAGCGCGCTCGTCCTGCTCCCGGGCGTCGCGTCGCCGCACCTCGACGCGGCGTGGGTCCGCTCGCTGGTGGTCGGCGACGTCGCGACGGCGGTCCTCTCCATTTCCGCCGTGGTGGCCCTCGGTCGCCCCGGACGCGCCGGCATCTGGCTCGCGTGGGTCGCGACGCTCGTGGGCCTCGTCGATCTCGTGAAGAACGTCGCCGCGGCCCCCGCCGCTCGCGTCGCCGATCACATGGGGACCGCCGCGTTCGTTCCGACCATGGTCGTCCCGCTCATGCTGCTGCTGCACCTGTGGGCGCTTCGCGTGCTCTCCGCCCGGAGCGACGCGGCCACGGAGGCGCGCCTCTGACGGTGCGGTCCGGGCACGCCGTCTTGCTCTAGGCCGCCACGCCGG
Source organism: uncultured Polyangiaceae bacterium (assembly GCA_964487605.1). GTDB lineage: Bacteria > Myxococcota_A > Polyangia > Polyangiales > Polyangiaceae > JAJDAH01. Next base: position 1,367 of record CAZARU010000144.1, read on the forward strand.
AGGTCAGCCCTTCGAGCCGCTCGACGACCTTCACGAGCGCCCAGGTGTCCCGCGTGCAGTAGGCGCGCAGGTCGGCGAGGCACCGCTCGCGCTCCCCGCCGCGCGGCCCGCCGCCGGTGACGACGTGCGAGAGGATCTGGCTGGCGCGCTCGCCGTCGTCGATGGCGAGATCCGACCAGCCCGCGCCGGGTACCAGGGCGGGCAGCACGCTGCCGAGCCCGAACCGGCCGCGGAAGTCCGGGTGGTAGACGTGATCGCGGACGATGGGGAGCAGATCGACGATGCGGTCGCGCAGCGCCCGCAGCGGGTCCGCGAAGGACGGCACGGCGGCGGCCAGCGTGTCGACGCAGCGACGCTCGAACGACGCGGACCAAGCGAGCACCGCGCCGGCTCCGCGCGTCGCGTCGAGGAGCGCGCGGGCGAGGGGCTCGCGGGGATCGCCGGGGCCGGTCGCGATCCACTCGTGGTGGTCGAGGCGGCCGTTTGCCTCGACGTGGCAACTGAACTGGGCGGGGACGGCGTGGTACGGACCGCAGCCGTCCCAGACGGGGATCGGCAGGGACACGGTCTCGAAGTCGAGGAACGCTCGAGGCCGCCCGAGGCCGGCGAGGGCGGCGCCGAGGCCGGGCTCCACGACGAGCTGCCGGCGCTGCACCGCGTCCCGCTGGCGGCGCGCCACGGCGTCGAGGGGGACGTCGGGGCCGACGTCGAAGATGGTCGCGACGCCTTGGCGCTCGAGCTGCGCGAGGCGCTTGCGGCCGATCCGGTAGAGCTCCCCGACGCCGTGATCGACGGGGGCGGGCCAGCACCGCGCCACGAAGGGGCACTCGTAAGGATCGTCGCAGTGATCGCCGATGGTGACGGGGGGCGGCGCGCTTCGTGCGAGCACGCGGAGCTGCGCGCGGATCTGGCGGGGGACGTCGACGAGCCGCGCTTCGACGGCGTCGGAGACGTCGTCGCGCACGAAGAGGTTCGAGAGGTCCGGGAAGCGGCACTCGCGGTTCAGGTGCAGGATGGAGGTCCGGTGGACCGGCAGCCCCGCGCGCCGGACCACGTGCGTCTGCACCGCGGCGTCGAGCACGTGATGCGCGTGCGTGTCGAGCGTGGACTTCACCTCGACCAGGTGCCAGCCGTGGGGGGACCGCTCGAGGATGTCCACGGCCACGAACACGCCGTCGGCGAAGAAGGCGGCTTCGTAGAGCCGCTGCGCGCCGCCGGCGAGCGCGCGCCGGGTCTCCTCCACGGCGCGCTCGCGCTCGCAGTCGATGAGCACGCCCCCCGGGACGAACCTCCGGGCGGCGTCGCCCACGGCGTGCCCCCGCGCGAAGACCTCGCGCTGCGCGTCGTCGGGGACGAGCTCCGGCGCGTCAGGCTCGGCGACCTGCCACCACAGGCGTCGATGACACTGCACCCCCGCCACGAACCGCGACTTCGAGAGACGAGCCCCCATGACGGGACACCGTACGGCCGGGCGCGCCGGAGCGCACGGTGGGGGCGGACAGGGAATGTCCATCCGACGGGCGACGGATCCGGCGACGCCGGCGCCCGAGCGCACCGAGCACGATGATGCCCGCGAGCCACGCGGACCGCGCCGAGGGATCGGCCGGGCCGACGCGGCAGCCGCAGCCGCCGTCGTCCGTGCTGCTCGCGCCGTCGCCGCCGACCTCGATGCAGCCCGGCGCGTCGCACGCGAACCCCGCCGCGCACTCGGCGGTCACGGCGCACGTCTGGCGGCACTCGCCGGTCGCGGCGTTGCACGCGAACGGGGAGCAGCTCTCGGGGCTGCCGCCCGGGGGCTGCGTCGTGACCTCGTCCACGCAGATGGGCGACGTCTGGACGCAGTCGCCCTGGTCGCACGTTCGGCCTTCACCGCAGGACTGCGCGCCACCCGGGTAGGTGCAGGCGCTGTTGTCCGCGCCGTCGCACTGGCCGGCGCACGGCGTCCCCTCACCCTTGCACGGCGCGCGGCTTCCGTGGGGCGGACCGGTGATGGTGCCGCAGCGGCCGACGGAGCTCGGGTCGTCGCAGGCCTCGCACTGGCCGTTGCAGATGGCGTTGCAGCAGTGGCCGTCGACGCAGTAGCCGCTGTTGCACTCGCCGTCCGTGCCGCAGGGATCGCCCAGGGGCTTCGTGGCCACGCACACGCCCGCGGGCCCACAGATGGCGTCCTTCGCGCACTCGGCGTCACCGCTGCACGTCTCGCCGCACTCGTTGCCTCGGCAGCCGAACGGCGCGCACGGAACCTCGCTGCCACCCTGGCACGTGCCCTGGCCGTCGCACAGGTCGCCCTGCACGAGCCCTCCCGCGCACGTCGTGACGCCGCAGCCGGTCCCGAGCCTGGCGAACGCGCGGCAGGCGCCCGAGCCGTCGCACGCGCCGTCGGCCTTGCACGAGGCGGGGAACCCGGGATCCGGCTCGCAGTCGTCGTGGGGGTCGAGCCCCGACGCGACCGTGCCGCACACGCCATCGTCCCCCTGGCCCTTGGCCAGCGCCGAGCACGCCGAGCACGGCCCGTCGCACGCGTTCTCGCAGCACACCTGGTCGACGCAGGCGCCGCTCGAGCACTCGCCGTCGCGCGCGCAGGGCGAGGCGTTCGGCTGGAGGGGCACACACGCTCCGGCGACGTCGCAGTAGTGCGCGCTCACGCAGTCGGCGTCGCTCGAGCACGGACTGGTGCAGCCGCTCGTCGCGCACTGGTAGGGCGAGCAGTTCGTCGTCGTGGCTCCGGGTGTGCACGTCCCCGTCCCGTCGCAGCTCCCGGCGGACGTGAATGTGGTGCCGCTGCACGAGCCCGCGCCGCATCCCGTCCCGGACGGGTACCGCGCGCACGCGCCGGCGCCGTCGCAGCTCCCGTCCAGCCCGCAGCTCGACGCGCCCTGGTCCGCGCACGTCGAGTGTGGGTCCGTGCCCGCCCGGGCGCTGCCGCAGATGCCGTCCGTGCCGCCGCCCTGCTTGGTCGCGGTCGAGCACGCCTGGCAGGTGCCGCTGCACGCCGTCGCGCAGCAGACGCCGTCGACGCAGAACCCGCTCGCGCACTCGGACGCCGCCGCGCACGTCGCGCCGTCCACCTTGCGGCAGGCCGAGCTCGCGCCGTGGCACCGGTAGCCGGTCGAGCAGTGCGCGTCGGTCGTGCAGGTCGAGCGGCACGCGCCCGAGACGCAGGCGTAGCCGGTGGCGCAGGGGGTCGCGGCGGTGGCCGCGCAGGTGCCCGTTCCGCTGCACTGATCCGGGGGATCTTCGCTCGTTGCCGTGACGCACGAGCCGGCCGTGCAGGGCGTGGCGGCGGCGTACAGCGCGCACGCGCCCGCGCCGTCGCACGCCCCGCTGGTGCCGCAGCTCGACGCGCCCTCGTCCGCGCAGTCCCCGTGAGGGTCGGTGGCGGTCGCGGCGGGGCCGCACGTGCCGCTGCCCGTGCCGCTCGCCTTGAGCGCCGCGCTGCACACCTGGCAGGCGCCGGTGCAGGCCGTGGAGCAGCAGACGCCGTCGACGCAGAAGTCGCTGGCGCAGTCGATGGCCACCGTACACGCGGCGCCCGCGACCTTGCGGCACTCGCCGCTCGCGACGTGGCACGCGTACCCGCTGACGCAGTCTCCCGCGATCGTGCACGGCCTGCGGCACCCGGCGGCGGCGCACTGGTGGGGCGCGCACTCCGTGGCGGTCGCGTTCGGCTGGCAGGTCCCCGTTCCGTTGCAGGAGCTCGACGCGTTGAAGACCGTCCCGGTGCACGTCCCCACGCCGCACCCGGTGCCGGAGGGATAGAGCGAGCACGCGCCCGCTCCGTTGCAGAGCCCGTTCGTGCCGCAGCTCGTCGCCCCCTGATCGGCGCAGTGGTTGCGGGGATCCGTGGCGGACTTCGCGGGGCCGCACGTCCCGCTCGCCCCGGTCTGCTTCAGCGCCGCGCTGCACGCCTGGCAGGTCCCGGTGCAGGCCGTGGAGCAGCAGACGCCGTCCACGCAGAACCCGCTCACGCAGCTCGTGCCCGACGAGCAGGTCGAGCCGTTCACCAGCCGGCACTGGCCGCTCGCCGTGTGGCAGTCGTATCCGGTCGCGCAGTCGGTACCCGTCGTGCACGTGGTGCGGCACGCGCCGGCGACGCACGCGTAGCCGGTGCTGCACGGCGTCGTGGGGGTCGCGCTGCAGAAGCCGAAGCCGTCGCAGAGGTCCGCCGGGTTCTGGCTCGTCGGGGTCGGGCACGACGCTGCCGCGCAGACGGTCGAGGCCGGGTGGCGCTCGCAGCTCGGGTCCGTGCCGCCGCAGTTGCCCGTGAAACCGCAGGTCGAAGCCGCCTCGGCCGGGCACTGATTCTTGGGATCGGTCCCGGCGAGGACCATGGCGCACGTTCCCGTAGCGGCCCCCGTGTGCGCGGACGAGCAAGACTCGCAGCTCGAGGCGCAGGCGCGGTCGCAGCAGACGCCCTGAACGCAGTACCCGCTCGCGCAGTCCGCGGGTACCGGACACGGGCTTCCGAGCGGCAGGCCGCGCCAGAAGACGTACGCGGCGCCGTCGTCCGAGCCCACGCCGTTGCAGTAGGGGCAGCCCACGACGATCGCGGTCTCCCCGACGCTCACCGACCGGCCGAACCCGTCGCCGGCATTCGCGTCGGCGGAGGGGAGCATGTCCGTCTGTGTCCAGACCGAGCCCGACCGAGAGTAGACGCGCACGCCTCCCGCGTCGCCCCCGGATCCGCTTCCGGTCCAGGTGATCGCCGCGGTGTCCGCGAGGACACCGACGGCGGTGCCGAAGAAGTCCCCCTGCGTCGAGGCCCAGAACGAGCCCTGCTCCGGCCAGGAGGAGCTGGTGCCGAAGAAGAGCGTGGCGTTCCCCCACGTGGTGCCCGGGCCCGGTGCGCCGACGACCACCGTTGCACCGTCCGCTCCGACCGAAGCTCCGAACCGGTCGCCCTGCGAGCTCGCGGACTTCGTGGTCTCGGTGCCCCACGAGGTCCCGGTTCGCTGGTAGATCGTCGCGTAGCCCCAGTCGTTGCCCGACCCGGGAGCGCCCACGACCGCGACGTCGCCGTCGAGGGCGACCGCCGAGCCGAAGAAATCGCGGTTCGAGCCCGCCGATCGCGTGGCCTGCAGCGACCAGGTCGATCCGCTCCGCACGTAGATGCTGGCGTAGCCGAAACCGATCCCCTCCGAGGGCGCCCCGACGATGAGGGTGTCGCCGCTCACCGCGACGGCGGCCCCGAAGCGATCCGCCCCGCCGCCGGAGACGGACCATTGCTGCGACCAGGTGGTGCCGGTCCGGGTGTACACGTACGCCTCGCCGGAACGCCCGCTCCCGCCCGGCGCGCCGACGACCAATGTGTCGCCATCCACGCTCACGGACGCGCCTAACTGGGCGTACGATCCCGGTCCGTTGAGCTGGAACTCCTGTTGCCAGGTCATTCCCGTGCGGCGGAACACGTACGCGGCACCCGAGAGCGTGCCCGACCCGTTGTCTCCCGGAGCCCCCACCGTGATCGTGTCGCCGCTGATGCTCACCGATTCACCGAAGCGCTGGTCGGTGGAGCCTGATCCCGCCAGCTTCGGCAGGAGCAACCAGGCGATGGGCTGCGTGCTCGGGAAGGCCGCCGGTGGACGAGCCACCTCCGCGCCCACGTGGAGCGCGGGCCGCGGGACGGCGCTCGTCCTGCGCGGCTCGACGAGCGCTCGCGGGGTCCCGCCGAGCGTCTGCGCCAGCGGCTCCGTGCCGCCGTCCGGTGGCGCCGTCTCGACTGCGTCACCGGTCCCGCAGGCGGCGAGCGCGCTGGCCGCGGCGAAGAGCCAGGTGAGCCGCCGTGTCATCGGAGCGACGCAAGGATGGCGCGGCCGGGGACGCGCCGTCAAACCACGCGCGAAAGCCTTCCGAAGTTCGTGGTAGCGTCCCGGCGGTGAAGCGGCGTCGGCTGAGCGCGTTGATCCTCGCGGCGCTTTCGGGGTGGAGCGCGCTCGGGGACGTGACGAGCGCGGAGGCGTGCGGCTTCGTCGGCCGCCTGCGCGTCATTCGCGCCGAAGATACCGTCCCCGCGGTGGCCGTCGAGAACGTGCTCGTGATCCACGACGCGGCTTCGGGCCTGCAGCACTTCGTCCGAGAGGTGCGCTTCGCGACGGCGGACGAGAGCTTCGGGTTCATCGTTCCCACGCCGAGCCAGCCCGAGGTCGCCAAGGTGGACCGCTCTCCGTTCGCGGCGCTGGGCAGCGCGCTCGCGTTCCGCCCGCCGGCGATGCTCGGGTTCGGGTCCGGACACGGCCGGCTCGGTGGCGGCTCCCGGGGCGGGGGGTCGGGGCCTCCGGCGGTGGAGGTGCTGAGTGTGCAGCGCGTGGGGAAGTTCGTGGCGACCGTGCTCGCCGCGCGGGACCCCAGGGCGTTCGCGGAGTGGCTCGCAGCGAACGGCTTCCACACCCCCGCACCCGTGGAGGACTGGGTCGGTCGCTACGTGCGCCTGGGCTTCTACTTCACCGCGTTCAGGTACGACCCGCCCGTGGACGACGTGAAGGCGAAGGGGCGCGCCATGGGGAGCGAGACGGTGCGGATCAGCTTTCGGTCGCCGCACGCCTTCTACCCGTACCGCGAGCCCGAGCTCGGCAGGAAGCAGAGCGACCGGCTGCTGTCCCTCTGGTACGTGTCCGCGCAGCGTGGCGTTCCGGTCGCCGCGGTCGCCGGCGTCGGCAAGAACGCCGGCGAGCTCGAGTGGGTTCGCCCGTGGCACGCCGGCGCGACCTACCAGCCGAAGCGCTCCGACCTGGCGAAGATGATCGGCGCGGACCTCGGGGCACGGCTGCCCGAAGGCGACACGCTGCACGTCCAGACGTTCCGCGACTGGAAGACCGAGCGCGCGGGCTTCGGCGACGTGCTGCTGGTGCCCGCGAAGGCCGTCACCTTCGACGCCGCGCAGATCGCCGCGCGCCGGACGCTCCTGGCGGTGCTCGATCCGTCGCTGGAGCCGGCGAAGTGACTCGAAGCGGCGGACGTCGGATCCTCCTCTGCACGGCGGTGGTCCTCGCCACGGGGTGCAAGGAGGCGGCCCCGTCGCCTCCCGCGCCGAGCGCTTCGTCCGGAGCCCCGCGGCCCACTGCGTCGACGGCCGCCGCACCCGCGGGCAGCGGCCTCGAAGACTTCGTCGCGCCGCCGCTCGGCTTCGAGCCGAGCGATCCCGTTCCGGAGGGATCGGGATCTCCACCGCAGCCGCTCGCCCGGGGAGCAGCGGTCGCGGAGCGCGAGCAGAAGGTGCTCGACCTCCTGTCGGGCAAGCTGCCGGCCGCCAACCTGCGTGTCGAAGCCGGTCTCGAACGCGCCGACCAGTGGGTGGCGGACACGAGCCGCACCAGCGTGCCGAAGGTCCGCATCGGCCAGGTGACCGTGAACGGCGCGCTTCCGGAGACGGTGGTGAGGCGGATCGTTCGCCAGAGCTTCGGGCGCTTTCGGCTCTGCTACGAGGAGGGCCTGCGCAGGAATCCCCGGCTATCGGGCCGCGTCGTCACGCGCTTCGTCGTCGGCCCCGAGGGCGCCGTCCGGAGCGTCACCAGCGCGGGCTCGACGCTGCCCGACGCCGCGGTGATCGCCTGCGTCGTCCGCGCCGTTCACGCCGTGACCTTTCCGAAGCCCGACGCGGGCGACGTGACGGTGAAGTTTCCGCTCTCTCTCGAGCCCGGCGGCTGATTCGAGGCAGCAGCCTCGCGCCACGCCCCTTGCGACCGCTTCGCGGACTGGGGTAAGGTCGAGAGTTCGACCTTCGTGCAGATCGCATCTCGGCGGGAGCAACACGATGCAAAGCTCGTTTCATCGCTTCGTACGAGCGCTGGCCCTACTCGTGGGCCTGCTCTGGGCCTCCGTGCCGGTCGCCCAGGCGCAGTCGGGCACCCTGGACACGTACCGGCCGGCCCCGACGCCGGAGGACGACTTCCAGCTTCCCCGGCCCACGGACCTCGGGAGCGGGCGCTTCGGAGCGGCGCTCACCCTGGACTACGCGCTGAACCCGCTCGTCTGGGAGGACGATCTCGGGGATGCGTCGAGCGAGCGCCTCGCGGTGGTCGAGCACCAGCTCGTGGGGACGGTGGGGCTCGCGCTGGGCCTCGCCGACCGGGTCGTCCTGTACGGCGGCATTCCGGCGGTCCTGGTGATGAGCGGCGCCGACTCGGGGGCCGTGCAGACGCTCGGCCCCAACTCCGCGGACGGCTCCGGCCTGGGCGACGCGTACCTGGGTGCGCGCCTGCGGCTCGTCGGTGAAGCGGCGGACGCGTTCGCCCTCGGCGTCCAGACCACGGTGACGCTGCCCACCAGCTCGGGCCAGTACAGCGGCGACGACGGCGTCTCCGCGCTCCCGATGCTCTCGGCCGAGATCCGGCCCGGTCGGAACCGCATCGTGCTGGCCGCCGGCACCTTGCTGCGCTCCGCGTCTTTGCAGCGCACGACGAACGTCGAGTTCAGCAACGAGCTGCGGTTCGGTGCAGGTCTCGGCATCCCGCTCTGGATCGACGAAGCCGATCCGCGCGGGCACCTGGACCTGCTCGTGCAGTACAACGGCGGATCCGCCTACCGCGACTTCTTCGGTCGCGAGGCGACCAACTCGGAGCTCCTCGGCGGCCTGAAGCTCGCGACGAAGTCGGGGTTGATCCTCGCGGGAGGCGCCGGTCCCGGTCTCACCCGCGGCATCGGCACGCCGGATCTGAGGGCGGTGCTGTCCATCGGGTGGCTGCCCGCGGAGCCTCCTCCCCCCGCGCCGGTGGACCCGTGCAAGGACACCCCCGAAGATCGCGACGGGTTCCAGGACGACGACGGGTGCGACGACCCGGACAACGATCAGGACGGCATCCTCGACGGCGTGGACAAGTGCCCGAACGAGCCCGAGAACCGCAACGACTGGGAGGACGGCGACGGTTGTCCGGACACGATTCCCGACACGGACGGCGACGGGCTGCTCGATCCGAAGGACCGCTGTCCGATGGATCCCGAGGACGTGGATCAGTTCGAGGACGAGGACGGCTGTCCCGACCCCGACAACGACAAGGACGGCGTGCTCGACATCGCGGACAAGTGTCCGAACGAGCCGGGAATCGTCGAGAACCGGGGCTGCCCCGACAAGGATCGGGACGCGGACACGGTCGTCGATCGCCGCGACAACTGTCCGGACGTTCCCGGGCCGCCGTCGAACATGGGCTGCCCCGAGAAGCAGAAGCAGACGGTTCGCATCGAGGAGTCGAAGATCGAGATCCTCGACACCGTCTACTTCCGCACCGACAGCGACGAGATCCTGAAGAAGAGCTTCGGGCTCCTCGACAACGTCGCGACGGTCCTGAACGCCCACCCGGAGATCGAGAAGATCCGCGTCGAGGGTCACACCGACAGCCGGGGCAAGCGGGACCACAACCTCGATCTCTCGAACCGGCGCGCCGCGTCGGTCATGAAGTACCTGGTGGGCAAGGGCGTCGACGCGAAGCGTCTCGAGTCCCGCGGCTTCGGTCCGGACAAGCCCGTCGTTCCCGACGCGAAGTCCGCCGCGGAGCATGCCAAGAACCGCCGGGTGGTGTTCCACATCCTGGGCGAGACCGACGAGGTTTCCGCCACCGACTCCGGACCCACCAAAGACCACATCGACCGGTAGGAGGCAGCCATGAAGAACCTCACGATTCACTCCTCCTGGCTGGCGCTCGCCGTGGGCCTGGCCGCGACGCTGGTGGCGCTGCCGGCCCGGGCCGCGTGCGGTGATGGCGTGGTGGACGGGCCGGACGCCTGCGACGACGGCAACACCACCGTCGGCGACGGGTGCGACGCCGCTTGCGCCGTGGAGGTCGGGTTCCGGTGCGCGTCGCAGACGGCCGTGCCGCTCACGAACGCCTCGTTCGAGACGCCCATCACCGGCGTGAGCGCCGGCTGGCAGCTCGTGACCGGGACCATCGACCAGGTGGGGGCCCCGTGCTGGCCGCCGGCCGACGGGCTGCTGGCCGTGGACCTCAACGGCTCCAGCCGGGGGGAAATCGTCCACGACATCACGACCGTCCCCGGACGTCGCTACACGATGACGATGGTGGGCAGCGCCAACTGCGTCGAGTCCGGCGGCGTGCCCTGCTCGAACACCTGCTCCAAGCTTCTCACGATCTCCGCCGCCGACGTGGCGGCGCCCACGGCGCCGTACACCGTGACGACCTACCTGCTGGACGGCGGGCCTCAGACGACGGGGTGGAAGGAGATCCGGTTCGAGTTCGTGGCGGCGACGGCGAGCACCCGCATCAAGCTCAGCGGAAGCGCGCCGAGCTTCGCCGGCCCCATGGTCGACCGCGCGGCCATCCCGGAGAGCGTCTGCGGCCCGGACGCCTGCGGAGACGGCAACGTGGACGTCGGCGAGGCCTGCGACGACGGCAACCCCGTCAGCGGTGACGGCTGCTCCTCGGACTGCAACGTGATCGAGTCCGGCTGGACCTGTCCTCCGGCGGGTGGGATGTGCACGGGTACGTGCGGCGATGGTTTCAAGGTCTCCTCCGAGGCCTGCGACGACGGGGACGTCGACGACAACGACGGCTGCTCGTCGTCTTGCACCATCGAGCCCGGCTTCACCTGCATCGTGGACGCGCTCAACACCGTCAGCATCTGCACGGCGTCGTGCGGCAACGGGACCATCGACCCGGGGGAGGCGTGCGACGACACGAACGTCATCGACGAGGACGCGTGCTCGAACACGTGCCTGCGCGGACCCGGCGAGGTCTGCGTCCTCGACTCGCAGTGCGCGCTCGGAAGCTGCGCCGCCGGCACCTGCGCGGGCTGCTACGACACCGCCGCCGGCAACGCGACGGACTTCGGTTGCTCGGCGGCCGTGCCCATCTGCTTTCCGGGACCGCCGCTTCCCTCGTGCATCGAGTGCATCACCGACGCGGACTGCGGCGGCGGCGAGTCCTGCGTCGCGCAGGTGTGCACCGGGTGCGGCAACGGCGTCGTCGATTCGGGTGAAACGTGCGACGACGGAAACCGGGCACCGGGAGACGGGTGCAGCCCGACGTGCGCCACGGAGGCGGGGTTCGTCTGCCAGACGCAGCCGGCCGTGACCATCGTGAACGGCTCGTTCGAGACGGACTTCGCCGACCCCGGCGGCGGGTGGTCGGTGGTGACGGGGAGCGTGGACCGCGTCGACGAGTTCGCGGACTTCGGTTGCTGGCCGCCGGGCGCGGGGAGCTTCTCCGTGGACATGAACGGCAACACCCGCGGCGAAATCGTCCAGGACATCGCGACCGCCGCCGGGCAGACGTACGTGCTCTCGCTCCTCGGCAGCGCGAACTGCCGGGAGGTGTTCTCCGATCCGTGCACGCGCACGTGCTCGAAGGTCCTGACGATCTCCGCGTCCGAGCCCGGCTCGCCGGCGTTCGCCTTCAGCTCCTACACCCTCGCCGGTAGCCCCCGCTCGGTCGGCTGGGCGCCCGTCGGCTTCGCGTTCACGGCGACCGGGACCACCACGCAGATCCGGTTCAGTGGCAGCGATCCGAGCCTCGCAGGGCCCATGGTGGACGACGTCCGGATCGCGGCCAGCGTGTGCGCGCCCGCGACGTGCGGTGACGGGAGCGTCGACGTCGGGGAGGCCTGCGACGACGGGAACCGTTCGCCCGGCGACGGCTGCTCGGGCGACTGCGCGATCATCGAGCACGGGTTCACGTGCCCCACGCCGGGGATGGCGTGCACGGGGATCTGCGGCGACGGGGTCATCGTCTCGTCCGAGGAGTGCGACGACGGCGACACCGATCCGGGTGACGGCTGTGACGCCGCGTGCAACGAGGAGCCCGGCTTCGACTGCTTCATCGACCCGCTGAACATCCTCAGCATCTGCGCGCCGATCCCGCCCGACGCGGGCGCCGACGCGATGCCGGACGCCGGCGTGGAGGCAGGTCCGGACGGTGCCGCCGGTGCCGCCGGTGACGGAGGTGGAGCCGGCATGGCGGGCGCCGGAGGCGGCGCGGGCGCGGACGGCGGCGCCGGCGTCGGAGGCACCGGCGGGACGAGCGGCACCGCGGGCACGAGCGGCACCGCGGGCACGAGCGGTACCGCGGGCACGAGCGGCACCGCGGGAAGCGCCACGGACGCCGGCGTGGATTCGGGAGCCACGAACGCCGCCGACGGTGGTGGCGCGGCGGGCGGCGGCTGCAGCTGCGACGTCGCCGGAGCGCGCCGCGGCGCGGCGTGGTCCGCCCTGGCCCTCGCCCTGGCCGGCGCCGTGATGGGCGGGCGCCGTCGCCGCCGGCGGTCCTGAGCGACGTTCGCGCGGTTCGACCCGGACCTCGCGCCTCGCCGGCGCGGGATCCGGGTCACCGTGCTCGCCGCATCACCCGCCGCGGATGACGTTGTGCACTCGCGACACCGCGGGCTCGCCGACGTCCACGCCGACGGACGCCAGGATCGGCAGGAGCGTCTTGCCGAAGCTCTCGAAGTTCGCCTCCGTGTCGAAGACGTCGACCACCCGCAGGGCGGCCGGATCTCCGTAGCAGGTGTGGTGAAGGCGGCCGGGCGGCGCGCCGGCGCCGGCCTTCTCCAGGCGGCGCAGGATGTCGGAGTACAGGGCGTCGGTCATGTTCTTCGGGGAAAAGTGGACGACGAGGGCCATGATGCGGGTTCCTTTCTTCGGGTCGCCCCTCTCGGGTCGACGACGTGCTGGACACCCTCTACTTACGAGCCGAAGCGACCGCCGGACAGACGCCGATTCCGGAACCCGGAGGTGCGATAATCGCAACGCCCTTGGACTGGAACGACCTTCGGTACCTCCTGGCCGTGCACCGGCGCGGCTCCGTCGCCCGCGCTGCGAAGGAGCTCGGCGTGACGAAGGCCACCGCCAGTCGACGGCTCGCCGCGCTGGAAGAAGCCCTCGGCGCGCGGCTGTTCGAGCGCCACCCGTCCGGCCTGGTGCTCACCGCGGCGGGGTCCGCGGCGCTCCAGTCGGCGAGGGGCATGGAGGACGCGTACGAGGAGCTGCGCGCCCGGGTGGCCTCCGCCGCAGACGACGAGCCTCGCGGTACCGTCCGGCTCACCGCGCCCCAGTGGCTCGCCGAGCGAATGATCCTCGGGGCGCTCGCCGAGCTGAAGGCGCAGCACGCCGAGCTCGACGTCCAGCTCGTGGGTACGAACCAGCTCCTCAACCTCGCGCAGCGCGAGGCCGACGTGGCCATCCGCAACGTGAAGCCACCGCACCAGTCCCTGGTGTCGCGCAAGGTGTGCGACCTGGGCGGTTCGGTCTATGCGTCGCGGCTCTACCTCGAGCGCCGCGGCGTGCCCGCCTCGCGGGAGAGCCTGGAGGGCCACGACGTCCTCGCCTACGAGGGCCTCGGCGGCATGCCCGGCTTCGAGTGGCTGCGCGACCCCGCCCTGGGCGGCAAGATCGCATTCCGCGCGAACGATCCGGCGGCCCTCGTGGGGGCGGCCACCGCGGGGCTGGGCCTGGCCGCGGTGCCGTGCCTGCTCGGCGACGCAGAGCCGTCGCTGCAGCGCGTGCCGACCCTCGGCTTCTCCACGTGCGACCTGCTGGTCGTGACCCACGCGGAGGGTCGCGCGACGCCTCGCATCCGCGCCGTCATCGAGTTCGTGCTCGGGCTCGCGAAGCGCCACCGCGCCGTGCTCCGCGGCGTCGCGGATGCGGTCGGCGATGGGTGAGGCGGGGCAGCAGGGCCGGCAAGCACGCCGGACGGGTGAGTCGCGATGACCGGCTCGGTGCTCCAGCGTTGCTCGGCGTTCGCCGCCGCCCTGGTGGCGTTGCTGGTCGTGGCCGGGGTTCGTGCCGGGCCGCCGGCAGTAGACGCGGGTCGGGCACTCGATCGGGTCGTGGGTCTCGCCGGCACGTGGCGCGCGACCCCCGAGCCGCTGGAGCCTGGCGCGGCGGCAGCCGCAGACATGGAGACGTGGGAGCCGGTCGAGGTCCCGGGCCCATGGCGCCCGCACTCGTATGACCGCGTCTGGTTCGGAATCGACCTGAAGCTTCCACCGAAGGCGAGCTGGCCCGCGGATGCCGAGCTCGCGCTGCTCCTGCCAGCGTTCGTCTACTCCTACGACGCGTACGCTGGCGGCGTCCGCATCGGCAGCTCCGGTCGCATGCCGGCGGCCCCCGGGCTGCTCCGCCACGCGTCCTTCGACGTGCCGACGCGCGTGGTGGCCGACGACGGCCGCCTCGCCGTTCGCGTGTCGGTCTGGACGGGCGCGCCGGTCAGCCGTCGCGGCACAGCAGACCTGGCCGATCCCGAGGGCGTCGCCATCGGGCCGAAGGCCGAGATTGCGCGGCGGCTGGAGCTGGTGAACGCGCGGCTCGTGCTCGATCAGGAGTTGCAGCCTGCTGGCCGCGTGAACCGGGGCATCGCGTGGATGTTCGTCGGCGTGGCGATGGTGTTCCTCGCACTCTTCGTGCTCAGCCCCACGCGCCGCGAGTACGGCTGGCTGGTGGTCGTGCTCACGGCGCTGGCGGTGCCGAGCTGGCTGTACATGGCGCTCGTCACCGGCCGGCTCCCGATGGACTGGATCATCCTGATCAACCGCTCGCTCGCGGTGGTCGCCCTGCTCGCGACCATGCGCCTGCTCGACGCGGTGCTCGGGCTCGAGACCCTTCTCTCGAAGGTCGTGTCGGCGATGCTGCTGGCGTTCTTCGGCCTGTCCGCCCTCATCGCCATCGCCGCGCTCATCGCCGGGAAGAGCCCCATGATGTACGCCGGCACCAACTACATCATCGGTCAGATCGCGCTACAGACCCTGGCTGGCGGCTACCTCGTCGCGGCCGTGGTCGTGCGTGCACGGCGGAAGGTCCCCGATGCCGGGGTGGTTGCGATCGGCTTCGGCCTCGCCCTGGGCCTCCTGGCGCTGAGCGCCGCGTACCAGTACGTCACGCGGCCGGGATTGCGAGGGCTGGAGCGCGAGCTGCTGGGGTCGATGCTGGATGCGGCGCGCGTGACGTTGGTCGCCACCATGGCGCTGGTGGTCGCGCGTCGCTACCGCCGGTCCGTGGACGACCTGTCCCGGACGCTCGTGGCGAGCACGCGCTTCGTCCCGGTCGAGTTCCTCCGGATCCTCGGCCGCGACAACGTCACCGACGTGCAGCGCGGGGATAGGACCGAACGGGACATGACGGTGCTGTTCTCGGACATCCGCGGCTTCACGACGCTGGCCGAGGAGCTGGGGCCGGACGAGACCATTCGCTTCCTCAACGAGTACCTCGCCCGCGTCGAGCCGGCGATCATGGAGCACCGCGGGTTCATCAACCAGTACTATGGAGACGGTCTCATGGCGCTGTTCGAGAGCGCCGACGACGCCGTCGCCGCCGCGGTCGCCATGCACGCCGCCTGTGACGGCTCGAACCAGCAGACCGACGGCGCGCGTCGAGTCTCGATCGGTGTGGGCCTCAACGCGGGGCCACTGGTCATGGGCACCATCGGCGGGCGCCTGCGGCTCGA